>JBBQFQ010000031.1:0-60729 GCA_038322235.1 Chthoniobacterales bacterium
GTGGCTTGAACGAACACTTGCTACTCAATAAATGGGTGTAGGAGCGAAAACAAGGGATAAACGGCCGCAGACGCATGTTTTACTTGCTACATTTATGAACATTTACTCTGGCGAGGCTCAAAAACGTCGGAAGTTAGGTTAATGGGGATGGAGGAGGAGTTGGCGCAGGAAGCGGACCGGGAGACGCTCCTCGACTCGTTCCTGAGCCAGTCCGAGCCGGGCCCCGCCACCACGATTCTTCTCGGGTGGGTTCGGATGCGAATCCGCCTGATTCAGGAGGACGGAGGGACATATTTCAAAGAAATGATTCTCGCGCGCCCGCGAGTCTCGAGACGCTAATGGGCGAGCCTCAGCGAGCCGATCGAATGATCGAATTTGGTGCGGCGACCGAGGAGGCTACCGCAGCGCGCGTGCTCGAGTCAGCCACGTCGCCCGTCGAGGCGCCGCCCGGGGACGGGTCGCCGATCTGCCCGCATTCGGCTTTGAAAAGCTCAAGCTGATCTTCCCAACGAGGCAGAGCTGCGTGGAATGCCGTCGCGCTGGGATTAAATCTTCAGCAGATCACGCGCACCGGGTCCGAGAATTCGCTCCAGCTGGCGGTCGATTTCAGCCTCTTTCTCCGGATCGACAGTTGGTGGCCAGCACGCCGCCAGCAATTGGCCGGCGAGCCATTTTCGTTCGAAAACCAGCGCTGCGTTGCTCGATCCGAGCTCCCGGAGGCGCACGGCGTCCACCACGAATTCCAACGGCCCGAGATTCTCGAGTTTGACCAACTGCTCCAATGCGGCGGCTCCGGAGGAGTGCGCTGCGTAGCTAAACCAGGCGGTGAATGCCGCCCGCATCCAGTCGGTATCGTCCGGGCGCTTGAGCAGCGCCTCTGTGAACGCCAGAGTTACACGGGACCACCGCTCATCGACGCCCCGCTCGCGCTCCGATACTTCGCCCTTCACTCGCGGAAGGAGTTCGCGCATCCGCACCTCGAGCTGCTCGAGCGACGCCCCGCCGAGCTCATCGGCGTTCACAGCACCGACAACGTCCACGGCCGCGAGGAATTGGCCGAACCGATCGCCCCCGTCCGAGTGTTGGCGGGAAAGCATGAACAGCGAGAGGAGCGGGTCCTTCACCGAGTAAAGATGGCGTCGGCCCTTTCCCCACATGACGACAAATCCGCGCTGGGCGAGCTCAGCAAGCTGGGCGCTGCAGATGTTGCTTGCCATCTGGGTCGCGCTTGCGAGCTCACTCACCGGAGCTGGCCGCCAAGCGAGGGCCGTCGCTTCAAACACCCGCATTTGCTTTACCCCCAGAGAGCCGAGCAGAGACTCGTACCGAAAGCGGCAGGAAAAGATCAAGTCGTCCACGCAGTGGGACGGCGGACAGGTGCGCCCCATTGCAATGGAACGGGACCAAGGTGAAAACGCCTCCAACAGGCCCGGGTTGCCGGCCAGCAACAAGCGCAGCAAGCCGTCCTTTCCCCCAGGGAGTTTTTCCAGTGGTAGCCCAAGAACGAGCTCCTGGGTTTCGATGTTCAGCGCAACGAGTGGGAAGGGCCGGAAGAAATCGAAAAAGGCCTCGTCATACTTGTTCATTTCGCCGGAGATGCGTTCGGCGGTTCCGACCAGGACGACGCGCGAATCTGCGATCAGCGTTGCTCGGAGTTGGCGGCGGGGGAATTCGTCACTGAGTTGTCTGATAAACCGGTCGAGATCCTCGAGTAAAATCAGCGCCCGCCGCCCATTCCGATCGAGCGACGCGAGGAACTCGCTGAGCGCAGTCTCGGCGGAAATCTTGGGCTCACGATCGGTCAGTCGCGCCCAAGCCCGCGCGTCACTGTCCCGCAAGCACCGCAGCCAAAACGCGGCCAGGCTGTCGAAACGCGCCTCGGTCCCGATCATGATGGGCTGCCATTCGTCCCGAAGCGCCGCCGTTTTCTCGACCGCATCTAGCAACGCCCACAGCGCGGTCGTCTTGCCCATCCCGCGCTCACCGATGATCACCGCATGCTGGGTCCCCACGTCCCGGCGATTGTGGTTCAGAAAACCCACCAGCGTTTTCACGAAGGGAACCCGGAAATACCGCTCGTGCCGCTTCCGCGACAGGGCGATGGATTCAAAAGTCGAATCCCGAGGTAAATGGCGCCGAGGTTTCATTGAGTGGGGGCGCGACCTTAGCTTCGGCACGCCTAAAAATACGCAAATACCTGTTTGCGCAAATCCGGATTCGCTAAAACGGGCGGTCGCGCTCACACATTTTGGCGAGGAAACACGGCGTCGCGGATGAGATCGCGGCGGAGGTCAAAGTGGCCACGACCCACCCACCGGATGCCAGGCAGCCCGCGCAGCCGAAGCGGGAAATCACGCTCGGCCGTGCGCGGGTTTTTGAACGGATAAGCACGCGCGACGAGTTGCGCGAAAATCTCCGTGTGATGGAGTCGTTTGCCAGCCGCCGTGACTATTTCCGCGACGACCTCGCGCAGCCTTTGCTGCTCGCCGTTAGGTGCTGGCGGAACGGCCGTCTCGAAAAAAGATCCGCCAAAGTCAGCAAGCCCCAGGTCGACCCTCGTCTGCCGCAGCAGATGTGGAATCTCCGCTTCCAAGCGGTCAATATGCGCATGGATTTCGATCAGCCGAGAGAGCTTGGTGCGTAGTTGATCAGTAGTCATCCTGCACGTGTTGCGCTTGGGGATTGCGCTTGGGGACCGAAGAGTGTCGCCAGCACGTCGTCAAAAGACGCCGCGCTCGCAAGCGATTCTCCAACCGACAATTTTATTGAAGGCGAGCGACCAGGTCTTTTTCGTCGACGAGCTGCAAGATTTGGTGGCCGAGTTGCACCTCGAAGTCCGCCTCGGCCATGCTGATCCATTCCTTGGCGGCTTGCCGCATGCGCGGCACGTGGCCTTCCAACTCGATGTGCTCAAAGAGTACACCAGGGTCGAGGTCGTAGCGGGCGACGTGCTCGATGAGGTGGAGTTCGGGCGTGCTGAACCCGCCTTCCAAGATGGCAATGGCGAGGTCGATCATCGTCTCGCTACGGCCGATCTCCCTGTGGGCCACGGGGTCCACGTGCTTGGAACGAAGGGAGGCAAGCGCCTCCGCGATCTGAAGCAGCTCGCTGATCGAAACGACGGCGACTACGCATCCGTTTTCTTCCTGAGAGGTAATTAATTTCACAGCCCTTGTCCTTGGGCGGTGGGCAACACGCGGGTGGAAGGGCCGGCCGGGCTCATCAGTCTGACAGCCAAAAACGGGTGGTGAGCGGACGCCCGAGGGATGCGTTGCGGAGCTGGGGCGCCTCGACCAAGAAACCCAGAACAAATTTGGGAAATCGCACTGCGCCAGAGGTTCTCTGAGGCGAAGCCGCAGTGAACGCACGTGTCAGCATCACTATTTTCATATACCAGCGACAATCGTCTTGAAACACCGGGTGCCTCGCAAGTATTTTTCATAGGGTCGGTTATACAATACTCCTTCCCCAACCTGCGGCGCGACACAATCGCGTTCCACGCTGTTGTGGCGGTGCGCGCTCGCGAAGCATTTCTCCGTGGCGGTTTGTGGCGCCCCGTCGTGCCACCAAACTCTCTGGATCTCGGGCTGGAGGCGACCGACGGAATGAATTCCTCGGCAAAACGGTAAATCGCGGTGGCGAGCGCCCGCTCAGCCACGCCATCGACAGACAATGCGGACATGCCGCATCAGTCTAGGCCAACGGATTGGCTTTGTTCCACTGCTCGAAGGCCTCGCGGATGTGCGCGTCCACCGCACGATAAGTGTCCCAGCGACGGGCCGACCACGCCGGCTGTTTCCGCAGCCACAAAGGGAAGCGCTTCGGAAATTCTCCCAGCTCTGCCCTGATTCGCGCGAACGGTTGGTCGACCTCGTCCAGCCAACGCTCTTGGTTGAGCCAGGTCGCGGGGTTGGGGATGTAACCTTCGCGGAACTTCCGGCTGCCTCTTTGCTCCTCGATCGCTTCCAGAAGCGTCTCGATTTGCAGATGGAGGCGGCGTTTGTGGAAAGCGTGGCGAGCGGCGCCTTTCCCTACCTTGCAGGGATAGGACTCCCAGAAACGCTCGAAGGCCATGTCCCCGGCGCTGAGAGCGGGCACCGTAGCCGCCGCAAAGAGCTCGGGTTCCGCCTCCAGAGCCAGCGGCGCTGCGACGACCGGCGGCGTGGTCTCGACAGGCGGGGCGGGCGGAACGGGCGCAGCGGGCGACAAAAAGTGCGCCGTCAATGGTCGGCCGGACACGACCTTTGGACCCGCAACCGGTTCCCGCGCTTTGCCCTTGAGGCTCGGGTTGCCGCCCATTTTGCCGGCCGTTCGCCGTCTCTGGCGAATGTCGAATTCCTTCTGGAGATCGGGGCAGACGAGACAGTCGGCCGTCGGCTGGAGAAGCGGCTCAAGCTCGCGCAGCGAGCGGAGGGTTTCCAGCTCCGACATGCCGAGGTACCGGGCCAATTCGCTGCTCGAGCGCGCGATGGATCCTCGGCCCTCGTAAAGCTGCGGGAGCAGACTCAGCCAGAAGCCGCGCGCTGCCATCCCAGCAGTCAAGACCGTGGGGTGCGCAAACCACTTCATGGAAATGTCCATCACTGGGAAGTAGGCCTGAGGACGCTATCTGTCACAAGATAGACTCTTGTTCGATTGAACCGCCAGAGTCAAGTCGTCCACCTGCTCGCGGGTCACTCGAGCGCCGCGCAGAACTGCGCGGCGCCACAACTATAAGGCTTAAAGGAACGCCGCTCGACTGGGAACGCCGCGGCGGGGATGTGATCGGAAAGACTCCGGAGATTCCAGACGAACAGACGAAAGCCGCACGCCGGCGCGGCGGTTGAATAAATTTGGTTGACTCCGACGGGCTACGCGGCGATTGTTTTTTACAGGGGTCATTATTTTTAAAACCCCACGATATCTCTTGGAGTTGGACGGTTACCTCCTCGCGCGCGGCGCCCAGGAGATGCCCGCCCGGCTCCCCCGCTCCTGCCACCCAAAAGATTTTCCAAACCATTCCAGGCCGGTAGTCCCACGCTCATCCCAACCCTCCCCCGCCCCATGAAAAAAGGCCCCACGATCGAGAGCGTCCTCGCCAAAATCCCTCTGCCGGACGTCACTCCGACGGATGCGCGTTTCCTGGATCACGTTCTGCTCAGTGCGATGGACCGCGCTGAGGCCGGCCTTTTCGTGATCGGCGAAGTCGGCCCGCATGCGCGCTCCGAGCTGCTCCATCGCGTTGGCAGTGCGCTTCTCTGGCGTGACCCCTCGCTGATCGCGCTGACGCTCGATGAGCCGATCATCCCGCTGGAGTGCGCGAGGACCATTTGGACGAAGGAGGAAGACGGCAACTACGGCCGCCTCGACATGCTCATCCGGCGCGTGGCGCTCATCAATCCCGCCGCCAACGTCATCACGGTGGACTCGATCCAAGAGCCGACGGCGTTGGAGGCTGCCTTCCACATGGCCAAGTCGCGCCTGGTCGTCGTCGGAATGGCGATCCACAACGCGTCCGAAGTGCCGCGGCGGCTGCTGAGTATGGGGGCGCAGCCCCGTGAGGTGATCGACTGCCTGCGGGGAGCGTTCGTGCAGCGCACCTACCAGCGCCCCTGCGCCGTCTGTGCACTGCGCGCCGGTTCACCCCTGCCGACCTGCAATCTCGAGCCGCGCCTCGAAGATACTGAACCCAGCTGGTGGCTGACGCGCAACCCCGCCCGCGCGCCCTTGGACGAGGACGCACATTGCCAAGCGTGCGACCGAGAACGCACCATCGGCGAGATTTTCGCTTACGAAATGTTCGCGTGGAACGCTGACCTGCGCGAGCACCTGCACACGGGCGATTTGGACCAACTCGAGCTGGCGATCGAATACCACATGGCGCGTCGTGGCCACGAGTTGTTTGTCGACCGCGCGATCCGCTACGCGCGTCGAGGGCTTGTTTACGTTGAAGACCTCCACGAATGACGAATTTACATGCGCTCTCTCGTCGACATTTCCGCTCGCCTGCGAGGCTGTGATGGCGCCCGCCTGTGCCAGCTAGCTCGCGAGTTCTTGCGCCGGTGGGATCCCTCGGAAACTCACGCACAGTGGGACCAAATCCTTCGCCGGGCGACACCAGCCGAAATCGCCGCGTTCCTCGAAGAAGACACGTCGGTCTCCCGACGGCTGCAGACATCGAGTCCGTTCCGCGGGCTGGCGGCCGAAGCGATCGGTGAGCGAATTTGCCCGCTGGAGGAAAGGCCGCTGCGGACTTCCCTTGAGGCGAAGCTTGACGGCGCGCTCCAGAAGGAAGCGCTGCGCCCGATCGACCAACAAACCGCGGCCCGGATTGAGACGGCTCGGGCGCGATTGGCTCCCCGATGCCAAAGCCGAGGGACTTTTAATTCAACATGCGCGCACTGATCGTTGGCGACATTTACCACCGGACTGACCTCGGCGATAAGATCGACGCGTGTGCCAAGGCAGACCACGTTGTCTTCCTCGGCGACTACCTGACCAACTAAAACGACGATCCGGATGCGCTTACGCGCAGGGGCGGTCGCCGCGAGAACTGCGTCGATGAAGGCACCCTTCGCACTGCATTATTCGGCCGCCGTTTTTTCCGCCGCGCGCCGCTTGATCTTATCGGGAGACGGCGCCGGGGTCGTTCCGAAGCAAGTCGCGGAACGTCAGGAAGAACTCGAACTCCGAGCCCGCCTCCACCAGTTGGATTGCGTGATCGTCCTCTTCCTTGCCGGAGAGCTGCCGAATCAGCATCGCGAGTTGATTCCGCTCGCAAGGTGTCGGGCTTCACGCGGTACCCGAGCGCGAGAATGTGGTCGAGCGCGGCTGAAAAATCCGCCCGATCGACGATGACGCAGACGTCGAGATCTCCCTTCGAAACCACCGCGGGAATCGACGAAACGCCGACGTGCTCGATGCGAGCCCTCGGCAGAACCTCGGCTAATAAGCGGGACGCGATGGCCCGGAACGCGGCCTCGGCGGCGGGTTGATATTGCGCGGGCGCGAGAAGTCTCGCTGCTCGCAGTTTGTCGGACTGGGGCTTTAAGGCTTTTATCGGCGGGTTTCTCGATCAAATTCGACCATACAATCACCCTCGCCAGACCCCAGAGGCACCGTAGCGGGCATCGTGGAGCGTCGTCATTTCCAGTATTTCTAGTCCGACAGTGCTTGATCCATCCGCTCGCTCGCCCGTCCTTCTGCTACGCTTCGACCAGAGCGGTTTCCTCGGTGAATTCGCGCAGGTTTTTCGCGCACACAGAGCAACGTCCGCGTCGATCCAGACTGCAGAAGGCCGGGATCACTCGCGCCGGCGCTTGCGAGAGACGACCGGTCCGCGTGTTGCGAAAAATGATGTGTCCGTAGCGGCCGCCATCCAGCCACTTGCTCGTGTTCGCGCTCGCGATCACGTCGCGCAGCTTGCGTATGCATGTGCACACGGTAGCTTTTCCCGCGCTCACCGGCCGCAAATTCCGTCTCTACCCGTCCGCGCGGCAGGCCTCCGCGATGGCCATATTCGACGGCGAAAAACCAAAGTGCTTCGCGCGTGCTTGAGCTGCCGCCGGGAATGGATCACTTACCGTAAGGAGAGCATGCCCCGTTTCATTCGCATCCTGGTGGCGTGTCTTTTCGTGTTCGTTTCGGGCTGTGCCACCGAAAGCGCGCACTCGATCGCAACGGCAGCTCATGAGTCCTCGAAGCTGCATCAGGATTTCCTCACGGTTAGCACCTTTTATCAAACGACGGTCCACGAATCGGGTGCCTGGGACGAGCTCAAGCGTTCGATCGAAGCGGATCTCCGTACGTTCGGCGATAAGCGCTTTGCCGAGGCATTAGCGAAGGAGCCTGAGCACGTTCGTTATGCTGTCGATGATTTGTTCGGCTATCCAAGAAATCCATCCGCGGCATACCCGAAGACGAGGCGTGTGCTTTCTGTGACGCCACGCATCTAGCGGCCGCGGTCACGTCACGTGCCAAAACTTCTGGAGGTACCAAGCGCTCACGGCGCCTCCCCAATAGTACCAGACCAGCGCGCCCGTCGCGAGCGCGGGGCCGAACGGGAATTCCCGAACCCCGCGAGCGCGGAGCAATCCGCCGATGATGATGCCGACAACGCCCGCGACAAAAAGTGCGCCGAAGATCCCAGCGCCCAAAAACGTCCCGAGCGCCGCCGCCAGTTTCACATCCCCCCACCCCAGCACGTCGGCGCGGAAACGAAGCGTCCTCCAGATGCCGGTCACGGGTCCATCTTCGAACCGCACGAAGCGCCCCAGCCGAAGGCTTCGAAAGCGGTCGCGCGTACAAACGAGCACGTCGTCTTGCGCGTTCAGGGTCGGGTTCGACCATTGCGCACAGACCAGCTCGACCTTGTCGGAAACGGACCCAAAGAAATCCTTCCAAGGATCGGTGCAGCCGCCGCTGCGGAGCACGAGTTTCCTGTCGAGTTGGCCGTCGAGTTTCTCGATCGTGAACTCCTCGGGCGGATCGAAGCGGTGCTCCCGCCGGCCAAAGACCTTTCGCCCGATGAAGGCGAGGACCGCCAAACATGCCGCGCCCCCGATCGCGCCGACGGGAGAAAACCAAAGTGACTTGCCGGCGAACCACGAAACGGCGCAGCCGGCGGCGATCCCGCCGTAGTTGACCGCATCGGGAATGCGCTGGGAACGAAGGTCCAGGACGCTCGCGAGCAGAGCGAAGCTCCAAAGGGTGAGGGCGAAAACGCTCAGCGCATCCATACGAGCATATAGTACAGGACGACCCCGCCGAGCAGGAAGGTCACCATGGGGAGAAGTGCGGCGAAAACCTTGGCAAGCGGACCTCCCTGGCGGGCCGAGCGGACCGACGCATCGAGCACGAGCGTTTGGGAGGCGAACGTCTTTTCGATTTCTTCGAAGCGCTTCAGCAGTCGTTCTTGGTTTCCGGTGGCGACCGCCAACAAACGGTTGATCTCCTCGAGCTTGTCTTCGCCCGATTTCAGCGAGGTCGAGTGAAGCGAGAGACGACGGGCGAGAGGCTCGGCGGTATCGATGACCTGGCCGAAGCCGCGGTCGAACTCGCCGATCAACGTCTCGAGGTGAACATTGAAGGCCTCAAAAATGTCGAGCACGCTGAGAAGCTCACGCGCTCGGCCTTCGTCGCCGTAGTCTTCGAGGATCTGGCGGCGAAGGTCGGCGAGTTTGGTTGGAGTGGTCGAGGAGGAAGAGCCGGAGGCGCGAGCATTCTCGAGGTCCGCCTGCATGAGCGCAGCGAGCGTGGCGTCGCTCGCGGAAAGCGGACCGGTTGCGTTCGGAACCTGCGGACGTTTCTTCGCCGGTGCGGCAACGCCCGGTGTCGCGGTGGGTGGAGGCGGAACGGAGCCCGGGGGATTGGGCCCGGCGAACGCGGCCCAATCACTGGCGGCTGGAGGAGTGGAGTCAGGCATGGGGGATGTAGACGGGACCGAAGAGCAGGGAGAGAACAGGATTGAGCGATTCGCGCACTTGGCGGAAGCGGATCTGGCGAAGGAACCGGTCGCGCCAGGCGTTGCCCGACGGGATCCACGGCAGCAGAATGCAATAGGCCCCGGCGGCAACGAGGTCTGTGACGAGTGCGTGCTCGTCGTGATGGAGCCAGACGATCCAGTCGATGTCCGAGTAAGTGGCGACTAGCGGTTGGATCTCGGGGATGTGCGCGGCCCCGGAAACAAACGTGAGCCGAGCAAGCCCACCGAGCGCGGCCACGGCCGACGCTCCGATCACCGTTGGAAGCGACGCCCAGAGGGTGGGTTCGTCTCTCGCTTTGAGCAGCCCACCGAGAACGTCTCCGCTTTTGCGGCAGCGGGAGTCGGTTGGCTGCGACCCGAGCCAATACGGAACCGAGTCTTCCCCCGCGTAGGACAACGTGACGGAAAGGAACGCATCGGACGCGACGCCCAAGACCAAGCGCGTCATGTGACAGCACCTCCTTGCGTGGCCGCGGCGGCGGCCGCGAGTTTCGCGGCCGAGAGCGCTCGCAAACGCCGGACGAATTCCTCCTCGGTCATCGGCCCGTCGGTTTCGGCAGTTTCAACGGGTGCGTCCGCGATGAGGTCGGGCAGATCGGTTTCTACTACGTCATTTGTGGGAGCGGCCGGAAAGCTTACGACCTGAGTGGCCAACTGGTCCGGAGTCGGAGCGGCCGCCCGATTCGCCGCTAACCACTTAGTAAAATACCTGAAGCCCACTTCGCAGCCCTCCGCCTGGAGTTCGGCGAAAATTACTCGTCGTGGGACGTCCATGTGATACGCCATGCAAAGGATAGTGTCAGCGTGCGCAGCGACTAGACGTCGCCAATTTGGCGAGCGCGCCGGCCGTGGGAGCTGCTGCGCGTTACGCATCAGGAAAAAGAACCGATCTTCGAGCGTAGCCATGATGCTGATCAGCGAATGTAGTGGTTTGGGTGAGTGAGCGGGCTCGACTCGACAGCCGAGACGAACGTCAAGGCGCCGGGAGTTTCGCGCAGCCAAAGCAAACGTCCGAGTTGCGCCGCCTGCTCGATCTGCCAATACACGTTGGTCCGCGGTGCGATGGGCGAGGCGAGCTCCACGACAATTTGAGCTCGCGCGAAGACGAAGGTCAGCCGGGGAGGTCGCGAGTTGATACTCGCCATGTGGATCCACGGGAGGGCGAGAGCGGAACCCTCCAGAAAAATGAAAGTCAAAAACGGTGTGGTGTCGTCGGCGACTTTATACAAAAACTCATCGGGCGGTCGGGTCATGGCGTGTGGGGGCTGAGGGTGGGAGGGACGGAAGAGGCGGAGGAGTGGCGCGCATCGTGGTGCGGTACACGTCCCACCCGCGCGTCGGGACATTCTCGTGTCCGACCTCGATGACGCCCGCAGCCAGGTCGATCACCGCTTGGGTCATCTCGCGTGCGGCCGCCATGACGCGATGGAAGCTGCGGCGCAGCGCGGCGAGAGGGACCGCGATGTCCAGTCGGAGGAGGTCGAGCAGCAGGTGCTTGTCGGCTTGGTAGGGTTCGCGCCTCGGTGTTTCCTGACCGGCGCTGAGAATGTCTCGGACGAGACGGTCGGTCTTGTCGTCGGCGTCGGGACCGACGATGGGGTGATGATGAACCGGGTTGCCCTCGCGGATCTGCGGCTCGGGGGCGGTCTTGTGCTCGCGACCTTCGCGAAGAATGCGCGTGCGCTCGGACAGGGACTTGCCCGTGACTGCGCGCGAGCGGCTGTACTTAGCGATCATCGCCGCCGGGCAGCCGACGATTTCGAGGCGACGGGGTTCGGCGCGGGTCCACCGGATCGCGTGCCGAGTGAGGGCCAGGCCGAGCGCGTGCGAATAAACCGAGTCGATCCACAGCTTCGCGCGGTGTAAAAACCCATTGCCCGCGTGCCATGCATACCATCGTCCGTTGCGCTCTACGAGGTTGGGCAAAAGAACATGAGTGTGGAGATGTGGGTCACCGGCGCGCGACAGCGTGTGCTCGAGCGCGAGTCCGATCGCCTTGTTTCCTCCCGGACCGTGCGCCCCGATCAGCCGATCAATCTCGCCCCAGACGGCGCCGACCGCCTCTCGGTGCGCGATCAGTGCGTCGGTGCCAGCCGCGAAAACGCCAAGCGCCGCGAGGGACACGGACTTTGGCGCACCTATCACTCCTTCATATGCGGCCACTCGATCAAGACGTACGCGTTGCCCCAGCCACGCTCCCGTCTGCGGATGACGCCCGGCTAAGATCGGCTCGAGGTTGTCGCCGAGTTGAGCCGGACCGTCCACGTGCAATCCCAGCGCCTCGGCACCCTGTCCGAGCCAGACCCCAATTTCCTCGCGGTGATAGAGCGCGATCGATGAGGCAGAGCGACCTTTTGAGATGGTGAACATGAAGGTGAAGCGAGGGTACAAGCAATTTCTTAGGGGTCAACAATAAATACAAAACAAGGGCTAAACGATGGGCCACGGCGGGCCAAAAACAGGTGTCAAGGCGAGGCCAAACAGGGCCAAGGCGGGCCAAGAACAGTGGTCAAGGCGAGGCCAAACAGGGCCAAGGGAGCCACGCGAAGATGTCGAGGCGGGGCCAAACAGGGCCAGGGCGTGCCACGCGAAGGAGTCGAGGGCGGGCCAATCAGGTGCCAAATAGGGGCCAAATAGGGGCCGGGGCGACGAAAAGCCTTATCTCTAAGGTTCCTAACGCGCGCGAGGACCTAGCGGGAAAAGGGGAACTGGCAGCCGGTCGCGTGGAGCGTGCGAGACGACGGGAGGTGGGAGCGTTTGGACGAGATATGCGTGGACACTCGGCGAGGGAAAGGCGATGAAGCGGCATGAAAAAATATCGACCCGTAGGAAAAAATAACGCGGTGGTGATGCTCGCCGTGGTCGTCAGTCTCACCATGGCGCTCGACCATCAGGCCAAAGGGCAGACACCGGAGCCGACTCCGGAGGCCAGTCCGTACGTGGCAGTAGCGGTCTACGTCATGGTGCCGGGACAAAAGCTGGCGCTCGAAATGCGCGAGTCTGGCAAGGCGATCGCACCCGACGGCGTGCTGCTGACCACACCGGGCATCGTGAAGACGACGATCAAGGACGGCAAGGTGGAGGTCGAAGCGCTGATCGTCGGGGCCACCTTCTTGACGGTGCCGGCGGTAGACGGGGCGGCGGCGGCCAACGCCTTCATCGTCGTTGGGCGGGACGAAGCGGATGCGAAGCGTCTGGCTGATCGAGTCCGCGCGGCTCAAGCCGGAGCAAGGTAGGGGGTCAGGCGCGGATCGCACGGCGCACGGCGGCGGTGGCGAAGGCCTGGGGCGACTGGTCATTCGCGCTGGCTGCGCGAAGGAGGGCCGAGGTCACAGCGCCACACCGCGGAGGAAGGGGAAGACCGGCTCGGGATTTTCCTCGACCAGCAAGCGGGCGCCGTTCGATGCGAGCGCACTCAGGCAGGGTGCGAACCGGTCCTGGACCGGGCGCCATCCGGTCCGGCCGAAGCGGAGGTCGGCCGCTTCGATCACCGCCCACGTCAGTCCGCGGTCGGTCTTGGGGTGGAGAGTTGCAAGGGTGCGGGGAGCACGACCGTCTTCGAGCAGCAGAAGTTTCATGCTGGAAGACTGAGCCCCACCCCGCGGTTGGTGCGGCCCGCGCACGCGACCGAGCAAAACAAACGCGTCGGCAACGGCGGAGGCGCGGTCGAGCAGGTCCGCGTCGGGGTGAGTCCGAGCCCAACGGGTGCGAGCATTCGGGGCGGCTCGCCGCCCGAACGCTCGAGGTGAAAGGCGCTGGAGGAAGTCAGCGCTGCCAGACCTGTTCCACGCGCGCCATCTCGGGCGGTGCCGCGTACACGATCGCAACGATCCGCAGGTTGGATTGCTCCAACGAGTGAGAGGCCCACGCGCGGACATACTGTTCCGTGCATGGAACCCCGAAGCTGTGAAGCACCTCGCGCCCTTCGCGGTTCACGAAGACAACGCGGGTCCGGGGAGCACGACGGGCTTGGAGAGGCAGCAAGTTCATCCGGTAAGACTGAGCCGCCGTCCGCGTCTCGTGTCTCCCCGACTGCACGTCCCACGCCCGACCTACCCGTATCGGTGCGTCCCGACCGGCTTCCGGCAACACGCGCAGTGCGCCACCCCGGTCGCGTACTCGAGCTCGAGCGACGCGACGACCGCCCGTCCGGTGACGACGTTCGGATAAAAGCCCAGTCCGGATTGGGCGAGACGTTCCTCGCGGTCGGTCCAGGCCTGCCACTCATCGCGAGCGGTGAGCAGGAGAGTGCGTTGCTCGTCGGCGTCGGCAGTAGGCGAATTCATTGGGGTGGGCATGGGAGGGAAGGTTCGTCACTCGGCTGTCAGTACCCACTCACCGCCGCCGAGCGGACGGAACAGCGTCGACCCGCGCTGGAGGACTTGGCGGATTTTCTCGCGCCAGTGCTCGCCGGTCTGCCGTCCGGAGTTACCGATCGCGTGGTAGAGCGCGCTGAGGTGCGCCCGACCACCGAGCGAACGAAGCGCCGCGGTGACAACCGCCCGCCAGGTTCCCGCGCCCTCCACGAGAATTCGTCGGGCTTCGTCGGCCAGGTCTTCGATCATGTGGGCTTCGACGTAGAGCGACAGGCCGGAAAGGGTGGGCCGCGACTCGCGGGAGAAGCTCCGTGGCGATGCTCCACGCCCGGTTGAAGCGGACGACGGTCGAGGGCGTCTGCAAAAAGTAGGCGGGCACCACCAGTCCCACCTGTCCCCCAAGTCCGAGCACGGTGGTGAGCCGTTCGAGAAGGCGCGCGAGAAACTCGACCTTGAACGGTGGGTTGCCGAACACCGCGGTGACGCGCGGGAGTGCTACATCGAAAATGCTGCCGGTGATGACTTCGCGTCCGGTCGTCGCGCGCGCGCAAGCCGCGAGCTCGGGATCGATCTCCACCCCGACGGCGCCGATGTGCGCGGGAACAGCGCGAAGCATCCGACCCGGCCCGCAGGACGGCTCAAGCACCAGGTCGTCTGCACCCAAGTGCGAGAAGGTTGCTCGGAAGAGCGCCCGCGCGGCCCAGACCGGAGTGAAGAATTGGTCGAGGGCTTCGCGGCGAAGCGGAAGGTCCGTCGCTGCGGGCGGGGCAAACCCAGTGAGGGGAAGTTCGAGGGCGAGCATGTCCTAAGGATGGGCCGAGGGTCCGGTCAGGGTTACGCCGGCGCGGTCACGGGGTCGCGCGAACAAGGACGAGTTCGATACTCCACTTGGCCTGGGCGTCATCGAGCACGGCCAGGACGTCCGTGAGTTCGACGCTGTCGGTGATGGACATGACGTAGTGAGCGATCCCTTCCCGGTAGGGATCGAGATCACCGTGGTAGGCGAAGAACATGCGAGCGTAGACCGCGCTCGAGATCTCGGAGTGGATTTCCAGCGTGACGCCGGTGCATTGGAGCGGGGTACCGATCGCGCTCAGAACGTCGCCAGCGGTGATCGGGGCGGGGACAGAAGAATGGCTCATCGCCCAAGACTGAGCCCCAGCGCCCAGGGCGTTCACCGATCCCGCTCCGTGAAGCTGATTCGGATCGTCGCCTCCGCATTGTCGACGGAGAACGAAACCTCCGACTCGGAGAACGGCGCGCGCTTCGGATCGGGGAAGTGCTGTCCATCGCGGGGACAATCGACCCCTTCCTCGCCGCGGCTCTCGCCGCCCGTTCGCCAGACCAGCGGTTTGTCGGGCAGCAACGCGCGAATCTTCGGCCAATTCACCTCGGCCCATTTCTCGGCCACCCGCTCCGTCGTCTGGGCGAGGAGCGGCAACCGAACCACGACATCGCTGCTGAGCCACTCGTCACAAGAGTCGCGTTTGAGCTGGCAGCTGCTGATCTCGCCGAAGACCGGGGGAACAACGCCGGTGGAGGCGAGGTCGAACTCGCTCCGGTCGGCAGGCGACATCGGTGTCTTGCCGGCCAGCCATTCCCCAACCTTCGCGATCGCTTCGTCCAGCGGGCTCCGCCAGTCGGTGCACCTCACCGTGCTGTGCTTGCTCAGAACGCACAGATGCACGTAGCCACGCGGGTTGATCGTCCACGACAGCAGTGGGAAGCGCAGTCCCGACCGGCTTGCGAAATCCCAAGCCATCCGCGTCGCGCTTTGGTCGCTGTGGCCGTCGATCGTGCCGAGCAGCACGCACGGGAGCGCGCGGAGGGCCGATCCCGTGTCTTTCGCGAACTGCCGCAACGCGGTGGCGTCGAGCTCGAGCGCCGGCGCGGGGATCTTCGCGAGCAGGCAACGCAGAGCCTCTTCGTCTGCGACCGTCAGCCGACCGTCGGTCAACCGGGTCTTGAGCGGGGGAAAGATCCGGAGCTGGCAGTCGCCCATCTCCAAGTGCAGACGCTGATCGTCCACCCATGTGGGCGCGTTCTTGAGCAGGCCGAGCAAATCACCACCGACCCAGATCGCCATTTCGTCGTCCCGGCCACCCCATGAACCCGCTTCAACGAGGTGGCTGGGCAGTGAAGCGCGGACCAGGGGGAGGAGATAAGTCTCCATCAGAAAAGAAGCTGTGCTGATGGGATCAAGCATGCGCCGTCGAGACGACGCGGTTCGCGCGACGCACGACCCGAAGCTCGGACCAGAACCGGCGGCACTCGGCCGCCATGGTCCGAGCGCACCGGAGGCGAACGGCGCGAACGGTGGCGGAAACCCCGGGCTCCCGCGCGAGGGCAACGTGGTGGCGGATGCCATCGCGGAAATACCGGACGGCGTTGACGTGAATCAAGCGGGCGAGTGCAGTCATGCCAAGAGACTGGGCCCCGGGGTCTCAGCGGAGCGCGCGGCTGCGCGCTGTACTACTATGAGGGCGCGTGCTGTACCTGTACTAGTACAGGCGCGCGCTCAGCTTTCCATCACGATTGGCTCCGCGGCCGCTCGGACAGCACGACCGCGCGTCGCTGCCAGATTGCGGCGAGCGTGGACAGTTGCTGCGACTTTACCGGCATGGGCACGGCAGCAAAGCGCCCGGTGCGCCAGGACCGCGGTGCGATGACGATATCCGGTGGGGCAATTCAGCCACCCAGCGGAGGTTTTGCGGATCTCGATGCGTTCGACACGCTGACGGCTTCCGCAGGTGTGGCTTCAGGCCAACAGACCGCTCGTCCGGAGGACAGCAGAAAGGTTCAGACGGAGACGCCGAGCCGAGCCCGAGGAAATCCTCGTCGACCCGCAGCGCTGCGTCCTCCGTGACCGCGTTTGCGAAGACGCGAGCGGTCGTCGGTAGTCATGGAGGGATGGGTTGGCGGCGGTCTCGCGCGAGATTGTTCAGGATGGGATCCGAGGTGTCCACGGGAAAACGTCCCATGTCAGCGGATCAATCACCGTCCATCCGTCGCTCTGCGCGAAGCGGACCATCACTTTGGATGTCCCGAACCCGAGCATCTTGGCAGCGTCGATGTGGAACGATCCGCCGAATAGATGCGAGACGGTTGCCTTCCCGTTCGCTATCACCTCCGCGTTGATATTCGCGAGACTTGCCGGGCACGGAATGTTCATGCCGCGAAGACTTCGCCGCTCGGTTCGCCGGTCACGCCCCCCATTCAACCGCCTACGAAAAATCGATCAGCGCCCGAGGTCTTTTGCGGCTTAGATCGACTATTAGGGAGTCCAGCGAAGAGCGAAGATGCCTCTCATTGAGGGCTTAACCGCTCGGACGCGCTGCTGCCAATCCTCAAAGTCTGTCGAGATGGCAGGTTCGCGCTGTCTGCGTGATTTGTCGGAAACCCAGGCCGCAATCTCCTTTGCAATTTCGTTCAGTTCGTCTCCGGCCCCCCGATGGCGCAAAAAATACATCGAGCCCGCTTCATCGCGTATTCGATTCACGGAAGCTCTTGCGATTTCGGGGTTTGTGATTTCGCCACCTCCCGTCCAATCGATTGCCTGGACACAACGACGCGCAGCCATACGAACGTTTTCGAAGCTAACGAGTCGCGCCGTAACGATGCAAGTGGCGGTTCCAGTCAGAAGTCCGATAACGACTGACGAAAGAAGTTCTAGGGGGGCCACTTTCCCAGTTAAACCCCGATGTCTACCAGCATCAACGTGATTGATCGACATCATGCTGGGGATGGCGGCCGGGCTTTCCCAGATGAAGCGGGCGACCGTGGGGCTCGGGCCGAACAGGGCGGAGATGGGAAGTGGGATCGATGTCATCGATCGGCGGTGTTGGTCTTGGGGTGCAAGGTGGTGCGCGCATCAGCGACCTCGCGCGAGCCCGGGAGCGCGGCGTCGACTCGACAGAAATCACGGCTATCACGTTGCTGGAACCGGGGAACAGCCGCATGAGTGCTACTTGCGACACGTGCACGTGGACCGCCGCCCGCCGGCAATCGATCAGTCCGAGCACGGTCTGACGGATCCGGCCTTGAACCGCAGCAGCATCCCGGGCTATTTCCGGCTCGCAGCACGCGTCCATCGCCGCCCACCACGTCGGCCTCATTTCCTCGGCGAAGAGCGCGTATTCCATCGCAGTCCAGCGGTAGCCACCGTACCGCTTCATCGCCACAAACCCGCCGCTATCGAGCGCGAAGTCGTGATCCGAAAACAGATGGTTCACCCGGAACGCGCCCCTGTCGGCGTTCCAAAATGCGTTGGCCGACATCAGGACCGGGCAACTATCCAGCGGCACCTCGAGCGTGTGGGCGAAGGCGGCGGAAGCGATTGGCACGCCGGCACGAATGATCATGCCGAAAGGCTGGGCCGCCGCCGCTTTGCAGCGCGTGCGGGCTGGGCGCGCGAAACTTCGCGGCTAGCCTGCCCTCAACCTTTCCGAGCCTTCCGCCACTCCCAGGGCGGCACCGCTTGCCGATCGATCCATAGCCCCCGCCCCGCCGATTGCGCCTCTTCCTGCGCAGCCCGGAGCTCGGAGCTTTGATCGAAGAGGAGATACTGCCAGGCCAGTCCAAGCCGCACCATCTCGAGGTTGACCCAGAGGTCGCCGACAAAAATGTCCGCGATCATTCGGCCGTAGCGATCGGGACGGGGTTGGGGAACGAGCCGCACATCTTTGCCGAAAACGAGATCGGACATCGCGCGCTTGGCGACCTGGCCGAACGCCTGGCCGCCCTCTGGCGCGTCGATCCGCGCAAGTCGCACCTTGATTTCTCGTCCGCCCGTCAGCGCGCGGACCTTGATCGTGTCGCCATCGGTGACCCGGAAGACGTGCGCGTCGAAGGCCTCGGCGCAGGCCAGGCACGGCACGATGGCAAAGAGCAAGAACAGCAAGGCGCGCATGCCCGGAGAATACGAGGATCTCCATCCTTCCGCCAAACCTCTTGCACGCCGCTAGCTTCGGCCGCAGCGAATGTCCCATATGCGCAAGGAAATCGCTCCCGCTGTGGGCTGGTTGGCCCTAGGCAATCCCGTCGAAGCGTGGGCAGTGCTTGAGGAACTGCCGCCGGAGGATCGGGCCCGAGGCGACGTTCTGGCCCTTCGGGTCGAGATCCTCCTCGCGCTGCACCGGTGGGAAGATGCCGCGGTGATCGCCGCCGGCCTCCTCCGGCTCCATCCGCTCGATGCCGACGCGCGCATTTACCTCGCCCGCGCGCTTTGTCGCCTAGGTCGCCCTGAGGAGGCGCGCCGGCACGCCGAGCAAGTGTCCATCCTGCGCCCCGATCTGCGGCTCGTGATGCTCGAATGCGCGGATCTGGAGCGGCTGTGGTGACCGACGCGGCTGCCAGACACTCAAAAGCCCACGGTGGCTCCGATTCCTTCGAACACTTCGGTTTCCATAGTGAGCACTACACCATTTGGCCTCCGAATTTTGTCAGCGCATCGAGGTAAGCGCGCGAGAGGTAGTCAAAGCAAATGTGGTGGTGACCGAATTCGGGAGGGCGCTCACTGCCGCCGGGGTCACCGACAGCGATGGCATCGAGCAGCCTCTGCACTCGGCCTTGTGTCTAAATGTACAGCAGCGCGACCGCCTCGATCTCCGCGGTCTGCGGAAACAGATCAACGGGTGTCACGCTGTCGATGCGATAGCCGACTCGCTTCAGCCGCGCGAGGTCGCGCGCCAGCGTGGCTGGATGACAGGATACGTACACCACGCGGCGCAGCCGGGCATCGCCGATCTCGTCGGTCACGGCTGTCGCCAGACCCGCGGCGGGTGGATCGAGAATGAGGGTCACGTCGGACTTGGAGGCATTCGCGATGGCCTCGGTCAGCAAAAGCGCGACGTCGCCCTCAAAATAGCGTTCGTGCCCGAGCGCGTCCGCGCGGGCGGCTTCGACCGCGTGGTGGTCCCACTCGATCCCGATGCACTGGGCGTAGTGATCACGCAGCGCCTTGATGAACCACCCCGCACCGCAGTAGGCGTCGATCAGCGTCGCGCCGCCATCCCCGACGGCGTCGACGACCAGCTTCATCATTTCGTCCGCCGCGGCGTCGTTTGCCTGATGAAAGAACCGCCGCGTGCGGTCGGCCCGCAGCGTGCGATGCCCGTCTTCGCGCCGCCGCCGCCGGGTCGTCACGAGATCGGCCAGCACTTGGTTCACGCGTGGCTCGGCGATCTCACAGCGTTTGATGGGCACGAGACGGGGCGAACCGGCAGCGTGAAAACCCACTAGACCGTCGGTGAGATGAACCGTGATGCGATTGCGATACTCGTACTCGAGCGGCGAGGCCACGATCGGCCGCACGGGCGCATCCGCGGGCTCGAGCTGGCCGACGCGACGCAGCGTGGCGGCGAGCTGCCGCTCCTTCAGCGCGAGCTGCACGGGGTACTGCAAGTGCTGGTAGCGGCACCCGCCGCAGGCGCCGTAGACCGCGCAGCGCGGCGTCGCTCGATCGGCCGAGGGTTCCTCGAGCGCCACGATCTTTCCCTGCACGAAATGCTTCCGCGCCGAGACGACCTCGATCGTCACCTCCTCGCCCTCGGCCGTGAAGGGCACGAACACCACCCGCCCGTCCTCCAGACGCGCCACCCCGTCACCGCCGAACGCGATCTCGCCGATGCGCACGCGATGGCGGGAACCGATGAGCGAAGCGGTGGTGGGCATTCCTTCCGTATCCTTCCGCTTCCGCGCGAAGGCACGCGTTTTTTCGCACCGGTTGCGATTCGCATCGCACGCCGGCGGGGAGCATCGTCGCCGGCCGGTGAGCGCCGCGTCCGGGTCCAATCCGCGCACGCTCTTAATGAAGTTGCGGATGGTGTCGCAGAGGTCGTCGCCGGTCCCATCGTGGCTCAAGCGGCTGCCAGCCACTCAAAAGGCGCCGTTGGCCCCGATCCCTTCGAACAGCCCTCGTTCCAAGAGTGCGCACTCCACCATTTGGGCTCCGACTTTCGTCAGCGCATGTCGACCGCCGACTTCGCGCTCAGCTCCGAGACCATCGTCAAATTTTTCCGGGGCTGGATTCGATGAGCCCCTTCTTCCGATCCCGCTCACGCAGCCAGCTGAGGTCCGGCGCCGGCCGGGTCAGGCGCCCATCCGGGTGCTCCACCACGGTGACCGGATACTGCGCCGCCATCGTCGCGATCGCATTCGCGGCCTCCCTGGGGGCGCCGGTCTTTTTCACTCCGAAGGGTAAGGCATGAGCGCTACCCTGCAAATGAGGTGAAGGACCACACCTCCGCGGCCGCGAGGCAGTTCGCGGGCCGAAGAGCGCCAATCTCCGCGCCGTCATGGCCAAGGCAGTGAACAGACAGTTGAAGGAGTCGTCCATAGCGGCGCAGGGCTGCGGAAGCGACCGGGTGGCGGGAAACGAATCTGGCGTCGCCGCCCGGCGGCTCACTACGTCTCGCGCGCCGCGGCCATGAGCAACTCGCGGGCTCTGCGTGCGAGCGGAGCGAGCGCGAGCGCTTCGCTCCCGCCGGCCTCCGCGAGAACGACGACGTCGCTCATGCGATAGGAAGCCGCGGGCGGTTCGCCGCGGAGGATGAGCGCGAAGGCGGTAAGCGAGATCGCGTCCCGCAGCGCGGGCGGGGCCGCGGTGAGGTCCGCCGCGAGCGTTCGGCGCGAGACGGCCAGGAACGGTCCCGACCCGAAGTCCCGCGGGCGGCCCGCGGTCTCGAGCGCAAATGTCACGAGCCCGGTCCGCTGGCCGGTGGTGGGCGGCCCATCGCGGAAAAGCACCTCGATCAACGCGAGGTGCCGGCCAGTTTCGTCGTCACCCCGCGCGAGGCAGCGCGCGCTCGCCACATCCTCGCCGCCGGCGCTGATCTGCAACTCCGCCGGCTCTCCGTCCGGGTCGCGGTAGCCCACGCGAAAGACGGCCCGGCGCGCGTCCCAGGGTGCGATCACGCCGCTCACCTCGATCGACGCCGCCGGATCGGACGCGGCGGCGGGGAGGAGCGAGAGGAGGCGGTTCGGATCGAGTTCGTCCCGTCCCGGCAGGGCGCCCGCCCGGAGGTGGGCGGTCGTCTCGATCCAACGGACGCTCAGGGCGCCGCGATCGAGGGCAGAGAGCGGCGCGCAGTGCAACTCGACCCGGCCGGCTGGCGCGTTCTCGAGACCGCCGGGGGCGTCGAAGATGACCTGCGTGGCGGCTTGTGGCCCGGTCAGCCAGATTTCGCGCTGGGCGGTCCACCAGGCGGTCGCGCCGATCGCCCCGATCGAGAGCATCGCCACGGCCGCGAGCCGCAGGATCCGCTGGCGCCAGGCGGTCTCCTCGGGTGCGGCGTTGATCCGAATGATGGATCGCGCGGGTGGGGCCGCGGCTTCGGCGCGGTAGGCGGCGCGCAATTGCCGCGCGAGATCGAGTTCAGCGGCGCGCCCGGCGCGGAGGGCGGGATCGTTCGCCAGCAGTTCCTCGACCCGCGCGTCCTCGGCGGGTTCGAGCGGCTCGCCGAGCGCGTGAGCGGTGAGCAGAAATTCATCGGGACGGAGGTTCATGGCGAAGGCGGAAGAGGTCGCGGGCGCTCGGCCTCCTCGCGGAGGGCGCGGAGTTTCTTGAGCGCGGTGTGAAGGAGAAAGCCGACGTTTGTTTCGCTGAGTCCCGTGACCGCCGCGATTTCGCGGTAGCTGAGATTCTGCTGAAATTTGAGCTGGAGGAGTTCCTGGAGGCGGGCGGGCAGTTGCGCCACGATACGGAGGAGCAGGGCCTGCTCGTCGCCGCGGGCTGCGGCCTCATCGGGCGCGGGCGCGCTGGACGGTGCATTCGCGAGCTCGTCCTGATCGACAAACGTCACGCGGCCCTCGCGCCGGCAAACATCCAGCGCGCGATGGCGGCAGACGGTGAAGAGCCATCGGGCGGGGTCACCGCCTTCGAACTCGTCCGGGCCCGAGCGGGCGAAGCGGGCAAACGTGTCCTGCACCACGTCGCGCGCGCGCTCCGGCTCGCCCGTGAAGCGCACCGCGAAGGCCAGCAGCGGCCGCTCGAAGCGGCGGACGATGGCACGCATCCGCCGCTCCGACTCCGGTTCGCGCGGATCGAGGGGAAGGACGTTCGAGGGCAAGATGAGCGAAAGATGCATCGGGTCGTGCTCTGTCGGAATGAAGAACGCGCGGCGGATGATATTCTTAGTCCCACGTCCAACTTCTCAGCTTTGGCTGCGTCCAGGCAGAGCACACCGCGAAATCCGCGCTTGCTCGCACGCGATAAATCGAGGGGCGCCAAAAACCGGCCATCCCCGGACTGCTGGGACCGCGAGCCCTTGTCGCCGCTCTGGCGCTGGCGTCGAAGCGAACGCGGCCGAGTTCGTGGATTTGGTCGGACGACTTATACTGCTGCTTCACGTAGGTGCCTTCGATCACGGCGGAGGCAGCGGTGGAAGGGGCAGCGGGCGGAGCAGCTCGTCGCGGAGCGGCGTTCGATTCGACCGACCGAGGCGGCCCGTGAAATCCCTCGCGTCCTCGGCACGTTTCCATCAATTATTGCTTCCGTTGGCGAAATCCTGATCACAACCATGCCCGATCGGACCGCAGAGCGCTACCGCGGGCACTTCCTACCGCTGGTGCAGGAGTTCGTGACCGAAGTGAATGCGCTCGGCTTTATCCTCCCGCCAAACGCCCCTCAGCCCTTTCTGCCGCTCTTCGGCTCCGGCTACGAGCGGTCGGCGCTTCGCCTGGCCGTCGTGGGGCAGGATACGAAAAGCTGGCATTGTCTCGCGAGCTTTCTGCACGAGGAAGTGGCCGACCCGGGCAGCACGCTCACCAAGCGACTGGCCGAGTTCCGCACGTTGGACTTCGTCGGTTGGGGCCAAACCAGTCTGCATTTTTGGGGTTTCGCGATGATGTTTTTGGCGGCCTTACACGGCCGGCCGGATTGGGGCGTCATGAAGCAAAAATCCCACCGGGAGATCCTTGCGAGCTTTGCCTGGGGCAACGGGAACGCGATCGAGTATTTCGACAGCTCGCCCAAGCACCTGCCGCGAGCAAAGTGGGAGCTCATTCGCCGGGCGGGCGAGCGATTCAACGGGATCGGGCACCTCCTGGAAACGCTCCGGCCGCGCGCGATCGTCGTGCTTTGGAAAGGAATGCAGCCGCGGAGTTATTTCGCCGGGTACGAGCACGTCCTGCTTTCCGAGGCGGATGGCGTGCGCCATTTCCGTCTGGCGAAGGAGGACGTGGATGTCTTTCAACTCCCGCACCCCGGACGGATGCGCTGGGAAGGAACGCCAGCGGTGGACTATTGCGCGTGTCTGGTGGACCGCCTGCGGACGCTTGGACTCGCTCCGTCGTTCCCGGTCTTCGTCGAAGGGGGTGCCAACTCGGATGAAGTCCTGGCCAGCCTGCGAAACTCCGCGCCGTCTCCAAGCGTCAGTTTCGACAAATATGCTGCGGTCGCCTGGATTGCCGAGGAACTTGCCAAGCGCGCCAGCTTCATGTCCGTGCCCACGCTGGCTGCGCTCCTGAACGATCTCGGCTTTCGCACCGTGTATGGACACAAATACTCCGGCACCCGTGGGACGTATCACCTCATCCGCGCCGTGTACCAGCGGCTTGAGCGCGCCGGCAAAGTCAACCGAGCGCGCCTCGTTGCCGCGGCCTTTCGCCGGCCAAATTTCGAGTACGCGTTTCCCACGAATTGAGCCTAACTCTGCCTTCTCTGTGCAGATCATCCTGCACGCCCTCTTGGGGTCGGCCGAGTCAAAAGGCCGATGGATCGGTCCCGGCGCGCATGCTATGCCCAGATCCGGGCAATGGGCCTTGAGTCACCCACGACGCACACGACGCCTTCGTATCCTTCCAAGCTGGCTTTCGTGTCGCCGATCAAAAGCCCCTGATCGGCAACTCGAAATGGAACGGCCGCCAGCAGAGCGGAGAGATCCGCCAATTCATCGGCCTCCGGAAGGTTGTACGTGACGTTGAGGATCAGGCGAAGGGTCGTCTTCATGCCAACGGAGCCTGCGCCGCCTTCGGTCCATTGTTGCACACCGAGAGCTCGGGGAGTTCAACCGAAGCGCTTTACAGAGAAAAGCATCCCCTTTGAGCCAATTGTCGCTGCCTGTTGCGTTCTCGTCTTGGCCGCCCTCCGCTAGACCCGTTAAGTAAGCGGTCGCGGTCAGCGGTCCCATCCCACGCGCGGCCTTTTTTGGCAGCGGGCGGAATCTGGGAGAAGTATTTCGGGGTCGAGAACGGCGTGGCATTGTCTTGGCCCAGAAATCCCAGCGTTCGGAGGAATTGGAAGCGATCGTTCGCCTCGGCGGTAGCTGGTTCCATCGACCGCAATCCGAACCTCAAATCACAATGCTCCCGCAACACTATCCCATCGAACCCGGCACCCTTTTTGGAGGGGAATACCCCGGCGACAGAAATCCTGAAGTCGCGCGCGCCAAAATCCTTAGTCTCGTGGAGATCGGCGTCCGCACCTTCATCGACTTGACGTCGCCAAATGATCACATGGAGCCTTACGAGGGCATCTTGGCGGAATTGAATGCCGAAACCGGCAAGCTACTTCGGCGGATCTCGCTGCCTGTCCCGGACATGAGCGTTCCGGACGCCCGGGAGGTGATGAACGCGATCATGGATGCAGTCCGTGCCTCGATCACTTCTGGTCCCGCCGTCTATATCCACTGCTGGGGTGGGATCGGGCGAACGGGCACCGCGGTCGGATGCTGGCTGCGCGAGGGGGGCCTGGGACCGGAAGAGGCGCTGGAGCGTGTCCAGCATCTTTACGTCACCTATATGTCACAGTCGAAAATATACAGACACCCCGAATCCCCTCAAACCCGGGACCAACGGGACTACATCCGGGATTGGAATCGGGACCGGTGATCCAGACTCATCCACACAGTCCATCATCGTGCCGCATACGATCCTCATCCCTGAAGAAACCCGCCTCCGCGCTGCGGGCTATCTGCTGGCCCTGCGCTCTGCAAAATCCCAAGCGGGGAAAATTCTCGCAGCAGGCTTGAGCAAATCCGACCCGGAGACACTCACAGACGCCAGCTTCCTCGAACGCCTCATCAACACCAAGATCCCCCAGATCTTCGCCGAGAGCGCGGTGGCGGGTGATGGTTCGGATTGGAACTTGATGGAGCTGGGCATCCTCGGCGACATTTCCATCTCGCTCCCAGTGACGGTTTTCGACAATGGCAATCATCTGTCTCCAGTGCCTCACGCGGAGCCCTTTCCCGCTACACTGGTGTTTACGCCTGGCGCGCTGCTTCATAACGGCAGAGGCCAGACAGCGGCCGACTGGGGCGAAGTAACGCTACGGGATGGCTCGCTCTGCGCGGACGGGTATTTCCGCCTCTACGAACGCCGCCTGCTCCCGGTGTTCCAACACATCGATGCGACCGCTGCGGCTGAGGGAAAGTCCGCGTTAATCACCATTCCAGGCCTCGGCTGTGGGTGCTTCGCCGGTCCGTTTCGCGGGAAGCTGGGAACTGCCTTGCAGACGGTCTTGGAGCGGTTTCTCGCAACCCACGGGAGCTCGTTTTCGAACATCAAAGTGGTCTATTTCGATCCCTTTAACGAATGCACCAACCTCCGACTTCAGATCCATGGCATCTCATTGTTCATCCGCCCGTTGCTCCAAGGCAATCGCGCGAAGTCCCAGCTTTGTCGCCCGCAGGCGTACGCCGAGGAGGGCGATGACTTTTCCGATTGCTCCCTCTTCAGCATCGTCGCCTGGGACCACGTCTCCTGGCCGGGCAACGACTTTTTCGGCGGCAGCCGTTGCACCGACGACGGGGTCAAAGCCGCCGCCACCGATTCGATGGCCGTGCTGACCGGCGTGAAGGGCCGCTACGATCTCCAGCGTGGAGCCTATCTCCCGCCGGCGCCCTTCCGAACTTGGGGGGATCTCGTGCAGAAAAACGGACTGAGGTTGTGACTTTCGCAGGCGCGGGACATCGCCCGAACAGCCAGGGAGCGTAGGCCGGTAAAGATCCGGCGCCGCCTGTAAAGCGGATGTCGCGCCAAGCGGCCAGCGTCGGAGCGTTACCGACTACTCCCATTATTTTGGTCCGTTAGCTAACGGAGATCACGCGGGTGCAAATCCTGCCGCATCGACATTTTCCCAGGGAGCGCGTCCGGCATGGACGAGGAAGCCGGCTTGAACCCGGTTGCACCGCTCCGGCGGTGTCGCGAGTTCGATTCTCGCGCTCTCCGCCAATTTTCCTTCGCCCACGAATGCAAAGAGACGAGCGCCTCGGCTTTCAGGGGCAATTCCTTGGCGGCCTACCACGTACCAATCGTCCCTGTAGCTCAGTCGATCCAGAGCGCCGCGATCCTACCGCGGAGGTCGCGCGTGCAACTCGCGACGGGGATACCCTTTCAGACGCCGCAAGGCCCGCGATTCTCAATCGCGTCCTAGCCGGTGCGAGTCCGGCCGCGGGTGCGCGTGCGCACCAATTTCCGATTGTTGGCGTAACAGCAACGCACCCGGCCCACACCCGGGAGTCGGGGGCGCAACACCTCCACGGGCGACCTTTCCCTCGCTAGCTCAAAAGCAGAGCACCCGGCCGATAACCGGGCGACCACGGCGCGAGACCGTGTCGAGGGACCATTTTCCATTCGCCGCAAAGCTCTTGCAGAGGGGCGCCGCGCTGAAGACGCGGAGGAGCTGGTGCAACTCCAGCGGCAGCGGCCAATTCATTGCGCGATTGATGTATCAGCTCGCATGGCGGTCTTCCAAACCGATCTGGCGGGATCAGTTCTTCAACCGGCTCGTGGTTGAGCGAGAATAGCAGACCCCTCCGTCTCAAAAGCGGAGAGCCTTGGGAGTGAAAGTCTCCCCAGCCGACCATTTCAACCTTGGGGCGATAGTGTAGCAGCAGCACTCGACATCTTCGGGCCGTTCGAGCCTATCGACCAGCACTGTGCGTCCCGTTCGACACCAATCGCTTGATCGTCACCACACGCTATCCTCGCTCGTGTGAGAATCCGTCAATTGAGCCGGCGAAATGCGAGCGGCGGCGTGAAAACCGGATACGTCCGGACATTTCAAGAGATCTGCCCCGAATGGCCGACTCAACGCCGCAACTGTGGTGCCTGATCCGCAGGAAGTCTCGACGCAACCGGCAGCTGAGCGCGGCGCAGCTTCCGTAACGCGTCGACGGCAAACAAAAGCCCCCAAGCGACGACCAACGCTGCCGAAATGAACCCGGCAATGCCCGAGGCAAATATCAGGTTCGCGCCGAGCGGGGACCCCTCCTGCTCGAACTCTTCCTTTGAAGTGAACTGCCCGCAGCCGTCGAGCGATCCGATGTACCTGTTGTTCTGGTAAACATCTGCTGCCATCAGCCAACGCGCAGCTACGCCGGGGGGAGAAATGTATCCCTCAGTTCGAAACCGGATTTCCGCGAACGGGGTTCCGTTGAGCACGATTGAGGCTCGAGCGGAGAACGACCGACTCGTGTTTACGAGATACGAGAACAGCAGAATCCCGATGAGGATGGCGAAGGCCGTTCGCTTCATGCGTCGATTGGGCGGGGAACGCCGCGGCCACCAGTCGATCCCCCCATCTGGCGTTGCAAGCGCGTCCGGAGTCCGGATCTGACAACGCGCCCGCAAGCCAAGCAGGGCACGGGGAGACGTGAGCGGCGAGAGCAAATACAGAAAGCGCAGGTAATGGAGAGAAACCGTGTCGAAGGTCGAACTCCTTTAACTGAACAGTACCCGACCTCAGAATCCTATTGGGGTTCGAAGATTTCGGACGTACCGCCTTCAGTCACTGCGCCCGGGCTTGAGTTGCGCCGCACCTTCCTCAACTCAGCCCGTCCACAAACTTCTTCACTTCTTCCGCCAACAACTCCGGCGCCTCCAGCGCGGCAAAGTGTCCGCCGACTGGAAATTCGGACCAGTGCACCACGCGGTAAGCACGCTCGATCCAGCTCCGCGGTGGGAAGGGCGCTTCATAGCGGAACCGCGCCACGCCGCACGGAACGGTAACGCGTTCGCTCCGCTCGAAACGATGCGGAGTCGCGACTGATTCGAGATAAAGCCGCATCGAGGACGCGATCGTGTTCGTCGCCCAGTAAATCGTGGCATTGGTCAGAATCTGATCGAGCGGAATTGGGCGGTTCGGATCGGCCCATTCGCGGAACTTCTCCACCAGCCACGCCGCCAGCCCGACAGGCGAATCGCTCAAGCCGTAGCCCAGAGTCAATGGCCGCGTGCGCTGCACGTGTCCGTAGGCACCCTGCTCAGCAACCCACCTCACGACGTCCCGCAAAAACGCTGCCTCTTCCTCCGTCGGCTCGCCTTCCACGAAGGGCGTATACGAGCCGGGAATGTAGTTGAGATGAATCCCGAGCACGCGTTCCGGATATTTGCGCGCGAGCCACGTCGCGATCCCCGCGCCCCAATCGCCGCCCTGCGCCACGAATCGTTCGTAGCCGAGGCTCGTCATCAATTCCGCGCACAGCTCCGCGACGCGCACATTCGACATTCCTGCGCTCGTCGGTGCTTCGGAAAATCCGTAGCCGGGCAGCGAGGGGATCACCACATGGAAGGCTTTCGCCAGCAGCGGCACGATCGAGGTCATCTCCACGAATGAGCCCGGCCAGCCGTGCAGCAGCAGGAGCGGCAGCGCGTTCGGATTCGCCGAACGCGCGTGGATAAAGTGCAGCCGCAGCCCGCCGCAGACGGCGCGAAAATGCGGCAGTCGATTGAGCTTGGCCTCCTGCTCCGACCAGTCGAACTCTTCCGCCCAATAGCGCGCGATCTCTTGCATTTCGGAACGCGGCACGCCTCCGCTGTCCGTGACCCCTCCCGGCCAGCGCGTGGCACGCAGCCGGCTGCGCAAATCGTCGATCGTGTCCGACGACACTTCGATTCGGAAGGGCTCGATCATGCCGGATGTTGGCTCGGCGCGCACCGCCCCACGAGAAAAAGTTCAGCGACGGTGGCAGGCCCGGCGCGATTCGGATATTGGGCGACGCTTCGGGCGAGCGGGGAAACTTCTATGCGCTGAGATAGATAGACGCACGGGCGCTGTATGCAGCGGTACGGTCGAGCATCGAACCGGTGTGCGCTCCAAGCACAGTAAAGCGCGGGCGAACCAAAGACGATGGCTTGCGCGCCGATCATTCGTCGCCGCGCCGCTGCTGGCCTATCCGCGAGCAAGGCCACACCGCGCAGCTCCACCCATCCGCCCAGGGCGCCGAGCACGCCGAGCGCCAAGCCAGCGACGTCGAAGAAGAGCGCGCTGAGAGCTCCCAAACTCAGCCCCACAGCGATCAACGCCCGTCCATCGAATCGAGCCAGCGCGGCGACAGAAAACATTCCTTCCCGCCTGAAGGAGGTCGCACTTTCTCAGCGGGTAGTCGCATGACGAAATAGACTTTAATTAATCGCAAGTTCTTGCGCAAGCATGGACGCTCGGCGAGCGAAGCCGAAGAGTTGTTCAGTGTGCCGGCATCGTGCTCAAGCGACCGCGAAGCCATTCTAGCGCGGCCTGGGCCCCTTCGGTGCCGAAGCCCAACGCGACGGCCACGAGCGTGAGAATCGCCTCGTGCTCCCGCGAGGGCGCGAACTCGCCGACGAGCTCGCCGTCGAGCAAGGAGAGCTCCAGGCGAGCGCCCTCGGCATGTAAAAACACCGTCGGAATATCGCCGGCGAGAACGATCCCTCCCGAGGTCTCCTGCAACACGCCAAGAGCGAGCAGGCGGGGAAGCGAATAGGGCTCCGGGGCGAGGGCGATTTGGATTGAGGTGGTGGGCATAGAGAGCGAGAAAAACGATCAGCCGGAACAGCAACCGCAGCAGGGGGCGTCAACGCAGCGCCCGTTGACGTTTGGGTCATCGTCGCGCCGCTCGAGAAGCGGAACGTATGGAACCGGGCGCGGGGCAGCCGATCCCCGCCAACCGCGCTCGCTCCGGTCGGGCAGGCGAGGTGGGAGGTTTTCCCCCGCCCGCCGTAGCTTACTTCCTGACCTGGCTGGATCGCCCCGCGGCAGCGCAGGCAAGTGCCGGAGTAGTGAGCGAACATTGTCTTGGCCATGCGAAGCAGGCTGCGCCGCGGTTGCCCTGGGGTTGCAAAGAGCGCCGCAGGACGGGCTCGTGTCAGGACGGGAGCGCCATCAGGTTCTCGAAGGCTTCCTCGAACTCGGCTTCCGGCATCGCCTCGCGAAGATCCCGCACCGCCTTTTCGGCGTGGGCGATGTGGGTCGCGAGATCTGGCAAAGCCGCGTCCTGGGCGGCGTCCAGCAAATCGTTGTAGTCGAGAATGGTTGCCATGGTGTCTTTGGGGTGGAGGCGAGATTTCCCACTCAGTTCGCCCGCAGCGGCATCGCGATGTATTTCCAGGTGCCGATCTCCACGACCATCGCGGAAGATGAGTCCACGAAGACCAGTTCCACTTCGGCCGCGCTGATCGCGCGCAGCGCATCCCCCGATGGTCGCGGCCGCCGTGGACAGGCACAGCGCCTCCTTCTTCACCGTGAGGACCAATCGTTCGAGGTCGATGATCGTGGTGCGCGAGATGGAGGCAAGGAGCGCATCCCGCGCCACGCTCACCCGGACCGGATTCTGGGCGGGGCCGGGGATCACCGTTTGCCAGTTCGGAAAGGTCGCGTCCATCACCTTGCAAGTGAACCGAGTCAAAGACGTGACCAGCAACAGCACGCTGCCGTCGTAGCGGATACCGACATCGCCTTCATCTCCGGCCACGGCCTTCAAGAAGAGAACGACCGCCGCCTTTGGAATCGTGAAGCTCGCCACCGTCCTGACTCGGACCGTCGCTGGCACGACTTCCATGGCCAGTCGCTTGCCGTCAGTCGCCACGCACGTCACCGAGTCCTCGCCGACGACCAAATGGACACCGCAGAGGACGAAGCGGTTCTGATCCTCCGAAGCGGCGAAGACCGTGCGCCGGAGCGCGTCGCGCAGAGCAGCGACCGGGAGCCGGAACTCCGTCTTGGGCTCGACCATTGCGGGGGCCGTGAGGAAGTCGGCCACCGGCAGCGGCGAAACCTGGCTCTCGAAAGAACCGGACTTGATCGCGACCGCGCCGCGTTTCCCCGCCCCCAAGCTGATCGTCTGGCCGGAAAGCTCGCGCGAGATTCCCAGCAACCGAGCGGCCGGGAGCGTGGTCGCGTACGTTCCTTCGGACGGAACCGTGATCTGCAACGACATATCGCCGTTGTTGCCGGAGACGAGCAATCCCTCCCCCTCCCCGCGCAGAAGCACGTTGGTGAGAATTGGCATCGTGGACTGCCCGCAAAGCGGGGCCACGCGGGAGAGAGCGGAGACGAAGGGAGCGGTCTGGATGGTGAGCATTCCCAAAGACTGCGCGCAGCCCGCCGCACGGTCACAATTCCCTTCGTGCGTGAGCGCGGGGAGGTTCAGCCGGTGCTATAGAACCCCGCATGAATGCCGCTGACCCGCTTCGCCGCCTCTCCGCCATCAAAGACGAAATCGATGCGCTCAAGCGCGAGGCATACGGAGTGATCGATTCCTTGAAGGCCGAGTTCGTCTCTGGCTCGGCTGCCCCAGCGCCGCGATCCCCCGTTCCCACGTCCGCAGCGAAGGCGGCGGCCAACTCCCCCAAAGGATCCAAGAAGCGCGTCGGGCGCGTGTCCGCATCCAGCAGCCCACTTTCGCCCGCAGTCATCAAGGCGCTCCTCGCCGCCGGAAGCCCAATGAGCGCGCATGAGATTTACGACGCGCTGATCGCCAGCGGCCACCAGTTCAGTGCGTCCGTGTCGCGCAAAAACATGTCAACCCGGCTGTACCAGCTTAAAGGCGTGCGACCCCTGGGCCACGGCAAGTTCGGTCTCACCCAGACGGAAGCCGGGGCGAGCGAAAAGCCCGCCCCTGCCCCGGAGGCTCCCGCCCCTGCGCCAGCCCCGGAAGCTCCCGTCTCGCCCGAGCCCGCCCCTGCCAGCTAACTACCCGAGCGTCGCCAACGCCGCTCGCACCGCGTCCAGCGCCTTCGTCCGAGCAGAGACTTCAGCGGGTGGCGCGGCGAAAAGCTCGAGCGCCGGATTCTCGAGTATCGCCGCCGAGGTCCGCCGCTTCGAATCTCCGGGACCGGCGGCAACGTCGTTCTGCGGGATCAAGAACAGCGGTCCCGGCAAGAGCGATCCCAGCCGCCGACACGCGTCTTCGGCTCCCGCGCGGGAGAATCCTGCCACCCGCTGCCAGGAGGCCGAGCTGATCGCGCAGGATCCGATCGCGTCATCTTGCTCCGTCAAAATGTGCGCCTCGTCTTCGAAAACGAAGATCACCGACCACGCGCTGCCCGTGCCGGGGTCAAATTCGGGCCGTGCGACCAGCGCCGGCGTCATCCACGGCCGGTGCCGCCAGCTATCGAAGGAAACCGCGGCCGTGACCGTCAACGCTTCGTCGAGCGCGAAGCCCCCGCGGCGGAAACCCTTGCGATAGACGCAGGGCCGGTCGTGGGAAAAGAAGCCAAGGGCAGCATCGCGGCACTGCGCGCCTTGAACGCGAACCGCCAGTCGGATCGTGGGGAACCGAGTAATGAAGCTGCTCGCATCCTCGGGCGAGAAACGCGTGCCTTTCTCGATCACAATCCGCTCCTCTCCGGAGAACAGGCCGGGCGGGACGTGCTGATAGTAGAGCGACGCCCAGCGCGGGTCGCGCAAGGTGATCCCGGTGCCGGCCTGAAACCGTCCCCGCCAGAGTTCGTAGGCGCGGTATCCATCCGCGTACCGCACTCCCTCCTTGATGGAGCCGCTGTCGTAGTCGCGTGCGAGTTTTTCGAACCACACGGCGCATGCCTCCGGGTCGCCCGTCGGCAGCTCGCGAACCGACGCGAAAGACAAGCCGTCGCTGTGGCGGCCCTCGTGGGGACGCACGTTGTTGTCCCGGCAACGAAGTTGGACCTGGGCCAGCGCCCCAGACTGACGCACCCTGGCCCCGTAAATGATGGTATGGCTCATGGCGGTGCGATCAATAAGAGGCGTCGCTTGGCCGGATGCCGAAGGTCGCTTCGGCGCGCTCGTAAATGCCGTCCAGATTGAGCGAGACCCGCTCTCCGCGGCTGTCGATCGCGGTGGCCCAGCCGCTCATGTAGCGCGACTTTTCGTGACCCGCCTCCATGACCACGGCGATGGAGCCGTCCGCGAGATGGGCGGCAACTTCGTCGGCGATGTCGAAGGGCAAATCGTCCTCGTCGAGCGCGTAGTTCGGGAAGCAGCCGTCGTCGGTGTCGCCGGGCAGCAGGCCCAAGCCGCCCTGGCCGACAATGACCTCAAGGCGGTGTTTGGCGGCCCACGTGCGAAACGCCGTTTCGTCTTTGACCGTGAAGTAGTTGGTGCGCGCAGCGCCGGAGTAGTTTGCCATGCCAAAAGGCTGGGCCTGCGCGGGGCCTTGGGCGCGCGTTTGGCGCGCGAAGCGCATGAATGCTAGCGCGGCGTGATGTTCCCGAACCGTGTTTCGGGAAGACGAGTCGCCTCTCTGTAGTTTCAACAAGAAAGCGCCAAGCGCAAAACGGCACGCACAAAACGTCCTGTTTCCTGATCGCTGGATCCCGCGACGTGCAAACTCCGCAGCGCATGGTCGCCTTGGAATCGGACGATGGCGTCGACGGCCTGCAGAACGCCGCCGCCGGGTACGACCACCAGCCAAGGGCGTCCGAGGCGCACCGCCGTCTCCATAAAAAACTGACGGCGAGTGTCCCCGGCATCTTCCGCCGGCGTGAACCAAAGTGATCCCTCCGCGTCCGCGATGTTCGTCTGGTCGCAGTCGGCAAATCCGGGATGCTCGCTGACGCCCAGGCCGAAGCGGCGAGCCACACTCTTGTCCTTGGCATTGCCTCCCCGCGGACTGATCCCGCCGTGGGCAAGTTTCAACTCTTGGGCGAGCTCCAGCGCGGCGCGAGGCGCTCCCGGTTCCCCACATGCCACAATCCGTTCGACCCCCCGATGCGCGGCGGGCAGCCAGGCGGCCGCAAAACCGCGTGCCTCCAGCGCGCGCCGATGTTCAGCGGTCGCGAAGTCCGCCAACCAATGCAACATCGGAGCGGCGCTGACCATTTGCCAGCCATCCCCAGCGCGCTCGTACCGGACTCCAAAAGCCGAGCGTTCACGAACAACGCGAAGGAGCCGCTGGGACATCCCTCAGTGTAATCCGGTTCACGCGCACACATCAAGCGCCGCTCAAGCGGCGTGGCGCGCCTCCCGCATCCACCCCAAAAGCCCCGTGAGCTGCGCGCACGGTTCCAAATAGGTCGCCGCGCGGGTCGCGCAGACGTAGAGCAGGTTCAGTTCTTGCGTGATTCCTTTCTTGAGTCGGTCCTCGTCATCGAGGGGATCGGGAAAGTCGTCCATCATCCGCACCGCCTCGAATTCGCATCCTTTCGCCCGGTGCGCGGTCGAAATGATCACCGCGGCTGCGGCGTGATCCTCGACCGCGAGGGCGCGCACCCGCGCCACGAGAGCGGGGAGCGAGTCACCGTATTCGTCGACCATCCGCACCAGAATCAATCCCTGCCGGTCGCGCGCCGCCTCCATCGCATCGCGATATTCGGTCCAGCTTTCGAAGGAACCGAGGGCCGCCTGTCCTCTCCAAAGCCGCCACGCGCCAAGTGCCCCGTCGAAGGGATACGAAGCCAAGCCACCGATGAACCCGATCGGTTTCCCAGCTGCGGCCGCAGCAATCGCCGCCGAGACGACACCGCTCGTGGAGCGCGCGAGCACCAACGCTCGGGCGTCACGCGGTAAAACTCCCACCGCGCCGCGTTTTCCCGCCACCCCGCGCAGCGGCACCCGCTCGCCCAACGAGGCAAGGACGCCGTTGGCAACCCCGGCGATGGCGGGACCGAAGCGAAAGGAGTGCGAGAGACGCAGCTCCTCGTCCGCCTCGATCTCGGAAAGCGCGTCCACCGCGCCGCGCCAGCCAAAGACGGCCTGCGCCCGGTCGCCGACCACGACGAGTGTGGCGTGGCGCTGACGTGCGAGAAGAGCGAGCACGACCGGATTGCTGTCCTGCGCTTCGTCGAGGAAGATCGTTCGATAGGGCAGCACGGGTTCGGCGAGCTGCAGCATCTTGAGAAGCGCGTCGTGGGTGGCGGGCACGCTTGGGTCGTGCGGGTCGATCATCCGGTTCCACAGTTCGGCCGTGCAGGCGATGGCGTCCGCGTCGGCCAGTGGCGGTGGCGGTTGGATCCCGCTCTTGCGGTCCGGTGCGCGGGGCGGGAGATGCGCGGCCCCTGGCGCTAGATCCGCGCTCCACAAAAAGCGTTGGAGCACGCCCAGGACATGCGCGGCGGCGGCAGGCTTGCCAAAGAGGCCGGGGAAATCCGGATGGCTGGCCACCTCGAACCAAGCGAGCGACGGACGAAACTTGTGCTCGAACGCGCGACCGTAATGCGACCAGGCGAGTCCGTGGCCCGTCACGCACCGAACGTGTTTGGGCATGCGCGCCTTCGCGTCCTCGGCGTTCTTGGCTCCGAAACAAAGCGCGAGCGTGGGCTCGACGTGGGTGCGGGCGCGCATCTCGAGGACCTTCGTCTTGCCGGAGCCAGCGTAGGCGGCCACTACGATGCGTCGCCCCGATCCGTCCGCGCTCCGACTGGGGGCGGCGACGACGGCGGCCTGCTCTGGCGTAGGTTGCATCGGCGAAGGGTGAGCCGGCGGCTGGTTCTGTTCCGCCACCTGCGTCCGCGGCGCACAAACACCGAGGCCCCGGTCCCAGAGCCTACGCGCCGGGCGATTCATCGGCCTTCGGCGCGACCAACAATGAGACGGGTAGATCTGGGGGCGCATCGCACAGCGGCGACGCGAAGAGTCGCGCGGTACCGGCGACGGGCGGCGCGATGCCCCCACGCGGCTCGATGATTGCCGGAGCGGTCGTCGAAATCCGGGACGTCGCTGTCGCGCCCATAGCAGTTGCCGATTCCGCTTCCAGCATCTTCAATTCCTCCGCCAGGCGTTCTCGGCGGCGCCGCGGAATCGCGGTGAGCGCCTCGACGAGCAACACGCCAACGGCCACCCCGTTCACGCCGATGCCCCAAGGCGACTTCTGCAGCAGGGTGAACTGCCAATCGGCTCCCAGGCGAAAGCCCCAGGTCAGCGTTCCGTTGAGCAGCGCCATGGTCGCGGAGAGGCCGCATCCGAAATGGTAACTCACCAGCGGGCTCCACAGCTCGGGAACCTGCAGGAGATAGAAAATCACGAGCAACCCGCGCTTCGCCGGTTTCTCACCGAGGCGGATCCCCACGAAGACCCCGAAGCCGAAGAGGAGGAGGAAGCCCGCATAGATCGCGTAGACGACGAAGGGCTTCTGCCCACCGGTGCCGAGCGACTGTAATGTCAGGGAGAGCCCGGTGAAGCCTCCGCCCACACAAAGCATGACGTGAAGGCGCTGCCACCATCGTGCGAAAAACGAGGTTACGACGACATCTGCCATTCCGGTTTGCATAGCGGCGGCAGGCTCGAATGCAACCTGGCTGATGGAGTTCCCGAGAGCGCGTTGTCTCTGGTTCGGCCGCGTCAAACCGCCCGCTCGGTTCCCTTCCATTTTTCCTTCCCCGCCATCCGCGCCCAACTCTTCGGGCAGATGGGCAGCGGAGCCTGCCGTCCGCTGCGCAGATCAACGAACATTCCGTGGTGATCGATGCTGCCGGTGCGAAGCAGCTTCCAGAGCAACGTGAGCGCCGCGGTCGCCGTGGCCTGATTGACGAACAAATCCTGTTTGGCGAGGGCCTCGGCCAGCGAGCAACTCGGCTCGTTGTCCTCGGGAGCGGCTTCATCGAGGATGGCGGGGAAGAGTTCCCAAACCACCGGCAGGCGCGGACAACCGTCTTTTTTCACCCTCCGCTTCTCCTTGTACGTCTCGCCCAAGACCACCTGACCGGAGTGCGCGTCGTTGCCGAGATCCAGCACATACGTTTCGGCGTAGCGGCTCGCTTCTTCGCAGAAGCGCCGGATGCCGCGCCGCGCCGCCTTGTTGTCCACGCAACCAATGATGAAATCGATCCGCGAAGAGTTCGCGCCGATCGTTTCGATCTTGGCCGTGTGAGCGGCCCACTGCGTTCCGAAGAACGCGTTGATGCGGGTCGCGAGGGCCGCCGCTTTGGAGCGGCCCACATCGTGCGGGCTGAAAAGCTGTCGTCCGACGTTGGATTCACTGACCGTGTCGGGATCGACGATCGTCACCTGCAGCCCGGCTCCGCCCAGCCCCCGCAGCGCGCAATCCATGCGCGCCAGCCCACTCGCCATCTGGCTGCCGTTCCCGCCCGCTCCGACCAGCAGAACCTGGAGTTCGCGCGTGCAGAAGCGAGAAGGGAGTATGTGCTCGAAACGAATCATACCCGAAGGCTGGGCCAAGGTTATTCCGCCACTGCGTCTCGCAGCGTGAGCTTTGACGCCACCAGCCATTTCGGGTCGAAGCGCGTCTGCTGAGCGACCTGTTCCTGCCACAAGCCCGTGAACCCTTTGGGATGCGTGGTGAGCGCGGACGCTCCGTTCGCGTGCGTAAAGAACGAGCGAAAGAACGCCTCGGTGAACGCGCTCGTGTTGGCGTGAGTCGCTCGCTCCGGAAGATCCACCGATCCGGCACACATCGCCCCGCAATCTCCGACATTCCAATGCGGGGTGCGGTGGAGCCGCGTGGCGGGTCCGGGCCGACGATTCGCAGCCAGCGCGAACACTCTCAGGTGGTTCCCTCGGGCCACGAAAACGAGGGGCGGATTCCAGACCGGCTTGCCGGAAAGGGCGGTGACGGTCGCGTCCTTCGTCTTGAAATATAGGGGACGGTGGTGCGCTTTGACCCACCACGCCACCTTCTCGCTGGAAAGGTAGAGAAGTTCCGTCGAGACGAACGCGCCGCCGACCTCCTCCCGTCGCACCGTTTTCAGCGCGGCTTCCAGTTCTTCGTGCGTGATCAGCGAGCCCGCCCCGATCTCCGGCCCCTGCTCCGTCACCGTCACGGGATGCTTCGTCACGACCGCGCCGCCGGTGCTCTCGTAGCAGAGCAGCGCGCTCGTCAGGCGATATTCGGGCTGCGCGCACACATTGATCGAACCGTGGGATTTCATGCCCGAAGGCTGCGCCTCATCCGATTTCCGCGAGCACGCGCAACAGATCGTCCTTGTGCTTCGTTAGCTTCAAAATGGTGTCGGCGCTCCGCAGCGTCTTGCGGAGGCTTGTGCGCGTGAACCAGCGGCCCCATCCCAGGTCGCACGGCTCCCCGCCTTGGGCGGCGTATTCGGCCATGTCGTCGAACACGCGGCCGATTTCGTCGAAACCCGGCACAGACAGCACCACGCGCGGAACCTCCATGTTCTCGAGCTGCGCGTAGAGGAGGTCTTTATGGCTCTCACAAAACGGGAGCAGCGCTTTGGCTACCTGCGCGGCGGCGTCCGAGCCCTCGGCCAAGCGTTGGAGGGCGGGCCGGCTCAGCGAGACGTTCTTTTGCAGCGTTGGCGCAAAGGCCGCATCCAGGGCCACGCGTGTGATCGCACAGTCCTCATCGATCATCCCCTCTTCGATCGCGTTCCGCTCGTCCTCTTCGCCGTGCCACATGCCATCGCGAATCCCGTCCACGGTCCGCAGCGGCCCAAAGACATCGAGCCCCGGAGAACATTCGAGCGCCGAGAACACGGTGTGGAGCAGGTCGTGCGGGAACGCCATGGCCTTGGGGCCGAGGTCGAGCGCCTCCAGTTCCATGTCGTGAACCCGCCCGATCCCGATGCTCCCGATGCCATCCTCGGGGAATTCGTCACTTTGCAGGGAGCCATTGATTCCTTCCTCCCCGATCTCGCAAACGAAGGTCGGGACGAAGTAGCGGAACTTCGGCACGCGCGCGGATAGACCTGCCTCGATGCTGGCCGCCAAATCGCCGGTCCACTCCGTCATCCAACCGAGCTTGACCAACTCGGCCGCGACGAAGCGCAGGGCCTGCTCCGAACATGGACGCCGCTCCAGTAGCCGAGTCGGCACACTGCGAGCAAACAGGGGAAGCGAGCCGATCACGGGATGAAGGGGATGAGGTCCACGGGCAGGCGAAGCGTTGGCCGGGGCTGAGGGTGGCGGTTCGGGCGGCACAGAATCTGGAGCGCCCGGCCGCAGAGCAGGTGCTCCCTGCGCGTCTCGATTTCCGTGCGGACATCCGGCTTGGCGCTCGCGGCAATCGCCCGAAGAAGTTCGCTCTTGGTCATGCCCAAAGGCTGAGCCTACGGCGGAATGGCACTCACTTAAGGGGTTTTTGGCGGGGTTTTGCCCGCTGCCGAGTGAAGAATTCTGCGGAGGTTTCGTCCGGAGGACGCGAGATGCAGCCGGGCAGAGCCGTCGTCTCGCGTCCTGCGGACGCACTGATGGGCTCGGCGGATCCGGCGATTGCATCGCCGGCTAGTCATCTCAGGTCCTCCGGACCGGGACAGTGCGCCGACGCCATATTTCTCCCTTAAGTGAGTGCCATTCGAGCCTACGGCGTTCCTTCCGAGCCCGTTTCTCGACGCGCCGCCCGCCGCACGTCATGCGCCGACGTTATCCGATCGGCAACGTACCGCCCCCCTTCGCCGTCGCAGTCCGGGCAGGCGACGGTCCCGTCCGCAAGGGAGCCCCGGTCGCATTGGCACTCCTGCCACTCCATGCCGCGCTCCAGCAGCGCTTCATGGGCGTCGCGGGGAACGAAGGTGTCGATGGTGTTCGGAAGGATCATGGCAATGTGGAAGTGCGCTTTGGACCGGGCGAACGCCAACGGAACGCGTGGGGGAGCGGAGGATTGCTCCCCCGCCCCCGCGCTCCGACATCAGCCCTTCGCCTTAAATCCGGTTTCGATCTTGAAGGCCAGGTTCCCGGCCAAAAGCGTCGGGCCGGACAACTGCGCGCCATGCAGTTCGGGATACTGGAGTGCGAAAATCTGCGACAGCACGTCTTCGGGGGACAGAGCGGGTGCGGGATCGGGAAGTTGCAACGCGCCGTAGGAGAAAACGCGCGGCATGGGAGCGGCAGAAAGAGCAGGCATAGGAGGGTGTGTTCTTTGGCTTTGGGGTGGTCGGATCATTCGGCAGCGTCGTCTTCGTCGTCAGCGGCCTCGGCAGCGGGCGCGGGAGCCGCCGCCGGTGCCTCCGGCGCGGCGACGACCGGAGTCGGGCTGCCGAAAAGGTCGAGTTGCGGGACGGGTGCCGGTTTCGGAGCGACCGCAATCGCGGGAACTGCGGACACGGCGGGCTTGGCCTTCGCCTGCTTGGCTTTGATCGCCGCCTTGTTCGCCTCGTCGGCAGCTTTCGCAGCGACATCGTATTCCGAGCGGAGCCGCTCAGCCTGCGCGAGGAGCGAGGTCGCGGGAGCCACAATTCCGGCCTGCACGGCGGCGCAGAAGCCCGCATCGAGATCCGCCGCGCTGGCGACGAAGCTCATGGGCGGAAAGGTGACGTTTGGTGCGTCGGAGTGGCCCTTGGTCTGAGCCGCGATCTGCGAAGGCAGGACGCAGACCCGCAGGTTGTCGCCTTCCTTGGCGATGGTCAGAGAAAGCGGGCCGGTGGCCAGCAGCGGGAGCAGAGTGGAGAACGTGGGCATGCTCAAAGACTGGGGCGGGCAGACCGTCTTGTTGCACCTGCGCTTCCCTCCCGCCGCCAGGAGCCGTCTTTTCGTCTTTGTCTGCCGCACACCGAATCACCACGCAGAGGGCGGGGAATTCGCCGTCGAGCTCGCGCTTATCGCGCAAAAGCATCCACCCTGCCGCGGACGGCATTACGGGCTGATACTTGGGCGTCGCGGCAGGGACGCCGGACGAAGGGCCTCCAACCCAAGGGCTAGCTCCTTCTGGACCATGCGGGTAGCTTCATCCGCGACTCCCGCTAGCTCGGCAAATTTCCGCCAGCGATCAATGGCTTGGCGAACTCCGTCGATGAGGTCTCGCGCGCCTTCGACCCCAAATTCCTCCGCTACGGCGAGAATGTCGCGTGCTCGTGGTCGTTCCTGGCCGTTCACAGACATCGCATGGATTGCGGGCAGCCGAGCCAAATCGTTCGGCGTCAGATCGTAGGATGGAGCAAGTGACCACCTGCCTGCTGAATCCATGATGAAGGCTACATTGAGCATATGGTCGTCGCGGACCAAAGCGCCCACATTGAACGCGATTCTTCGGATGACCTCTTTCATGTCTCGCTGATCGCCCGACAACTGCAGCACCGTCGAAGCCAAGTCCTCGTAGCTACCGTCGGCGGCGTGGAGCAGACCGCCGAGACTGTGGACGTGCAATTTCTCTGTGCCCTGTCGATCGAACCGTTTGGTGCCGAAAAAGCGCCCGTCGAAGAGGCGCGTGGGTGGAACGGTCAATCCAGCGGCCTCAGCCATTTTTGAGTAGGCGAATTCGATTCTTCCAGCTTCGCTAAAATCGCCCTCGGAGAGCTTTATCAACCAAGGTTCCCAACCAGGCTCGACCCCAGCGTCGAGACGAACGACGTCCTCTCGCACCAAGGCGAGAACTTTCGGTCGCGCGCCTCCAGGTGACGTGCCAGCGGCAATCAGCGCCTCCAACCCGTTGCTCGCTCGGCCCTCAACGAATCTCCGCGCATCATGATCGGCCTGCGCGAGCGAAATCGAGTCGAGGACCTTCGCCGCGCACTCGTCCGCATCCGGTCGGAAGGAGAGTGCCCCCATCGCGCGGTCCCCCAAGAAGCTCAGGCGCACCAAGACTCCTGCTTTCTGCGGATGAATCCCGGCGTTTACCAATCGCCGATCCAGCAACTTCCGGCCCCACCCGAGCGGCAAACTGTCGGCGAACAGTCCGAAGAGGCCCTGGAACGCATAGCGTTCATGGTGGCCTGCCAACTGGAGACCCCACTCAAGGGGAAGGTGGATTGGCGAGAGTTCGATCCTTTTCTTCAACCATTCCGCCTCATAGCGGAAGAAGATCTTGCCCGTGCCGGGCTGCTCGGCCAATCGGCCGACCAGAAATTCATCGCGGTAGAAGACGTCGACGATCATCGCTGGCTTCTCCCGCGTTTGCGCCTTGGTGCGGTGGCCACGAGTTCCTCGATGGAAGCCGCCGGTGGCGGGGTGAAGAGCGCGGCCAGCTCACTTACCCGCCCATGTGCTACGGCGATGCGGTAGAGCCGCTCAACCGCAATTCGTCCCGTTCGCTCGAACGCCTTGTAGGTCGGAAAGGCGATGCCCGCCTTGGCTGCGAAATCCTCTTGGGTTAGCCCCGCGTCCAAGCGCAGGTTTTTCAGACGAGTTCGCAACTGCAGCAAGAATGCTTTTTGCGTCAGAACGATCATTTAAGGAATCGTTAAAGCACAAAAGCACCCCAACGGCTAGCAAAATAGCGATTGAAACGCGCTGAGTGTGCCCGAACTTTAACGACCGGGCCTGGAACGTCGGCCGCCAACAACGGTGACATTCGAGCAGGCCGAACAAGGCCTTCGCCGAGCGAACCGTAGCCCCCCCAGCGGTAAGGCTGTCACCCGCCTTCTCACCCGGCCGGCGGCCCGGTAGCTCATCGGAACGAACCGCAGGGCCCGTGCGGCGAACGGGCGAGACCCGCCTCCGCAACACGGGGAAAAAACCCAACGGCAGGTGGTTTCCGTGCCAGCCTCGGCGCACTCTACCTGTATGCGCTGCCAATTCTTCACCGTGCTGATCGTATTCGCGGTTGCACTCCCCGGCTGCCGTCGCCCTACCCCGCCCCTGTCTACTGCTGAATTAACGCCGACGCCGACAGAGACGCCGCTGCAAGCCGCGCGGACGCGTGCGGTAGAAAACGCGAATGATATCGAGGCGATTTTCCGCGCGCCGACACCCTTGCCGCGTCCAGCGCCGACCCCCACTCCATATCAGATCATATTCATTCCCGCGCCGCGCCACTAGCGTTAGGGAGCTGTGGGCACCCACGGGCACCCGCATTCACGCGGAGGGTCGATTCTCGGTCGTAGCTTAACCTTCGATTGCCTTGGTGTGCCGACACTTGGGATAGCCGGAACATCCATAGAATGGCCCGTTGCGCCCGGTTCTTCTGACGAGAGCCTTTCCGCACTTTGGACAGACAGTCGTGCTGGAATAACGCATCTGGAGGGACTCGAGATGCGCCCGTTTTGTCGCGCGGGTGCGAGGCAGCATCCCCGCCCGAATTGCTGCCGACATTTCCTGCACCCGCTCGTCGCTGAAATGAATTTTGCTAAAGCCTTTGATGTAGCCCGTGTAGCCGGTGCTCAACACGTTGGGCGGCATCGGCGTCTTGAAGCTGCAATCTCCCCAGAACATCACGATGGAGTGAAGATCCTCCTCCCCTACGCGAAGAAATTCGGCGACCGCTTTAAGATGCCGATAGTTCTGTCGCAGAGGGTTCTGGAACTGGTTCTTGCGACCAAACTTGCTGACCGTCCACTGGGCATCCCGCTCGGTGCCAAAGATCCAGCCGTCGATGTTCTTGATCTCGATCACAAAAATGCCGAACCGCGAGATGATCAGCTGGTCGATTTGCGTGGTTCCGTTGAGCGCTGGCAGCGTCACGTCACGAAAAGCGAAGTAAGTTTTTCGGTCGAGAAACAGCCAGTGCGAGAGGGAGGCGAGTATTTCTCCCAACCAGCCCTTGAGTGAAGACATCGCCCAAAGGTGCCGGATCTGGTCGCTGCGCCAAGCGCAGATCCCGCGAAGGACAGGCTGCCCACCGGCAAACGTGGAGCAGTTCGGCCAGCAGGCGTTCAGGGGTGTCGAGCTGGGCGTCTGGGGCGGCGTAGGACAGGCCGGTCATGGCGTCAGGCTACCGGAGGAGGCTGACGGATGGGAAGCGTGAGGCAGGCCGCGTGGAGGCAGCGGGATTGGGAGCGTGGCCGGCGCGGTGCGGCCCTCACACGACAAGGCGCGAATGGGGTCCGTCCTCGTTCCTCCCGGCCGCGCCGCGGATCGCGAAGGCCGACCTAAATGCGTCTCGAACGGGCGTTCGCCCACTGCCCTCGCGCCCAGTTCGTCGAGAGAGTTTGCGTCCGAAGGTAGAGTAGTCGTGGTGGTGGACCTTGAGACGAGAGACCAGATAACGCCTCACACCCGCGTCGCGAGCTGAACCAGCAGTTGCCGGAGTTGATCGAGGTTCACTGGCTTAACGAGGTGCGCGAAGAACCCGGCTTCCTTGGTCAACCTCAGGTCTTCCTCCATGCCGTAGCCACTGAGCGCGATGCCGGGCACCGGGCGCTGGCGCTGAAATTCACGCATGAGGTCGAGCCCGCTGCCATCGGGAAGGCCGAGATCGCTGACCACGGCATCGAACCGCTCGGCGGAAAAAGCGAGGAGGGCCTCGTGGATCGTGCCCGCCGTGGTCACTTGGTGGCCGCCGCGCGTGAGGAGTCGCGCTAGCACTGTGCGAGTGGTTTCGTCATCTTCCACCACGAGCAAGCGCATGGCGGGCGCGGGCGCGCTGAGCGGGATGTTGGCGGGCGCGTCGTCGGCCGGAGCGTTGATGGTGGCGAGGTTCACGGTGAAGATCGCGCCGTGGCCCGCTCCCTTGCTGTCGGCCTGGATCGTGCCGCCATGCGCTTCCACGATGGCCCTCGAAATGGCGAGGCCGAGCCCGAGTCCGCCATAACGATGCTGGCCGGCCATATCGCCTTGCTCAAAGGCAGCGAAAATATGCGGCAGCGCCTCCGCGCTGATGCCGACGCCGGTGTCCTCCACGCTGAGCACGAGGCAGCCCTCGGCGTCATTGCGCGTGTGCACGGCGATGCTGCCGCCGACGGGCGTGAATTTCAGCGCGTTCTTGACCAGATTCCAGAAGACTTGCTGCAGCCGCACGGGATCGGCCAGCGCGTGATGCCGCCCCGCTTCGAGACTGAAGGCGATGCTCACCTGCTTGCCGAGTTTCTCGCTGCGCACGATTTCAGCAGTATGTTCCAGAAGTTGGTGAAGATCGGCGGCGCTGCGGGCGAGGCTGAGCTTTCCGCGGGCGATGCGCGTGATGTCGAGGAGGTCGTCGATGAGGCGCGCTTGCAGCTCGACGTTGCGACGCATCATCCCGAGCTGATCGCGCAGTTCGAGCGGGAGCGCTGGGTCGGTTTCGAGCGCGGCGGCAGTCATCAGCACGGGGGTCAAAGGCGTGCGCAGCTCGTGGCTGAGCGCGGCGAGGAAGTCGTCCTTCACGCGGCTCGCGGCCTCGGCCTGTTCCTTCGCCGCGAGGAGCGCGGCGGCGGCGGCGCGCTCGTCGGTCACGTCATTGTGGACCCCCACCCATTCGCGAATCTCCCCACCGGGGCCGAGCGTCGGCAGCGCGTGCACGGAGCAGCGCCGCCACATGCCGTCGTGCCGCCGCACGCGGTGCTCGAACTGAAGCGGCCGCTTGCCCGCCACCGCCAGGTTCCACGCTTCGAGGGTCGGCTGGGCGTCGTCGGGATGCACCGCTGTGGCCCACCCGGAGCCCTGATATTCCTCCTGCGTCTGCCCGGTGAAATGCGCCCAGCCAGGCTGCGGGCCTTCCATCTCGCCCTCCGCATTGTTGGTCCACACGATGTTGCTCACGGCGCGGACGGCGACGCGGAAGCGCTCCTCGCTCTCCCGCAGAGCTTCGTGGGCGCGGCGGTGATCCGAGACGTCGCGCACGATTTTCGCAAAGCCCGTGAGCTGCCCAGTCTCGTCGCGCAGCGCGGTGGTCGCGCCGTTCGCCCAGAAGCGGCTGCCGTCCTTTCGCACCAGTTGATTGTCGTCGTCGCTTTTTTCCTTCGTGCTTGCCTCCGCCATTTCGCGCTCGGGCATGCCTTCCGCGATTTGTTCGGGGGTGAAAAAGCGGGAGAAAGGTTCGCCGAGGATTTCCGCCTCGTCGTAGCCGAAGATCCGCGCCGCCCCGACATTCCACATGATCACCCGTCCGCTGAAATCGAGGCGGATGATGGCAAAGCCGGTCGCCCCCTCCACCACCAGCCGGTAGTTTTCCTCACTTGTGCGCAGCGCCAGCCCGGCACGCTGGCGCTCGGTCACATCCTTGAAGTAGCATGCGAGTCCGCGTTCGCCGTCGGGCAGGACGATGCGGCGGAGCTGCCAGTCGTAGCTTTCCTCCTCGCCGGTATCCTGGCGGCGCTCGGTGAAAGTGGGCGCGGTGTAGGGCTCGCCGGTCGCCAGGGTGTGGCGGTAGATTTCGAGAACCCCGTTCGCGATCTCCGGCGGCCACAACTGGCGGATGATCTCGCTGTTGTCGCGCCCGATGAGCGGCTCGATGCCGGCGAAAGTGGGCAGCGCCACCGAGTTCACATTCCGCATCCGCATCTGCCCATCGAGCACATACACGGCCATCGGCGCCTGCTCGATGACTTCGAGAAAGACCTCGCGATTTTGCCGCGCCGCGGCCTCGGCCTGCACGCGCTCGGTGATGTCCTCGATGGCGAGCAGGATGCGCTCGGGCACGCCATCGGTGCCGTTCACGCGACGGGCATTGAGCAGCATGGTGCGGATCCCGATGGCGGCAAATTCGTGCGTGACCTCGAAGCCAGTGAAGAAATTTTCCCGCGGGATGATCTCTTCGAGCAACTCGCGCAGCCGCGGGATGTCCCACTGGCCGTTGCCGATCTCATATATCAGGCGGCCCTCGGTGGCGGCGGGCGTGACCTGGAAGGTGTGGTAAAAGCTTTCGCTCGCCGAGTTCACCCGCAGGTCGGCGCGCAGCACGAGGAAGGGCACGGGCGCGGCGCGCAGGATGGCCTCCGCGTAGTCACGCTCGACGGCCATCGCGGCCTCGGTGCGCTTCAGGTCGTCGATGTCGCTGAGCACGAGCACCACGCCGTCGATCTTGTTTTCCAGGGAGAGAAAAGGCCGCACCCGCAGCGCATACCAGCGGCCCCCTTTGTCCTGCACCTCGCGCTCGCGGAGGCATACGGTGGCGAGGACTTCCTCCAGGAGTGGTTCGAGATCGGGCAGATCGAGATTGTGCCGGATCCCGTGGATAGGCCTCCCCGCGTCGGTCGCGAGCAGATTGAAAAGCTTCGCCGCCGGCGGCGTGAAGCGGACCACGGTGAGATCGCGCGCCAGGATCAGGATGGGGGTCTGGATGCTCACCTGCACGTTGTTCAGGTAGGCGTTGGCGCGGTTCAGCTCGGTGTTCCGGCTGATCATTTCGTCGTTAATCGTGGTCAGCTCTTCGTTGGTGGATTCGAGTTCCTCCTTCGAGGTTTCCAGCTCTTCGTTGATGCTCTGGAGTTCCTCATTCGCGCTCTGCACCTCCTCGCTGGAGGCTTGGAGTTCCTCGGTGGCCGCCTCGTTTTGCTCCTGCACGGATTGCAGGAAGTCGCGGGTCTCGGCGAGCTCGCGCTCGAGTTCGGCGTTGCGTTTGGCAGCCGTCCCACGAGTCCCATGCGATACCTCCGTCCCGAGGGACGGCTGGGGCGAATGCGCCGCCTGGGCCGCCTCCTCGAAGAGCACCAAAAAGCACAACTCCTTCGCATTCCGCAGCGGGATCACCTGAAGCGCGATCGCGCGCCCGGCCACGCGCACGCCCTCACAGCGCACCGGCTTCTGCTCTCGCTTCGCCTTCGCGAGCGCCGCGCGCAGCGGGAGCATCAGCCCCTCGCGCGCCATCTTCAGCACGTCGAAGCTGGCCTTGCCCGAGGGCGCTTCGAGATACGCGCCGGTCGCGCCGCGGAATTGCAAGACGTGTCCCGCCGCGTCGATCAGCACGCCCGGCGGCGCAAACCGGCTGACCGAAATCCGGTCCGCCTCGCGCTGCGCTGTGAAGTCGCCGCCGAACCCCTCCGGCGGCGCGACTGTCGCCAGCAGCGCGCGCTTTCCCGAAGGCGCAGTCGTCTCCCGCGCGCCCGGCAGCGGCAGCCGGAAGGCGGGCGTGGGCGCGGCTTTGCGGGAAAAGATTTTCTGCTTCTTGTCCGCCAGCGCGAAGAGATCGGTGAAGGTGCCGATGGACTCGCTCGCGCCGAGGAAAAGAAACCCGCCCGGCTTCAGCGCGTAATGGAACGCGGGGAAGATTTTCTTTTGCAACTCGGGCTCGAGATAGATGAGCAGATTCCGGCAGGTGATGAGGTCCATGCGGGAAAAGGGCGGATCGCTCATTACATTCTGCCGCGCGAAGACGACCTGCTCGCGCAGCAGCTTGCTCACGCGCCAGCCGCCTTCCTCTTCCACGAAAAAGCGCCGCAGCCGCTCGGGTGAAATATCCTGTGCGAGCGACTTGGCGTAGAACCCATGCCGCGCCTTTTCGAGCAGCGCCTCATTGAGATCGGTCGCGAAGATTTGCAGCTTCGCCCCGCGCGCATCCTCGGTAGCGGCTTCGGCGAAAGTCATCGCGATCGAATACGCCTCCTGCCCGGTCGAGCAGCCGAGCACCCACACGCGCACCGGCTCATCGCGCCCGCGCGCCGCGAGGATTTTTGGGAAGACCTTGCGCTTCAGCGCGTCGAAGGCCTCCGGGTTGCGGAAGAAACTCGTGACGCTGATGAGCACGTCGGAATAGAGCGCGTCGAGTTCCTTGGCGTTTCCTTTCAAAAAAAGGGCGTATTCGGCCAGCGTCTCGTGTTTGTTCAAGACCAGCCGCCGCGTCACTCGCCGCTGGATGGTGCTCGATTTGTAGAGGGAAAAGTCCACGCCGCAGTGCTGGCGGAGGATGCCGATGATTTTTGCAAAGCCATCCTTGATTGTCTCCGCGCCGTCGGGTTTCGCCGCCGCCTCGCGCTTTGCCTGCCGCGAGCCCGTGCGCGGCGTGCCCTCCCCGCCGCTGGCCAGTGGCGCATCCTTCGGGTCGCCCTGGTTGCTTTCGCGCTCCGCCTTCGCGTGCAGTTCCGGTGCGGTTTTCCCATCCGTCCCCTTGGTCCCATGCGACTCATGGGCACCCGCGCCGACCACGAAAGGGTGCTTCGCAATGCGCGCCAGTTCCGCCGCGATCTGCTCCGGCGCGAGCGTGAAATCCACCACTCCCGCCGCGATCGCGCTGCGCGGCATCGAGTCGAATTTCGCCGAATCATCCTGCGCGAAAGTCACGCCACCCTCCGCCTTCACCGCCTCCAGCCCGAGCGTCCCATCGCTCGCCGTGCCTGAGAGCACCACTCCGATGGCGCGATCGCGCTGATCGTGCGCGAGAGCTTCCAAAAAGAAATCAATCGAGCGCGTCGCCCCGCGCACCTTCCCGCGCGGCGTCAGCTTCAACACCCCGCCTTCGATGGCCATCTGCACATTCGGCGGGATCACGTAGATCGAGTCCGGCTCCACGCGCAGATTCTGCGTCACCTCGCACACCGGCATCGTCGTCGCCCGCGCCAGCAGATGGGTGAGCGCGCTCTCGTGCTGAGGATCAAGATGCTGCACGAGCACGAAGCCCATCCCCGTGTCCGCCGGCAAATGCCGCAGCAAAACCGTGAACGCCTCCAGTCCCCCCGCCGACGCGCCGACGCCGACGATCGGAAAGGCCTTGGCGTCGGGACTGGCCCTGGCTGAGGCCCCTTTTTTTGGCGCAGGTTTTTTCACTTATGTGTGGGGTTGAGGCGGGTTTCTCCCGATTAGAGCGGGGTGGCCGGATTGGGAACGGGAGTCGGGAGCGAAGCGGGCTGGTCTGCTGGTCTGCTGGTCTGCTGGTCTGCTAAGACTAAATCAACCGTTGCGTGCACGAATCGTAGGCTTGCAACCCAAAACGCTAATAACCTGAAGAACGCCAGTGCGGACACGCAGCGGACGCACCTGGTGCAGGTTTGCGTGTCCGCTCGCCGCACTGATGCACATCTACGCGCGATTCTCGAAATTCCGAATCTTCCCCGAGAAGAAGAAGTGTATCTCCTGCAACGTCTACACCAGCGTTTGCCACCAGGGCATCGATATGATGAGCTTCGCGAACAAGGGCCTGCCCATGGAGGATCCCGAATGCGTCCGCTGCAGCGCCTGCGTGCAGCAGTGTCCTACCGGGGTGCTCAGCTTCGGCCGCTATGATGCGACGGGGCATCCACTCCTCGACAAACTGCTCGCAAGTCCCGTGCAGATTCGAGAGCACACGGCGAAGCATTAGACCGTCGGGGGCTCCACGCGGAAACCGCCGAGAATTCCGTTCGCCCTTTTAAATCGGTTTGTCGTTCCCCAGACCCGAGGTCTAAACGAGCTTTCAATTCCGTTTCGTGAGGTGACCCCAAAAATGCACCGGCGTGACGAACGGGCTGGTCCGCGGTAAAGCCGCCCATGACACTTGGCGAAACGATCGCGCTCTGCTCGCTCTGTGTTTTCAGTCTCTCGTTCCTTTTCTCGTTCTCGACGTTCATCCGCTCCTCGCGCCAGGGACGCCACGCGCAGGCTTCCCGCCTGCATGAGGTGTGGTGGGGCTCGGACATGATGGAAGTGCGGGACAAGGTCTTTGCGCTCTGCCGCGATCACGCTCACGGCGGCAGGGCGGCCGCGGAGGTCATCGCGTATTATGCCTCGCCGCTGGAACTGCTTGAACCACCAGGACGAGCGGCCTTTTCCAAGCTGCTCGGATTTTTCAGTAATCTGGAGGTCTGCATTGCGGCTGGCTTGGTCGATGAAGGGCTGGCGACGCGACTCTTCGGCGAAGCGCACTACGTCGACTACCAGCCGTTCATCGGCGCAGTCCGCGAAGCCCTTGGCCGGCGAGTGGGAAGTGCGCTGCCCAGCTGGCTCCTGATCACGGTGCAACTCGAGCGCCGCTTCGAGCGACACGGCGTGAAATGGCGCGTGCTGAGCACGGCACGCGTCACGCCGGAAACGGCCGCCTAGGAACCGTCGACCAGCGATGGAAACCTGAACCCAACTTCACCAACAAGCCCGCTAAGGGTTTCTATCTCGGCGAGGGTGACTCTTCCTCCGTGTGCATCGCGGTATTGAAGGCCTTCGCGCACAATCCCGAGTATGAGCGGCTCGAAGCACTCGGGGCGGCGTCCCAATGTTGTCTGGAACAAGCGTCGGAGCGCAGTCATTTTACTTCCCTCAATCCAAAACGAACCCACGCCGGCCACGGCGGCGACACTCTTGAAAGTAACGTGACCCGTCCAGCCAGGCGCTCCGGAGCCAGGCAGGAAATCTTTCAGCAACTTCGCCATCTCAACTGTGGCGCGTGCTTCCTTCATCGAGATCGGCATGTATGAGGGACCGATACTTTGGGGCTGCTGTCGAGCGCCGGTTGCTTCTCGAGTGGGGCTACGCGTTGAATATTCTTCGTCCCAACTCGGCGTATTCCCACCTCGAGCGCACCCTCCGCTGCGGCGACCCCCGCGGGGTGGCTGCTCCCGGCCTCCTCGAAGGCAAGCGACTGGACTTGCGCTCGCGGCCGCTGCCGACTGGCCAGCAAATCATCCAGATTCTCCCACCCGATGGGCGGGATCGCGCGCCTTCGGCGTCGGCACGGGCGCGACCACCGCTGGAGCGACGGGACTGCATCCGGAAAGGCAGAGCGCCATGGTGGTCACGGCGGGAGCGGCTGCTCGGGCGAAACGGGCAGTTTGGTTAACCATTTGCTTAACCATTTGGTTAACCAAAATCCGCTTTCACACTGGAGCGGTCCTCGGGCGTGGAAACGGTTTCTCCGTCGCCCATCTTTGTCCAGGAAGCTGAAAATTGCCCATCTGGGCCAGATCCGGCAGTTGCCTGCGGGTGGCTCCAGAAGCCGCCACTCGGCTGCAAACTTCATTTTTCTGCGGGGTTCGTGGTTCATCTTCGCCTCGGGGTTCACAGGTAATGAGCGATTCCTGCCGAGGTTTTGGACCACTTCCCGCCCGATTTACTCTGGAAACACCGGATCGCGGCCGAAGCGAACAGATCCCCTCGGGGTGTCCCGTGAGGCAAAATTACTTCCTCGGGTGCCCCCCTACCCCCCGACCGGTTTTTCTCCCTGGAAAAGCCCCTTTTCGGCGGATCTCCGGCGTTTGTCTGGATTGCGCCCCTCGAAAACGTGATAATTCCGCAAGGCTTTGGCTTGTTTTCTCTGGAGGCGGCTTTTAATTGTGTGATAAGGCGTATTTAGAATGTATTCGCTTCGACGATGGGGTGCTTCGTGGCGTGCACCGAGGCGTCCTTCCCGACGCCGGGGCCTGAGCTATATCGAATCGTTTAATGCCTTTTTGTTTTTTCGCGAAGAACTCCGGGAAACCGCAAATGACAGTCGAGATCATACCCAGTTTGGACTGCTCTCCCAATCCTCAGTTCTCCGCAAGAATGTGAGGCTTTGCGTTCTTAAAAAACGGATCGCTAGCCTTGTGGCGTTGAGTAGCCAACAGAAGTAAGTCCGATACGCTGCTCCTCAAGCGTTGAATCGATTCGCTTTCGAAGAGCACATAAGACCTTAAGTCAGTTGCTCCAACCGTTTTAAGGAGGGTAACCGCCCCCTCAACTTCTCGTTGAAGACAAGGTCGGCATATGAAACTCGATGAGATACACGCTTCTTGAAACCTTTCGGGCAACGCCTGTTCCTTGTTCCTCGTACTAGTTAACTCAACAACAAACGCGCAGTAAGTAGTATCCAATTCCAAAAGGCATACAATTGTATTTCCGGTCATGCCGGGAACGATCGCTACTGCTTGGGAGAATAATTCATCTCTCAGAACCAGCGTCCCTATGGGTGCCCCTGACATAGAACAGATCACTTCGCAGCTTCCCCATGACCGTTTAACGTCACACGAATATATTTCCGATACAACGAGGTGCGCATTTCTAAAACGGAGGCTATACCAACGTCCCAACAAAAAGCAAACGACGCACATCCCCGCGAGCGAAATTGAGAGCAGGGCTTTCCGCGACGCGCTATTCATGAGGCGTTTTTAGGGGGGCAAGATGAGCAGGTAACAGTATACTCGATGGAGTCCAACGCGTGACCTTCACCGTAGACGAGAAAGACTGCCAGTGGCGATCTGAAAGTCGGGTAAATCGGCCGGTTTGAAAACCGGAGGCGCCGTTTTCTCCCCAACTTCCCGCGACTGGGCTACCTGCCCGTCGATTAGCGCGGAGCCACCTCCTGTTCCAAGTGTTGAGCCAGCGCTACGAGCGCGGCTCGGTCATCTTAACCTCGAACAAGGCGTTCCATCCGTAAAACCACGGGAAGGCTTTGTTCATGCGCTTTCGCGAGTTGCTGCCAGTCAAAGTATGATACAAAGTATGACACCTGAAAAACATCGGTGAATCCACAAAAAAACCCGCCGGCCCTTCTTGGGTAGACCCGATCGTCGTGTCACCAGCCTTGGTCGAGTGCTCAACGAGGCCATAGGATCGTGCAGATGTCGATCAGTCCGTAAGGCGCGCCGATATTTCCAAGTATCAACCACCACCAAAATGCGTGTCCCCGCTCGAGGCGGAGGCTAAGGAAGAATGCAAGCGTCAGCGGAATCAACGCACGGGCATAGGCGAACTGTTCCGCCGTCACCGCGGGCCCGAGGCATATCGCCAATGCCGTCCAGGCTGCACCCATGCGCCAAAACGGACAATCCCAGCGGCGGCGGTGGAGCAAATACGTCACCTGCACCATGAATGCGGGCATTAGTAGCACCTCGCTCAGGCGAAACCACGATCCCTTCGAGCGCAGCTCGAACGCTGTCGCGGTCAGGCGGTCCAGCGCATGCTGCCATCCAGTCCACCATCCGGAGAAGGGCAGTGTCAGATTGCCGGTGCCAGCGCTCGCGCCCGGCTGATGATATTGCGCGTGCACAAACCATCCCCAAGCGAGTAGCGGGAGGATCACGGCCAGCAGACGCAGTGTGAGAAGTCCGCGCTGGGGCCACCATTCGCGGGGGCCGCCCGAAAGCAACGCGGGCAGGCTGAGGATCGCCGTCTCGCGCGCGAGCAATGCGCCGGCGAGTCCCACAGTTCCCAGCCCGCCTCCCAGCGCGGCGCCGTAGAATCCAAGCGTGGCGGAAGGAAGGTCCGTCAGCGCCCGCATGATTGAGATAAGCGCACCGGGCGAGACCAGTGCACCCGCGATGATTGCATAGTCGCGACCCGTTGTCGGGCGCAGGAATGCCATCAGTCCGACGGCTAGCGCGAGGTAGAATAGGACGTTGATCAAAGCATACGCATCGAGTATGCGCGGCACCGAACCCAACCCGAAAACGTGTGCGAGCGCCGGCACGAGAATGCGCCGCGCTCGGTACTCGGGGTTGTCGAGGGCTTCCCGCAAAGCAGGATTCTGCAGCGTGGGATCGACCGCTAGCTGGGCATAGAATTGACCGTCGTAGCCGCTGTTCGGTCGCCTGACAACGCGAGCGGCATCCACCTCCGGGAGTGGCTTGCATTCCAACGTAGAGCCGAAATGAATCAATGCGGAATAATGTGCTGGGGAGTCGCCAGAATAGCGGGCTCGGACATGGAGCACCGCCGGCAGACAAACTAGCGCAGCGAACCCCGCGCGAAACCAAACGCGCGCCAGAATGGGAAGGCCGCCAGTGTTCATGGCGGGGCGCTCAATCTCACGCACGCGCGGGCCGCGCCCGGCCGCCACCAAGACGCCTTTGGTAATGGTGACTGGCACGCATGAAGCCGCCAAGCATGCCGCGCGTCACCGCGGACGCAATCGCTGCTGCGCCGCGCCGGCACCGATTAGCGCTCGGGCTCCGAGCCTGCCCATCGCTGCCGCGGCCGCGCTCGCCTGCGCGGGTCTCGGCGGGCGGCGGGCGTATCGGGCGCGCCGCTTGGCGTTGCGGAATACCGATCGTCGCTGAGGTGAATCGGCTCCGCGCAGCGAAGTCGGATCGGCTGCAGCTTTCAACGTGGCCGGAGATGGTCGCCGACGAGACGAAGCCGTAGCTCGAAGATCGGACGGGGTCCGCCTTCCTGCTTAAGAAACCCGCCACCCCTTTGAGGCGGGTGGGTGGGATGGCCGCGCGTTATTCCCATGCGGCTACTGCTTGCGGTCGCTCTGGACGGAACGATCCTGACCCGTTCGCCGGGCGCCTCTAATCCGCAGGGTCCAGAGCGACGGTCGGCACAAACTGGAGCAAAATCAGCGAGACACAGCAGAATTTTTCCGATGGTCTTCATACTTCTTCGACTCGCAGTGGAAATATCGCGTCGGATGGGGTTCAACAGGAGTTTCTTGCCGGCTTCGCGGAGCAAATCTCAGGGTTTAGGCGTTGCGACTACGAAGTTGCTCCTACGACTGCAAGAAAAACGATGGTGATGCACCATGCGATTGCAAGCCATGAACCAAACGTGCGCCTGCTGGCCTCCGCCGAACACGTAGCACAGCGAAACCGACGTGTCTGCGAGTAGTGAATGAGAATGGTGAGAATGATACCGCCGAAAAGGAGTGCCATGACGCTCGGACGTGGCTGACCCAGCGAGCAAGGAGAAAGACTGTCGGGCTCGTGGCAAGACGAACAAACCATAGAAGCCTCCCAGGCCGCGGGCGAGCGGAACAAGTAGAATGCGGTGATGGCCGACATGACCGCAATGGTCGCGAGCGCGAGATGCGCGACTGGACGCACGGGTCCGTGCTCGGAAAACGCGAGCGCGTGAGAGCTTGCCGTGCCTAGCGCTATGAGCGTGAATAGACATGCAAAGACTTTCCTCATTTCAGTGTACGCGAGCAGCGCCTCACGAAGCTCAGTCACGACCGGTTGGTGCGTCCGCAGGAAGCATGGCTGAGCGAACCGAAGGCAGAAGCGTGTTTTCTGGAGCGCCTGGTCCGCGACATAGCTAGGACCAGCTAGGACCGCTTGTGCAACAGGCATCGGAGAAGACTCGTGCTAGCGGCTATAAACGTTAGCCCAAGAAGGGAAGCCCAAAACCACTCTGGATTCTTTACCGTGCTCCAACCAGCGAGTGCGCTGAAGAGAAAGGGAGGCGTCGCTAGAAGCACCGTCAGCGTGTTCTTTGAACGACGTGACTCATTAAAGCTTCGCCCGAGCGCGATCAGACTGAGTATGAGCATCCCCCCGGACACGCCGAGAGATAAAAAGAATAAATTTCCCATAGCTGAAGAATCCCGTATCATCTCGTAATTTCTATTCCAGTTGTATAGGAGATACACCCGCTCCAGGTCGCCGAACAGAAATTCGACGACCTGACCCATTAAGACAGATTGATGCAATCTGGTCAAGCGCGACCAAATCGGCCAACGAAAAACCCGCCGGACCCTTTCGAGTGCGGCGGGTGGGTGCGGGTAGGACGTGAAACGCAGTTCTACCGCGAGAAAATCGAAAGGCCGCGCGCGATATTCGCGACGTAATCTTCCAGGACTTTCTCCGCGGCGAGGTCGGGCGGTACCTGCGAGCGGCGGCGCGAAAACCGGATGAATCGGCCGGTTTGAAAACCGGATCTCAAATCACCCTTTTCCCGTAGCAAACCCCATCGCTTTGTCGACGTGCCACGCCGTCGTCCCGAAATCCGGTCGTTACGCGCGGTTCGCGAGCAGACGGCGACCCAACCCAGAGCGCTCGGGCGGCTCGACGCTTATTCTGACTCGCTGATCGGGCGCAGGCTTGCGTCGTCGCCTTCGGGCTTCACCAAGCTATTGAATTTTCCAACCTTTTAACTTCATCCGGTCGGGTGGGTTCGATGCCTCAACCACGGCGATAAACGAACCGCCAGAAGCTTCTGTCCGAAAGGCTCACTCCTGTTCAGCCACCGTTGCTCGCCCGCTTCGCGGCAAATCCATTCTCGGGGCTAGCGGTTTCGCTCATAGCGCTTGTATGCTTCTGAGGGCCATCCCTCCGAGCTTTTCGGAGTGCGCGTCTGAAGTAATTCGGAGATGTGGATGACTCGCGTCCGCCCGTCGTAGTAGTCTAGCGTAATGGTGTCGTTCGTGACCCGCACAATCCGCGGTTTTATAATGTCGAACTCGCCCGGTGCGTCGGTGTGGGCACTGGGTGGAGCAAGGTAAGATACGCGATAGGCGGCGGTACCACGACGGCGCTGAAAAAGAATGTAGCGTGGATTTGGTGAGGCATCGGAGAAGTCCTCGTGCACTACAATCGTTGAGAGATCCTCCGAGTAAGTCGCGCATACCGTTCCATACATTCCCTCGCCTGATTCGCTAATACTGGCAGAACTCTCGGCGACGCTGAGCACCCGTCCCGATTCGCGCTCGATAATCGCCACGGTGTAAGGCCGTTTGGAGTGGCGAATGGCCGCGTAAAGGCTTCCGTCCGGTGACGGGTACGTCGCGTTAGGTGAAGGCAACAACTCCGCTGATTTCCGCAATTGTTGCGGCGGGTTTTGCGACGTTGAACATGCCGCAAGCGCCGCAAGAAGTAGACATAAAATGGCTCGGTCCATCGAGTTTGCGGGGAACGCCTAACAGATATTCGACGATAAATCACGCTACGAAGCGATGCGGCGCCCTCATCGGCAAACGAAAAACGCGTCAGACCATTCAAGTGCGGCGACAATCTGGTCGTTGGATGCTGGGCTTGGCTCCCGACGTGGTCATCAGCGCGCACCTGGCGGTTGGCGCACGTTGCGCCTGAGTTCGGTCAGGTCGTCACCTTGCGTGAGGATACTCACGCCCTGCGCGCTGGCGACGAACCCGCCGTCGTCGGCGATAACTTCGAAGGTGATTGCCTCGCTCATGGCAAGCGGGAGATTACGCGCCCCGCGGCGGCGGAGCAATGCGGCGAAGCCATCACCGGAAACGCCGGTTGATTCCGGCCGCGTGGCCTGAGAGCCTGCGGCGCTCATGGCGTCAGATCCCGAACCGCTTCGCTTCGCGCACTACGAGGTGCTGCGGAAGGCCGACGGTTCGCTGTGGGAGTTGGGCAAGGGCGGGATGGGCGTGACCTACAAGGCGTTCGACACGAAGCTGAAGGCCGATGTGGTGCTGAAGCTGCCGCACGAACATCTGATGGGCAGCGAGCGCAATCTGCGCCTCTTTCTGCGGGAAGCGCGGGCAGCGGCGAGGGTGCGGCACAACAACATCGCGTCGGTCATCCATCTCAACGACGAGCCGCCGTATTACTACGTGATGGAGTTCGTGGCGGGAATGCCGCTCGACCGACTGCTGAAGGAGAAGAAGAAGACGCTGCCGGTGGGCGAGGCGCTGGACATCCTCGACCAGATCGCGGCTGCGTTGCACGCGCTGAGTGGCGCGCAGATCGTGCATCGGGATCTCAAGCCCGCGAACCTGATGCTCATTGCGGACGAGGACCGCGCTGGGGGGCGCCGGATTGCGTCCGTCTTCCGAGGGCGAGGGGCCTCAGTCGCACGGCTGGCCACAACGGTAGGCGAAGTCTGCGGCCTCGACGCCGTACTCCTCGCCGCAGGAGCCACCGGTGAATGTGCAGTCGTCAAGTTCGAGCCAAGCGGCCGGAAACTGATAGGATATACATAGGCCAGCCCACATCGGAGACTATTAAATGAAAGCGCTCGCAATTACCTTCTCCATAATGCTACTCGTTTTTTCTCACTGCCTCGGCGACGACCAGATAAAGGACGTAGTCGTTAGCGCAGTTTTAAAGCCAATCCGTTGCGAGGTAACTGGAACGTTCTACGCCCGTGAGAACGGCCTGTCGTCAGAATACGCGATTAATTGGGTGCTCGCGGATACGTCGAAAATTCAGGAGCTCGTTCTCTTCTTCTCCAATTTGCAGCTCCGCTTACCATTCCCTGAATCGGAGGACATTAAGTATTCATACCGAAGTGGAAGCTTGGCTGTGACGTTTGTTTTCGCGGACGGTAAGAGCGTGCAGATCAAAGTCATGGGTGATCGCCTTAAGTGTGAGGAAAATGTATATTTGATCCAAGTAAAGCGAGATCAACTCATTGAAGACCATTTGTTCGCTTTGCTGAGAAGTCTATCTGCGCCGCTTGAGGCGGCCAAACGTTAGCGATGTTTCCACTAATCCGTTTTCTGGAGAGCGGTCCAACATGGAGAGTTGCTTTGCCGCGAAGCCCGCAAGCAACTGTGGTTGAGCACTTCGCCCGGTTCCTGGCTGAAGAAACGTTCCTTGACGATCCGCGCGCCGTCACCACGACGACCTTGCGCGCGTTCCAGCGCTGGCAGCTGGAGCGGTCCAGCGCCCGCACCGCCACGCCCGGCGTGCCCACCACTCCCGCCTATCGCAACCGCGTGCTCACGGCCTCAAAGGCCTGTTCGCCTGCCTCTGCGAAGAACGCGTTCTCACCGACGACCCGGCCCGCGACCTGCCGTACGCCAAAGAGCCGCAGCGTCTCCCGCGCAACGTGCTCACGCCGGCGGAAGCGCGGAAGATCATCGAAACGCCCGACACCCACACCGCGCTGGGCTACCGCGACCGCACCATCCTCGAAGTCTTTTACGCCACCGGCGTGCGCAAACAGGAACTCATGAACCTGTGCCTGGCCGATCTGCGGCTCGAGGAGGAACTCTTGCGCATCAATGCCGGCAAAGGCGGCAAGGATCGCATCGTGCCGCTGACCGCCATCGCCTGCGCGTTCCTCGCCAACTACTGCGCCGCCATCCGCCCGCTGCTCCTGAGTGTCCATAAAGCCGCGGCCACCGAAGCTTCTTAAAGCAAGGGCGCGGCGTATTTGAGGAAGAGGGTCGCTCACACATCCGAGCACACATCTGCGAGGTTCATTCAATCCTGACCGTGAAGTCTATCGATGCGTTTTGGGGCTTCAGGGAAACCGGGACTCGTGGGACTGACTGGCCTGACGGCGGTCGAAAAGGCTTCCGATCCAATACCACCACGCACTTCCGACTAGAATAAGTATGAAAAGGAAGATGTTCGTGGAGTTCGGCGAAATGATGGGGTCAAGAAAGGCGTCCAATAGACTCGAAAGCGGAAAATCGACGAAGACGAGGACGACAGGAAGCATCCCGCTCTCGGCCGGGTTCGACAAGGTAACGGCCCAAATTACAGCCCCCAGACAGAGGTGAGATAGTCCCAGGACGGTTGAAAATTTCATTTCTTGGACTGCGCGTCGCGAAGCTGCTGCCTTACAGATATTCGCCGACCGGTCGCGCTACAAACCGACCAGTCGTACTTGCGGGCATCAAGGCAGTCTGAGGCGAATGGCACTAAGATAAGGGCGGTTTAGGATGATTTTCTCGCGGTGGTGGGCTTTGGGCGCTTGCGGCGGGAAACGTTGCCCATTTTGTGGCGCGGCTTGGTGAGAAGGCAGAAAGCCTTTGGTCGACGTTTGACCGCCCG
>JBBQFQ010000032.1:0-57492 GCA_038322235.1 Chthoniobacterales bacterium
CGATGGCTCCGTGAAGGAACGCGCCGTCCGGCCGCTCCATCTCCGCCAGGCCGATGGCCTGTGGTACCTGCTTTGCTACGATTTGAATGCGAGCAAACTCATCACCTACATGCAGCAGCGCATGTCGAACGTGCAGCAGACCGGCGAACGCTTCGAGCGCACCCACACCCTCGAGGAGATCAAGGACGAGTTCCGGCATTCCCTCGGCATCCACGGCGGCGGCCCCCTGGCCGAGATCCACCTGCGCTTCCACGGCTACGCTGCCGATTTCGTCCCGCAAAAGACCTGGCACGAGTCCGAGAAATTCTCCGAGCGCCAGCCCGATGGCAGCATCGAGCTGACCATGCGTTTGAAGCTGAACGAAGAGGTCGTCCGCTTCATCCTCCAGTGGGGCTCCCTCTGCGTCGTCGTCTCGCCCCCCGCCCTCCGCGCCATGGTCCGGAAGGAAGTCACCGCCATGTGGGGCGAATATGGCAGCGATCCCGCGCCAGTGGCCGCGGCAGCGCCCGTGACCGCATAGCGCGTCGGCCCGCTACGCGGAGAAATTAGCCAAATCAGCCCCTGCAGTCCATTCGGCGAATCAAACGCGGCCTCGCACCGAAAGCCGTCCGCCCTTGGAAGAAAGATGTTCGCCTGGGACCTCAGCCCTTCGAAGTTCTACGTTCAGCGTTCGATGTTCGACGTTCGCAGCCGCCCATCCCTCCACATCGCGGCAGACTGGCCGAGGCGACGTTTCCGATCCAGAGCTTTGGCCACCGCGTGGCGGAGGCACTCCAGGATGGCCTCGGTGGAGATGGATGGCGGGGTCATGGTTGGCTCAAGTGTTGGAGGGGTTCGTAGTGCTCTTGGTGGGAGATGGGAAGATCTGCGGGCTCCGCCTCCGAAGTTCGATGTTCGAAGTTCGATGATGCGGAAGGGTCGCTATGGGGAAATCCGGTTTGCCTCGATCTGCTCCTCAATCTCGGAGAGTCGTTTCGTGAAGACTATCGTCAACGCCTTGTCCTTCACTTCGCGAGCATAGCTCAGCGCTTCGTGGTGGAAGGCGTTGTGCATCGATTTTTGCCCGAGCTCTGTGAGGCGCTTGCCAAGGTTAATAGGCTTACTCCTCATAGCGTTGAGCTGATGCACACGGACAAGTTTGTCCTTTTCTGCACGCCGGAGATACTCGGGGGCGGTAAACCGGGAGAGGAGCGTATTGAGAAGCTTCTTCGGCAAACACTCGATATTCGCCCAGAGAAGGCGGTTGAGCAGTGGGAAGCCGCCATTCCAAGAGGCTGCGAGCTTCTTATCAGAGAGCTTCAGATAGGCATCGACGAACTTGCGGACCAGTTTCGCATTCTTGTTGTCCCCGGTGCTGGCGAAGATCGACTGGATGTCGCGGCTGCGGTGCTTCTGAAGTTCATTTCGGGTCCATATCTCGACCTTCTTCTGGTTCACGCGCAGGCCGTAGCGGTCGAGATTCCGCGTGAGCAGGAGCATGAGCGTTTCGACGCTGTTAGTCCCGTTGACGAGGATCATCTGGTCGTCAGCATAGCGAAAATAGCTGGCGCCAGCTTTCGCGCAGATTGCCGTGGCGAACTTGTCGTATTTCTGGAGGTAGTAGTTGGCGAGAAGTCGCGAACAGTCGGCCAGCGCATCTTGCGGGATTCCTACACCCTGCGGATGCAGACCCGTGTTGCGGCGATTCCACTGGTTGAGGAAGTAGAACAGCAGCGCGATCACCCAGCCCTTTTCCGGCGAGGCGTCTTCGCGAATCCATCGCTCCAGAATATCGAGCCGCACGCAGTCATAGAAGTTTGAGAGATCAAACTGAAGGACGTGCGTGTAAGCGCCGGTTTCGAGCTGAGCAAACAGCAGCGCATTGAACTCCCCAAAGGCCGCGGTCCAAGCGCGCGGGTCGAAGGCGTAACGAGAATTGGAGAATCCCGTGTCGAACTCGACGTCGATGTCCTCCAGTTTCCGCAATCTTCCGCCAAGCGTCCAACCGCCGAAGGTGTGATCGGGTCGGTTTCCGGAGATGACCTCCTCCAGTTCTTTGATGCAGAAATAATAGACGAGGTAGTCCTCAATGCAGAACACCGGGATCGTCCGCGCGACGCCGTGGCCCTTGTTCATCACGATTTCGGCCTCGGGGATGGATGGAGCGTAGCGAGCCGACTTCACCGCATGGAATACGGCGCGAACTGTGGCTTCCTTCTCGGCGGCGGTCTGGGGGATGCGGATGGGAAAGGTGCGATTCTTGAAGGCTCTCCAAAAATCGCGATTAAACCATCGGCTAAAATCCTCCCAATTCATTCGGTGGGTTTCACTACTCCTCGTCTTGTGCCGCCACCGTCCAGATGCGTTTCAGGGGAAGCTCAGCCTTCAAATCCTCGTTCAGTCGGTCGTAGTTCGCGAAGAGGGCTTCGAGCAGTTCCTTCTGTGTCCAAAGACGAACCTTGAAGAAACTCGGCGACATTTCTTTGAAGACGTTCGGCTTGAAACCGCTCCAGGAGACGAAGAGCCCTTCGTGCGCGCCGAACTTCGACACCGCGCCAAGCAGTTTATCGACGTCTGGCCGGCCAATCGGCGAGTCTTCGGATTTCACTTCGATGCACAGGCGCGGTGAGCCAAAACCCAGCGGGCCGTTTCCCGCGAGAATGTCGGCGCCGCCGTCGGCACCTTCGGGGCTGCGGTAGGTCGTATAGCCTTGCGCTTGGAGGATGGCTTCCACCAGCCGAGTAAGGTCGTGCTTTTTGAATCGCGCGGAAATCAGCCGCCCGATCTGGTCCCGGCCCGCGGCTTCGAGATCCGCGTTGGCTGTGACTTCGTCGCCATCCTCGTCTTCATCGCTGGCGGTAGGTGCAACAGCTGCATGGATGGATTCCGGTTTCCAGTGATTCGCCTTCATCTTGGCGATTCTGACCTCAGCATTGTTGCGCTTGATGCGGCAGATGGTGAGAAACGCACCAAGACTGTTGAGAATGTCCTGACCGAAGTGGTCGCGTGGAATCGCTTCCGCGATCCACTTCACCGAGCGCCAATGGTAATAGGGACTCGGCCCCGCTCCCTCGAAATGGTAATCGCCTGTGACTTCGCCAATGCAAATGGCGGGCTGCGACTTCAACGGCAGGAACACGAGGTCGCCCTTTTTGATTTCGTGGGCAAACGGCCAGACTTGGCCCACCCAGTTCAGCAGGCGCCTCGGCTTGGCGTCCGGGTAGAGCTTCGCCATCTCCGCCGTGAGTGCGTTGCGGTCGGCGAGTTTGACGAGGTTCACCGCGAGCTTATCCCACGTCACATAGACGCGGTTTTCACTGATGAACTTTTGTTCGTACTCGCCGTATGAACCGGCGCGGATTAGCCAGATGGCCATAGTTTTTTGGGCTAGAGGAGTCTTTGCAATTCGGTCCCGAGCTTCACGCCACCGTTGATGAGGACCATGCGGCGATGCACGTCCTCGGGAAATTCGGTGAGATACGCGCCCTTTGTGGGGACGGTAGCCTTGTCTTTAATGCGGCCCCACTTTCGGAAAATATCATCGAGCTTGTGATGCACCGAATAGTCGGCGGTCAGGGCCTTGTGTTCGACACGCACCAATAAGGCGAGGTTTGCGAGCGCGGGCCTGCCTGTTACTTCGGTGTCCCAATCAGCGCCGAACAACAGCTTTCCGTAGTCCAGCACGCCACAGAACGCTTTTAGTGTGTCGAGGAAGTGGACGTTCAGTTTGAGCAGGTTCGCGGAGTGGAAAAAGTCGTTCCGTTGCTGGCGGCGGGCTTTCAAATCCACATGCAGACCTTGGACAGCGGTTAAGGTCGCTGCGACCGCCGTGATAGGTGCCGCCGCTTCTACATCATTGAGGATGTCGTGGTAGTTCTTGAACTTCCCATTCGCTTTCGCGTCGGTCCACCCCGCGACTTTCGAGGAGAGGAACAGCTTCGCGGCCAACTCGGAATAGTTGTCGCACAAGACAAAGGCTGTTTTCCAATACTGCCCCGCTGACTTGCCGGTGAATAGAATCTCCAACCCGTTTTCGATTTCCGGCATCAAGTGTTGAAGGCTCATTTCGCACCTCCTAGCAGTTGTTCTTCAAACCAGCGTTTGGCGGCTTGCCAGCTGGCTTCGGCTTCGGCGCGCAGGCGGCGGGCTTCTACGCGGCGGCGGCGGGCTTCGGCGGCGATGGTGTCTTGCACGGCGGGTTTGGGAACGGGCAGCAGCACCTTGGCAAGTTCGGGCTCGGTGATGGCGGGATAGTTACCCCCGCTGGCCCGTTGCAGCATTTGCTGGAGGCACATCTTGGTGCGGAGCACACACCAGAGGTATTCACGACTCACCCCGCTCTCGTTGATGCCGCGCAACACGGAGAAACCGGTCGAGGCGACGCAGCCGTTCAAGTCCGGCGTGATTTGGGCAATCGAGCCGTGATGAGGACGCGTGAGGCTGACGATGATGTCATTCGTCCGCACAGCCATTCGGGCGCGGCTGGGAGCTTCGGAGACTAGCGTTTCTTCGGTGCGCGCATCGCCTGTTTGCGGATTCACGCTGCTGATTTCGATGTAACGGAAGATTGGCTTCGCATGGGCGGCGGGTTTCCAAACCTCATCGGAGAACGAAACCAGCGAGCCGAGCGGTTCCGCTCCGGCATCCGACAGCATCCTCATGTTCTGCAATAAGGCGGGCAGGTAGAAGTGCGGGTCAAAGCGACCGGGAACATCCTTGCTCCGAACAGCGAAGACTTTGCGGTCGTCTTTGGGCGGCGGGGTGAGGCCGAGGGTGGCGAGGAGGAAGCCGTCGAGTCCGGCGAGCAGCGCGTCGGCCTCCGCCAGCTTCGCCCGACGCTCCGCGCGCTTCGCGTTCATCCCAGCGACGAGTTCACGCTGAACTTCGGGACGTGGTAACGGCATCCGCAAAGCAGAAACTTCTTCTGCATTGATGTGCGGTTGTGCGGCTCGACCTTTCACAAGGTTCAACTGCAACCGTCCGATTTCCGTATCGAGGAATGTCGAAACGAACTGCGGCAAAGCCGTCTTGTGAAACGTCAGTATGAGGTCATAAGCGGCAAAAGCTCCCGCCAATGATTTCGGTATCACTGCGCAGTCTCCGGTGTTCACGCCGCTGCGAACGACGATTAGCTCGTCGCCAGCGAGACGGCATTTGTCCAACGACTTGGGCTGCTCGTTCGCGATGTGAAGCAACGTCTCCGTCACTACCTCGCCATCCTTGATGTCAGTGGCGCGAACGAAAGGAACGGTGTCAGCGCTTGGTTCGAGGTAAGGGGGAGGAGTGCCGGTGCCATAACGGATTTCTTCAATGACCGCGCCAAGGCTGCTCGCTGAGTAACGGGCTTTCTCCAAGCGTTCGAGACGCGCGCGAACCCACGGTTGATGAAAAATCACATCGGCCCGTCCCGAGATTCCGCCCCGCCGGACTGCAAAGCACCGTGCTTTGCCATCCACTGCGGGGCTTAGACGAAAAAAGGTGCGGCGTCCTTTTCAAAGGCCCGCCACTGCGCGACGAGGCCGGTGTCGGGGATGATTTCGCGGTGGCGCTCGCTCCACTGCGGTTTCTTCGGGTTTGCGACGCTCCACTCGTAGTGGACGCGGAAGTCGAAGAGGTCGCAACTTTGTCGCTCAATGCGGCCCTGACCTTTCTCCTTTTCCTCACCCGGCTGCTCAGTCGTGACAGCGAAGGTCTTCCGCCCGGTGGCGTCGTAGCCGATGTTTTCAGCGAGGGCCATGAAGATGGGGGCGTCGTCCGGCACAGTCTCGCCGTCCTTCAACCGGCGGAGGAAGACGAGGCTGGCCTTCACCCCGGCGTCGTAGTGGGCAAAGGCGAATTGCGGGAGGGAGACGACGGCGAGAAGCTGGAAGTGCTCGAGCAGCCAGTCGCGCACGCCTTGCAGCGAGGAATTGGTGAGGATGCCATCGGGCAGGACGATGGCGGTGCGCCCGGTGCCGGGCTTGAGGAAGGAATGGACGCGCTCCAGGAAGAGGATTTCGGTCTTGATGCTGGCGCGCTCCTTGGCGTTTTTGCCGCCCCGCTTTGCACCGCCCTCCGCTTTGCCTTCTTCACCGCCGCCGTCGCCTTCGTCGTCGCCTTTGGTGGAGGATTTACCGAGGTAATTCCGAAGGTCGAACTGCTCCAGATAGCCCTCGCCCTTTTCCGTGCGCTTCACCACGGAGCCGAAGGGCGGATTGGTGAGGATGAGGTCGAACTTTCCGGCGCGGAGTTTCTCGTTCCGGTCGTAGAGGTAGTTGCGGTTTTCACCTTTCGGCTCACCCTCGGCGTTCTTGGGGCGGGTGAAGAAATCCAGCGCGTCGTGGCCGATGATATTCGTGTGGCCGTCGTCGTGGATAATCATGTTCATCTTGGCGACACGGGCGAGCTCCTCGTTGATTTCCACGCCGAAGAGATTCTTCTCCGCGAAGTCGTGCCAGTAGGTCCAGTGGTCCTTGGCTTGTTTGGCGTCGGTGCTGTGCTTCGGGAAACGCCGGTCGGCCTCGCGGCGCACATGGTCGAGCGCATAGAGCAGGAAGCCGCCGGAACCGCAGGCGGGGTCGAGGACGAGTTGTTTCTTCTCGGGGTCCAAGACCTCGACGGCGAAGCCGATGAGTTCGCGCGGTGTGAAGTATTGGCCGAAGTCGCCCTTGAAGAAGCCACCCATGAATTCCTCGAAGGCGACGCCCTTGGTGTCGAGTTCAGTGCGGTCGAGGGAGATGCCTTCCAAATGCTCGACGCATTGTGCGAGGACTGGCGGCTCGACGTTGATTTTGTCGGTGAAGACATCCGGCTCCAGTTCCTGCTCGTGGGCGTAGAGCTTGTAGATCCGGGCGGCGAGGTCTTCGGCGGTTTCCTCGCTCTTGCGCTGGAAGGTGTAGGGCTCGCCGTCTTGCCGCGTGGTGTCTTTCTCGTCACGGTGTTTGACGAAGATGAGTTTGCAAAACTCGCCGAAGGCGGCAATGGGGCTGCGGCGTCCGCCTTCCCAAAGGCTCTGGTGGCATTTGCGGATGGCGGCGCGGAGTTCCTCACGCGGGATGGCTGGCAGGTCTGTAGCGGCGACGCGCTGGCCGCTCTCGATGCGGAATCCGCCTTTGTAGAAGCGCCACTGAGGCGGCTTGCCGTAGCGCACGGGCATCTGGATGTGGTTCTTGTCGCGCTCGCCGGGAGGGAACTTGTCGAAACGGAGGAAGCGGCGGGTGAGTCCGGCGACAGCGCCGCAAAACTTCGCGTCGAGGTTGGCGCGGTTGCCGCAGGCTTGCTCGATTGATTGGGCAAACTCGGCGTCGGAAACGTCGGCCCTTTTGCACTCGAAGACGAAGTAAGGCGCTTTGAGTTCGTCGTCCTTGTCGCCGTAGATGACGAGGTCGGCGAGGTCGTTGGGTGTGCGGCGCGGAACCTTGACCTCGAAGCGAATGCGCTCGGGGCGGTATTCGTAGTTGTAGATGAGTTCGGCCCAGAACTCGGCGCGGACTTTTTCTTCGGGGTCCGCCCACCGCTCGGAGTGGGCGGCAGCGATGTAGTGGATGCGCTCGGTCTTCCCCTCACCGATGATCTTTACGAGTCCATCATTGATGGCGTGCTTGAGGAAAGGCGGCTGAGTGGTGTCGGGCATAAAACTTCAGTTGTTGGAACACTTGGCCGGGGATGGCAACCATGCGGTCGAGTAAGTGGCCCAGTTTCGGCGTGGGTGCGCCTCGCCGGAGGACATGCCGGCGGTGTCGAGGAAAACAGTAGCCTGAGCGAAGCGAGATAAAATCAAAGCCGGCGATGCCTTCGACCGCTCTAGCTCGCCATGGCGGACGGCGGGGGATGAGGTGCTGTCAGTAGGTGAAGTTGGCGTTGCCCTCGAGCCGCCTCGAAGCCGATACCGGGGTTCGCCCCAGAATCGGACTTGCTGGTTGCTTTTCGAGCCATGGGAAAACCGTCGGCCCTGAACAATCCGGAGCGCGCAGCCTGAGCGGTGGCAGCGCACGACCGGCCAGAGCCGAACGGAGAATGAGAGATAGCCGCGACGCTGCCGCCGGGGCAACGGAAATCGGCGGAAGTCTGCCGAGGCGGCGATTGGCGGGCTCCGCCGCTGCTCCGCGAACGACCTCCGCGAGAGTTTGGTCGGGTGGCCTTACGGAAAGCTCACTTCGTAAAACCGGCTCAACTGTCCCGGAGCGTTCGCGTCGTCGAACTGCCAGAGTCCAGCGACGTCGGCCGTGGTCGTGCCGAGGACGCTGAACCCGGAGGTCAGCGTGGGCGACAAGCGGACGGTGTGGACCGCATTGGGGACGCCCACCCCTTGCAAGCGGACGACGCCGTTTCCCATCTGCGCGACGGATCTCACTCCCAGCAGATTCGCGTCGGTGATGAGCGGGTTGCGAACCAGGACGAAGCGCTGGTCCGGGGAGAGAAAGCCGTGGGGGAATGGCCGAGGAGAGCGGGCCGAGCAGGAGCTCAGCCGTACCAGGGTGGGATGGGCGGTGGTACGGGGTGGTACGGGCAAGCTCCTGCTTGCCCCAAATCTTCTCCGGTGGGGCGTCTGCGGGGAGAGCGGGCCGAGCAGGAGCTCAGCCGCTCCCAGGGTGCCGACCCGCGGACGCCTTCCGCGTCAAGTCCATGGCTTATCCTCGTGCACGCCTTCCGCGGTGAGGGTGATGAAGACGTTCCCGGCCCCACTCGTGCCCTGCGTTCGAAGGTCTTTCCACAAAAGCCGGGCGCTGGGAATGGGAATAGGGTAGAGATCTCGGCGATTGATCGTCACTCCGGGTCGCTCGCTGGCGGGGCTTTGATCCCGCTTTTCCGCCCAGCGCCGCCAGCCGACATCCCAAAGTGTCAGGGCCTGCAACGCGGAGGTCTTCCCCGAGTTGTTGGGACCGATCAGCACGACTGCATCCCCAAGTTCGAGGGTGGCGGCGCCGAGCGTCTTGAAGTTGGAAATGGTGAACCGGGTAATCATGAGCGGTCGTCCGTGAAAGCGTCGGCTATTTGCAGCCCGCATCGAAATCAGCGCGGATCTGATCGCGCCGCGCCGAGGTGGGTTTGGTTCGCTCCGGCAACTCGAAGTCGTCCCCTTCATCGAGCGAACCGTGCTCTGCCTCTCCGTGCGCCCGGGTGGGCCACACGTCGGAATTCGGGACCAATGGCTCCAACTCCCGCGCCGTCCCGGCGATCAGATTCGTCGCATCGCGCGAAGCGGGCTCCTTCTCGGGACCATTGAGGATGGGGTTTCGTTCGGTCATCAGCTAGGCGTGAATACCTCCTCCCACGATGGCAGGACCGCGCGCTTTTCGACAACGGAAAACGCGTGTCGCCGGATACTCGTCCCTTCTCCCGGCAGCGGCCGCCCAGCGAGCGTGTTCGCCTTCGTGCCCGCCTGACGCGATGCGCCAATCGTTCTCGCAGATCCAGGAGACGAGTCTTCAGGTTCGATGTTCGACATTCAACGCTCCTCGTTCTTCGCCAATCGGCCTCGCGAGGGAGCAACCGCGCTCGTTAAATGCCAACCGGGGGGGGCTTTCCGCTCTCCCGCCAGCGACGGGACAACGCCGTTGGGGAACGAACTTGGTCGTTCGGCGGACGGACAGCAGTGGGGCCGGCGGGGCAATTCCGTTGTCGAACGAGCAACCTTTTTGCCCACGGACCAATTTGCCCGGAGAGTAGACAACGGATTTGCTAAACGAACAATTTCGTTGTCGAACGAACAAAAAAATTGCTCGCGGAGCAATCATTTTGTCGATCAAGCAATTCGGTTGTCGGATAAGTGCCAAACTTGAGAAAATAGGCAAAATCGTTGGGTGACGAGTAAGTTTTTTGTTCGCTCGGCAATCCGATCGGTCAGCAAGCAACCGCGTTGCTCGGCAGTGAACGTTTTTCAAAAACGACAAACGGAATTGCTCGTTAGGCAAAACTTTTGTTCGTTACGCAACGCGAGAGCGCGCGGGACAATTTTGTTGCCCCTCACCGGGGAATTTGAAGTTCGAACATCGAGCTTCGAACGCTGAACATCGAAGTCCGGAGGCCGCTCTTCAAGCGTGGCTCGACGTGAGTTCTGGCAGGCGGCGACAAATCTCCTCCGCCACCTCGGCAACGGTGAGTCGATCCGTGGCAATCTGAAGCGCGAACTCTGGCCGCTGATGCACCGCTCCGGCCTGCGTTGCCCGGGGATAAACCCAGCGGCCGGCGTCGGAGTTCGGATCCACTCCTCGCGCCTTCAGCCGGGACTGAATGGTCTCGGACGAGGCCACCAGGCAGAAGTGATGAACGAGACTGCCGCTCGAGGCGAGACCGGACCGGATCTCGCGCAGGTAGGCGGGATTGGTGAAGCACATCGGGAGCAAGACGACCGAGCGTCGCCGCGCCAGGCGGCCGAGTCCTGAAAATCCGCCAGTCGCCGCGCCGAAAACGGGAGAAAGCCCGGAAGGCGCTGCAGGACGTAGCCGATCCACTCCGGATCGAGGACGCCGCATCCCGGCAACCGTTTCCGAAGCAAATCGACCACGCTGGTCTTCCCGACGCCAGAGGCGCCGTTGATCATGAGAATGATCATGGCGCGTGGCTCTTCGGTCTTCCCGACTCGGAGTCCGGGGGCGGGCGGATGCGCTATCGTGGACTCGCGCAGCCTTGCGGCTGGAAGATCCGTTCCGTGGACGCCGGATGCTTCGCGAGGGCCGCCGCCGGGCGGCGCGGGCGGCGCACCAGCTCCCCACCGCAATTGGGACAAGTGTGGTGGAGCTTGGTCTCGGCACATTCCGCGCAGAACGTGCACTCGTAGGTGCAGATCAGCGCATTGGTACTTTCGTTCGGCAGGTCGCAATCACAGCATTCACAGTTCGGTCGGAGCGTCAGCATGGGAGAGTTTTGTCCGCGGTTGGCCTGGGATCGAGTCGCACGGTGCCACGGGGTCGTCCCCGCGCAGTGACGCAAAGGGGATGAATTCGGACACGCCGGACGAAAACGGTGGCGCGACCGGTTCAGCTCGCAACGAGTCTCGCAACGAGATCCTGCATGGCCGCGCGGTACTTGTCGTGCTCGGCATGCGAGACCCCGAGAAAGCCGCCTCGCTGCGGTTCATGTTCGATCAGGGCGATCAAGTCAGAGACATCCTCGTCCTCCATGACGCTCGCGGGGATGGCTTCGATGAGTTGCCTAAATGTTATCGTTCCGGCGAACAGCTCGTTCGTCAGCTTCGCGACGCGCGCCCGGTGGGTGTTCATGGCCTGCGGGTCCTTCATACGTTGGGTCAGTCGGGACCGCGAGCATGGAAATCACGATCCGCCTTCGCCGGGCTTGCCGCGACGACGAATGCAAAAGATCAGTGCGGGCATGTCTCCACCCACCAGCGGCGATCACGCGAGCCCGGCCGATGACGCCGGCGAGGCGAAGATCTTCCTCGGGACGTGCGCCTGGTCGTTCGAGGATTGGCGGGGGAATTTCTATCCCACGAAGACGGCCGCGGCGGAAATGCTGCCGTACTACGCGCGGTATTTCCGCTCGGTCGAAGTGGATTCGACGTTCTATGCGATCCCGCCGGCCCGCACGGTGGAGGCCTGGCGCACGCGGACGCCGGAGGGCTTCACCTTCGCCTCGAAGCTGCCCAAGCTCATCACGCACGAGAAGAAGCTGCGCGATTGCGAGCGGGAACTCACGGCGTATCTCGGCGCGATGGAGCCGCTCGGGGCGAAGCTCGGGCCGATCCTGCTCCAGTTCCCCGAGTCGTTCGAGGCGGGCACGCACGAAGCCGCGTTTCGTTCGTTCGTGGAGCTGCTGCCGACCCGCAATTTCTCGTTCGCGGTCGAGTTCCGGCACCCCAGCTGGCAGCGGGAGGATCTCGCCGAATTCCTCAGGACCCGGGGGGTCGCGCTGGCGTGGAATGACCTGAGCCGGCTCGACGCCCGGCTCGACGAACCGGCGCGGTCCCGGCCTGTGAGCGCGGATTTTCTCTACGTGCGCTTGATCGGCGATCAGCGGACGAAATACCGTCCGGATGGCGGGAAGTATCACCGCTACGGGAAGCTGCTCTGGTCGCGCGAGGACGCCCTGCGGGCCTGGGCGCGGACGCTCCAATCGCAGCGGATGCGCGTGCGGCGGATCTACCTTTTCATCAACAATCACTTCGAGGGCTCATCGCCCATCACCTGCCGAAGTCTGGCGGCGATGCTCGGAGTCGCGCTCGAGTGGCCGGACCCAGAAGCTGGCACGCCGCGGCAATTGGATTTGTTCGGGTAGGGCGGGTTCCGGCTGCGGGGGGAATCTGGCTGGCGGCAGCGGGCTACGGATCGCGATCTCGCGGGAGAGCGAAAGAATCGCCGATTCGCGGCAGGGATGAGACGGCAGCGGGGACGCAGCCGCTCCCAGGGGCCAGCGGTGCGCGGCGTTCTCCAAGACTGCCAGCGGATCAGTTAAACTCGATCGGCGTGGGTGCGTCGACCTTCAGCGTGGGAAGGCCGTTGTCATTGTCCAGCGGACGGACCGCCTGGGCGCGGCGCACTTCGATGGTGCCAGTCGCCTGGCCGGGCTTCGTCGGCCCCGAGGCGACTGAGGCAACGCTTGCGACCGGGATGTTCGGGTCGTTGAGCGGACGCAGGCTCTTGAACGGATCATCGTCATCGAGCACGGCGCTGGCCGTGACGTTCACGGGCGGGATGGAATCCAGATCGACCACCCGCTGCGCCTTCACCACGCCCTCCAGGACCCGGTCACGCGACGTCCTCGTCGCAAGCGGACGTAGTCCGCCGGTGTGCAGCAGGCAGATGGACTTCGGAATCTCGGCCGGAGTCAGGTATTCGAAATAAGTGGTCCGCCGGCGCGGCGAGCCGGACCGGCTGTCGCTCATCTCACTGCACCTGTCCGAAGCGAGCTGGCCCGAGAGATAGCAAATTTCCTCGCGCTTGAGGCCCGGCGGTTTCGTGAGCTCGATCGCCTTCATAGACTCGGACGCGGTGTTCATGACCTCAGACCAGACCGGCAGCATGAGGTCGCTGCCGAAGGCGCCCCGATAGAGCGCCTGCGGTTTATCGAAGCCGGCCCAGACCGCACAGGTGATGGAGCTGGTGTAACCGATCGCGAGCACGTCGGTCGAGTTGTAAGACGTCCCAGTCTTGGCGCCCGCGGGGAATTTCTTCAGGCCGTACTTCCGGATGGCGTCAGACGCCGGGCCCGTCTTCAGACTCTCGGCGAGTCCGGCGTGCACCTGGAAGGCGGTGTTCTCATCCGTCACGCGCACGCGGCTGGGGGTCTTCGCCTCGTAGACGAGGCGGCCTTCGCGGTCCTCGATGCGCTTGATGATGTAGGTGGACTGCGGTTTCCAGCCCGCGCTGGGAAACATCGTGTACGCCATCGTGAGCTCGCTGAGCGTGATCTCGCTCTGGCCCAGGAAGGTGGCGGGATAGGCGCGCAGCTCCGACTTGATCCCGGCCTTCTTCGCGAACGCGAGCACGTTCTCGAGGCCCACCTCGTTGCCGAAGCGGACGGTGGCGCCGTTCTTGGCGCGCACGAGCGCGAAGCTCGCGGGCATCAATCCTTCGTAGCGGTTGTCGGCCTTTTCGACGCCCCATTCTCCGAGGATGCCGGACAGGCCGCCAACCATGACGTTGCGATTATCCATCACCGCGTCCTGTACGAGCGTGTTTGGCGCGATGCCTTTTTCATAAGCGGCGGCGAAGACGAGCGGGGTGAAGGCGGTGCCGAGCTGCCGCTTCGATGACATGGCGCGGTTGTACTCGCTGTGCTTGAATTCGCGGCCGCCGATCAGCGCGATGACGCCGCCATCCGCATTGTCGAGCGCGATGAGCGAGCCCTGCAGATACTCCGGTGGAGCGAGCAGAGTCGAGGGCGGGACCGGCATGCCCTTTTGCTTGGCAATGACCTCGGCCTTCTTCTCGGCTTCGCGGAAAAGGGCGACGTACTGCGCATACGTCTGACGCTTGCCGTACCCGGGGTTCAACTCGATTTCCTCGAGCTTCTTTTTCAGCGAGGCTTCCGCGGTCCGCTGGATCTGGGTGTCGAGGGTGGTGAAGACCCTCAAGCCTTCGCTGACCGCCCGATCAAAACCGACGAGCTGGATGACCTGCTGGCGGACCGCCTCCATCGCGTACGAATCCGTCGTGGCGAACGTCCGCGGCTTGACCGCGATCTGCTCGGCGATGGCGGCGTCGGCCTCGGACTGGGAGACCGAATGCGTCTCGATCATGCGCCGCAGCACCGAATCGCGCGAGGTCTTGGCGAGCGCCGGGTTCCGCCACGGATTGCGATTGTTCGGGCTCGGGATGACGCCGGCCAGGGTGGCGCACTCGGAGAGCGTCATTTCCTTCGCGGGCTTGCCGAAGTAGGCCCGGGAAGCAGCCTCGACGCCGTAGAGACCGGATCCGAGGTAGCTGCGGTTGAGATAAAGCTCGAGGATCTTTTGCTTCGAGAGATTTTTCTCGATCCGCCACGACAGATAGACTTCGAGCACCTTCCGATAGTACGTCTTGTCCAACAGCCCGTAGGTATTGCGCGCGAGCTGCTGGGTGATCGTGCTCGCGCCCTGCTTAACGCCCCGCGACTTGAAGTTTTGCAGACCGGCGCGGACGATGCCCTTGAAATCGATGCCGCCGTGCTCGTAGAAGCGCGCGTCCTCAGAGGCAATGATCGCCTTCACCATCGTCTCGGGAATCTCCGAGAGGCTGACGGGGTCGCGATTTTGGAGGTAGATGTGGCCGAAGGTTTGATTCCGCCGGTCGTAGATCGTGCTGGCCGACTCCATGCGGCCGAGATCCTCGAGATCAAAGGCGGCGGCCTTGACCGTGAAATGCCGGTGCACCAGGTACACGCCCAGTAACGCCAGGACGAGAACGTTGACGGCGACCAGGGAAAGTTTGTAAAACCAAGGACGGCGATGAATCGGCGGGCGCTCCGGCATGGGCTCTGAGTCAAGAATGGGGTGAACAAATCCGTCCCATCACTCGGCGGGCGCGGCAACCGGCTTTTGCGTCTTGACGCACAACCGTCAAACCAGCGGGTCAAGGCTCCGCCGACTGTGGGACGGCGGACGACACACCGGAGTGTTTGCGTTCCGGGGATCCGGGCCTGTATGATCACACACCCATGAGCGCATCCGACCCCGGCCATCCCGAGCTTCACGCGCTACTGAGGCGGCAGATCGATGCGCACGGACCGGTCTCTTTCAAATGGTTCATGGAGCAGGTGCTTTACCATCCGCGCTTTGGTTACTACGGCGGAGGCCGGGCGCGAATCGGTCGGCAGGGCGATTTCTACACGAACGTGAGCGTGGGAAAGATCTTCGGCGAGCTGATGGCCGCGCAGTTCGAGGAAATGTGGATGCGCATGGGGCAGCCGATGGCCTTTGCCGTGGTGGAGCAGGGAGCCGGCGACGGCCGGTTTGCGAATGACGTGCTCACCTGGATTCAAGCGCGCTCCCCAAAGCTTTTCTCGGTGCTGAACTATTGGATCGTCGAGCCGAGCGACGCGTTGATGCAACATCAGCAGGCGGCGCTCAGCGGCTGGACCCGGAACAAAGTACGCTGGCATTCCTCCCTGACTGACTTCGAAGTCGGTTCACTCTGCGGGGTGCATTTTTCGAATGAGCTGATCGACGCGATGGCGGTGCATCTGGTCGTTCACGATGGGGCCGACTGGCAGGAGATGTTCGTCGACTCGACCATGAAAGGGGCATTTCGCTTCGTGGTGGGGCCGCTCTCGAACAGCCGGGTGCGCGATCACCTCCAGCGAATTCCGACGCCGCCGCATGACTCCTGCCCGTACCGGACGGAGGTGAATGTGAAGGCGCTCTCCTGGATGGAGGACGTCGCCCGCATCCTGCGCCAGGGATTCGTGCTCGCGTGCGACTACGGCTTTTCCCGCGATCAATACTACGCGCCGGGCCGGATGGCCGGGACGATCTCGGTTTATCAGGGACATCAGCGGGGAAACGATCCCCTCGCCCGCGTCGGGGACTGCGACATCACCGCGCACGTCGACTTCACCAGCCTCGCGGAGGTCGCGGAGCAGCACGGCCTGAAACTCGCCGGCTTCTGCGACCAGCACCATTTTCTGGTCGGGATCGGCCAGGAGCGCCTGATGGAGATGGAGTATCACGCCCGCCAGCACGGTGGACTCGACAAGGCGACGGCGGACGCCGTGCTGCAGTTCCGCACGCTCATGCATCCCTCGAGCATGGGAATGGCGTTCAAGTACATCGGCTTCTCGAAGGGCCTCCTGCCGGGCGAACCGCTGAGCGGATTCCGTCACGGCGGAGATCCGCGCGAGGCTCTCGGCCTGCCCGAGCCCGTCACGAAGGTGTCCAAGACGAGCGAATACGATTCGTTTTACGACCCGTTTTGATCCGGCGCCCGCGGGGCTGACGCCTGCTTTTCGCCCACTCGTTCGGCACGGTCTTCGGCGCGCGAAGTTTTCGCGCATCCGGAGAGCTCCTTCGCGGACATCGCCACCGGCCAGCCTACGGACGCCCCGCGGACGCGGGGATTGCGGACCCTGCGACCCAGCCGCCCGGTTGCGACGTCGGATTCCTCAGCTAACTTCAACCCATTCGTTCGCGGGCCGCCGAGGTGGCGAAATTGGCAGACGCGCCAGACTTAGGATCTGGTTCCGTAAGGAGTAAGGGTTCAAGTCCCTTCCTCGGCACATACCAGCCACCCAACCAGTCGCGCAGGCGCTCCTCGAGACCCCGCGCCCTTTTTTTGGGCCTTGGCCCCTCCGGCCGCTTTTTCCCGGGACGTTCCGTCGGCGAACTCGTCAGATGCCACTGGCCGCAGTGCTCGCACTCGTAGACGTGGAGGCTCGCCGGCCGCCGACGATGCGGATTCCGTCCGCTCACGAGAAAGTTCGCGACGCTGAGCGCGGACTTCTTGGAGTAGCTGGATTTGTGACAGCCGTGGGACATCTCGGCGGGAAACGTAAGTTGGGGGGTGATGAGTTCACGGGAAATAGATCTTGTTCGCTCGAACTCGTCAACTCGGAGCTCACACGTGACGTGTCACCCGATCCGATTGAACCGATTTCCCGCCCGGCGGTTCGGCCCTCCCAACGCCTTTACAGCCACGCTTTCCGGATCAGCCAGACTTTCACCGCCTGCGTGAGGACGACATAGCAAAGAAGCGTCGCGAGGAGGACGGGCCAGTACAGCAGGGGCAGAGGGGTGAACCCCAGCGCCGGGGCGAGCGGCGAAAACGGCAGCCACATCGCCAGCCCCATGATCGCAATCGTCGTCATGGTGAGCTGCCAGCTCGCGCGACTCTCGAGGAAGGGGATCTTGTTCGTGCGAATGACGTGGACGATGAGAGTCTGAGTCAGTAAGGACTCGACGAACCAGCCCGTCTGGAAGAGCGACGCGCGCTCGGGATCCCAGCATCCGAAGACGTAGAGCATGACGAAGAACGTCGTGTAGTCGAAGATCGAACTGATGGGCCCGATGAAGAAGACGAATTTCTTGATGTCGCCGATGTTCCATGGACGGGGCTTTGCCGTCAGATCCGGACCCACGGTATCCGTCGGGATTGGAACCTGCGAAAAATCGTAGAGCAGGTTGTTCGTCAGCACCTGGATCGGCGCCATGGGCACGAAGGGGAGAAACGCACTCGCCCCGATGACGCTGAACATGTTCCCGAAGTTCGAACTCGCGCCCATCCGAACGTATTTCAGGATGTTCACGAAAACCTTCCGACCCTCGATCACGCCGTCGTCGAGCACCATCAAATCCTTCTCGAGCAGGATGACGGAGGCGGCGGCTTTCGCAATGTCCACGGCGGAATCAACCGAGATCCCCACATCTGCGACGTGGAGAGCCGGCGCATCGTTGATCCCGTCTCCCATGTAACCCACCACGTGACCGCGTTGCTGGAGCGCGCGGATGATCCGCTGCTTGTGCGCGGGCGAGAGGCGCGCAAAGACGTGCGTCTTTTCCGCCACCCCGGAGAGTTCGGCGTCGGTCATCGCCTCCACCTGGCTGCCGACGAGGATCTCGGTCGCGTCGAGGCCGACATCCCGGCAGATCTTGCGCGTGACGAGGTCGCTGTCCCCGGTCAAGACTTTGATCGCGACGCCATGCTTCCGGAGGGCCTCGATCGCCCGCCCCGCCGAATCCTTGGGGGGATCGAGGAAGGCGATGTAGCCCTTCAGGATGAGGTCGCACTCGTCGGCCTTCGAGATCGGCGTCCGAGTTTCCATGTGCTTATGCGCGACGGCCAGCACCCGGAATCCGTCCCGATTCAGCTCTTCATAGTGCTCGATGAGCTCCGCGGCCCGAGTGGGCTCCAGCGGAAAGACCTTGCCGTCGAGCTCGTAGAATTTGCAGCACGCAAAGATCGCCTCGGGCGCGCCCTTCGTGAGGAGCTGATTATCCCCATCCGGCTTCTGCACGAGGACCGACATCATCTTTCGCACGAAATCGAAGGGGATTTCGTCCAGCTTTTGGAATCCCTTCGCGGCCTCCTTGTGCACTTCGGCATGGTCGAGCACGGCACGGTCGAGCAGGTTTTTGAGGCCGGTCTGGAAGTACGCGATGAGGAACGCGTCCACGAGCACCGCCGCGTCCTCCCGCTGCATCACGTCGCAGTGCCGTTCGAGGATCACCTGATCCATCGTCAGCGTGCCGGTCTTGTCCGTGCAGAGCAGATCCATCGCTCCGAAATTCTGGATCGCGCTGAGCTGCTTCACGATGACCTTCTTCCGCGACATCGCGATGGCGCCCTTCGAGAGGCAGACCGAGACGATCATCGGCAGCATTTCCGGCGTCAGTCCGACCGCCACCGCGATGGAGAAAAAGAAGGCCTCGCGCCACTCGCCCTTGGTCAGCCCGTTGATGACGAACACCAGCGGAACCATCACGATCATGAATCGAATCATGAGCCACGTGAAGTCCTGCATTCCCTTGTCGAAGCTGGTCGGTTCCGGCTCACCCGTCATGCTTCCCGCCATGCTGCCGAAGTAGGTCTGCGCGCCCGTCGCGAGGATCACGGCCGTGGCGGCGCCACTCTCGACGCTCGTGCCGAGGAAGCAGATGTTCGCCAACTCCAGCGGGGCGACGTCCGGCTGCAGTTCGGGAGCGTCGACCTTCTCCACCGGCAGCGACTCGCCCGTCAGAGTCGCCTGCGTGATGAAAAGATCCTTCGCCGAAAGAATGCGCACATCGCCCGGAATCATGTCCCCGGCCGAGAGTTTGACGACATCGCCCGGCACGAGCTGCTTGAGGGGAATTTCCCGCTCCTTCCCGGCGCGCACCACCGTGGCGGAGACGTTGATCATGGCCTTCAGCTGCTCGGCGGCAGCATCGGCGCGAGCTTCCTGGACGAAGCGGAGCATCACCCCAAGGACGAGCATGAGCCCGATCACGGAACCCGCCCGCAGGTCCCCGGTCGCAAGCGAGATCCCGGCCAGGACGGCGAGGAGAATGACGAGCGGATTCCGCATCGCCACGAAGAGGCGCCAGAGCCAGCTCCGGCGCTGGTCCGCCGCGACCACATTTGGCCCGACCTCCGCCAGACGCGCGGCCGCGGTGGCGTCGCTCAACCCCTCGGGGGCGGACTGGATCCGCGCGAAGACCGCGGCTTTCTCCAGACGCGAAACCTCCGCCAGGAGCGGGGAGAAATGGATCGATTTCTCCGCCGGCTTCAACCCGGCAACCAGCGGGTGAATCTTGGGCAGGTGATTCATGGAGGGGTGACGCGAGGCGAATCCAGACTTCGAAGGACGCTTGGAACCCTGCCGCAGCCTACCGCATCCGGTCCGGCCCTCCTCCCGCATCTTGCTGATTGCTGGGACTCGGTTGTCCGGGGTGCCACGAAGGCTTTCCTCTCGGCGCCAATTTCTTCGCCGAGACACCCGCGCACGCGGCCCCAGCGGCGATGAGATGGAAATGCCTGACACGCGCCTGCAATCGTTCCTGAGCGCGCTGCTGGCGTTCCTCGCCGTGTGTTCGATTCTCTATTTCGGCCGGGAAATCCTTCTACCCCTGGTCCTGGCGGCTCTGCTGTGTTTCCTTCTCACGCCGATCGTCAACCGGCTCGAGGCGCTGGGGCTCGGCCGAAAGCTCGCCGTGATCTGCACGTCCGCGCTCACCGCCGCCGTCGTTCTGACTCTGCTCTACGTCCTGCTGGCGCAACTGACGGATTTCGCTGCGGCGCTCCCCGGATACCGGGAGAATCTGCGGACGAAGGCAACCTCCCTCCACCTGAGCGAAAAAGGCGTGTTCGCCCGCGCGTTGGAAACGCTCCGCGAAGTCGGGAGCGAACTCTCGCTCGTGGAATCGCCCCGCTCCGGAAAGCCGGCTTCCGGCCCGCTCCCGGTGGAGATGGTGGATGGAGGCTCATCCGCCGTAGGATTTCTCAGCCGGATGGGTGCGAGTATTTTCGGTCTGCTTGCGACCGGCGCGATTGTTGCGATTTTCGTCGCCTTCATGCTCATCGACCGGGAGGGCCTCCGCGATCGCTTCATCCAACTCGTGGGAAAGGGCCGCCTGCGCGTCACCACCCAGGCGATTGACGAGGCCGCCCAACGGGTGAGCCGCTACCTGACCGCCCAGTCGATCGTAAATGGGGCGTATGGGCTTGCCGTCGGCGTTGGACTGGCGTTCATCGGCATTCCCAACGCGGCTCTCTGGGGGATCCTCGCGGCGGTTTTTCGCTTCGTTCCGTATCTTGGTCCTTGGATCGGGGCGATCTGCCCGCTGCTGGTAGCGTTCGCCATCTCGCCTGGCTGGGGTGCACTAGGGTATGCGCTCGCGCTCTTTTTCGTCCTCGAAATGACGGCCGCAAATGTCATCGAACCTTGGCTCTACGGCTCGAGCACCGGGATTTCCCCGATGGCGGTTCTGGTCTCGAGCGTCTTCTGGGCCGGACTCTGGGGGACGGGCGGTTTGCTGCTCGCAACTCCGCTCACGGTCTGTTTCGTCGTCCTCGGGAAATACGTTCCGAGCCTAGCCTTCGTGGATGTGTTGCTCGGCGACAAGCCTCCGATCGCGCGCGAATCCCGATTCTATCAGCGACTCCTCGCCGGGGATGACGCTGAGCTCCTCGAGATCGTGGAGCGGCACCAGGAGGAGGAGAAAGTGGGGGAACTGTTTGACGAAATCGTCCTGCCCGCCCTCCGCCACGCTGAGGACGATTTCACCGCCGGGCTCCTCGACCGCGCCGAGCGCGGCCAGATTTACGAACACATTTCGGGGGCCCTCGCGTCCGTCCTGGAGTTCGACCGGGAAAACGTCGAGGAGAAGCCCGACGTTCTGATCGCACCGGCCCGCACCCAGGGCGACGAGCTCGCCGCGCGAATGGCGGCGCATCTCATCCGCGGGCGGGGTCTGCGCGTGCAGATCTTTTCGCGCAGCCGCCTGAACGCGGAACTCGCGCCCCTCTGCCGCGGCGATCATGCACCGCTGCTCCTCATCTCGGCCGCAAGCGAGTCCGCCGACCGGAACGCCGCCGCTCTCGCCCGCCGGCTCGTCAAAGACGGCGCCGGACGGCCGATCATCGGCATCTGGGGCCGAACCGCGGACTCCCCCGCTGGTGCGCCCAGCGAGTTTCTCTCTGTGCGGGGGACACGGGAGTCCGCGAGCTACGTGGCGGCCCACCGCCCGAGCGTGGCCGCGCTCAAACCCGAGGCTGCGCCCGTCGCGGGGCAACCCCGGTCCCTCGCTGGCGCGGAGAAGGCCCAGGCCGCGAGCGAGGCTGCTGCCGCGTCCGCGAGCTAGGCCGAGGCGTTCCAAAGCAGGACCGCAGGCAGATCGCGGCGGTCGTGCTCGTAGCCGAGGATGCTGCGCGAGGTCGGATCGAGAACGAACGGCTGGGCCTGCGCCACGGTCAGTCCGATCCAGCGAGCGGCCAGCACCCGGCCGAAATGACCGTGGGTAAACAGCGCGACATTTCCCTCGCGCTCCCGCAAGCGGACGAGCAGCCGATCGGCCCGCATTCCCAGCTCAGCTGGAGACTCGCCGCCGGGGCTCCCCAGATGAAAAATGTTCCAGTCCGGGCGGTCCCGGTGGATTTCCGCGAGCGTCCGACCCTCGTAGTCTCCGTAGTCGCATTCCGCGAGGTCAGGTTCGATTTCGCTCTGTGCCCCCAAACCCGTCAATTCGCAGGTGCGCCGTGCGCGCAGCCGCGGACTGGTCAGCACCGCGCTGAAGACGAACCCCTGCAAACGCAACCCGAGCTGCCGGGCAGCGGCTTCACCCCGCTGGGTGAGGGGAAGGTCGGTGCGCCCCGTATGCTGACCGGAGAGCGACCAAGCGGTCTCGCCGTGGCGGATGAGATGAAGACAAAGCATCAGGTGCAGACAATGCCGCGGACATCCGCATCCGTCGACGCGTTGTGACGCGCGTGCGGCCTCCAAGACCTCGCCGGGATCCGGCTGAGCGCGGACGAACGGCCAGCTGGACGATCCCCAACCCCGTCCCTACGATCGTCCCTACGATCACTCTCCATTCCCCGCCCGATGAGCAATATTTATGAAACGGGTCTCGATCGCGGACCGGCCAATTTCGCGCCGCTGACGCCGCTGGGCTTTCTCGAACGGGCCGCGAGCGTCTATCCCGAGCGCATCGCCATCATCCACGGTCCGCTCCGACGGACCTGGTCCGAGATGTACGCGCGCTGCCGGCGACTGGCGGCGGTCTTGCGAGCGCGCGGTCTGGCGTACGGCGACACGGTCGCGACCCTGCTGCCGAACGTGCCCGCGATGCTCGAAGCGCATTTCGGCGTCCCGATGTCTGGTGCTGTGCTGAACACGCTGAATACGCGGCTCGATGCCGATTCCATCGCCTACATGCTGGAACACGGCGAGGCGAAGGTCTTCCTCGTGGATCGGGAATATGCCGACGTCGCGCGGGTGGCTCTCGCGAAGCTCACCCGACCGATCTTCGTCGTGGGCATTGACGACCCGGAGTACGGCGGGTCCGAGGTGCCGGTGGGGGAGATCGACTATGAGCGCTGGCTCGCCCAGGGCGATTCGCACTTCGTCTGGCAGCCGCCCGCGGACGAGTGGAACGCGATCAGCCTGAACTACACGTCCGGCACGACCGGCCACCCGAAAGGCGTGGTCTACCACCACCGCGGCGCGTCTCTGAACGCGATTGGCAATCTGCTCACGTGGGCGATGCCGCCCCACCCGGTCTTTCTCTGGACGCTGCCGATGTTTCACTGCAACGGCTGGTGCTTTCCGTGGTCGATCGCCGCGGCCGCCGGCGTGAACGTATGTTTGCGGCGGTTCACCGCAGAGGGCGCTTTCGCGGCGATCTGCGAACACGGCGTGACCCACTACTGCGGCGCGCCGATCGTGCACACCACGATGATCAACGCGCCCGAGGCGCTGAAGGCAGGAATCAGCCAGCGCGTTCACGCGCTCGTGGGCGGCGCGGCTCCGACCGTCGCGATGATCGAGGGGATGGAACGAATGGGGTTTGCCCTCACGCACATTTACGGACTGACCGAGACGTATGGCCCGGCGACAATCTGCGCCAAACAGGCTGGGTGGGAGGACTTGAGCGTCGAGGAACGCGCCATCCGCAACGGGCGCCAGGGCGTCCGCTTCCTGCTCGAAGACGAAGTGACCGTCATCGATCCCGCAACCGGTGAGCGCGTGCCGGCCGACGGACACACAACGGGAGAAATCGCCTTTCGCGGCAACATCGTGATGAAGGGTTATCTCAAGGCACCGGAAGCCACCCAGGCTTCCCTCTCCGGCGGATTCTTCCGCAGTGGTGACCTCGGCGTGCTCGATCCCGACGGCTATTTGCGGATCACCGATCGTTCGAAGGACATCATCATCTCCGGCGGGGAAAACATCTCTTCGCTCGAGGTGGAAGACGCGCTTTGCCGGCACCCGGCCGTGCTTGCATCCGCCGTTGTCGCAGCGCCGGACGAACGCTGGGGCGAGGTGCCCTGCGCGTTCGTGGAATTGAAGCCCTGCGTAGCGGTCGAGCCGGGCGAGTTAATGGAGCGCTGCCGCGCCCGGCTCGCGCGCTTCAAAGTGCCGAAGTATCTGGTGCTTGAAACGCTCCCCAGAACCTCGACCGGGAAGGTGCAGAAATTCCAGCTGCGCGCGCGGGCCGCCGAGGTGGCGCGGGCGACGCGCGAACCGTAAGGAGCAACCGCGCTCCGCTGACACGGACGTCGCCCGGGTGGCGCGAGGACCGCGGGATCGTCGACCGCTCGCCGTAAGCGGATCAAACCGGGTTCATTCGCCACAGCATGAGGTTGAGAAATGCAGCAAACGTCACCCATGCCAGATAGGGAATCAGCAGCATCCCCGCGACCCGCCGGGCCGACCAGAACGCGACCAACGTGACGACCAGCGCGACCCAGAAGACGACGATTTCCGCGAAGGCGAGGTCCGGACGATGAAGTCCGAAGAAAAGCGGCGTCCAAAGCGCGTTCAGAAGCCATTGCACGAGGAACAGTCGCAACGCGCTGCCGTGGACCTTCCAGCCCCCATCGCGCGAGACCAGCCACGCCGCGACCGCCATCAGCAGATACAAGACGCTCCAGACTGGCCCAAACAGCCACCCCGGCGGGTGCCACCACGGCTTCTCGATCTGCGCGTACCAGGATCGCGGGGAAAAGAAGACCGCCGGCAACGCCGCACTGAAACTCAACGCCACCCACCCAGGCAGCGCCCAGCGTCCTCCGCTCTTTGAGTCGGGCATCGGAATGTCGTCTCTCATGGCGGCGGCGACGGGAGCACTGGCCGCGCTTCCACTGACCAGTTGAATGGAACCACAGGATGCGGGATTCCTCGAGCGGCGTCGACTGTCCCGGGCGGCGGGAGATCGAGCGGACATCGTCCCAATCTCAAAACGAAAAGGGCAGGCTTGAAGCCTGCCCTTCCGAAAAGATGTCGCAGGTCGTCGAGGGCTAGCGCGAATAGAGCTCGACGATCAGCTGCTCGTTCACGATCGGCGCGATTTCCTCGCGGGTCGGAACCCGGACAATCCTGCCGGAGAGTCCCTCGCGATTCGTGCTCATCCAATCGGGAACCGGCACAATCTGGGTGAGTTCAGCGCCCCTATTTCCGAGCTGCTTGGACTTGGGACGCTCCCGCACGGCAATCTCGTCACCGGGCTTGACCTGAAAGGAGGAGATGTCCGTCTTGCGGCCGTTCACCTGAACGTGACCATGACCCACCATCTGGCGGGCGGCCCGGCGGGTGTTCGCAAAGCCGAGGCGGAAGACAACGTTGTCGAGACGCATCTCGAGCATCTGCAACATCAGTTCGCCCGTCACGCCGCGCCGCGAGGCGGCCTTTTCGTAATAGCCGCGGAACTGGCGCTCCATCAGGCCATACATCAGCCGAAGCTTCTGTTTCTCGGCGAGCGCGAGAGCGTAATCGCTCTGCTTGCGGCGCGAGCCCTTCGGGCCGTGCATGCCGGGGGGATAATTCTTGCGCTCAAGGGCCTTGGACGGGCCGAAGAGGGGAACTCCGTAACGGCGGCTGATTTTGGACTTGGGTCCGGTAAGACGTGCCATGGAAATCGGGGATGTCGGAGAGTTGCGGGATTACACGCGCCGCGCCTTGGGCGGGCGGCAGCCATTATGCGGAACAGGGGTCACGTCTTTGATCGTGCTCACCTCAAGACCCACGGCCTGAAGCGCGCGAACGGCGGACTCACGACCGGCGCCTGGTCCCTTCACGCGAACCTCGACCTCTTTGAGACCGTGACCCATCGCTTGGCGGCTGGCGTCCTGCGCGGCCATCTGGGCGGCGTAGGCCGTGCTCTTCCGGGAGCCTTTGAAGCCGCACTTTCCAGCGCTGGACCAGCCAATCACGTTTCCGAGGAGGTCGGTGATCGTGACGCTCGTGTTGTTGAAGGTCGCGAACACATGAACGATGCCCTGCGTGATGTTCTTCGCCCCTTTGGCGCGGACAATCTTGGGCTTCTCGATGTCGTTCGGATCGAGCGAAAGGTTCTCCTTGGGAGGCTCGGCAGCCGGAGCGGCTGCAGCATCCTTTTTCGCGGCCTTGCCGGCACCAGCAGCCTTGGGTGCCTTCGCGGGCTTTGCTTCCGCCGCGGGCGCGGCCGGGGCGGCGGTGGTCGCAACGGGCGTCGCGGTCTTGTTCTCGGTTTCGTCAGCCATAGTTCAGAATGGGTTCGTCCTGGTTCGATCGATTTTACTTGCCGCCCTTGGCATCCTTGGCGCGCTGGACGCCAACAGTCTTGCGGGGCCCCTTGCGGGTACGGGCGTTCGTGGAAGTGCGCTGGCCACGGACCGGCAGGCTGCGCCGATGCCGGATCCCGCGATAGCAATTGATGCCCTGAAGACGTTTTAGATTCGCTTGCAGATCACGCCGAAGGTCGCCCTCGATCATGAGCTTGCTCTCCTGAATCGCCCCGATGATATCGGTCATCTGTTGGGCCGAAAGCTTGTTCGCGCGGATGTTCGGATCGACGCCGGCCCGCTCAAGCACGCGCTTGGCGGTCGTCGGTCCGATGCCGTAAATGTAGGGGAGCGAAGCTTCGATGCGCTTTTCGCCGGGAATGTCGACACCAAGGAGACGGGGCATGGCTTAGGGAGCGGGGTGATGTGGAAAAGATGGGTCAGCCCTGCCGCTGCTTGTGGCGGGGATTCGCGCTGCAAATCACGCGGATAACGTTCTTCCGCTTGATGATTTTGCACGATTCACAGACTCGTTTGACAGAAGCGCGCACTTTCATGGGAAAAATTGTTTGGACTGACGGACTTGGGATTTCGGGGAAAAAATGCGCCGGAGGAGTGATCCGCCCGGCGCTTGTAACGCACTGATTGCGAGGCCCTTCGCTCAACGGTGCCGGAAGGTGATCCGGCCCTTGGTCAAATCGTAGGGAGATATCTCTACCACAACTTTGTCGCCTGGCAAGATACGAATAAAATGGAGACGCATTTTTCCGGAAATATGGGCGAGAATCGGATGTCCGCCCTCGAGCTCCACCCGGAACATCGTGTTGGGCAGCAACTCCACTACCTTGCCTTGAACTTCGATGGAATCTTTTCGCGCCATGTGAGGATTTCAGGGTCACCCTTCGTGACGAGGACGGTGTGTTCAAAGTGGGCCGAGGGCAAGCGATCAGCGGTCACCGCAGTCCACTTGTCCGCGAGGATCTGCACCTCCGGCCGACCCATGTTCACCATCGGCTCGATCGCGAGCGTCATCCCCGCCTTCAACTTGGGACCACTCCCCCGCGTCCCGTAGTTCGGAACCTGCGGATCCTCGTGGAGCTTCCGCCCCACGCCGTGTCCGACGAACTCTCGGACCACGGTGTAGCCCCGGCGGGCCACGTATTCCTCAATCTCGGCACAAACATCCCCGAGGCGGCGACCCTCGCGGACCAGGCTTATCGCGGCGTAAAGTGACTCTTCGGTCGCATCCAGCAAGCGCTGCACCTCGGGAGCAATAATCCCGACGGCGACGGTTGTCGCGTTATCGCCCACCCAGCCCTGGCGGAAGATGCCGATGTCGAGCTTCACGATGTCGCCATACTGAACGCGCCGCTGTCCACCGATGCCATGGATGACTTCCTCGTTCACCGAGATGCAAATATTCCCAGGGAAACTGCGGTAGCCGAGGAACGCGCTCTTGGCGCCGTTTTCCGCCATGAGGTGGGCGGCATACTGATCCACCTCGCCGGTCGTGATTCCGGGGCGAACGAAATCCGCAACCTGCTCGAGGATCTGGCCAGCGAGGCGGCCAGCCAGACGCATCTGCTCAATCTCGCGCGAATTCTTGATGACGATGCTCATGCGCGAGCGGGAACCCGGGCTGGCGTGTCAAACGGCGCGGTGGGAAAGGACGTAGGCGACGATCCCAATGACGAGAACCGCGACCCCTACGTAAACCCAAATCATGTTCTGCTGCCGCGCTTCGTCGGCCCGGTTGACCACTCCACCAGAGTAGCGGTTCCGGTGCGAGGCGGAGCCTTTGCGGAGGAAGCCATCATACTGCTTTTCGAGCAGCTTTGTCTCAAGCTGCCTCATGGTGTCGAGCACCACGCCGACGAGAATGAGGAGACTCGTTCCTCCAAAGAATTGAGCGACGTTGTAAGGAACCTTCAGCCATTGCATGATTACCTGCGGAAGGATCGCGATGCCGGTCAAGAAGATCGCTCCTGCGAACGTGAGCCGGGTCATCGTGTATTCGAGAAACTCGGCCGTTGGCTTGCCGGGGCGCTGGCCGGGAATGTATCCGCCCTGCTTCTTCAGATTCTCCGAAATCTCCGTGGGCTGAAACTGCGTCGCGACCCAGAAGTAACTGAAGAAGAAGATCATGACCGCATACAGCAGATAGTGCAGCCACCCGGACGCCAGCATCGAAGCGATCTGGTTCGCCGTTGGACTCTCCTTGAACAGCAACGTAATGATCGTCGACGGGAAAACCAGGATGGCCTGCGCGAAAATGATCGGCATGACGCCAGCGTAATTGACCTTGAGAGGCAAATACTGCGTCTGGCCACCGAACACCTTCCGGCCCATGACGCGCTTTGCGTAGGTGATGCTGATCTTTCGCTGCGCTTGGGTGACCGCGATAACCGCCGCGATGACCAGGATCAGGAACGCCACCATGAAGACCAGGACGAAGGGACTCACCTGACTCCCCTGCCCCCCGCTCGGCACAAATGTCTTCCACGCCTGCATCAGAGCGGCCGGCAGTCGGGCCACGATGCCGATCGTGATGATGATCGAAATACCGTTACCCACCCCTTTGTCGGTAATCTGGTCACCGAGCCACATCAGCAGCATCGTGCCGGCAGTGAGGGTGATCACGGTCAACAGCCGGAATCCCATCCCGGGATTTGCGACCAGCGGCATGCCCAGCCGGTTGATGGTATCGCCGATGTTCGGGAGGAACGGATTAGAAGTCGGATTCTCGAAGGAGAGAGCCAGGAGGTAACCCTGGAACACGCAGAGCGCGAGCGTCGCGTACCGCGTGTACTGCGTGATCTTTTGCTGGCCGCCGTCTTCCTTCCGCAGTTTCGCCAACCGCGGGACCACCGCCGTGAGCAGCTGCATCATGATCGACGCGCTGATGTACGGCATGATTCCCAAGGAGAATATCGCGCAGTTTTCCAGCGCGCCACCGGAGAAGATGTTCAGCAGGGCGGCGACGGTCCCGCCGGAGTTCTGGTTCAGCTCATTCAAAAACCACTGCTGCAACACGGCGACGTTGACGCCGGGCGAAGTGATCTGCGAGCCGATGCGCACGATCACAATGATCGCGAGCGTGAAGAACAGGCGGACGCGGAGGTCCGGTACCTTGAAGATGTTGGCAAACGCGGAGAGCATGAGCGTCGGGCGGGAGGAAAGGGGCGGTAAAATGGAAGAGCGAGGGCACCCGTCAATGGACGGCGGGCGGCACCTCGCTCGTGATGCTCAAAAAGATCACTTGGCGGCTGCCGGGCGGACCTTCTTCCCCACGCGGTTCGCTTTCAGCGCCACGAGGGTGATGGATCCGCCAGCCTTCTCGATCTTTTCCTTCGCCGCCGCGCTGACGTGGCTGACCGTGAGGTTCCACTTCCGCTTGGCGTCGCCAGACCCAAGAATCTTCACGCCGTCCAGGAAACGCGCCTGGCCACGGATGTACCCGTACTCACGGAGCACGTCCACCGTCACCGTCGTGATATCGTCGGGAAGGCCCTCGAGATCGTCGAGATTGATCGCCCGGATGTTCTTCTTGAAGGCGGCGTTGTTGAACCCGCGCTTGGGCAGGCGCCGATAGATCGGCATCTGGCCGCCTTCGAAACCAAGGCGAATGCTGCCGCCCGAGCGCGCCTTTTGGCCCTTGTGGCCCTTGCCGGACGTCTTGCCGTGGCCGGAACTTTCACCGCAACCGAGACGCTTGCGGCGATGACGCGCCTTCGGATTGGATTTGATGTCGTGCAGTCGCATGGGACGAAATCTGGCTGATGGTTGGGTCTGACTTAAGCAGCCACCGCGGTCTGGGCCGCGATGCCGCGCATCTTCATGATATCGCCGCGCAGCCTGAGCTGGGAAAGCGCGGCGAGCGTGGCTTTGACCACGTTGGCGTGATTACTGGAACCAAGCGACTTCGCGAGGACGTCGCGAATGCCGGCGGCCTCCACGACCGCCCGAACTCCGCCTCCGGCAATGACGCCGGTTCCGGGACTCGCGGGCCGGAGCAGAACGCGCCCGCCACCGTGCTCTCCAATCACTTCGTGCGGGATCGTGTTCTCGGAAAGGCTGACCTTCCCCATCGACTTACGGGATGCTTCGGAAGCCTTGCGGATCGCTTCAGCGACCTCGTTGGCCTTACCGAACCCGCAGCCGACGCGCCCAGCCTTGTCGCCGGTCACGATCAAAGCGCTGAAACTGAAGCGGCGTCCGCCCTTCACGACCTTGGAGCATCGATTGATGAAAACCACTTTCTCGATGATTCCGTCACGCGGCTCCTCTTTGGGGCCGTCGCGGCGACGATCATCTCGACGGCCGCGGTTCGGGGGGCGTTCGTTGGTAGCTGCCATAAATATCGGTCGGTTCGTCGTGAAAAATTAGAATTCCAGGCCACCGGCGCGGGCGGCATCCGCGAGGGCTTTGACCTTGCCGTGGTAGTTGAAACCACCGCGGTCGAAGACGACGCGGGTAATTTTCGCGGCCTGGGCGCGCTCGGCGATGAGCTTCCCCACCTTTTCGGCGTTGGCGACGTTGGCCCGCGGCGGTTGATCCCCGCGCACCAGCTTCTCCGTCGTGCAAACGGAAGCGAGCGTCTGGCCGTTCAGATCGTCGATGACCTGTGCGTAGATGTTCTTTCCAGAAAAATGGACGCTCAGGCGCGGGCGTTCCGTGGTGCCCGACACGCGCTTGCGGAGGCGCGTATGGATGCGGCGGTGCTTGGCCTTGCGGTTGGTCGGCGTGATCATAAGCCTGCGGATTCGAAATCAGATTACTGAACGGTCTTGCCTTCCTTCTTGACGATCTTCTCGCCAGCGTAGCGAATGCCCTTGCCCTTATAAGGCTCAGGCGGGTAATGCGATCGAATGTCCGCCGCGACCTGGCCGACGAGCTTCTTGTCGATCCCCTCGATCTTGATCTTCGTGTTCTCGGCGACCGTTACCTTGATGCCGGCCGGGATCGGAAAGAGCAGATCGTGGGACTGTCCGACGTTCAGATCGAGCTTGTCGCCCTTGACGGCGGCCTTGAAGCCGACGCCCTGAATCTCGAGATCCTTCACAAAGCCAGCCGTGACGCCAATGATCATGTTGTTGATCAGCGCTCGGCTGAGTCCATGGAATGCCCGTACCTGGCGTTCCTCGCCTGTGCGTTCCACCGTGAGCGTCTTCCCGTCCAGCTTCGCGGAGATCGCGAGCGGAAGGGTGAAGTCGAGTTTCCCCTTGGGGCCCTCGACGGCGACGTTCCGGTCGTTGCCGATGGTGACCTTCACCTTTTCAGGGAGGTCGATGGTTTTTTTACCGATACGGGACATGGCGCTGCGAAAGTGAGGGTGAAAAATCAGTAAACGAGAGCGAGCAACTCGCCGCCCAGATTCTGCCGGCGCGCTTCGCGACCGGAAAGGATCCCGCGGGGGGTGCTGAGGATCGAAATTCCGGAACCGCCGAGAACCCGGGGAATCTCCGCCGAGCCGACGTAGCGGCGCAGACCCGGCGTGCTGACGCGCTTGAGTCCCGCAATGGCGAACGTTCCGTTCACGTACTTCGGCGTCACGACCAGCTGCTTCTTGTTGTTCTCGAGGTCCTTGACCACGAAGTCGGTAATGTAGCCTTCCTTCTTCAAGACGCGGGCGATCTGCGTCTTAATCTCGGAGTGCGGCAGCGTGATCAGCTTCTGTCCCGCACGGCCGCCATTGCGGAGGCGCGTCAGAAAGTCAGCGATCGGATCGGATTGAGTGCTCATGGCGGAAAGTTGGAACGGGGACCGGAAGAGGAAAAATCAGGCGGCTTTCTTGTGGCGATCGCTGAAGGGAAAACCGAATTCAGCCAGGAGCGACTTAGCTTCGGCATCACTCTGCGCGGAAGTCACGATCGTGATGTCGAAACCGATGTTGCGCTTGATTTTATCGAGCTCGATCTCGGGGAAGATGGACTGATCCTTCACGCCGAGCGTGTAGTTTCCGTTCCCGTCGAAAGCGCGGGGCGAAACGCCGCGAAAATCGCGGATGCGGGGGAGCGCCATCCGAATCAGACGCTCGAGAAACTCATACATCCGGCGGCCCCGCAGAGTGACCTTCGCTCCGATGGGCTGACCTTCGCGGAGCTTGAAGTTCGAAATGCTCTCCTTGGCGCGCGTCTCCGAGGGCTTCTGGCCGGAGATCGTCGCGAGATCATTCTTCGCGTCCTCGAGGGCGGCCTTCACGTCCTGGGCGGAGCCCACGGAGGTGTTGATGACGACCTTCTCGACCTTCGGAACCTGATGCAGGTTGGTATAGCCGTGCTTCGCCTTGAGGGCGGGCACGACGCGGTCGCGATATTCTGACTGAAGCGTGGGCGCGGAATCCATACGATCGAAATTGCTCGGTTACTTGCTGGCCTTCTCGTGAACGTATTTTTCGATCACGCGGAGGTTGGAAATGTGGATGGTCCCTTCGGACTCGACGATACCGCCGTCCGGATTGTTCGGACCTTTGCGGACATGCTTCTTTAGCTTGGCGACACCTTCGACGGCGGCCCGGAGCTTCTTGCGGTCGACCCGGAGCACCCGGCCCGTCACCTTGCGGTCCTTGGTGCTCTTGTGGTTGCCGGCGATGACTTCGACGACGTCTCCACTGCGAACGTGGAACTTCAACTGCGGGGACTTTTGCTTCAGCTTTTTCATTTCAAAGCACCTCCGGGGCGAGCGAGATGATCTTCATAAAATTTTTCTCGCGAAGTTCGCGAGCCACCGGGCCGAAGATACGGGTGCCGCGGGGGTTGAGATCCTTGTCGATGATGACGATCGCGTTGTGGTCGAAGCGAAGGTAAGAGCCATCCGCGCGCCGAACCGGGACGCGGGTCCGGACGACAACCGCCCGGACGACTTCGCCCTTCTTCACCGTGCCACCGGGAGTGGCTTCCTTCACATTGGCGGTGATGACGTCACCCACGCCGGCGTAGAGGGTGGACTTGCCAATGACGCCGATCATCGTCGCCATTTTGGCGCCGGAGTTATCGGCCACGTCGAGTCGGGAACGGATCTGGACCATGAGAAGTAGCGGTTCGGTGGGTTCGGTTACCTGACGGTTAGTGCTTCAGCACTTCGACGAGCTTCCAGCATTTCAGCTTCGAAAGCGGGCGAGTTTCCTGGATCCGGACGGTGTCACCCGTCGCAGCCTTCCCCTCTTCATCGTGGGCGTAAAACTTCTTCCGGTGCTTGATGATCTTGCCGAACTTCGGGTGCGGAACCCGGGTGACGGTCTGCACGATGATGGTCTTGGCCATCTTGGTGGAGACGACCTCCCCAATGCGCGTTTTCTGGATCGCGGTCTTCTTGGGGGCTTCGGCGGGGGCGGCGGCGGCTTCGCTCATGACGTTCGGTTGGAAAGGGCGTTCAGGTTACGGATCACTTCGCGGCCTTCGCAGCAACGAGTTCGCGTTCGCGAAGAATGGTCTTGATGCGGGCAACGTCCCGGCGATTCGCCCGGAAACGATGCGGCTTCTCCAGCTGTCCGAGCTGCTGCTGTAGGCGCATGTTGAAGTTGTCGAGCTTGAGCTCGTTCGCCTTCTTGGTGAGATCGTCAGCGCTGAGATCGCGCAATTCTTTGGCCTTCATGGCAAGCAATTCGTGGAGAGTTTCGGGAATCAGGCCGCCTTGGCGGCATGGTGACGGCTTAGGAAACGGGTGCGGACCGGGAGCTTCGTCGCCGCGAGGCGGAGGGACTCCTTCGCGACGGACTCCGGCACTCCGTCCATCTCAAACAGGATGTTACCGGGGCGAACGACCGCCACCCAATACTCCGGCGCGCCTTTGCCCTTGCCCATCCGGGTCTCGGGCGGGCGGGAGGTGACGGACTTGTCCGGGAAGATTTTGATCCAGAGCTTGCCTTTGCGCTTCATGTTGCGGGTGAGCGCGACACGGGCGGCTTCGATCTGGGTGTTCGTGATCCAGGCGCGCTCGAGGGTCTGGAGAGCGAATTCGCCGAAGGCGAGGTCTGTGTTGCGCGAAGCGGTGCCTGCGCGGCTACCGCGCTGCGTCTTCCGATACTTCACACGTTTGGGCATCAGGGCCATAGTCGTTCCTCCTGGAAAATTCTAAGGGTGTCGGGGACTGCGTTGATCAGGCCGCGGCGGGTGCAGCGGTCTCGGGCGCCGGAACGGCGTCCTTCTTACAGAGCCAGCATTTGACGCCGATCGTTCCGTAGAGCGTTTTTGCCTCGGCAAAGCCGTAGTCGATATTCGCGCGGAGCGTGTGCAGCGGCGCCTTGCCCTGCTTCGAATTTTCGACGCGGGCGATTTCCGCTCCGCCCAAACGGCCAGCCGCGCGGACCTTGATGCCGAGCGCGCCCTGCTCCATCGTCGTCTGCATCGCTTTCTTCATCGCCCGGCGGAAGGAAATGCGGCGCTCGAGCTGCAGCGCGATATTCTCCGCGACAAGCTGGGCCTCCAGCTCCGGGGTTTTGATCTCGAAAATATCGATCTTGACCTGTTTGCCGCCAGACATCGCGGAGATGTCCTTGGTCATGGTCTCGATTTCCGCTCCCTTGCGTCCGATCACGAGACCGGGCCGGGCGGTGTGGATCGTGACGCGCAGGCTGTTCCACGCCCGCTCGATGACGATCTTCGCGACGGCGGCGAGAGCGAGCTTCTTCTTGACGTAGGCACGGATCCGAAGATCGCCGTGCAGCATGTCGGGAAGTTCCTTCTTGTTCGCAAACCAGCGGGAACGCCAGTCCTTGTTGACTGCCAGACGGAAACTGATCGGATTGACTTTCTGTCCCATAACTCAGGTATTGCGGAGGAGGTTTGGAGAGTGGTGATCAGGCCGTTGCGGCGGTCTTGGCCGACTTCTTCGAGGCCTGCTTGGTCTTCCAGGCCTCCCGGCGGGCGTCCTGTTTGGCCTTGCCGCGGATCGGGAGGTCGAGCTCATCCGTCAGGATGATTCGGATGTGGCTCGTCCGACGACGAATCGGCGCCGCTGACCCGCGGGCGCGGGTCATGATGCGCTTCAATGTGGGACCCTCACCGACCGTCGCCTCCTTGATCGTGAGGCGCGCTGCATCGAGGCTGAAATTGTTCTCCGCGTTCGCGATCGCGCTGCGCAGCGTCTGACCGACGAGGAGCGATGCCTTCAGCGGGCTGAATTTGATGATATCAAGCGCCTCGGAGGCAGGCAGACCTTGAATCTCACGGGTGAGCTGGCGCACCTTGAAGGCTGACATGCGCGCGTGGCGATAAAGAGCTCGGACTTCCATGGTCGTAACGAAAAGGGTGCAGAGGCGAAAGGGGCCGGGAATCTAAACGGGTTCGAAAAAATTTCCTTAAAAATCTTGAAAAATTTTGGCGGACGAAATTAACGGCTAGCGGGCGAGGGTTGGAGACTGACTTTCCACCCGGGCTTGGTCACCCACAAAGAGCTTCACTCCGGAGGGAAGTGGGTCGCGCAGGATGGCTCCAGAGATCTTCTCGCGGACGTCGACGATCAGCGCGCGCGCTACGATTCGTTCATCCCGGACGATCTTAACGGGCATTCCCACGCGCAGGCCGTGCACTTTCCCGACATTCAACACGACAAGGGCAAATTCGTCCTTGATGCTGATGATCGCTCCGCCGAAGAGGGCTGAGGCGGTGGGCGGGGAAGCCTGCGCAGAAACGGGACGGGCGCCGAGAAGGTCGCTGGTCGAACGCAGTTGAGCTTCCAAGTCCAGGCGGGCCGCCGCGCTTGCGCCGGTCACGCTTTTTGAAAACCGCAGGGACGCCTCTGACAAGGCAGCCATTTGGTCGGCTAGCCGACGGCTTTCCGCCTTGGCCAGTTCTAGGTCCGAAACCGCTTTGAGAAGGCGCTGCTCTAGCGCCTCGCGGTCGGCATTGGGGGCTCGCGAAAGTCCGAGGGCCTCAAGTCGCGTCTGCAACTCGGCATATTTCCTCCGAAAGACTTCCGCTTCTGCATTCGCCACGGCGAGCGACTCACTAAGTGTCCGCAGCGTCTGCTGGATGTTTTCCTGGGACTGGCGGAGAACCTCGTTCTCAATCACCAAGTCTCGCAGTTGTTCTCGTTCCTCCTGTTTTGGGTTTGTCGGTTTTTCGACGGCTTCGTCGCCAGCGCCGCCGGCGGTAAGCGCCAGCATCGCGGTCACTACCACGCTCGCCGCACACCGAAGCATGGCACGAGAGTGGCGGCCGTGTCCGGCGAAGCCGGGACTACTTCGCGACCTTGGCGGTATGAGCGCCGTGCTTTCGGAAGGTGCGGGTCGGGGAAAATTCTCCGAGCTTGTGGCCGACCATGTTCTCCGTCACGAAGACGGAGGCGAAGATCTTGCCATTGTGCACGAGGAAGGTGTGGCCGACGAAATCAGGGATGATCATCGAGCGGCGCGACCAGGTCTTGATCGGCTTTTTCGAGTTATCCTTGTTCAGCTTCTCGATCTTTTCGATGAGATGGCCCTCGACGTAGGGGCCTTTTTTGAGCGATCTACCCATGGTGATGAAAAGTTGGGGGGTTACGTGGTCGGCTTCTTCGCGTTGCGGCGCTGCACGATGAACTTGTCCGTGGACTTGTGCTTCTTCCGGGTCTTGAAGCCCTTCGAGAGCTGACCCCACGGGCTGACGGGATGATGGCGTCCGCCACCACCCTTGCTCTTGCCCTGGCCACCGCCCATCGGATGATCGATCGGATTCATCGCCATGCCGCGGACGGTTGGGCGGATGCCCTTCCAGCGGGAACGGCCGGCCTTTCCGCTAACCACGTTCATGTGGTCGATGTTACCGACCTGGCCGATCGTGGCGTAGCACGTCTCGTGGATTTTCCGGATTTCGCCGGAAGGGAGTTTTAGGAGCGCGTAGCCGGCTTCGCGATTGTTCAGGATCGCGAGCTGGCCGGCCGACCGCGCGATTTTACCGCCGCCGTTCGGCTTGAACTCGATGTTGTGCACCGAGGTGCCGAGCGGAATCACGCTGAGAGGAAGCGCATTTCCAACCTCGGGCGGCGCATCGGGACCGGCGATCACTTTGGCCCCGACCGTCAGTCCGACGGGCCAGAGGATGTAAGCCTTCTCACCGTCGGTGTACTTGATGAGGGCGATCCGCGCCGAGCGATTTGGATCGTATTCGATGGCGATCACGTCCGCGGCGATGCCGCGCTTGGCGCGCTTGAAGTCGACGAGCCGGTAGCGGCGCTTGTGGCCGCCACCGTGGTGGCGCATCGTAATGCGCCCCTGGTTGTTGCGGCCGCCGGACTTGCGAAGAGCCTCAGTCAGTGAGCGCTCGGGCTTGTCCTTGGTGATTTCGTCAAACGCCGGCGACACCTTGGTGCGCTGAACGGGCGTGAGAGGGCGAAAGGTCTTGAGAGCCATAGGGTTTCGGCGTCTTTTAGGTGAGAGTGGGTGGGCGGGTTACGCGAGGTCGATCTTATCGCCCTCTTTCAGGGTGATGATTGCCTTCTTCCAATGCGGACGGCGGCCGAAGTCGGCGCGGCGCTCCCGCTTTTTCTTGCCGGCGTAGTTCGCCGTGTTCACCGCGACGACCGACTTCTTGAACAAGAATTCGATCGCGCGCTTGATTTGCGGCTTCGTCGCGCGGGGCACGACCTTGAAGACATACTGGTTGCGCGTCTCGCTGAGGAGGGTCGCCTTCTCAGTGAGGCAAATCGTCTGGATGAGATCCGTGGGTTCGTTCATGGCTGGTTGCCTCGGGGTATCAGGCGGCCTCCGGGCGATTCGAACGCTGTATCAGCGTCTCGAGCGCACCCTTGGTGATGATGATTTTCTCGGTGTTGAGGAGATGCTCGGCGTTGCAATCGAGGTCCTTCATCAACTGCACGGGACCATGGTTGCGACCAGCCAGATAGGTTTGCTCGGTGAAAGCGCCACTGACGATGAGCACCTTGCGGGCGTCGGTCAGCTGGCGAACCGCCGCGATGAAGTCCTTCGTCTTGGCGGTGCCGACGTTGAAGTCGTCAACGATCATGACGTTGCCGTCGATGATCTGCGCGCTCAGAGCCTTGCGGAGAGCGAGGCGCTTGACCGACTTGTTGGTCTTCTTCGCGTAGCTGCGGGGGTGCGGTCCGAAAACCACGCCGCCGCCACGGCGGATCGGGGAGGACATGTAACCGGCGCGGGCTCGGCCGGTTCCCTTCTGCCGGTAGGGCTTCTTGCCCGAACCGGAGACGGTTGCCTTCGTCTTGGTAGACGCAGTGCCAGCGCGACGATTCGCCCGGTAGGCGACGATCGTCTCGTGCAGGGCTTGCTGCCCCTTGGAATCATCGGTGATGACGTCGAACTTGGCCGCCTTGGCCGCGTCGACCGTAAGAACTGTAGCGCTCATATGGGAACGAAAACGGGTGGAGGTGGATTACTTCGCCGCCGGAAGGGGGCGCTTTATGGCTGGTCGGACAACGACGTAGCAGCCGTTCGCACCGGGAACCGCACCGCTGATGAGCAGCGCATTGTCTTCTTCGCGCACCTGCACAACCTTCAGGTTCTGCACCGTGACGCGCTCGTCACCCATGTGACCAGGCATGCCGATATTCTTCCAGGGCCGACCCGGAGTCGAACGATTGCCGATGGCGCCGTTGCGCCGATGCGTCTTCGAACCGTGGGCGTCGCCCTGACCAGCGAAGTTGTGCTTCTTCATGACGCCAGCAAAGCCCTTGCCCTTGCTCTGGCCAATGACGTCGACCCACTGTCCGATCTGGAACTGCGAGACCGTGATGCTGTCGGGAGCATTTTGGACCGCCTCGTCATTCGCCAAGCGGATCTCCTTGATCTTCTTCTTCGCTCCGAGGCTGGCCTTCTTGAGATGACCGAGGACCGGCTTCGTGAGCCGTTTCGGGAGCTGATCGATCGTCGCGATCTGAACGGCGGAGTAGCCATCCGACTCTACCGTCTTGCGCTGCGAGACGGCGTTTGGGGCGACGTGGATCACCGTGACCGGTGTAATGCGGCCGGACGCGTCGTATACGCGCGTCATGCCGGTTTTCTTTCCTACGAGTGCAATGCTCATTTTTCCTAGAGGTCTCCGTGAGGCTCACGCCCCTCGGGTACTTGGGTTGGGGTGGTGGAGGAGGCGTCAGATCTTGATCTGAATGTCGACGCCTGCGGGAAGATTCAGTTTGCGGAGTTCGTCGACCGTCTTTGCGGTCGGCTCGATGATGTCCAGCAACCGCTTGTGGGTGCGAATTTCGAATTGCTCCATGCTCTTTTTATCGACGTGCGGCGACCGGTTCACGGTGTAACGCTCGATGCGGGTGGGGAGCGGGATCGGCCCGGCCACGCGGGCGCCGGTGCGCTTGGCGGTCTCAACGATCTCGAGGCTCGATTGATCGAGCATACGGTGATCGAAAGCCTTGAGGCGGATGCGAATTCTTTGTCCAGTGGTCATGGCGGGGAGTGACGAGTGCGAGTTTCGGGGTTCCGGACGTGATTACTTGCCCTTCTGATCGAGGACGGCGGCGAGGACGTTCGCCGGCACCTGCTCGAAGTGCGAGGGTTCCATCGAGTAGCTCGAGCGCCCCTTCGAGAGGGAGCGGATCGCGGTGGCGTAGCCAAACATTTCGGCCAGCGGCACGTCGGCGTTCACGACGCAGAGATTGTTTTTGTTTTCGATGCCCTTGATCAGACCGCGGCGGCGGTTCAGATCGCCCATGATGTCGCCCTGGTATTCTTCCGGGGTGGTATTCTCGACCTTCATGATCGGCTCGAGCAAAATCGAGTTTGCCTTTTGGAACGCATCCTTCATCGCGAAGATGGCCGCCATCTTGAACGCGAGTTCGTTGGAATCGACGTCATGGTAGCTGCCGAAGACGATGTCGACTTCGACGTCGATCACCTGCGAGCCGTTGACGACACCACCGAGGAACGCTTCTTCCACGCCCTTCTTGACCGCCGGAATGTATTCCTTGGGGATGGTGCCACCGACCACCTTATTCTCGACGAGCACACCCTTCCCGCGCTCGGCGGGGCGAATGTCCACTTCGACGTGGCCGTATTGACCGCGGCCGCCGGACTGCTTGATGAGCTTGCCGACGCCGTGAGCGGCCTTCGTGATCGTTTCGCGGTAGGCGATTTGCGGCTTGCCGGCATTCGCTTCGACCTTGAACTCACGCATCATCCGATCCCGGATGATCTCGAGATGAAGCTCGCCCATGCCGGCGATGATCGTCTGGCCGGTCTCTTCGTTCGTGAAAACCCGGAAGGTCGGATCTTCTTCGGCGAGGCGTTGAAGCGCGTTGGACATCTTTTCCTGGTCGACCTTTGTCTTCGGTTCGACCGCCATCGAGATGACCGGCTCCGGGAAGGACGGCGGCTCGAGCATGATGCCGTGATCCTCATCGCAAAGGGTATCGCCCGTGGTGATGTTTCGAATCCCGACGATCGCGGCGATGTCGCCCGAGTAGCAGGTGTCGATATCTTCGCGCTTGTCGGCTTGGATCTGGATCAGGCGGCTGATTCGATCCCGCTTGTTCGTCCGCGGGTTGTAGACAGTATCGCCCTTGCTGAGCTTCCCCGAGTAAACGCGGAAGAAGACAAGCTTACCGACGAACGGATCGCTCCAGAGCTTGAACGCGAGGGAACAATGATTGCCGTTGTCGTCCGCGGGAGCCGCGATCGTGATCTCGTGGTTGTCCGGATCGATTCCCTGCGCGGGCGGAATGTCGAGCGGTCCCGGAAGGTAGTCGAGGACGGCGTCGACCAGATACTGCACACCCTTGTTTTTGAAGGCGGAGCCACCCACGACGGGGACGAATTTGTTCGCGATGGTCAGGCGACGAATGCCGCGTTTGAGCATCTCAGGCGTGATGGCCTTCTCCTCGAGGAACGCCATCCCGATTTCCTCGTCGAGATCGGCAACCGCCGAAACGAGGTTGTTGTACGCCTTGTCGACCAATTCCTTGTGGTCCGCGGGCACTTCCTCGATCGAGTACTTCGAGCCCGAGCTTGCGTCATCGGCATAGATGACGGCCTTCTTGTTCACCACGTCCAGCTGGCCCGTCAGGTAATCCTCGCGCCCCAGCGGGATGAGCACCGGCCACGCATTCGCGTTGAGCTTGGTGCGCATGTCGTTGATCGCGTTGTCGAAATTAGCGCCGGTCCGGTCCATCTTGTTGACGAACGCGATCCGCGGAACGCCGTACTTTGTGGCCTGCCGCCAGACCGTCTCAGACTGCGGTTGCACGCCCGCCACGCCACAGAAGACGGCGATGGCGCCGTCGAGTACCCGGAGGGAACGCTCGACCTCTGCCGTGAAATCGACGTGGCCCGGGGTGTCGATGATGTTCACCCGCATCTTGACGCCCTCGAAGAGCTTGAGGACGCCTTCCTCGGGACGCTGCGTCCAGGAGCACGTCGTGGCGGTGGAGGTGATCGTGATGCCACGCTCGCGCTCCTGCTCCATCCAGTCCGTGACGGTGTTGCCGTCATGCACCTCGCCGATCTTATGGATCATGCCGGTGTAGAAGAGGATTCGCTCGGTGAGCGTCGTCTTGCCGGCATCGATGTGCGCGGCGATGCCGATGTTCCGGGTCCGCTCGAGCGGGAACGCACGGTTCGGCGAATTGGGATTCTTCACGGGAGCTTCGAGGGCGGCAGACATGATCGGAGCGGGCGGAAAGTGGATGATGGAAAGAACTGGATCGCAGCGAAGGCGACCCGGAGAATCCGCCTAGTAGCGGAAGTGAGCGAAGGCGCGATTCGCCTGCGCCATGCGGTGCGTGTCGTCACGCTTCTTGATGACATTTCCCTGACCGGTCGCCGCGTCCTTCAACTCCGACGCGAGACCGCGGGTGAGGCCACCCTTCCGCTTCAGGGCGAAGGAAACGATCCACCGCAGGGCGAGAGCGACCTGACGCTCCGGGGCGATTTCGATCGGCACCTGGTAGGTCGCACCACCAACGCGGCGCGACTTCACCTCGAGACGCGGCTTCGCGTTGTCGATCGCCTTGTTGAGGATCTCGAGCGGGTCCACGGCGTCGGAGCCTTCGCGGCTCTTCTCGATCGCCTCATATACCACGCGCTCGGCGAGCGAACGCTTGCCGTTCTTCATCACGGTAGTGATAAGGCGGGAAACGAGCGGACTCGCGTAACGCGTGTCGAGCTTTTCAGTCTTCTTGATCGTGCGACGGCGACGGGACATTTGGCGGGATCAGTAAAGGGTGGACAGGAATTCGTGGGATCGATCGACGAGGATTACTTCTTCCCTTTCGTCGGAGCGGCGGCGGCGCCGGGCTTCGGACGCTTCGCGCCGTACTTCGAACGGCTCCGGCGGCGCTTGTCGACGCCAGTCGCGTCAAGGGTGCCACGGACGATATGATAACGGACACCCGGCAAATCCTTCACGCGGCCGCCGCGGACGAGGACGATGGAGTGCTCCTGAAGATTGTGACCTTCGCCCGGGATGTAGGCGATGACTTCGGTGCCGTTGGTGAGACGAACCTTGGCGACCTTCCGCAGCGCGGAGTTCGGCTTCTTCGGCGTGCGCGTCATCACCTGGGTGCAGACGCCACGGCGGAACGGGCAGTTCTTGAGGGCGGGCGACTTGGACTTGTAAGTCACGCGCTGGCGGCCTTTGCGAACGAGCTGGTTGATGGTCGGCATGATCTTTTTCGGCGGAGGAAACTTTGTCGCGCGAGGCGCGTGGCGACGATGATTCCGCTCGAAAAAGAACGGCGGCCTCGTCGGACGCTCCCGCAGGGGCGCGCAAACTAGGCGGACGCAGCCCGGGTGCAAGCGAATTTTCGATTTTGTCGCGCTCCCGCGGGGGAACCATCGCCCGGATGTGGAGCGTCGGAGCCGATTCCAACCGCTCGCCCCACCCTCCCGCGTCGGAATCGACTTGTTCCCCCGGTTTCGCTTGAGCATGGTTTCGGCGTGCCGCCCGCTCCACCTGTCCTGTCCCGACGCGCCCACGCCTCCCCCTCCACCCGTCGGCAGGTGCCTTCGATGGTTCGCGTGGGCCATGGCGCGATTCTCGATGCGGGGTTGGCCCTGTTTCATCTGGAGGAGAGCTGGCTTGCCGTCGCCGACCTGCATTTTGGCTTGGAACTGAGCGCGCGTCGTCGTGGCGCCCTGCTTCCCGAGTGGGGCATGGAGGAGGTGGAACGTCGCCTGGGCCGGCTTCTCCGCGACTTCAAGCCGGCGAAACTCGTCATCGTCGGTGATCTGGTCGAGGATCGCGCTTCCGCGCTCGCGGCGCTCGGCCTGCTCAAACGGCTCCGGGCCGCGGCCGAGGAAGCCGGCCGACCGCTCGAGATCGTGCTCGTTGCCGGGAATCACGACCGGCATGCCCTCGAGGCCGACCTGCTCGTCAACCACTACCAGACGGCGCAATTCTGCTTCTACCACGGCGACCGGCCGGAGCCGGCGACAGCGGCCGGGCGGATCAGCGTGATCGGCCACTTCCATCCCGCGGTGACGCTGCGCGACGGCGCCGGACTCCGTCTCAAGCTTCCGGCGTTCGTACAGGACGGATCCCTCTGGACGCTCCCCGCCTTTTCTCCCTGGGCGGCCGGGATGGAGTGGAACTACGCTGACGCCGCGCGAGTCTACGCGTGCGGTCATGGGAAGATCCTGCCCATGTCGAGGTAAACAAGTCAGGGCTCGCCGTAGAGCACCTGCGCCACCATCAACCGTCCGAGCGCCGCGATTTCAGGATTCTTCGGCGGGGCCGGCGCGATGGCGCAGCCGATCCGAGTCATGCGGGGTTCGAGCAGATTTCGGCGATGCCCGGATGACGCGAGCCATTGCGCCACGACGGCCCGGGCAAAGCTTTCCGCGGAGTGAGGCGCGAGAGCCAGGCCGTTCGGCGAGTAGCTCACGATCAGCTCACCGCGTGCACCAGCCCGGGGGTAGATCGCCCGACCCGGGGTGTAGTTGAGCTGGAAATTCAGCGCCGCGTTTTCTCCGGCGATCGCGTAGGTCGCGCCCGCCGCGTGCAGCCGGTCACCGATCGTGCGCCGACCTGGAGCGGGATTTCGATGGGAGAGCTCGTTTGTCGAGGCCATGTGCGCCGCCTGCCAACCTGCGGCCATCCGAGCGGGCCGGGAAACCGTCAGCGGAGCTCGTCCCGCGGCCACCCGGACCCGGGAACTTTCCCGCTCGAGGGCGTCGGCAAAACGCGCCAGATCCAGCGCACGGGCGGCTGGCATCACGCTCGCCAGGAGCAATGCGCCGACCCACAAACGACGAACGAGACCTCGCATGCGCGTAGCGTTCCCCAATTCAACGACGCCCTACAGCGGGAATTGCCGATGAAGGCCTGCGCCCCAACCTCACGCCGGCTTCACCATCGGCGGGGCCGTCGTGCGAAAGCAGGCGGCGACCGTGAACGTGACGATCGTGCCGAACAGGATCCGCCAGGGAAATTCGATCACCGGCAGCCATTCCGGCTGGGTGTACACCTGCCCGCCAAAGATCTTCGCGAGGTCGTTCGGCAGCCCGCTCAGGATCGCCACCGCGATGAATCCCAGGATCATCGCGAGAATGTTTCCGCGATCGGTCCCCCGCGTCCGCGTGAGCATCCCCAACAGGAAAATACCCAGGAGCGATCCGTAGGTGTAGCCGAAGATCCCGAGCGCGATCGGAATGATCCGCGAACCGGGCTTCAGGATCACGAAATACGCGGTCGCCGCGGCCACGAGCACCATGAGGAACGAGAACACAACCGTCGCCCAGCGCACCGTCCGCAGCGAGGCGGCGTCGTGCTTGGTCTTCGCGAAATATGGCTCGTACCAGTCCCGGGTAAAACTCGTCGCGAGCGCGTTCAAGGCCGCGCTCAGCGAACCCATCGCGGTCGCAAAGATCCCCGCGATCAACAATCCCCGCATCCCCGTCGGCAGTCCGGTCAGGATGAAGTGACAAAACACCTCGTTGACCTTCTTCGGGAGGTTCGGATCCGGGTTCGCCTGGTAGTAAACCCAGAGGAGAATGCCGATGGTCAGAAAGATCAGCACGACCGGGATGTCCGCCAACCCGCTCAGGATGAGCGACAGCCGCGAGCGCTTCACGTTCTCCGCCGTCAGCATCCGCTGCACCATGTCCTGATCGGTCCCGTGCGTTGCCATGGTCGTAAACGTGGACCCGAGCAGCGCCGCGAAGATGGTGTACTCGCTCTCGAGAATTCCCTTCACGTTGGCCCACGCGCTCCGGCCGGCTTCGATCCCCGTGTCGATGACCTGCAGATCCTTCGGCTGGGTCAGCTTGCCCATGATCGTGTCCCAACCCCCGGGAATGCCGGAGTAGAGCAGCCAGATCGCTCCGATCGCGCTCCCGAGCATGATCGCGGCCTGGATCACATCCGTCCAGATCACCGCCTTGATGCCCCCGAGCGTGGTGTAGATCGCCGTGAGGATGACGAGAAACGTGATCGCCCCGGTGTAGATCCAAAATTCGCCCACCTTGTCCGGCCGCACCCCCGCAATGAGCTCGTACGCGAGCACGAGGATGATCGCCGCCACGTAGAGGCGAGTCCCGCTCGCCAGGACGCGCGTGACCAGAAAGACGCCGCTCGCCGCGTTCTTCGAGCCGACCCCAAAGCGCTTCGTGAGGAATTCGTAGATCGAGTAGACGTTGTAGTCGTAGTACGGCTTGAGGAAGACGTAGGCGATGATGATCCGCGCGAGAATCGTCCCAAACGCGAGTTGCAGATACGTGTAGTTCCGGAGCGAATACCCCTCCCCCGGCGTGCCGATGAACGTCCCCGCGCTCGTCTCCGCCGCGATGATGGACGCCAGCACAGCCCACCACGGAATCTTCCGCCCGCCGAGGGCGAAATCGTGCATCGATTCCTCCTTCCGCCCCATGTAGAGGCCGAGGCCCACGATGACCGTGAAGTAGACGACGATAATGACGCCATCGAGCGCCCAGGCGTGAGACATGGCCGCGATGGTGCGTGCCTACGGGCCAAAGGCAAGGGCCGCCTGGGATTCCTCGCCGCTCCAACCCAAAAAACCCGACGCCCGCCTGCTCCGCGAGCAGCTCACGCCGCGGCGCGGACCGGCCCAAAGCTCCTAAACCTTAACCGGTGACGCGTTCGGGTTCGCGAACTGCGCGCGTTCGATTTCCTCGCGGAGGCCACCCTTCCGGGCGTTCGCCCACCACAGCACGATCGGGGCGGCGATGAAGACGGAAGAGTAGGTGCCGACGACGATGCCGACGAACATGGCGAGCGCGAAGACGTTCAGCACCGGGCCGCCGAGGAAGAGGAGCGCGAGCACCGTGATCATCGTCAGACCGGAGGTCAGCATGGTGCGGCTCAGCGTCTCGTTGATGCACTGGTTCATGATTTCCGCGATGCTGCCGCGGCGGCCTTCCTTGATGCCGCTGCGAATGCGATCGTACACCACGATGGTGTCGTTGATCGAGTAACCGGCGATCGTCAGCACGGCGCCCACCATGATGAGGGACATTTCTCGGCCGAGGATGGCAAAGACGCCCACGGTGATGAGCACGTCGTGGATCAGCGCGACGAGCGCACCCACGGCGAACGACATCTCGAAGCGCAGCGCGACGTAGATGAAAATGCCGATCATGCCGAGGCCGAGGGCGAGCAGCGACTTCCTCGCCAGCTCGCCGCCGACGAGCGCGCCGACCTTCTCCTGCTGCTCCACCTTCAGACCGCGGTCGGCCAGCTTCTCGCTCATCGCCTTGATGATCACGCCCGTGCTGTCGAAATCGCTGCGGATGTTGATGAATTCCTTGCCGGAAACCTGCTTCTCGATCTGCACCGTCGAATCAGCCAGCTTCAACGTCGAGAGGACGTCGCGCACCTCCTGGGTCTCCACCTTTTTATCGGAGGAGAGGACGATGAGATCGCCGCCGCGGAAATCGATGCCGAAGTTGTTCTTCCCGCGGATCGCGAAGGCCGCCAGCGAGATCATGATCACTGCGACGGACGCGCCGATACAAACCTTCGCCTTGCCCATGAAGTCGAACTTCGTGTTCGGGGGAATCAGCGAGGTCATCGTCAGCTTCTTCAGGCCGAAGTTATCGAGCCCCCAGGAGAAGATGTTTCGCGTCACGATGAGCGCCGCAAAGAGCGAGCAGACGATGCCGACCGTCAGCGAGACGGCGAAGCCCTTCACCGGACCGGTGGCGAGCGCGAAGAGGATGATCGAGGTAATCAGCGTCGTCACGTTCGCGTCGAAGATCGAGCTGAACGCCTTGTCGTAGGCGCCTTCGAGCGCGGCGCGGAGGCTCTTGCCCGCGGCCTGCTCCTCCCGGAGCCGTTCGTAGATCAGCACGTTCGCGTCGATCGCCATGCCGATCGTGAGCACGATGCCCGCGATACCCGGCAGGGTGAGCACGAAGTTGAACTGGGTCATCACGCCGAACAGGAGGATGATGTTCACCACGAGCGCGATGTTCGCGACGAGACCCGCCGCTCGGTAGTAAAGGAGGGCCGCGAGGAAGGTCGCGATGACGCCCACGATGCCGGCGAGCACGCCGCTCTTGATGGAGTCGGAGCCGAGGCTGGCGCTCACGCTGCGCTGTTCCTCGATCGAGACCGGCGTCTGCAGCGGATTCTCCAGCACGCTCGCGAGATCGCGCGCCTTTTGCTCGGTGAAGTGGCCGGTGATCTGGGCGCTTCCACCGTAGATCGCGTCCCGGAGCACCGGAGCGGAGCTGATTTTCCCGTCCAGCACGATCGCGAGCCGGTTCCCCACGTTTGCGGCGGTGAGTTTGCCGAATTTGTCCTTGCCCTCGGAGTCGAAGGTCAGCGAAACCCCCCACCCTTGCAGGTCGAAGAACGCGTGGGCCGAGGAGACGCGGTCGCCGCCCATGTCGGCCCGGCGCTTCACGATGAGGCGGTAGCTCGATTTCTTCCCGTCCTTGGCGTCTTCGTTCTCCTCGGTTTTGATCTCGTAGCCCGGCGGCACGATGGTCTGGCCGGCATCGATCTGTGGGATCAACTGATCGCTCTGCGGATGCACGAGCTTGAACTCGAGCTTCGCGACGCGCTGCAGTTGCTCGCGGACGGTGGCGATGTCGTTCGTATCGAGACCCGGGATTTGGACGAGAATCTGATCATCACCCACGGGGCTGATGATCGGCTCGCCGAGACCGAAGCGATCGACGCGGCTGCGGATCACCTCCACGGCCTGCTCCTGCTGATCCTTGGTAATCTTCGTGTCCTTGTTCTCCCGCACCAGCCGCACTTGGAAGGCGGTTCCGCCTTTCAAGTCGAGGCCAAGCTTCACTTTCCCGGGGATCTTCTTGCCGTCCGCACCCGTCGTTTCAAAGGGAGGATAGAAGGACGTCACGCAGAGCGCGGCGAGGAGCAGGGTCAGCCCTAGGCCCACGAGCTTCTTCCGGAACGAATCGAGCTCCATGAAATACCACGCGAAGAGCGCGAGGACGACGAGGCCGAGGAGAAACGTGAAGGCGGGCGACAACATTGCGGGCGGTGGCGGGGGGAGGACGGAAATGGGGTGGCGGGCGGAATCAGACAGCTCAGTTGCTCTTGGCGGCGGGCTCGGCGGCGGCGGACTCGCCGTCCCGCTTGGCCACGGTGGCGACGGCGCTCTTCTCGAATTCCACCTTCACCTGCTCGGCGATGCGGAGCACCACGGTACGCTCCTTCACCTGCGCGACCGTGCCATGGATGCCGGAGGCGGTGATGACCTTGTCGCCCTGCCGAAGCGAGGAAAGGAGGTTCGCCAGTTCCTTCCGCTGCTTCTGCTGAGGCCGGATGAGCACGAAGTAAAAGATCACCGCCATGAAGATGAACGGCACAAACGTCGCCAGGGGCGACGAGGCCGCCGGCTGCCCGGCGGCGGTCGGCGCGGGCGTGGCGGCGCTGACCTGCGCGAGAAACGAAACGACGGACAGGGCGAGGAGGCTCATGGGGAAAAGGCGCGGAATATGTTCCTGAACGCCGGAAGCGTCCAACGCTTTCTCCGAACCGGAACAATCGCGGTCAACCGCCCGTCTCGGATCCCGACCTTGCCGGCTCTTCGCCCGGCCGGACCGGCGTGACGCGCGGCCGCCCGGGAGTCGGCTTCACCGGCGGGACCGGCGTCGCGGCCGGCGCTTTCGGCGCGGCCGTGGGAGCGCGGGTCGGCGCCGGACGCGCCGGAACGCGCGGCGTCGGAGCGGCCTCGGCCGGAATCGGGTGCAGACTCGGCGCGGGCGTCGGTGCCGGCTGCGGGGTCGTGGCCGGCAGCGGCGGCACCAGCGGCAGGAAGCCACTCCGCGCGACGATGTCCTGCCCGACGCCACCCGTGGCGAAGCGGACAAATTTCTCCGCCAGAGCGTTATCCGGTCGGGCGGCCTGATACAGAAACAGCTTGCGGCTCAGCGGATATTCGCCGGAGCGGATGAAGGCCTCGCCCGGAACGATCGGCCGATCGGAAGGCGACCCACCGGCGATCGCGAGGATGCGATTTGCCCCGACGAACGGCAGCGCCACCAGGCCGATTCCGCGCGCATCCCGCGCCACGGCTTGCGCGATCGCGCCATCGTCCGGAAATCTTTCCACCTGCGCCGGGAGTTCCGTCCCGCCTGCGATCACGGCCCGGAAGAGCGCGGTGGCCCCGGACTCATCACCGCGGGCAAAGGGATGGATCGCCCCGGCCGGTCCGCCCTCCGGCCAGGTCACGAGCTGGCGCAGATAAATCTCCCGGAGCTGGGCCTTGCTGAGGGCGTTGACGGGATTCACCGGGTTCACGATGAGCGCGAGCGCATCGAGCGCGATCGGATGTTCACATGCTGCCGAAGTCAGATCGCCGAAGCGGCTCAAGCGCGCCGCCTCCGCGGGCAGGACCGGCCGCGTGGACATCACCACATCCGCGAATCCCTGCTCGAACGCCTGAAACGCCGAAGCGGCATCGCAGATTCCCACGTGCACCCCCGCGATGCCCTCGCTGCCCGGCGCCCGTCCGGCGACTGCGTAGGTGCTACCCTCGGCCGCCGGCAGCCGCCGTACGTCGGTCCAGCCCTCGGCCTTGAGGAAATCCTCCAGCAGACTCCCAGCGAGGCGCGTCCCGATGGTCGGGGAGCCGTAGATCCGCAGGACGAAAGTGCGCGGCGTCTCGTCCTTCGCCGCCGCTGGAGGCGTCGCTTCCTGCGCGCCGGCCGGGGCCGAAAACGCCAGGACGGTGAGCAACACCGCGCCTAGAGTGCGCACGACGCGGGTGGAAAAGGGGTTCATCGGCCGGGGGGACGCGGGCTCCGCTCGGAATCATGCCGCCCCTCGCGGCCGGCGCCACTGCGAAAGCAGATCCTGCCTTGGATCAATCGCCCGCTCACGCCCCCTCCGGCGAACCTATCTCTCCGGCGTGACGATCTCCGTCGGCGAGGAGCGGAAGCCCGGCGGGAAAATGGAAGGCGGATTCGCGTTCACGAGTTCGAAGCCGCTGACGCGGAATTCCGGGTAGAACCGGTTGCTCGCCGGCTCGTAGACCTGCTGCCCGGTGAAGCCGCCGCGGACGCGATACTCGCTGTTGTTATCCACGCCGAGCTGACCCAGCGCGCGATCCGGGGCGATCGTCCCGCCCTCGTTGAGCACGACGAGCTGTGCCGTGCCCCAGAGCTGGCCGGGACGGCGCATGTAGCCCCAGAACTTGTAGTTCGCGTTGTAATAGCGGCGGCCCACCCAGTAATCGCCGGGACGCTCCTGCGAGATCGCCGATCGCATCGCGATGCGCGAGGCCTGTTCGCCGGCGCTTGCCCCACCGCCCGTTTCGCAACCTGCCAGCGCCACGAGCGCCAGCAGCAGGGAGAGAAGACGCAGGGCTTGCGGCACTAATTGGGAAAGCATCGGCGGATTCATGGAGAGGCGCGGAGTCTTGTCGAATGGGAATTGCATCGCTTCGACTCAAGTGAGCCGCTTGCCGACCTCGGCGCTGACCGTGCGGCCATCGGCCCGCCCCGCCAGCTTCGGCTGCAATGCTTTCATCACCGCGCCGAGCTGAGCCTTCGAGGTCGCGCCGACCTCCGCGATTGTCGCATCGATCATCGCGCCGAGTTCCTCCGGCGTCAGTTCCTTCGGCAGATACTCCTGCAGCACGGCGAGCTCCGCTTTTTCGGTCGCCGCGAGTTCCGGGCGTCCGCCCTTCTCGAAGCTCTCGATCGAATCCCGCCGCTGTTTCACCTGTTTACGCACCACGGTTTCCGCCTCGGCATCATCGAGCCGGCCTTCCTGTCCGCCCTTTTCCAGCGCCGCCATCTTCACCGCGGACTTCAGCATCCGGATGACGTTGAGGCGCTCCATCTGGCGCGCCTTCATGGCTTCCTTGAGATCCTGGTCGATGCGGTCGCTGAGCGTCATCCCGCAGCTTTAGCCGCGTTCGCCGCGCCGCGCCACCGCGGAGCACCCGTCACCTCCTCACACCAGGCGAGCGCGCGGTGGTCGGACCAGTAGCCATCCGACCCGACAAAGCCCACGTGGCCGCCGTGCGCTGGCATCTCGAGAAAGAGTGCCGGATTCGCCAGCGCGGCGTCCACCGGCTGACACGGCGGCGTCAGAAACGGATCGTCCGCCGCATTGACCAGTAGCGTGGGCACCCGGATCCGCTCGAGCCACGGCGCGCTGCTCGCCTGCTCGTAGTAACCGGCCGCGTTCCCGAAGCCAAACATCGGCGCGGTGAAGCGATCATCGAATTCCCAAAAGGTCCGCATCTTGTCCAGGCCCCGCAGCTCCAGCTTCCCCGGAAACTGCGCTTCCTTCGCGCGGATCTTCTCGCGCAGCCGCTTCATGAAACGCACGAGGTAGATCCGGTTCTCCGCGGTCTCGAGCCGGCGTGAGCTCGACCCCAAATCGCACGGCACCGAAAACGCCACCGCCGCCGCCACCCGCGGCGAGACCGCGTCGGAGACCTGACCGAGATAACGCAGCGTTTGGTTTCCTCCCGCGCTGAATCCGGCCAGGACAATGCATTCGTACCGCTCCGCCGCCCACGCGACCACCGTCGCGAGGTCATCCGTCTCGCCGCTGTGATAGAGCCGAAACGCGCGGTTCATCCCGCCCGGGCCGCATCCGCGGAAGTTCCGCGCCAGCACGTCCCAGCCGGCCGCCCTCAGCACCCGGGCGAGACCGATGACATATTTCCCCCGCGAGCTGCCCTCCAGCCCGTGGGAGAGGATCGCCACGCGCTGCGCGAGCGCCGGCCCACGCCACCACTCGTTCTCGAGGATGTCGCCATCGGGCGTGGGAATCAGCTCCGCTTGCGCGTCCACTGGGCCCGGACGCCGGAGCAGCGTCGGCCAGCAGGTCTGGGCGTGCGGACCGCGGAGGAGCGGCCAGGGCTGAAAGGTCGAGCGTTCGATCAAAGGCACGCGCGGATGCTGCCCGACCCCGCGTCGTGCGCAACGGCTTGCTGCATCCGCCGACGCGTGGTGCATTCCCGCGCATGTTCCGCTCGCTTCTCCTCGCCGCGACCTTCGCCCTGCTCGCTCCCGCGCTCCGCGCGCAATCCACCTCGCCCTCCGCCCTCCCGTCGCCTTCTCCCGCGCCTGCGGTCGCGATCGCGACCGGAGCATCGAGCGTGGATGACCAGGTGAAGGCGCTCGTGCAGGGCCCGGATCCGACCGTCGTCCATCTCTGGGCCACTTGGTGTGGGAATTGTGTCTCCGAGATGAAGGAGGGCGGCTGGGCAAAATTCATCGCCGCCAACCCGCAGACGAAGTTCATCTTCGTCACCGTCTGGGACGGAGGGAAGGAGGGAAAGGATCTGCTGACGAAGCATGGCATCGCCGAACTCCCGAACGTCACCATCCTCGCCCATCCCGGCGGCCGGAAGGAAAACCGCCTCACGACGTTCATGGACATCCCCGTGACCTGGACGCCCACCACGTGGGTCTTGCGCAAAGGTCGCGTCGCCTACGCCCTCAACTACGGCGAAATCCGGTTCCCCATGCTCCAGCAAATGCTGGATGACTCACGAGCGAAGTGGTGAGCCCGATTGAACATCGAACGTCGAACTTCGAACATCGAACTTCGAACGCCCGAGCAGCGGGCGGCGATCCGGGACGGGTCGAGAGAACCTCGAACATCGAACGTTGAACTTCGAACCGTGATCGAACTTCAAACGTTGAACATAGAACTTCGAACTTCCAATGCCGGAGTTGCCGGCGGCGACGCGTGTCGGGTGGGATACCTTCGCACGATCGGCCTATCGGGAAACATAGAGACAATCAAGCGGAGGAAAAGCGCTCCTCACGCCCTGCCCGGCGGCGCTCCGGCACCGTCCGCCCATTTTGCCGATTCGCGTGGACGCTGCGCGCCGCTCAGCCCTTCGAAGTTCGAAGTTCAACGTTGAATGTTCGATGTTCGACGGGTTCGATGTTCATCGGGCGTTCGGCGTTCCCTGGTTCCTCCCCTTTCGGTCATTCCGCCGTCCGCGCTTTTCACCGATCCGCGGATCCGATCCCGCCCGCTGTTCAGCCCTTCGAAGTTCGAAGTTCAACGTTGAATGTTCGATGTTCGACGGGTTCGATGTTCATCGGGCGTTCGGCGTTCCCTGGTTCCTCTCCCTTCGGTCCTTCCGCCGTCCGCTCATTTCGCCGATCCGCGGATCCGATCCCGTCCGCTGTTCAGCCCTTCGAAGTTCGAAGTTTAATGTTCGACGTTCGATGTTCATCGGGGTTCAGATCGCCAAAAAGCGGCGGGCGCCCTTTCGGACACCCGCCGCCTCCTCTTCCTCATTCAGCCCCGTTCCGCGGCGTCCCGCTTTTCGGGTGATGTTCACTGCTTACGCCTGCGCGGGATGAACTGCCGCCGGGCTGCTCCCGGCGCTGCCACCGGTTCCACTCACTGATCCGGTTCCGGCTCCGTTGCCGGTTCCTGCCGCGGGCGCTCCCGCGGTCTTCTTCTTCTTCCGGCGCAGCTTCGTGCGTTCGACCTGCTGGCGCAGATCGGCGCTGCCGAAGGTGCTGTCCGTCTGGAGCGACGCCCGGGCGAGGCGCACCCGGCGCTGGAACTCCCGGTTCACCTGCGTTTCCGCATCCTCCAGACGGAGGACCGCGGCCTGCAGGCGCGCCCTTTCTGACCGCACGGCGTTCCGCGCGTTGTCCAGGGCCTGGAGCGTTTCCGCTCCCGACGCTCCAGGCACCGACTCCGCGAATTGCCCCGCGAGGTCCTTCACCTGGTTTCCTTGCGGGACGTTGCCGCGCGCCTGGAGCCGGAAGCGCGTCCTTTCACTGGCCGGGATGCCCGCGAAACCGCGGAGCACCTCCTCCAGCGCCGTCGTTTGGACGGAGAGCGCTTCCAGAGCCGACGGCGTGAGTCCCAGTCCGACGAGCACAGGCTCGACGTTCACGGGATCCACCGCCGCCAGAGGCTTCGGGGAGTTGTTGTTGCTGTTGTTGTTGGGGTTGGGGTTGACCGATCCGCTGATGGCATCAGCGGTCGGGGCGACCTCCGCCGAAGCGGAGACTGGGGTGTTTTCTTCGTTGTTCTTGACTGTCATGGGTTCTAATGGGTTTTTTCTGCGGTTCTGAACCTCGGACGACCCATTGGGGCCGCCGGGGTGTCACCAAGGGCGACGTGAAGAAAATACCAAGGGGGGTAGGACAAATAGCGTAGACCCCCGTCCCAAATTCCGATTTACTCTGGAAAAATAATCGTTCTTTTTTTTGACAGGTTTTTTGAGTCCTCCGGAAAATGGCCAGCCCAAAGGGCCAAACACACCGCCGCCACCGAGCAACAAGCAGCTTGTATTGCGGCAGTTGCGCCGAAGCGACCCCGCCCTAAAACCGCTCCAACCGGCCAAATCCCCAAATCATCAGTTTCCGGGTCGAATGGCGGCATTCGGCCCAAAAAAACGCCGCCAAGGCGCGAAAACCCTTTCTCAGTCGGCCTTCCGGCGATCCAGTTCTCGCCTCGGCTCCATCCTTCGAGGATTCGATCGGTAAATCGGGCACGCCTCCGCGCCGATGCGAGCGGTGGCGGGAAGACCGGATCATTCAGCCGGTTTGAAAACCGGAGACGGAATGCGGCAAGTCGGGACGGCGACCTTGGTGAAACGGCTCCGGCGGATCGCCCCGGCTCGCCGTTCCACGTGCATCGCTCCGGTTTAAGGCTGAGCCGTCCCAATCTTCGCTTCCAAAGCCCGCAGGCGCGCCTCGAGTTGCGAGACCTGTTCTTTCAGCGCCGCATTCTCCGTGGCCATCCCCTTCACCTTCGCATCCAGCTCTTGCACGGCGGCGGCGGTGACGATGGGGATGGGGTCCATCCGCACGCTGAGGATCCCGTCCGTGCCCACGTCCACGAAATCGGGGAAGACCTGCTGGAACTCCTGCGCCACCACGCCGAAGTGCTCGATGTCCGGCGCGCGCTGCATTTTGGCGAGGAAGTCGGCGTTGTAGTGGTAACGCACGGGGCGAAGGCGGGCGAGCGTCGCCAGCGCGCCGGTCACCGCCTGCACGTCGTGTTTGAGCCGGAGGTCGGAAAGCACGTCCCAGCTTGAGCTGTTGTCGGTGCGCGTGATTAAACCACTGGCCTTATTGACGAGGAGCGCTGCCCCAGAGGGGGTGCCGATTTGAACAAAGGCTTGCCCATCTTCTCGGAGGAAGTTGGTGTTGAATTCGCTACTAGAGAAGCGTTGGATTTTGAGCGCGTCATTGTTTGGAGCCACCCCGATGCCAGTCCGTCCGTTCAGGGTAATTCCCGCTGAAGTGCCGCCCGCCGTGAGACTGCCGGCGATACTCGCGTTGCCACTGACACCGAGAGTCGTGACGCTGGCACCGCCGGTGACCAGAGTGCCATCTACGGTCGCATTCGCGGAGATGTGGACGGTGCCGGTGACATCCAGCGTCGCTGCGGGCATGCTCGTGCCGATGCCGACCCGGCCGCCACGTTGCTGCAATTCGAGGTTGAGCGGCACATTGTTTGCGTAGTCGTAGGCGTAGATGCTGCCGAGGCCCAAGGTGGTGTCGTGAAAGACGCGCACCCCCTTCGAGGCGGAGGTCGGCAGACTGCCCGATGCGCCCCGGAACCATCCGTCTCCGAACACGTCGATCCGCGCGATCGGGGCGACGGCAGTAGTGCCGACCGCGAGCGAGCCGCCGATGGTGCTGGAGCCATTCGTGATGGTGTTGCCGAGCACGGCGGCCGTGCCGCCGATGGTGGTGTTGCCGACCGTGTCCAGCAGGAAGACTTGCGTGCCCGCCGCGTTCAGGACGTCGAGCGTGGCGGCGTCAGTCGCCCGGGCCTGAAGGGTGGCGGTGACGTTGGAAAATCCCGTGGTGTTCAACCCGAACCGGGCACCGGGGCCGGTGACGAAGAGATTGCCGCCGACGGTCGTGTTGCCAGAAACGTTGGCCGTGCCGGCAACATCGAGCGTGGACGCCGGGGTGAACGTGCCGATGCCCACTTTGCCGCCAGCATCGATCCGCACCTTGGGCGTGGTGAAGTTTCCTCCGATGTAAAAATCCAGTCCGTCATTGCCGAAGGAGCCGCCGACAATGGCCTGCTGCGTGATGGTTCGCCCAAAGCCGATACCCACCACGTTGGGCGACGCCACGGTCCCCGTCGTGTCGGTATTCGTGAGTAAGAGGCCGAGCGAGGCGAGTGGGTTACCGGTCCCGAGAGGCACCGGCCCGGCGCTCAAGGCCACATTCAGGGTCTTGGCCGGGGTGCTGGTGCCGATGCCCACGCTGCCGCCGCTGCGATAGACGTCGGCGCCGCTCGCCGTCCACAGCCCACTGGCAACCGCGGGCGCAAGCTGGGGAACACCCACGGCGTTGGTTGCCAGCTGGCTGGTGCCCACCGCGCCGGCCGCAAGCTGGGTGGTGCCCACCGCGCCGGCAGTGATGTTGGCGGCAGAGACCGCCCCGGCAGCGAGCTGGGGGGTGCCCACCGCGCCGGCAGCCACCTGGGTCTGGGCCAGGCCGGTCCACTGCCCGTTGCCCACATACTGCAGGGTGGCCATGTCACCCTGCGCGCCGCTGAGGTTCTGGTTCAGGGTGTAGATCTGGCCGCCATAGGCCACCGCCACCAGCCTGGTGCCGTCGCTGGAGCTGGCCACGGAAGTCCAGAAGCGGTTGCTCTCGCGCGCCGTCCAGCTCGCCCCGGAGTCGGTGGAAGTGTAGATCTGTCCGAATCGGACTACGGCCACCAGCTTTGTGCCGTCGCTGGAGCTGGCGACGGAATTCCAGGAGCGGCTGCTCTCGCGTGGCGTCCAGTTCGCCCCGGAGTCGGTGGAAGTGTAGATCTGGCCGCCATTGTCTACGGCCACCAGCTTGGTGCCGTCGCTGGAGCTGGCGGGTGCGATTAGAAGTGGGTGCGGTAGAATAGTTGAGAAAGAGCTGTACTTTTGAGACCGTCTCTCATTTAAGGTTGAGATGCGCAAAAAACCCTCGCCTCGATCCAACCCGCTCTCCGCCGCAGAAGCCACCCTCATTGCCAGACTGCGAAAGCGTCCGGAGCTCAAGGAACGCTTGGAGGCGGTCTTACGGATTTGCGCTGCCGAGGAAGGCGAACTCAGAAGCGCGGACGAGATCGAGGCCCTGCTGATC
>JBBQFQ010000033.1:0-56762 GCA_038322235.1 Chthoniobacterales bacterium
CCAGAACTCCACTCCCACCACCGCGCCACCCCCCACAAAAACCTCCCCATCACCCAGCTCGACACCAACACGTTTCACCCCAAAGAAAAAATTCCGGTTTTGATCGCACGCACTTTTCCGGTTTTGATGTCACGCCGACACGGACGGGGATGCTTCTTTACTTCAACGGGGCGCGTGGCACGATTTTCGTTCCCCCCTCGAACCCCATGAATCCAACTCCCGAAGAATCCCCGCGAAATCTGACCTCGACCATGCAGGACGCGACCAATGGTGCCCTCAAGGCGCAGGCGGATCTCGCCCAGGCCCTCGTCGATGCGATCAACAGCATCAAGGGCGTCCCGAAACCGGCCCTGGATGCGCTGGAAAAATTTCACGCCGCGGGCATTCAGCTCCGCACGACGCAGGAGAAGGTGTTCAACTCGTACTTCGATGTGCTGAAGAAGTTTGATCCGACCGCGAAGGTCGTGGCGATGGTCGGCGCGGCGCTTCCCGTCAAGGCCGTGCAGGATCTCGCGCAGAAGGCGGTCAAGAAGCAGGTCGATCTCATCAAAGCGTTCGGCTCCGCCATCGGCAACATCGTCGGAGCGAAGAAGCCGAAAGGCGAGTAGGCACTCCTCCCTCCCGTGGATTTCAAATCGCTCCAGTCGCTGGTCGGCATGCTGGCCGAGACGTTGCGCGGCTCCGGCGAAGCACGCGATGCGTTCACCTCGCTCCTGAAGCGCCCCGGCGACCTCGAGGAACTTCGCGCCTGGATTCGTCGCTTCGTGCCGATGGGCGGGAATCCGCTCCGGCCGGAAATTCTCGGAGAACAGATCGAGGAAGTCGCGCGGATGTTCGGGTTCGTCCCGCGGGCGCGCCATCTTGATCTGCTCGAGCGTCACGAAATTCTCGGTCAGAAGCTCGCCGAGGCCGAAAAGACGATCATCCGCCTGCAGGCGATGCTTGGCACCGGAGGCAGCGAGGGCGCCGCGCGGAAGCTCGTTGATGGCCTGGGTTCCGCGGTCAGCGGCACCTTGAAGCTGCAGGCGGAACTCGTCCGCTCCATCGGCGACATTTTTTCAAAGGTCGGGAACGGCGAAGTGGTGACTCCGGCTCCCGAAAAGGCCGCGGAACGAAAGCCGGAGCCTCCGGCCGCGGACTGACCCGAAAGTCAGCCTCCGAAAAATTCGGCATCGGAGGCCGGGTCGCCGGCCTGTTTTCGCGCCGCGGCCAGAAACGCGTCAGTGCATTCCTTGATCACGTCACGCTGTGGGCGGGACGCGTCGATTAGCACCCCGTAGTCGGTGGTGGCTTGGACGCGGTGATAAATTTCGCGGATCCGGCGTTGATCTTCCAGCGCTTCGAAGCTGTTCGGCGCATCGCCCCGGGCGCGGATGCGGGTGTGCCCCGCCTCGGGCGGCGCATCGACCAGGAGAACGAGGTGCGGTCGCGGGGCGAAGAGTTCGTTGTTCGCGATGATCCAGAGCGGGTCCATGCCCCGGATCCCCTGATAGGCGGCCGTGCTCCAGTAGTAGCGATCGAGGATCACGATCGCGTTCTCCGCCAGGGCGGGTGCGATCGTGCGCTCCACGTGGGCGCGCCGATCGGCCACGAAGAAGCGGTACTCCTCCTCGAGCGAGAGCCGGCCACTGGCGGCGGAGCGGCGCAACTCCGCTCCCGGTCCGACGCAGGTGGGTTCCTTTGAGAGCACGCAGGAGACCCCGTATTCACCGCAATATTGCGCCAGCGCGAGCGCGACCGAGGATTTGCCGCAGCCGTCGATTCCTTCAAGGGCGACAAGAAATCCTCCGGGAACGGGTGTGCGCATGGGGCGGGCAGGGTACGGGGAGCGGAGCGGTGAGCAAACGCAATTTGCGAGCGGACGTCCGCTTCGATGACTCAAAGCTTCGGCCGGCTCGCGGTTCCCTGAACCCGCACGGCGGCGCACCAGATGAATCCCGGGAATTTGTATCCTGGCCCGGCCGCGCCCGCGAATCTCTGGCTAGGAACGCGACCTTTGCCGCGAAACTGCGTAGAAAGCGCGGAGCGGACTTTTCTCCGCCCCCAAAAAAAGCCGTAACTGTTCCCATGCTCTCCCGTCCCCCCTTTCCCTTCGCGGTGGCTCTCGCCGTCTTTTCCGCGCTCGTCGCCGGTTCTAGCTCCGCCTCCCAGTGGAACTACACCGGGGCGGACAACGGCCCTTGGAACACCGCCGCGAACTGGACCTTGAACGGTGGCGTCACTCATCAGGTGCCCGTGATCGGCGACGACGCCGTGCTCGGCCTCTCCCTGTCGGTGAGCAATGTGACCTTCAATGCGAACTACACCGGGGCCGGGCTGAATTCGCTCACGCTCGATTCGCCCGGGCACGCCTCGATCACGCTGAACCAGACCGCGCTGTCCACGATGATCGCGACGAACGAGTACATCGGCACCACCGTCAGCGCGAACACCTACAACCAGTCCGCCGGCACCAACTCCACGACGACGCTGTATCTCGGGTTCGGGAATGGCGGGGTCGGCACCTACGCGCTCAGCGGCTCCGGGGTGTTGAACGCCGGCACGCTCTTCCTCGGCTTCGCCGGCACTGGCGGCGGGATCTTCAACCAAAGCGGGGGGACCAACAACATCGGCAGCTCCCTCACGCTCGGGCAGACCGGCACGAATCCCACCAACGCCTACAATCTCAGCGCGGGCTCGATCGTCTTCGCCGCCAATGCCGGGCTCTTCGTCGGCAACGCGGGCCGCGGAGCGTTTAACCAATCCGGCGGGACCGTGAGTCTCACCGGAAGTTCCAGCAGCATTTCGATCGGCACGGCGGCCTCGAGCGCGGGGAGCGTCTACACGCTCTCCGGCGCGGGAAGTCTCACCGGCGCGGGCAAGCTCTCCGTCGGCGTCTCTGGCAGTGGCACCCTCACTCAGACCGGCGGCACGATCAGCCTCGGCGGCGGCGGTTATTCCGGGAATTTCATCGTCGCGGAAGGCAGCGGCTCCACCGGCATCTATAATCTCAGCGCCACCACCGGGACCGGCTCGCTCGCGGTCGACAATCTCACGGTCGCCAGCGCGGGCAACGGGACGCTCAATCAGGGCGGCGGATCCATTCAAGTCTCTAACACCTTCAATCTCGGCGCCACCCCCACGGCCGTCGGGAGCTACACGCTGACCGGCGGATCGGTCACCGTCGCTGCCAACGGCACGGCGACGATCGGCGGACTCGGCACTTCGGTCTTCACCCAGAGCGGCGGCACGTTCACGGCGCCCATGGTCACGATCGCCACCGGGGTGAATAACTTCCTCGCGAATTCGACGTACAATCTCTCCGCGGGAACCCTCACGACCGGCTCGCTGAACCTTGCCTTCAACACCGGCGCGGTCGGGATCGTCAATCAGACAGGTGGCACGGTCAATGTCACCGCCGCCGGCACCGATATCCTCTCCCTCGGCACGAACGCTGGCGCGAACGGGACCTACAACATCGACGCCTCCGCCGGGGCGAGCAGTCTGACGACCACCTCGCTGCGGGTGGGCGATGGCGGAACGGGCGTATTCACTCAGAACGGCGGGACTGTCACGGCGTCGGCGATCGTCTCCATTGGACGGCTCAGCGGATCGGTGGGCACCTACAACTTGAATGGCGGCGCCCTCATCGCCGGCGTCAATCCAACGCCCGGGAACTTCTTCGTCGGTGGGACCGGAAACGGCACGTTTAATCAAACCGGGGGAACGGTGACCGTGGGCGGCGGAAGCATCGCTGCCCTCTCGCTCGGTGCCGCGGGTGGAGTCGGTACGTACAATCTTTCGGGAGGGTCGGTGACCACGCCCGTTCTTCAGTCGGGCAACGGCGGGACCGGCAATTTCGTGCAGACGGGCGGGGCGGTAAATGCGACGCAGCTCAACGTCTCGACCACCGGTGGGTCGACCGGCTCTTACACGCTCTCGGGAGCAGCGGGAGTGACCCTCGGCGTTTCGAGCTTTGAGGCCATCGGTGTTTCCGCCGTTGGCACTTTCACCCAGAACGGCGGCACGCACACGCTCAGCGGGGACATTCAACTCGGACAGAACGGAACTGGCGTGGGCACCTACACGCTCAACGGCGGCAGCTTCAACATCGCCCAGAACATCGGCATCGGTCAGTCCGGCAGCGGCCTGCTCCAGCAAACCGGCGGCGCCCTCACGATTTCCAATACGGCCTACATCGCCTCCGGCACCGGCTCCTCCGGCACGTACAACCTGAGCGGCGGCACGGCGGGAATCAACACCGCGTTCGTCGGCTACCAGGCCGGCGGCGCCATCTATCAGAATGGCGGTGCGCTGACGGTCGGCACACTCTACGTGGGCACTCCCCTGCAAAACGCAGCCGGCACGGGCACCTACACTCACACCTCCGGCGCGCTCAACGTTTCCAACGCCTTCTACCTCGGCCTTGGCGGCGCGGTCGGCACTTACACCCTCGGCGGGTCCGGGATCCTCACGGTCCCGAATAACCCGGGCGGATTCAACGATCTCTTCATCAGCTCGAACGGCACCTTCACCCAGTACGGCGGCACGGTGAACGGCTACGTCTTCAACGCCGGCCAGTTCGTCTTCCAGGGTGGGACCTTCAACGGCACGCTCGAAAATGGCGCCAACGGCACGGCGAATTTTACGAACTTCGTCTACTTCGGATCCGGCCTGAAAAATCACGGCGCCCTCAACATCCCGGGCGGCCAGGTCGGCACCGTTGCCGGTCAGACTTTTTCCAACGACGGCACCATCACGCTGAGCGCTGGCGGTCAGATCTACAGCAACGGCCCGATCGTGAACAACGGCCTCATCACCGGCACCGGCGGCCTCGGCGGGACGAGCACCTTCGTGAACAATCTCAGCATCACCCAGGGCGCCGGGCCCCTGACGTTTTCCTTCAATCCTGGGAATGCGACGAACTTCGGTACGATCACGCTGGCCAGCGGCCGGGCGTTGAATCTCTACGGCAGCCTGACGAACTCCGGCACCTTTGCCCTGAATGGGGCGAGCGTGATTCAGAACGGGACGCTCATCAACGCGGTCACCGGTTCGCTCACGGGGCCCGGGACGATTCTGGCGGGCTTTGCCAACAGCGGAGTCATCACGCCGAACGGCGGCACCCTGAACATCGCCGGCGCGTGGACCAACGGGGGCGTGGCGCAGCTGGGCGGACTGACCGATAACCTCACCGGCGGCACCATCACGAACAACGGCACCATTCAGGGCTTCGGCAACGTGGGCGCGGCGGTCATCAACCCCACCGGCGTGATCGAAGCCATCGGCGGTTCCCTCGTCCTGGGCGGCGCGGTCAGCAACACCGTTGGCGGCACCATCGCCGCGGGCACGGGCGGAAAGGTCGTCGTCTCCGGCGGACTCGGCAGCAACGCGGGCCTGATCAATCTGACGGGCGGCACCTTCGACAATAACAACCGCGCGCTGACCAACAGCGGCCAGATCTCTGGCTACGGTGTGGTCCGCACCGGCGGCGCTGGCCTGACCAATGCAGGGTCGATCACCTTCACCGGCGGCAATACCACCGTGAATGGCAACGTCACCAACAACGTGGGCCAGACCATCCGGATCAGCTACAACCCCGCCACCTTCACCGGCAACGTCGTCAACAACGGCACCTTCAAAACGACGAGCACGACGTCGACCTTCGCGGGGACGTTTACGAACAACGGGGTGTTTACGAGTGACCCGGCGACGCAGAATTTCTTCAATCTCGAGGTCACGCGCAACGGGGCACTGATTGGCGGGGTGGGGGATGTTTTCAATGTGACGGGAAGCCTGTGGAACCGGAGTGCCCAGACGACGCTCTTCGATCTGCGGTCGGCCCAGGTGAGCGTTTTTGGACCTGGGGTGCACGAGATCGCGTGGAGCGGCGCGGATCTTGGAGCGGTGCCCGCTGGCTTTGAAAACAACTTCGCCCTCGGGATCCTGGAGATCGCGAACGGAGCGGGAGTGAGCTTGGTCGATGGGAACGAAAAGATTGCGGGAGGAGCGATCTACGTGACGCATCTGCAGCTGGACGGTGGTCTGTCGCAGGTGGCGGGGATCCGGGGGAACGGGCTGAGCATTTACTACGATGTGACGAACGCGGAGAACGGGTATCTGGGAGGCGGGACGTACGCGCTGGAAGGCGGCGGAATCCTCGCGCCAGCGGTGCCCGAGCCGGGAACGTCGGCGGCGCTGGCCCTGGGCGCTCTGGGTTTCCTCGCCCTCGCGCGCCGGCGGCGGCCTTCCGTGCAGTAGGCGGCCTGGGAGCGGCTGCCTCCTCGCTGCCGTCGGCCCAGGCCGCGTAACGGCGAATTCCTCCCGCAAAAGCCGCTCGCAGCGTTCCGTCTCGACGCCGTCGAACGCGGTGATTAGAACGGCGATGATCGGGGTTCCACCCCGGAACCCTCACCATGCATTTTCTCCTTTCGGTCCTCGCGTTCGCCTGCCTCCTCTGCCTGGTCGGGTGCGGCCCATTCCCCATGGCCGTGGCGCCGCCGTTGACCGAGTGGTACGCGATTTGCGACGCGGAAGTCGTCCGCGAAAAAGCCGGCCTTCCCACGCGGGAGAGTGCCTGGAACAAGGGCACGTGGAACGATTATTGGTGCAATCTTGGGCACGTTTCGAACGTCACGCCCGCGCAACGCGGCGACATTCGGCGGTACCTCGTGCAGAAGCGGCGGGCGGCTGGACTCGCCGAGCTTTCCTGTCCGAATCCCTGAAATTCAAGCGATCCCAGCGTCCAACCCGCCCCCGTCTCCAGGTTTGCACTTGGAGAACGCTGCAAGAATCAAACAACGAGTCGATTGACTTTGATTTGGCGGGGCACACGCCTCGCCCTGCCGACGGATCTTGGCGAGTGGGATCGCGGCCACGTCATCCGTGTCGAGTTTGTCGCGGCGCGGGGTCCGTTTCGTCCCGTTTAGCCAACGGAAACGCAGCGACATGATGCTGCTACTTCATTCCCTCCCATCACGCCCACTCCAAAATCGAGCCCTTCTTATGCTCGGCGCGCCCGCACGCGGCGCACAAGCATGGAGCCGACCGTGAGACACGCGGCCATTGAACCGATCCACGTGGAGGGTTCGGGAACGGCGGTAAACACCCGAATGTCATCGAGACCCGCGTAGTTGTTTCCGGCCGGCGTCGTATTGGTGAAGACGAGGTTAAACGAACCGGGCGCGACGACGGTGAAGGGTACATCGATCATCAGCCAATTCACCGTTCCGATAGAATTTGTCGTATTGAAAAAACTACCAAAATTCACTCCGCCAAGCATGAGGGAAACGCTGGAATTGCCCGAATAGTTCGGACTCGCTGCGCCGGTGTCATTAATACGTCCCAGGAAAAACTCCAAAATGTAGGAGCCCGCTCCAAGGTTCAGCGTCTGCGTTACCGTATTCGCCCCGGTATTGCCGGAACCGGTGATGTCCAGAGCGTTGGCACCGGTATGCGAATTGAACGTCAGGGGTCCGGCGCCGCTGGCTTCCGAATACGTATTGTTGAGGACGAGTATATCCGAGCCACCCACGAGCCAGTTCCCGTTGATCGACTGGCCAGCGAAATACTGCGTAAAACCTCCCGGAGTCGTCGCCGGGGTCTCAAACCCCCCATTTAGGACCTGCGCCGAGACGGAGGACGAAAACGCGAGCGCGATGGCAGCCGCGGAGATATGAAAAGTGAGAGCTTTAGACACGCTTTTCGTCTAGCGTTGTGGTGGATCGGAGTCAATCAACAACTTGCGCAGGGCGGAAGATACCCCACCCGCCACTCCTCACCTTTTAAGCCATCGGGCAGCAGCATGGAGTCGCGCCGACGGACGAGCCGGCGGTGGTCCCCCCCGGCGGAAAAGGGCGGCTGGGCGTCGACGGCGGCTGGCAAAAACCGCCGGGGAGCGAAGGCCACGGCCGATGGGGTGTCGAAGGGGCCGTCGCCCGCGCAGCGCGGCGACATTTGATGGTTCATCGTGCCGAAGCGGCGGGCGGCTGGACTCGCCGAGCTTTCCTGTCCGAATTCCTGAAATTCAAGCGACCCGCGAGGCGGCGCCAAGGGATTTCCGGAGCGTTTGGCCGGAACGATGCCGTCGGCCAACTTCGTCTCGACGGCGTTGCGCGAAGCAAATACGAGAAACGATGCTTGCGGTTCCACCATGGAACTGCCTAGCCTCCTCCCCTCCGCTCGCCCCCGCGTTTCATGCCCTCCTCTCTCCGTCCGTCCGTCTTCCGCTGGCTCTCGAGATGCGCGCTTGGCGTCGCCTCCATCGCCTCCCTCCTCCCGCTCGCGCGCGCGCAGGTGAGCGTCACCGCCACCCTCGACGACAACACCCCCGCCGCCACCCGCAAACTCCAGGGCGGCACGATCAACTACACGGCGGTCATCTCGAGCACCGGCTCAGCCGCCGCGACCAATGTCACTCTGACCAACCCCGCGCCCGCGAACTCGACCGACACCGGCACCGTCTCGGTCTCACCGGTCGCGCTCAACGACACCTATCCGGGAACGATCGTCGCCAACACCAGCGTCGACACCGCGACCAGCACCGGCTTCAGCGTCCTCACCAACGATTTCCTCGGCACGCCCGCCGCCACGATCACGGCTTCGTCCACGACGAGCGCCAACGGCGGCGCTGTCAGCGTCCGCGCCAACGGCACGTTCACCTACTCCCCGGCGCCCGGCTTCAGCGGGACGGACACGTTCACTTACTCCGTCACCAATTCGGTCGCGGCCAGTCCGAATGCCAGCAACACGGCGACGGTCACGGTCGCGGTGAGCCCGCCAGTCATTTGGTTTGTCAATCCCTCCGTCGTCACGACCGGCAACGGCACACTCGCCAGCCCGTTCAAGACCATGGCCGAGGCGGTCACGGCCATCGGCGCCAACACCAGCCAGCGCATTTTCCTCTATAGCGGCGGGGCAGCGCAAAGCGGCAACATTCCCCTCAAGGCCAGCGGTTGGCTGGTCGGCCAGGCCGCGGTGGGCACGAGCTTCGATGCCCTCATGGGCATTTCCCCGACAGCGGACACGACGACGGCGCGTCCCAGCATCAACAACGCCAGCCGTCCCGTCGTGACCAGCACCCTCGCCGCCGGTACCGTGACGCTGGCAAACAACTCGGTCGTCCTCGGAGTCTCCATCACCAACACGGCGGGCGCTGGCTTCGCGGTCAACGGCAGCGCCGTGGCCGTGGCGCAGATCGGCAACGCCAGCACCGTCGATACCGACATCGCGGCCTCCGGCACTTCCAGCGGCGCGGTTTCCCTCACCGGTGCGGCCAATGGCAACATCGCCTGCAATGCCCCCATTTCCGCCACGGCCGGGAGGCCGGTCCTCGTTTCCAATCGCAGCGGTGGTAACGTCACTTTCACTCAGGCGGTCAGCGGCACGGTCAACGGCATCTCGCTCAGCTCTAACACCGGCGCCACCATCGCCTTCTCCGGCGGGATCAGCCTCAGCTCGGGCGCGAACACCGCCTTCGATGCCACCGGCGGCGGCACGGTCACGGCCACGCAGAACAACATCAGCATCATCAATACGCTGACGTCGACGACGGGAGCTGCGCTCAATGTCACCAACACGACGATCGGTGCGGCCGGCCTGACGTTCCGCAGCATTGCCTCCACTGGCGCGACCAGCGGGATCATCCTCAATGCCACCGGGGCCAGTGGCAGCCTGACCGTCACCGGACTGGGAACCGCCACCGTCGGCGGAGATAACTCCGGCGGGGTGATCCAGGGTTCGAGCGCCGCAGGCATCGTTCTCACGAACACGCTGAGCCCGTCGTTCACGAACGTCCACATCAATGGCAGCGGCGATAGCGGCCTGACCGGCATCGGCGTGACGAATTTCACCTTTAAGAACGGGCGGGTGACCAACGCCGGGAACGCCAACGCGGATTCGGCCCTCGCTTTCAACGGCAATCCCTCGGGCGCGGCCGGTCTCGGCGCCAATCTCACCGGCACGCTCAACGTGACGCAGAACGTGTTCACCAATCCATTCTACAGCGGGCTCGATATCCAGTGCTCGAGCGGAACGCTGACAGATGCGACGGTCTCGAACAACACCATCACGACGAACACGGGTGTCGGAATCAACTTCGTGGGTCTCGGCAATGGCGCCGGCGCGGTCTTCAGCGTGAACAAAGCGAGCGTGGCGGCAAATACGATCACTCAACCGGGCGGCGCCGGCATTCAGTTCGTGCTCGGTGGCGATCCGGGCGGGCCCGGCGCGACCTGTGGCATTCCGGGCGATGCGACCAATCTCATTTCGATCACGGGAAACTTCATCACGCCCAAGCCGATCGCCAACCAGGCCATCATCGTCTCCGTTTCCGGCCCGAACGCCGCGCAGCGCAGCCGTTCGAATTTCGACATGTCCAATAACGGCACGCCGGGGAGCCCCCTCGGCAGCAGCAGCATCGGCACGGTGCTCCTGATAGGATGCAACGGCTACACCACCATGACAGGAGTGGTGAACAACAATGTCATCGCGGCGACCCACACGGTGAACGGTGGCGGCGGGAACGGCATCGCCGGTGGCAACGGCGTTTCGGGGGCCGGCAGCGCCTGGACGCCCGATCTGACCCTAACCGTCACCAACAACACCATCACCGGCACGGACGGAAACGGAATCCTGCTGGTTGGGAGGGCAACTTCGGGCGTGATGAAACTCAAGATCGCCAGCAACACCATCGCGGCACCGGTCAACGCGGGCGGATCGCCGCGTGAGGGCATTCGCGTCGATGCCGGCAATGCGTCGAGCACCGATGATGCCGTGTTCCTGAATATCTTCAGCAACACCAGCGCCGGGAGCAACGGCGCCTCCGGCATCGGCTTGCGCAAACAGGGCTCGGTCGCCACGACGAATGATTTTGGATTGTACGATGCAGCGGGGGGACCCAGCCTGGCGGCGACGCCGACGAATACGGATATCACGAACTTCGTGAACGCCTTGAATCCCGGCAGCGCGACCGGGGGAGCGTTTGGGACGGGAGGCACCGACATCATCAACGGGAGTAACTATGTGCGGGATGCGACGCAGGCCCCGCCGTTGATGTTCGCCCCCGGCGGCGTGGAGAAGCGGGCCGAGACTGGGCAGGTCAGCACGCTTGCCGCGACACCTCGGGCGGGAGCAAGAGCTGCAGTATCGAATGAGAGTGAGATGCGGTTGAACTTGCCGCCTGCGTCGTCCGAGCCTGCGGAAAGGATCGTTGGTGAGGGGTCTCCCCTCACGCAACGTCAGCTGGATTCGCTGGTGGCAGTGGCGCGCGCGCGCTGGGAAGCGACCGGTCTGAGTGCCGGGCAGGTCGCCATCCTGCGTGGGTTGAGCTTTGAAGTGACGGAGTTGCCCGGGCTGCATCTTGGCCAGGCCGAGGGCGGCGTCGTCCGCGTTTCCAGTCGCGCCGCGGGTAATATTTGGTTCATCGATCCGGCGCCGGAGAAGGACGGGGCCTTTGCCTTCGTGCCGCACGCGACGCGCCGCCTGGCCGATCCTGCCGGAGCTCCGGCGGGCGCGATCGACCTCCTGACCACGCTCATGCACGAGATGGGGCACGCGCTCGGGCTGCTGGACACCTACGAAATCAAGGACCGCAACAGCCTCATGTTCGGCTATCTGGTGAAGGGCGAACGCCGCCTGCCCGCCATGGGCCAGGCCGCCGGGGCGCGGGCGCGTTCGTTGGGTGACCTGCCGCATCCGCTGGCCTCCCCCGTGGTCATTCCCTCTCTGCCCGCGGGCAAGAGCGTCACCATTCTCTACTCGGTGCTGATCAACGCCTCCGTGCCGCCGGGCACGCCTTCGATCAGTTCGCAGGGCACGGTCAGCGGGAGTAATTTTACCTCGGTCTCGACCGCCGACCCGAACGGCGGCGGCGCGACCATCACGCTGCTCGGCATCCCACCGGCTTTCACTAGTGCGACCGGCACAACCTTCACCGTTGGCACGGCGGTCAGCTTCGCGGTCGTGGCCACGGGCCAGCCCGCGCCGACCTACGCGACCGCCAGCCCGTTGCCTGCGGGCGTGACCCTGGCCAGCAACGGCACGCTCGCCGGCACGCCGGCCGCCGGCACGGGCGGGACGTTCCCGCTGACCATCACGGCGAGCAACGGAATCGCGCCCAACGCCAGCCAGAGCTTTACGCTCACCGTCAATCAGGCCCCGGTCATCACGAGCGCCAATAACACCACCTTCACGGTTGGATCTGCGGGTTCGTTCACGGTGACCACGACGGGATTCCCGACGCCGAGTCTTGCGCGCGGCGGCGTGACGTTGCCCAGCGGTGTGACTTTCACGGACAACGGCAACGGTACTGGCACGCTGGCGGGCACGCCCGCGGCAGGGACGGGCGGCGCCTATGCGATCACGTTCACGGGGACGAATACGGCTGGTTCAACGGCGGCCCAGACGTTCACGCTGACGGTCCGGCAAGCACCCGCTCTCACGAGCGCGAATAGCGCGACCTTGATCGTCGGCACGGCCGGGAGCTTCGGCGTGACGACGACCGGCTTCCCCGCGCCGAGCATCGCGCGCGGCGGCGTGGCGCTGCCCAGCGGCGTGACCTTCACCGATAATGGCAACGGCACGGGCACGCTGGCGGGCACACCGGCCGTCGGCACGGGCGGGACATATGCCATCACCTTCACCGCCACCAATGTGGTGGGCTCGACCCCGGCGCAGAGCTTCACGTTGACGGTCAACCAGGCTCCGGCCATCACCAGCGCGAATGCTACGACGTTCAGTACCGGATCGGCCGGGACCTTCACCGTGACGACGACCGGATTCCCGCCGCCCACGCTGGCCCTGAGCGGACCGCTGCCCAGCGGCGTGACGTTCGTGCCGGGCACCGGTGTGCTGAGCGGGACGCCGGCGGCGGGCACCGGCGGAACGTATCCCGTCATCATCACCGCGAATAACGGGGTGGGCACGCAGGCTTCGCAGAACTTCACCCTCACCATCTTCGAGCCGCCTACGCCGACGCCGACGGCAACGCCGACGGGAACCCCCACGCCGACGCCCACCGTCACACCAACGCCGACGAACACGCCGACGAACACCCCGACGGCGACTGCGACGCCGACAGGAGCGCCCACGAGCACTCCGACCGTCACGCCGACGAACACGCCAACGGCCACGGCGAGCCCGACCCCCACACCCACCGGCACGCCGACAGGAACCCCGACTCCGAGCGCCACCGCGACGCCCACGTCAACGCCGACGGGAACCCCCACGTCAACGCCCACCGTGACTCCGACGTCAACGCCGACCGTGACTCCGACGCCGACGAACACGCCGACGAACACGCCGACGAACACGCCGACGAACACGCCGACGAACACGCCGAGCGCGACGCCGACGCCGACCGGAGTGCCCACGAACACTCCGACCGTCACGCCCACGCCGACGGCGACCTTCACGCCTTCGCCAACGGCCACGCCTTCGCCCACGCCGACCGTTCCGGTCACCCCGACTCCGAGTGGAATCGCGCCGCAGTTCACCAGCGCCGCCAGCGCGGTGTTCACCGCGGGGGTGAATGGCTCGTTCGCGGTGACGGCGAGCGGCAACCCGGCACCCTCCTTCACTACAACTGGTCCTCTGCCCTCGGCGGTCACGCTCTCGTCCGCGGGAGTGCTCAGCGGCACGCCCGCGCTGGCCACGGGCGGCCAGAGCTTCCCGTTCACCATCACCGCCACGAATGGCATCGCGCCCGATGCCACGCAGAATTTCAGCCTGCGCATCAACCGGCGTCCGACCGGCGGCACGATCCCGCTCGGAACGATGGCGAACACTGCGCAAACCCTTTCCACCGCGAAGCTGCGGGCGATCTCCAGCGATCCGGATGGGGACGCGCTGAGCGTGAGCGCAGTGAGTGCCACGTCGGCGCAAGGCGGCTCGGTCGTCCTCTCCGGCAGCACGGTGACCTACACGCCGCCGCCCGACTACGTCGGCCCGGATTCCTTCTCCTTCACCGTCACCGACGGCTATGCGGGCAGCACCGGCACGGGCACGGTGAATGTGACGGTTCGGTCGGGCAGCAGCGCCTCGCTGAATATCGTCTCCGTGACGACCAGCGCATCCGGAACGCTCGTGGTGTGCCAGGGCATTCCCAGCTTGAACTACCTCATCCAGTCCTCGGACAACCTGCAATCCACCTGGACGAATCTCTCTGGCGTCCTCACGGCCAACGCGACGGGCCGCTTCGAGTACCTCGACACGACCCAGCCGCCACCGACCCAGCGCTTCTATCGGGCGATTGCCGCGCCGTAGGGCAGAGCAGGATCCGGCCGTTGGATCAACCTGCCACCGCTTCGCGCATCCGCGCCGTCTCCGTCGGCGGCGCGATGGTTCGGGGGAGCGGTTGCGTCCCCGGTACCGTCGATTAGTGCCGCGAAGCGGCGAAGCCTTCCCCCCTTCATCGGTTTCCGGCGTGGACCGTCATCATCAAAACCTGCACCGACCCTCGAATAACCTGGGACGCACCTCGCCCGTTCACGTTCGTACGCGTCAAATCTCCGCCGCGACCTCCGAATCAGGGTTACTCCCGGCGAACCCACCCACGCACTCCCCCAGAGTGCGGCCGCCCACTTTCAACCTGCGCCGCAGGCTCGGAGCGTGCCAGCGCACCCGTTTAACCTGCGCCGCAGGTTCGCAGGGTGTAGCGGCACACTTTCAACCTGCGCTGGAGGTTCAGAACCTACCCGCTACCCTGCGAGCGAAAAAAAACCGCGGAGGTTTCTGCTTTGAGGGCTGAGATCTCCGCGCCGCACACTTTCGATCGTCCCTTGCACCCTCAAAGTGTGCGGATGCACACTCAAAGTCTTCGGAGCACACTTCAGGTGTGCGAGAGACGGTTTCGGGTCGGCAATTTTTCAGATTCCCAAGCCCCGCGCCAGATTTCCCACCGTCCCCGCACACTTTTCGTTCTCGGAGCAGAAAAAATGTCTGCCTGCGCACACTTTAAGTGTGCTCCCGCCGACGCAAAACCTGCGGCGCAGCTTTTTGAACCGGCAAAGCACTTCCAAAGTGTGCGCGCCAGAAGGAAAGTCTGTCGCGACCCCGTCGCCGAAATTCCGCGGACGAGCGTTATTGGTGAATTTCAGAAATTTCCGCGAAATTTTTTCGCTGGCGGGGTACAAAGCAGAAACCTCAACGGTCGCCGCACACTTTGAAGGTGCGCGGCAGGTTGAAAGTGTGCGAGCGCACACTTTGAAGGTGCAACGCAGGCTGAAAGTGTCCGAGCGCCCACTTCCAACCCCGAAAACAGACCAAAGTGGGCTCACAACCCGAAAATACGGCCCGCAATCGCCGATCAACGTCCCCGATGGGGGTCGTTGCGGGGGTCCGGTCCGGTAACGCTGAGCTCCTGCTCGGCCCGCTCCCCCTGCGTCCACGCCACCGGAGGAGACTTGGGGCAAGCCGGAGCTTGCCGGTACCATCGATCGAGACCCGGTACGGCTGAGTTCCTGCTCGGCCCGCTCTTCCTACGTTTGCGACCGGAGGAAATTTTGGGGCAAGCCGGAGCTTGCCCGTGCCGTCCATCAAAGTCGGGATTCTCTCGCCAAGCGAATCTCTGGCAGGCAGCCTGCTTCTTCCGCCTCCACCTCCTACGATCATGAAACCCTTCGCTTTCATCCACCCGCTCGGAATCTCGCTGTTCGGCCTCCTCCTGTCGCTCGGCGCGGCCCCGCGCGCGTCCGCGCAGGGGACGAGCGCCCTGACCAACTCGGAGGAGTCCTACGTAAAGCAGCTCTACCAGAACGTCCTGAGCAGTCAGCGACTCGCAACGCTCGCGGTCAATGATGGGAAAAAACCGGAAGTGCGTCAGCTGGCGGTCGGTGTCAGTGACGCCCTCAAGGCGGCCGCTGCCGACCTGACCGTTCTCGCGAGGAAAAAGAGCATCATCCTCACCGACGATCAAATCGGCCGGCCCGAGGGCGCCGTCGAGAAGCTCTCGAACGCCGGGGTGGATGAATTCGACCGCACCTACATCACGATGCTGCTCAGCGGCCTGCCTCAGATACTTGCAGACATGGAGCGGGCGCTCGGTTCGACCGCCGATACCGACTTCAAGGATTTCCTCGTCCGCTTCATTCCGCTGCTCAAGGGTCGAATCGCCGCCGTTGAGGCGGTGAAGGCGCGGTTGTAGTCCGCATGCGCCGAAGCCGACCGCGACCCCATGGCGAGAGCAAAAAATCTACGGCGCTCGCGAAGCTGAGTCGATCAGATTCCAACCATCCCGCTCTCCGCCGTCGCGAAGCTTTTCTGGCGGGGCGATATGGATATCTGTCTGGAAAATTCCGGCGCCTGCTCTTGGGCCCCGAGGAACGGTGAGGGCGGGGGCGCCGATGGGGCGGTAATCCGTGATCAGCAATCGGAACCAATCGGAACCGAGCGTCGCGAGATAGCCAGACAAGCTTGCCTGCATATTGGGAGGTCCAGCTGGGCCCCGCGAGATGGTCCGGAAAAGCATCGGAACCGTGCGGGGCGAAGTCGCGGAGTTGAGGGGTTCGCGCGGAGGCGCAGAGACGCGAAGACCCGCGCGTACCTCGTTAAGACCCCCGGACATCTCGTGAAGACCCGCGGAAGGCTCGGTAAGACCGGTGCGCAGCTCGGTAAGACCCGCGGAAGGCTCGACAAGACCCGCTCGCACCTCCGCGAAGCCCGCGCACGTCTCGCAAGGACGCGCGCTCAGCCAGCGCAGTCGCCGTGGATCAATTCGGGGTTTGCCGATCGGAGCGGTTGTCGGGCGATGTCGCGTTCCGCTGAACCACCGCATTCGAAGTTCGTCTCACCGCACGATTGAGAGGAAGAGGTAGGCCACGAACAGCATTAGATGGACGGAGGCCTGGAGGATCGTCGCGCGGCCGCTGGCGAACGTGATTCCGCTGACGAAAAAGGTCAGGGCAAGGAGGACCGTCTCAGTTCCCGGTAAGCCGAGCACCAGTGGCTGCTTCAGGAAGTAGGCGGCCACGACGACCGCGGGAATGGTGAGGCCAATGCTCGCGACGCCCGAGCCAAGGGCGAGGTTCAGGCTCGTTTGCATGCGATTTCCGGCGGCCGCGCGCGTGGCGGCCAGCGTCTCGGGGGCCAGCACGAGCAGGGCGATGGCGATGCCGACCACGGCGGGCGGGGCAGACGCGGCTTTCACCCCGGCCTCAATCGAGGGCGTGAGGGTCTTGGCGAGTCCGATCACGCCCACGAGCGCCACCATCAGCAAACCGAGCGAAAGCAGCGCGGTGCCACGCGAGGGCGGGTCGGCGTGCGCCTCCTCGTTGCCGGTATCGACGGGGAGGAAGTAGTCGCGGTGCCGCACGGTCTGGACGACAACAAAGATCCCGTAGAGCAGAAGCGACATCGCCCCGGCAAATGCGAGCTGGGAAGGCGAGTACGTGGGTCCGGGCGTGGTTTCGGTGAACTTCGGGAGCACGAGAGTGAGCGTGGCAAGCGCGACGATCACGGAGAGAACCGGGCCCGTCCCGTCCACGCGAAATTCCACCACGCGATGCCGCAAACCGCCCACGAGGAGGCAGAGGCCCACCATGCCGTTGCAGACGATCATCACGGCCGCGTAGACCGTATCCCGCGCGAGGACGCCCGCGCTCTCGCCGCCTCCGAGCATCATCGAGACGACGAGTCCGGCTTCGATGATGGTGACCGCGACCGCGAGGATCAGCGTGCCGAAGGGTTCGCCCACCCGGTGGGCCACGACTTCAGCGTGGTGCACGCTGACGAGTACCGCGGCGACGAGGGCGAGACTGACGATGGAAAGCACAAGGCCGCCGCTGGCGCGTCCCCAGGCGAGTGCGAGGACCACGACGGCGAGCGCGGGGGCCGCGATGGCCCAGATCGGGAGTTTCGCGGGGGCGGGATGGCTCATGATGACCAGCTTGGGGCTCGCGGAACAGGAAGTCCAAGCTGCATCGGAGCTTTGGGCCGCTCCCGCGATGGGCCTCCGTGCGATTTGCAATTCCTCCCCTGATGGCAATTGCAAATCGCAGCGGGCGCGGCCGGTCTTTGGCGCTTGAAAGATAAACGTAAAGCGCTGTGAGCGAGAACGCTGCAGGCGGTGGCAGGGCAGGGGCACCGCACTTGCTTGGCAGGCAGTAGTCAACGAAACCTCCAACCCCACTCCCTATGATCCTCGCTTCCTCCTTCCTCATCGCGGCCGCCGGCTGGGCCTTCCTCGTTTATCTCTGCGGCGGCGGCTTTGGCCTGGCCATTCTGGTCTTCATCGTCCTAAAGGTCCTCGGCAAGTAACTGACGAACGCACGGACTAAAAACGTTACCGGACCCGATGGCCTCTGTGAACCCCCATCATTCCGCGGCAGATGCCGTGGAACTGCTGATCAAGACTTCCCGCGAGGCGGCCCGGATTTACCGGAATGCCGCCATCGCGGCCGACGATCCTGAGCTGAGAACCCTGACTTCCGAGCTGTCGGAGAGCCATGATGCCTACCGTCGTGAACTCCAGCGACTCGGGTCGTTTCCCGGCGCGGCCATCCGCCGAGAGGGGATCGAAGCGCACCTGATCGGGTTCTGGCTGGACTTGACCCCGGCCTTTGCTCACGCAGACGACAGTACGCTCGCGGTGGGCTGCCTCCGCTTCAACGATCGATGTGGCGAAGCCTATGCCATGGCTTTCGAGAATCCGGCACTCCCGCCCGCGGCGAGGTCGGTCGTTTCGGTTCAGCTCCGCGAAGTTCTCGAAGCCAGCCGCCGTCTCCGCGCGGTCGTGGCCGAGCTCGAGTTCGTCGCGGCCTGAGTCCGCCCGCTCGATCGTCTCTCATGCCGCCGCAGCGCGGCCTCATCCGACCGGAAACTGCGCCCGCGTACAACCAAGCTGAGTCGCCCCGACGAACCCTTGGCAGCTGATGAAAACGACGTCTCTCGCCCTTTTCGTCGCGGCCTTGGCCTTCGCGGCGTCCGCGTCTGCGCAAACGCCCACTCCCACGCCGGCGAGTCCGTCTCCGGCGAGTCCCGCCGTCGGGAGTCCTGATGCGAACAACATGGCCCCGGGTGGCGGTGTGGCCGACCGGACCGCCGATCCGGAACCTACTAAACCGTCCGACGTCAAGCTCGTCAAAGCGGTTCGTCAGGCCGTGGTCGCGGACGCCTCCCTCTCCATTGACGCGAAGAATTGCGAGATCATCGCCCGTGATGGGCTGGTCACGCTTCGTGGGCCGGTCGGTTCCGAAAAGGAACGCGCGACGATCGTCGCGATCGCCACGCAGATCGCAGGCCCCGGCAACGTCACCGACACCCTCCAAGTGAAACTCGCCGCTCTCTGATCACTCCATTTTTCCGTTCCGACCTCGAAATTCAGTCAACCATTCAGCCCATCCACATCCCATGAGTACTTCAGCCTTCTGCATCGCCAACACCCACACCCTCACCGCGAACATCGTGGAGCGGCTCAACGCCGCTGGGTTCTCCACGGACGACATTTCCGTGCTTTTCCCCGATACCGGGAGTTCCCGTGACTTCGCCCACGAAAAGCAGACCAAGATGCCGGAAGGTGCCACCATTGGCGCCGGAACGGGCGGAGTCTTGGGCGCCGCCGTCGGACTTCTTGCCGGCATCGGCGCGCTCGCCATCCCTGGCCTCGGGCCGTTCATCGCGGCCGGACCGATCATGGCCGCGCTGAGTGGCGGCGCGATCGGCGCAGGCGTCGGCGGCATCGCTGGCGCCCTCATCGGCCTCGGCATCCCCGAGTTCGAGGCGAAGCGCTATGAGGGCAAGATTGCCGCCGGCGGCATCCTCATCTCCGCGCATTGCGACAACTCGGAGGAGGTGACGAAGGCGAAGGAGATCTTCGCCGAATCCGGCGCCACGGACATCGCCTCGACGAGTGAAGCCGCCGCGGATCGCGATGTCGTGCAGAGCTCGGCCCCGGTGAAGCCGCTCTCGGCCGACACCGCCCTCGCGAGGAGCCACACCCACCATTAAACGCCGCACCCGGGCAACCGCCACGCGCGATAGTCAGAGGACAACGCATGCCTCCGCGATCGCGCTCGGCGATCCGGACTTCGCCGCATAGCTCGACGCCACCCTCAAGGAGGTGAAGGCCGCGAACGACGAGCTCGGCAAGGTCGCCCTCGTGGTGAACAAGGCCGCGGTGATGCCCAAAGGCGAAGTCCCCGTGTAGTCGGGTATAGAAAACGTCCATCCCCAACCAGGCCGCGGAGCGCGTTTCGGGCGCTCCGCGGCCATTGCTTTTTCCGTGATCGCGTCGCGGTCGCGCTGGCGGAACGCGGCCCGCTCATTTGGAGTGCGGCACCCTTTGCCGCTTTGGCGGGCGAAGATCGGCTCGCGCTGACATCGAGCAAGGCAGCGGTGAGACGTGGCCGCTGCCGGACGACGCCACCGCGGAGTCGCACGAATATCGAACCGAGGAGGACCTCAGCCGTACCGGGTCCGGTACGGCTGAGCTCCCGCTCGGCCCAAACTCCGCTCACACTCCCGCGTTGCACCCCATCCGTCCTCCGCGCGCCCGATTCGCGCGCCCGGATTTCCCTCTCGACGTCGACCCGCCTAACGATGCCAGCGCCGGTGGCGCCCGAGAATAATCCCGTCGGCAGGCGACACCCCGCGCGGGTGAATCGCCTCGAGTGGATCGAGTAGCGCCGCTTTGACGCCGATCCCGAGGGCGAGCTGTGATTCTCGTCGGCGCGGAGGCGGGAAGGGGTGCGGGGCGGGAGTCGCGGCGAAGTTTGGGCCGAGCAGGAGCTCAGCCGTACCGACAGCCGTACCGCGGGAAGCGGGCTACACTCGGAGCGCGGAGACTCGAGACGTCCGCAATTTCACGGATACGTGACGCGGTAGAACTTCTTGCGGCCCGTGGCGGCGCTGTCGTCGAACTGGAAGGCGCCGGCGCCATCGGCCTGCACGGAGGCGAGGGTGGTCCACGTGACCAGGTCGGCCGACGATTCGATGCGGTTGACGCGGGCGGGTTCTCCCGTGCAGTTGAGATGGAAGACGCCCTGAGCGGAGCGGCTCACCGAGTTTACGGCCAGCACGGGCGGAGGGACCGTTACGACGAACTGGCTGTTATGATTCACCACCGCCCAAACGACGTGGTTCGCGGTGTCGAGGCCAAAGTTCCCGAGATGGAAGTCGGTGGCGGGGTTGTAGGCGCGGGTGAAAAACGTGGGTGTGGTGGAACCGCTATTGCCCAGAACCGCGTTCTTCCACGTGCCGGTGGAATTCTGAAACCAGGCCAGCTCGAGGTAGAGAGCCGAGCCGAAAATGGACTGCGCGGCGACGGGGTCGTAGCTGATCTGCACCACCACGGGATCGCTGCTCGTGCCGTTGAGATCCGCCACGTCGCTGACGGGGCGGATCTGAATCGCCGGCGGAGGTGCCACAAACGCCGCTGTGACGCTCGTCGCTGCGCTCGCGGTGCCATCAAGCAACGATAGGGTGCTCCCGAAGCGGCCGGCAGCTTGATTCGTCACCGTGAAAGAACTGTAATCCGCCGCGGCTGGGAGATTCAACCCCCTGGCCGTGCCACTGGCTGACTCGGCCGTAAAGTCGAGGGAATCGCCCTGATCGTCCACGACGGTGAACCCCGCGCTCTGCAGGAATATCGTCGTCCCGTACTGCCCCCCGCCAGGGGGCGTCGCTTGCGAATTCGTCGCATCGACGGACCCACTGTGCGAGAGGATCATACTGACTCCGAAGGGATCGCCTGACGTGAAACGCCCGCTGCCCGTAAAAGATTGGTGATCGGAAGGTTGCGTCCCGGTCAGTCCCTGGATGGAGCTCAAGGACCCGTTGAATAGATTGAGGCTCAAGGAGGACCCTTCCACCCTCGCTTCATATTGGCTCTGGAAGCCGCCTTGTCCGAAAGCGCTTCCCGCCATTGTGCCACTGAGATGGAACGTGAAACGGACGGTTCCCGGCGCGCCGGACGCCGTGGTGATCGTGTAGGTATCGTAGGAGGAGCCGTATTCGCCCAACTGGCCCTGGGCGCCGCCGGGATCTACGATGGGCACACTGGACGCGCCTGAGACGGTGATCCCGCCGTAGGCAACCGTGACACTTTCGGACGAGTATTGGACGCTGGCGTTGGCGCTCAACGATGGAGCCGTGGATGATTGGCCAGTTCCGCCGCCGTTGCCGAGGGAGTAGGTGAGCTGTCGTTGCGCGGAGACGCTGCTGAGAGAACTGAGGAGGAACGACAACCCGAAAAGGAATCTCATGATTTTTGGTGTCTGGATCAGATGGGGTGAAGACCGGTTTGGGATCCGACCGTCGGAATCCCGCGCTCGTGGAGAACGGGGAATTTTGCGGATATTCCATCCGACGCGTTTTTTTGCGATTTGATGATCTTGGCGGGGAAATGGCGCTTCGGGCTGCCGGATCCCACCCGCGCAACCGTCTGGCTGCAGCCGCAAGCTGCGCGCATCGCGCTGGTCTGGAAAACCACCGCGCCCGCTCAATCAACCTCGAGTCGACGCTCCGCGCGAAATTCGACTGGTGCGCAGAATATCCGCGCCAGTCGCCACTCTCCATGGGGACAACTTACCCCATGAGCAAAGTCATCACCGATCCCGTCGGCAACGTCCGCGTGTTCAGGATCGTCATCCCTGCGCTTGGCGGCCGCAGCCCCGCGCGTGACGAGCCCAGCCGTGCCTCAACGCCCCCATCGAATCGCGCTGAAGGTCCCGCCCCCGAGATTCGCGCTCTCGATTCCAGCGCGCCGGGGGGTTCTTCGGTTGAGAGCCTGATCGCGGCTTGGATACTCGGAGGGTGTCAGACCGCTGGGGCTGCTCTCTGGCAGCTCATGGTGCCGCACATCCGTCGGACGCTGAAGTCCTTCCCCCAGCTTCTCCCGGAGACTGATGATATGTGTCAGCGGGTCGCAATCCGGGTCTTTGAGCAGCTGGAGCGGTTCGATTGCCATCGGCCCCTCGCGCCTTGGATTTGCTGTCTCGCCCGAAACGTGTGCGTGGATCACCTGCGCCAGACAGCCCGACACCGGGAAACTCCCTTCAGTAGCCTTGATGCCGAAGGAGTCGTGGCGTTCCATGAAAGTCGCTGTCGAAATCCCTCGCCGTTTGCGCGGCTCATTCAGGCAGAGCAGCGCGGGGAACTTCGCCGGGCCATCAGCGAGCTGCCAATGAGCGATCGTCGGCTGATGAAGTTGGTCCTGACGGATGGTTTGGATGCGTCCGAGGTCGCCGAGCGTCTCGGTTGGACGCGGCGCACGGTCGCCGTCCGCCTTTGTCGCGCCCGGAGGCGATTGCGAGTGGAGTGGGTGAGGGGGCTGGGGCGCGACGCAACCGAAATTGCACTTGAGGAACCTTCTTGGGCAGGGTTCCCGGCACGGAGGGAGGACCGCGTTCATTTGCGGCAGAGTTGCCCGTCCGCGCCGGCACGCTCCCGCTCGCGCCACGCAGGAATTTTGGGCCGGGGAGGACCTCAGCCGTGCCGGGAGCCGGACCGGCGAGGGGACGGCGGACGATCATCCGCCCCCGGCTGCGCTATCTTCCGATCACCACAAACGGCGCCCAGTAAAACGGATGGGAAGTTTCCTTCGTGTGGGCCACGCGCAGGGCGGCAGTGCGCAGCGCGATCTCCGGGGCGATGCCCTGCGCGAGCTGCTCGTGCAGGCCGATCATCACCGCCCCCGCGCTGGTGCTTTCGATCTTCCACTGACTCACCACGGTGCTCTCGCAGCCCGCCGCCAGGAAGGCCCACGACAGCCCGAGCAGGCCCTCGCCCGCGCCGGTGCGACCGCGGCCGGTTTCACACGCTTCGAGCACGGCGACGCGCGCGTGCAGTGACCGGTTGAGGATCGCCCGGGCCTCCAGCAACCCGTCCTCGCCGTCACGCAATCCGGTTTGGGTCAGCACGAGGCACGAGGCCAGTGGCTCGGCATTATTCAGCACGCCGTGCGTCGCGAAATGCAGGACCCGCTGCCCGGGCATCAACCGCAGACACGAATTCACCCGGGCATCCGCGCCGACCAGCCGGGTGACGGTGCGGCCAGCGTAGGCTGCGGCGATGGCGGTGAGCTGGGCTTCGGTCTCCGGCAGCGGGGCGAATTCGCCGCCACTCTCGAACGTGGGATTGCCCACCAACAGGACGTCGCCCGGCGTACCATTCACGACCGCGCGCTGCGACCGCGCGCTGCCCTCCGAGTCGTCGCGCTCGCGGAGGCTCGACTCGAGCGATGGCGCGAGCCGGAGGCTGGCCCGCTCGAGCAGCGGCCGGTTCCCCGCATCAAGCAACGCGGCGAAGGGGAGTTCCCACAGCGCGCCATCCGGCACCAGCACAAGGCCGGCGGCGCGATCGATCCCGCCATCCAGCGGTCCGAGCAGCAAATCGTACAGGGCGCGCGCTCCGGCCCGCCAGCCGAGATCCCGTTGGGCGATCTGGCGGCGAAATTCCTCCACGCGCTGGGTGAGCTCCCGGCGCGTCAGCGCGATCGCCCGCACCGCCGGCACCGCATCCTTACCCGCGGAAAAAACGAAGGTCCGCTCCGCCGTCACGACAAACTCCACCCAGACCATGCCCTCGCGGGTCAGCTCCGCCAGTCCGCGCGGATCGAACGGCCGCAGACCGGCGACTTCGCGGCCAGCCGCTTCGGGATGCGCCTGCCGCAGCGAATCCTCGAGTTCCTCCGCCTCGCCGCGGGCGCGGCGCACGTCGACCTGCGCCGCCGTCACGGCTTCATCCGAGTGCGGCTGCCGGCGTTGCTCGACGGCGAGGGCGCGATTCGCGTTGGCGAGTCGGCGGCCAGATCCGGCCGATTTCTCGCGCTCGGCGGGTGTGAGGAAGGAGGCGAGATCGGGCCGGCCGCGCTGCACGAGATCGCGCAGCACGCGCGCCTTCGCCTGCTCGGCCCGGACGAGCGCCTCCGCGGGCTGGCCAGCGTCCACCAGCAGGGCGACGAGCTCCTGATACGGCGCCACCTGCCTCTCGAGAAAACTCTGCGCGTCGACGTCGCCGCCGGCCAGCTGGCCGCGCACGGCCTCCACCTCCGCGATGGCAGATTCGAAAATGTGCCGCGCTTCGTCGTTCCGCTGCAACGCGCGGAGACAGCTCCCCTGCAACGTCAGAGCGGGCGCGAGCAGATCGCGGCTACCCAGATTACGATACATCGTCGCGGCCTGCGTGGCGCGCGCGAGCGCGGCCTCGGCGTGACCCGCGCGCAACTCGATCCGGGCGAGCCCCTGCAGCGCCCGGGCCTCGCTCAGGGGATTCTGCAGCTCGCGGCTCAGCGCCAAGGCGGCCTCGAAAAACGCCGCCGCCTCGACATCGCTTCCCTGCGCCAACCGGATCTCGCCGAGAAAGGTGTTCGCGTTGGCCACCCGCGGCCGAAACTTCACCCGCTCCGCGACGGCGAGCGCCTTCTGCACGTAATCGGCGGCCAGATCCAGCTGACCCATCGCCTCGTAGGACTGACCGATGTTATTGAAAATGAAGGCCATGTTCCAGGCAGCATCATCCCCCACCGCTGCCCGCGCCCGCCCGAAGACTTGCAGCGCCCGCTCCGGCCGGCCCTGCTGGCGATAGACGTTCCCGAGCGTATTCAACGCGGGGATGAGCGTGGCGGTGTCGCCGCGCTTCTCCGCCAGCTCGATCGCCCGCTGGAGCTGGCGCTGGGCCGACTGAAAATCGGCCAGCGTGAGATCGACGATGGCACTCCCCACGAGCGCGCGCGCCAGCGCCGGCTCGTTGGACTGCCGTTCCCAGTAGGCGATGGCCTCGCTCTGCAGCTCGCGAGCTTCGCGGCTCCGCCCCAGTTCGCGCAGCACGTTCCCCAGCTGGATCTGCACCTTCGGCACATCCGCCTCGTCCTTCTGCGCCCGCACCTGTTCGAGCAAAAACTGGAGCAGCGCCTCGCACCGCACGTAGTCCCCCTGGAGGGAGAGCTGATACTCTAGCGGCAGCAGTTCCGCGCAAAGGCGCCGCATGTCCCGCAGCTCCGCCGGAGCCGCCGCCAGCAACTGCGCCCGCGCGGCATTGTCCGACGCCCCGAGGATCGCCCGAGCAAGATTCAGCGCCAGCTCGTCCCGCGGGGGCGCTGGCGTCGGCGTCGGCTCCGCCGCACCGGCCATCAGCCCGGCCAAGCCCATCACCCAGCCGCAAGACCACATGCGCATGACCGCCCTTGATACCGTGCACTTCGGGGGTGACAACCTCGATTGCAGTAAGTTGCGCGTCATTCAGCCGAGAGAAGGAATATGCGCGGGGATCCCCACTCTCCATGGAGACAACTTTCGCCCATGGCCAACGACACCACCGAAACCAGCAGCAACCTCCGCCTGATCGGCATCATCGCGGCCGCGCTCGCCGGGGTCGTCCTCGTCATCATCCTGATCGTCCAATCGGTCCGGCGCGCTCCGGGGGAACCCTCGTTCCTCACCGTCCTGAACAACGTGGCCCACGCGATTTCGGAGAATCATCCGAAGAAGAACGTCAGCCCGAATCCGCCCGCGCAGCCGGGCGTGAAGACGAAGACGCCCATCGTAGGCGCGTTTGGATTGAAGCTGAACGAGCTCCTGACGCCGGGCCGGCCGGTGAGCACGAGCGATGGCTGGCTGCAGTATCAATTCACCCCCGCGGTCGTCCTCCCCGGCTATGACACCTACTGGGTCTACCTCACCGCGCTGACGCACCGAGTGGGGGCGATCGAGGCCGCGACGCAGCATGCCGATGCGGCGCTGGTGAATCGCACGCTCGCCGCGTTCTCGACGAAGTACGGCGCGACTCCGGCGCGATCGGTCACGACAAATGGCACCGCCACGTATCGGTGGGTCGATGGTCCGAAGGACATCACCCTCACCTCGAAGGGCGCGTACGCCTCGCTTTGCTGCAATGACCGAACCTACGACTCGACGGCAGTGACGGAACTCGCCTCTGGCCGCGCGCCGGCCATCCCGAACTTGAGCGGGTTGTTCGGAGTGCAGCTGGGCGCAGTGCTACATGCGCCCGTGGGTGCGCAGAAGACCGCTGGCGGGGTTTCGTTCAACGTCGCCGCTGCGCAACCCACGCGCGGACTGGATCACTACCGCGTTTCCGTCACGCCGCACGAGAACCGCATTTGCTCGATCAATGGTTCGCGCGATCAGATGCCGTCCAGTGATTTGCAGCATTTGCTCGCCGAGCTGACCGCCAAACACGGGCCAGCCACGCTGGAGGTGACGCTGGGTGGCAACACCCACTACCGCACGTGGCGGTATCACGGCTCGAGCAGCCTCTTCCTGATTCGGCACGACTCGGGACAGGTGGAACTGAAGGCGGTGGACAGCGTGCTCAATGCCAAGGCCCAGGCGGAGGCGAAGTAGCGCGTCGAGGGGACTCCGAGCCGCGGGCATTCCTGCCCGCGCCGGCTGGCAGTTTTCGGGTGCTGCGGTCTGGCAATTGCGTCGACCGGCCGTAGGATAGTGGCGAGATGTCGTTTGTTGTACCCGCTTCGCCGCCCGGGGGGGAGCCGCTCGAAAACGGCAGCGGGCGGGCCGCTTTGGACGCAGCGTTGCCCCAGCTCTACGAGGAATTGCGCCACCTCGCGGCCTCCTATCTGCGGAGCGAACGGGAGGATCACACGCTGCAGCCCACGGCCCTCGTGCATGAGGCCTACTTGCGCCTGCAGGATCAACACTCGGTCGATTGGAGCACTCGGGCGCATTTCTTCGGGATGGCGGCGCGAATGATGCGGCGCATTCTCTCGACCCATGCCGAGGCCCGCTGCGCCCAAAAGCGCGGCGGGGGAGCGCCGCGGCTGGCGCTCGATGCGGCCCTTGATGTCTTCGAGGATCGAGGCATCGCCGCGGATGCGTTGGAAGCGGCGCTGCGCGACCTCGAAGGGATGGACGCGCAGCAGGGCCGCATCGTCGAACTCCGCTTTTTCGGCGGCCTGACGGTGGAAGAGACGGCCGAGGTGCTCGCGATTTCTCCGGCCATGGTCAAGCGCGAGTGGAGCTCGGCCAAACGCTGGCTACAACGGGAACTTTCGGAGCACTGAGCGGGCCCGCCCGTCGACGCGATGCTCGAACGCCGTGCCCTGACTCCGGATCGCTGGCGGGAAGTGAAGTTGCTGCTCGACGCAGCGCTCGAGCTGCCCGCGGGCCCGGCGCGGGCGGCCTGCCTCGAGCGCGCGGGGGCGAGTGATCCGGAACTCCGACGGGAAGTCGAGTCGCTCCTGCGTCAGCCGACGTCCCGCCTGGAGGGTTGTGTGGAGCAGACCATTGCGGCCCGCGCACAGGTGCTGGGCGCAGCGCCGGCGACTCCGCCCCGCTGCGGTGCCTACGTGCTCCAGCGCGAAGTCGGGCGCGGTGGCATGGGGACCGTTTGGCTCGCGGCGGCGGACGCGGGTCAGCGGGCGGGGTTGCCGGTGGCGGTAAAACTGCTCCGCCGCGGCACCGATACCGACGAAGTGCTCCGCCGTTTTCGCGCGGAGCAGCAGATCCTCTCGCGGCTGTTCCATCCGAACATCGCGCGGCTGCTCGATGGCGGCGAGACGGACGAGGGGCTGCCTTACCTCGTCATGGAGTACGTCGATGGAACCCGGGTGACGGATTTCGTGCGCGGACGGCCTTTGATTGAGCGGCTCGCCCTTTTTGGAAAAATCTGCGCTGCGGTCGAGTTCGCGCACCAGCATTTGATCGTCCATCGTGACCTCAAGCCCGGGAACATCCTCGTCACGGCCGGGGCTGAACCGAAGCTGCTCGACTTCGGCATCGCCAAGCTGCTCGATCCGGCCACCGCGGCTGAGGCGACCGTGACAGGCGAACGCCGCCTGACGCCGGCCTACGCGAGTCCGGAACAGGCGCGCGGTGCGGTCATCACCACGGTCAGCGACGTCTACAGCCTCGGCGCGGTGCTCTACGAATTGCTGACCGGCCGCGGCCCGCATCGCTTCCGCGCGACCAGTCCGTGGTCGGAAGAGATGGCGCGCGTCATCCAGGAAGTCGCTCCGACGCGACCGAGTCTGGCCACGAGCGACGTCGAGATGAGTCGTGATTTGCGGGGCGATCTGGACACGGTCGTGCTCCGCGCCCTGGCGAAGGATCCGGCCCAACGCTATCAAAGCGTGCGGGCGCTGGCGGAGGATGTGCGCCGCTACCTTGCCGGGCTGCCGGTGCAGGCGCGTCCCGACACCCTGCCCTACCGCGCGCAGAAGTTCGTCCTGAGGCACCGCTGGGGCGTGACCGCGGCCGCGTTGGTGTTCCTGGCCCTGGCCGGCGGGGGCATCACAACCGCCTGGCAGGGGCAGCGCGCCGAGCGTCGTTTCCAGGATGTCCGGCGACTGGCCAAGACGTTCCTCTTCGAAATCCACGACGCCATCACCGTCCTGCCTGGCTCAACCACCGCGCGCAAGCTCGTCGTCAGCCGCTCGATCGAATACCTCGACGATCTGGCCCGCGAGGCCCGGGGCGACCGCGATCTGCAGCTTGAGTTGGCCGCCGCCTACCTGCGGGTGGGCGACGTGCAAGGAAAGCCGTACAGCGCGAACCTCGGCGATTCCGCCGGCGCCCTGCAATCCTATGCTAAGGCGATCGAGTTGGTTGCTCCGTTCGCCACTCGGGAAGCGGATTGGCGCGAGGTCAGCGCGCGCCTGCTGCTGTGCCAGATCCTGGCGAGTCGCGGCGAAGTGGAGGTTCGCCTGGGCCGGGGAGACGCTGCCGCCCGGACGCTGGGCGGGGCGCTGCTGATCAGCCAGCGCGCCCTCGCGGAGGATGCGATCCACCGCGAGCACTGGCGGGCCCTCGTGGCCGGTGGCCTCATCGGGCTGGGCGACGCCGTGCAAGCGGCAAACCCCCGACCCGATGATGCGGAACGATACCGCCGCGCGCTGGCCCACTACCGGGAGGCGCTCCCGCTCTGCGAGCAGCTGGCAGCCGAGCGACTGAGCGGAAGCGCTGATCTGCGCCGCTTGAACCGGGTCTGCTCGCGCCTGGCCACCGTGCTGACGCAACTGGGCCGGAAATCCGGGGAGACGCCTTTCTTTCACGAAGCGCAAATCTTCCATGACCGAAGCATCGGGATGAGCGAGCGCTCTCTGCTGGCGGAGCCGGAGAATGCGCTCTTCCAGCGCACCCTGGCCGATCAATTGATCGCCCGCGCCTCTGCCAAGGTGGACGCCCAGGAGGATTGGACCGGGGCCCTGGTCGACTGCCAGCGAGCGCTCGCGATGTTCAGTCCGCTGGCGCACGCCGACCCCTCGAATGTCGAGGCGCAACAGGACCTGAGCAGCGCGCATTATATAACCAGTGCGGTCTGGAAGGGAAGCGGGCAGGTGGCCGAGGCGGTGCGCGAGCTGAGGGAGTGTCTTCGCCTGCTCGAGCCGCTGGTCGCGGCTCAACCGGACAATGCCGAGACCACTTTCGATCTCGCCCGCGCGCGCCGGGAACTGGCTGAGCTAACCCCCCCAGCTGAAGCGCAAAGGCTTTTGCCGAGCCCATGACAAGTGAACCGGTTTTCCCGCCTGCGGGTAACCGGCGCATTTGGCAAATCCTTCCGCGCGCTCCTTCCCCGCATAGCGCGGCTGACTCGGTTCGCCCGGCCGCCCGAGGCGGGTGTGCGGCCCAGCGATTCTCCTAAAATGACGGATGCGCCTTCGACGCGTGCTCTGGGGCGAAGAATCCGGGACATCCGAGTCCACGGGGCAAGCCACACAGATATTTTAGATTTGTTGAGCCGAACTCGTTCGAATTCCAGCGAGTCCGGCAAGGGGTGATTCGACCGGCGATCCGCCCCCGCGATTGCTTCTCCGATGCACCTGCTCCCTTTCCTCTTCGGTCACACCACCAGGCCGCGCGCGGAAGCCGGGTGCGATTCGAACCCTCGGGCATCCCGCCGCTCATCATCTTGCAATTGTTGGAATATCGCCGGGAAGCCGCACTCTCCACCCCCGCAGATAGTTACATCGCGCCAAGGAGCAACACCCCTTCACCCCGGTCGCGCCACGTAGGCGCGGCCACCACCAGAACGTGCCATCAAAAACTTCTCCCGTAGTCATTCAATTCGTTCTCTTTGGGCCGGTCTGGCTTGCGCGGTGGATATGACGCCAAACACCGGATCCCGCGCGCCTGTGGACTCGATTGGCGGCAGCCTTCGCCCCGATCGGTCCACCCCCGCTAGAGTCCTCGTGCGCGGGCGCGCGGAAAGGTCTCCGCGCGCCATGATCACGACCATTGTCCGCCGCTGCTTCGGTTCCCTCCCCGCCGGGCGGGCGCTCGCGCTCTTTGCCGCGCTGGCCGCACTGCTTGAGCCGGCGCTGGCTCAGCAGACAAGTTCGGCGGCTCCGCCCCACGGGCTGAGCGTGGAGGCATCGACTCAGATCGCGGCCCTACTCGTGGCCAAGGAATCGCGCTCGCCGGCCCAGCTTAAGATCGACTCCCAGCTCCTTTACGCGACCAGCGCGGTCCGTCGTCAGGCGGTGGCCGTCGGTGTGCCGCAACAAGAGGTCAATCTGATCCGGTCGCTGACAAATGCCTCCGTCGTGCTGGTGGAATTCAAGGCCATCATCAGCGAAGAATTGATCAGCGCGATCAAGAGCAGCGGTGGCGAGATCGTGAATAGCTACCCGAAAGATGGCTCTCTCCTCGCTTGGGTGTCGCTGGTGGAACTGGAGGCGCTGGCGGCGCGTCCGGAGGTGAATTTCATCTATCCGGCTCCGAAGGTGGAGCGAGATACCGGCTCCGTGAACAGCGAAGGGGATCGCGCTCTCGCGGCCGACACCGCCCGGAGCACTTTCCTGCCCAATACGGCCGGCGTGAAAATTGGCGTCATCTCGGACAGCGCGACGGCGGCCGGCATCGCCGCCTCCGTGGCCAGCGGAAATCTCGCCAGCGGACAGGTTACGGTTGTCCCTGGCCAGAACGGGACGGGCACGGACGAGGGACTCGCGATGCTCGAGATCGTGAACGACGTTTGCCCGGGCGCGCAGCTCTTTTTTGCCGCCTCCGGCAACACGGAGGCGTCGTTTGCCGCGAACATCCGGGCGCTGCGCAACACCTACAATTGTGACATCATTGTGGATGACGTCAGGATGTCGCCGGAGTCGCCGTTTCAGGACGGCCCGGTGGCGCGCGCCGTCAATGAAGTCACCGGCTCCGGAGCGCTTTATTTCTGCGCGGCCGGCAACGCGGGCCGGAAATCGAACGACACGTCCGGTGTCTGGGTGGGTGATTTCGTGGATGGCGGTGCGATCACCATCACCGTGGGTAGCAACTTGGTGAATTACCGGATCCACAGTTTTCAGACCACTCCTTCCGTCCAGAATTACGACGTGGTGGTCGCGGGCGGAGGCGGCTACGACTTGTCGCTCTTTTGGGCCGACCCCGAAGGTGCCTCGAGCAACGACTACGACATCTTCCAACTCGACAGCGCAGGGACGACCGTCGTCTCCAGCTCGACAAATCCGCAAACCGGCACGCAGAATCCGTACGAGAATGCCGCCCTCAGTTCCGCCGGCGGGAACCGGATTATCATCGTGCAGCGGGTAGGCGCCCAAGCGCGGGCGCTGCACCTCAATACGTTTCGCGGCCGGCTTTCGATCAACACGGCGGGCTTTGCCCGGGGACATTCCAATGCCGCCAACGCGATTCCCGTGGCGGCTGCCCCGGCCACTACCGCGCAGTCCGCGGGGGGGCCGGCGGGGCCGTTTCCGGGCTCGTTCACCGCGGCCCAACAGCTGGAGTCCTTCAGTTCCGACGGCCCCATCCGCAAGTTTTTCAACGCCGATGGCACCGCCGTGACGCCCGGGAACTTCCTCATCGGCACCGGTGGTGGGTCGACGGCCCAGTTTCCCATCTTCACCGCGGCAGATGGCGTGGTGACCTCGGTCCCGGGTTTCGCCCGGTTCTTCGGCACGTCCGCCGCAGCTCCGCACGCCGCGGCGGTCGCGGGGCTGATCAAAGCGTACAAGCCCGGCCTCACGGCGGCGCAGATCCGGGCCGCAATGGTTAATTCGGCGCTCGACATCATGACCCCAGGCACGGATTCCGATTCCGGTGCCGGGATCATTCGCCCGGTGCAGGCACTTACCGCGCTCACTGACCCACCCCTCGTTGTCATTACGACCCCGGGCCACAATTCGGCGATCCAGGCGCTCACGACGATCTCGGGAACGGTGACGGATCCAAATGGTCTCGGGTTCTCGCCGAACCAAGTTTCGTTGAACCTTTCTCACGTCCCGAGCGGAGACTATTGGAATGGCACGGCCTGGACCGCCACGCAGTCGACGCTCGCGGCACCGATTTCGGGCGGCACGTGGACTCTTTCGAGTGGACTGCCCAGCGGTGCGAATGCGCGGACTGGCCAGTACGCTCTCAGCGCGTTCGCCACGAATTCAGCGGGCGTGGTTTCGCAGCCGACGTCTGGCGGGAACAACATCCTCTTCACGGTCGACACGACCCCGCCGGTGCTGGGCGTGACCAGCCCAGCGAATGGCTCGATCGTCATGAGCCTCGCCGGCGGCATCACCGGCACCGCCACGGACGCGGACAGCGTCGCGGTCGTCAGCGTCTTCCTGCACCGCACGGCCGACAACTCCTATTGGAACGGCAGCGTCTGGGTACCCTTCACGGGCACCTACCCCAACCTCACCACGACGCTTTCCCCGGGAGCCTTCGCCTCCAACGTGGGTCTGCCCTCGCAGGGCAACGATCCGACGAACTCGCTGATCAATGGAGACTACGAGGTCATCGCGGTGGCGCAGGACCGCGCGGGAAATCAGTCGCAGGTGAATGTCTACTTTAGTGTGGAATTCGTGATTCGCTGGACCGGAGCGACGCTCCGCGACACCAATCCGAACAACGACTCCACCTACTGGGATACGGCGGCCAATTGGCTCCCCATGATCGTTCCCGGGCCGAACGACATCGCGCAGATCGACAACGGCGACCGCGTCGATTCGACCGTCGATCGCACCGTCCGGGGATTGCGCCTCAGCGGGACATCGAACCTCAACACCTACACCGTCACGGTCACCGGTGGGCCCGGTACCTCGGTCTGGTCCGGTGGCACCATCGTGGGCCCGCTCATCGTCGCGTCGGGCGCGGCGCTTCGCGTCGACACCAGCGGCGCGCCCTACTTGAACAACACCACCCTGACCAACGCTGGCACGATCACGGTCATGACGTCTGTGCCCGGCAACGGACAAGCGTGGAACGGCAACAGCTCGACCGTCTTCAATCAGTCTGGCGGGCGCATCGAGATCGTTTCAGATGGGCTCGCTCTGCGAAATGTCAGCACGCCGCCCCTCATCCGCAATCAGGCGGGCAGCATGTTCGTGAAGACGAACGCCGCGAGCGGCCGCAGCACCGTCAACTGGGTGCTCGACAACGACGGCACCGTCGGCGCGGATGCCGGCACGCTCGCCTTTGACCAGGGCAGTTCCGCCGCCGGCAGCTCGGGTGCGTTCAACAGCACCGTGGCTTCGGCACGCCTGGAATTCGCCGGTGGCACTCACGTGCTCAAGACCGGAGCCCGCTTCACCGGACCAGGCCGCGGCGCCTTATCCGCCGGATCTCTCACCGTCTTCGGCAGCGCCACCATTGGCACCGGCGGACAGGGCGCCGGGGGCTTCGAGGTCACGGGCGGAACCATGGAGGGTGCCGGCAGCCTCAGCCTGATCGGCGGCAGCGGCAGCCTCGCCTGGACCGGCGGCGCGATCTCCACCTCATTCTCGCTCGGGGCTGGCTCTGTCTCCACCATCGACAGCTCGGGTGCGCCCTACCTCAATAACGGAACGCTCACCAACGCCGGCACCATCACGGTCACGGCATCCGCTCCAGCCAACGGACAGTCTTGGAACGGCAACAGCTCCACCCTCGTCAACCTTTCCGGCGGACGCATCGAAATCGCCCGCGACGGACTCGCGCTGCGCAACGTCAGCACACCGCCGCTGATCGATAACCGGCTGGGCGCGGTCTTCGTGAAGACGACGGCCGCCAGCGGCCGGAGCACCGTCAACTGGGTGACGAACAACGACGGCACCATCGGCGCCGACACCGGCACGCTCGCCTTTGACCAAGGCAGTTCTGCCGCCGGCAGCTCGGGTGCGTTCAACAGCACCATCGCGGCCGCCCGAATCGAATTCGCCAATGGCACCCACGTGCTCAAGACCGGAGCGCGCTTCACCGGACCAGGCCGCGGCGCCTTATCCGCCGGATCTCTCACCGTCTCCGGCAGCGCCACCATTGGCACCAGCGGCCAAGCCGCCGGGGGCTTCGAGGTCACGGGCGGGACGATGGATGGCGCCGGCAGCCTCAGCCTGATCGGCGGCAGCGGCAGCCTCGCCTGGACCGGCGGCGCCATCTCCACCTCGTTCTCGCTCGGGGCTGGCTCTGTCTCCACCATCGACAGCTCGGGCGCGCCTTACCTCAACAACGGGACGCTCACTAATGCCGGTACCATCACGGTCACAGCTTCCGCTCCGGCCAACGGACAGTCGTGGAACGGCAACAGCTCGACCCTCGTCAACCTCTCCGGCGGACGGATCGAGATCGCCCGCGATGGACTCGCTCTGCGAAATGTCAGCACACCGCCGCTGATCGATAACCGGCTGGGCGCCGTCTTCGTCAAGACGGCTGCCGCCAGCGGACGCAGCACCATCAACTGGCTGACGAACAACGATGGCACCGTCGGCGCGGACGCCGGCACGCTCGCCTTTGACCAGGGCAGCTCCGCCGCCGGCAGCTCTGGGGCTTTTAATAGCGCACTCGCGACGGCGCGCGTGGAATTCGCCAATGGCACCCACGTGCTCAAGACCGGGGCTCGCTTCACCGGACCAGGCCGCGGCGCCTTATCCGCCGGATCTCTCACCGTCTCGGGCACCGCCACCATCGGCACCAGCGGTCAGGCCGCCGGCGGCTTCGAGGTCACGGGCGGAACCATGGATGGCGCCGGCAGCCTCAGCCTGATCGGCGGCAGCGGTAGCCTCGCCTGGACCGGCGGCGCCATCTCCACCTCATTCTCGCTCGGAGCTGGCTCCATCTCCACCATCGACAGCTCGGGCGCGCCTTACCTCAATAACGGGACGCTCACCAACGCCGGCACCATCACCGTCACGGCATCTGCTCCGGCCAACGGACAGTCGTGGCTCGGCAACAACTCTACCCTCGTCAACCTCTCGGGTGGGCGCATCGAGATCGCCCGCGACGGACTCGCTTTGCGGAATAACAGCACGCCGCCGCTGATCGATAACCGGCTGGGCGCGGTCTTCGTCAAGACGGCGGCCGCCACCGGCCGCAGCACCGTCAACTGGGTGACGAACAACGACGGCACCGTCGGCGCCGACGCCGGCACGCTCGCCTTTGACCAAGGCAGTTCCGCCGCCGGCAGCTCAGGCGTGTTCAACAGCACCATCGCGGCCGCCCGAATCGAATTCGCCAATGGCACCCACGTGCTCAAGACCGGGGCGCGCTTCACCGGACCAGGCCGCGGCGCCTTATCCGCCGGATCTCTCACCGTCTCCGGCACCGCCACCATTGGCACCAGCGGTCAGGCCGCCGGTGGCTTCGAGGTCACGGGCGGAACGATGGATGGCGCCGGCAGCCTCAGCTTGATCGGCGGCAGCGGCAGCCTCGCCTGGACCGGCGGCGCCATCTCCACCTCGTTCTCGCTCGGCGCGGGCTCAGTCTCCACCATCGACAGCTCGGGCGCGCCTTACCTCAACAACGGGACGCTCACCAATGCCGGCACCATCACCGTCACGGCATCTGCTCCGGCCAACGGACAGTCGTGGCTCGGCAACAACTCGACCCTCGTCAACCTCTCCGGTGGGCGCATCGAGATCGCCCGCGACGGACTCGCTTTGCGGAATAACAGCACGGCGCCGCTGATCGATAACCGGCTGGGCGCGGTCTTCGTGAAGACGGCTGCCGCCAGCGGCCGGAGTACCATCAACTGGCTGACGAACAACGACGGCACCATCGGCGCCGACGCCGGCACGCTCGCTTTCGACGCGGGTAGTTCCGCCGCCGGCAGCTCCGGGGTTTTCACTAGCTCCGCGGCGGCAGCGCGCGTGGAATTTGCCGGTGGCAACCACGTGCTCAAGACCGGCGCGATCTTCACCGGACCGGGCCGCGGCAAGTTGTCCGCCGGATCTCTCACCGTGTCCGGCACCTCCACCATTGGCACCAGCGGCCAGGCCGCCGGTGGCTTCGACCTCAATGCCGGAACCATGGACGGCGGGGGTAACCTCTCCGTCATCGGCGGAGGCGGCACGTTCGCCCTGAATGGCGGCCAGCTCAGCACGACGTTGATCATCGCCACGGGAAGCGTGATGGCGGTCGATACGACCGGAGGGCCGAGCCTGAATGGAGGCTTACTCAATAATTCGGGCGTCATGACGATCGGCTCGTCCGACCCGAACAATCTCGGAACGCTGGCCGGCAACAGTTTTCTCATCACCAACTTACCGGCCGGCCGGATCGAATTCGCCCGGGATGGACAGATCTTTCGAAACTTCAGCACGCCACCGATCGTCATCAATTCGGGCACCATGGCGAAGACCGCCGGGACCGGGACGACCGACTTCGGCACGTTTTCTCTGACGCAGCGCGGGGTGCTGACGCTGCCGGCAAATACCGTGCTCCACTTCACGGATGCCGTCACGTTCGACGTGGCGAGCCAGATCACGGGTGGGAAGGTGCTCTTCGACGCCACGGCGCCGAACGTGGCGGCCGCGATCGGCCTTTCGGCTGGCGCGACGCTGGAAATCAGCGGCGGCGGGCTGACCGCTGCCGTCGATGGGCAGGGCATGCCACTGGGTTCGATCAACGGCCCCGGCACCTTCAGCTGGAAGGCCGGCGCGATCACCGGAAAGCTCAACCTCGGGTCCTCGCTCGTCTGGGAGATCAACACCATCGGAAACCCCTACCTGAACGGTGCGACGATCAATCTGGCCGGCTCCGCGTCGGTCAGTGGAGGAAGCGGCGCGTTGCAGGGCAACAACAGCACGCTGAATATCGCGGCGGGAGGGTTGTTCCAGGTGAAAGCCGCGACCACCTTCACGAACGTCAGCACGGCGCCGACCATCGTGAACGCTGGCACGTTCAAGATCGGCGGCCCAGCCGCGATCCTCACCTCAGGTTGGAACTACACGCAGACGAGCACGGGCGTGATCGACTTTGAAATCGGCGGCGCCAATCCGGCCACCCCGCAGTATTCGCAGTTCCAGCTGTCCACGCCGACCCAGCTCGCGGGCCAGCTGCGCGTCACGCGGGTGAACGGCTATTCCCCGCCGCTTAACACCACTTTCACGCTCATGACGTTTCCGGGGAACTCCGGAACTTTCGCCTCGACGAGCGGCCTCGGCCTCGGCAACGGGCTCAAGCTGACTTCGGTGGTCACCGCCTCTTCCGTCACGCTGAATACGGTGGTGAGTGCCTTTGGGGATTGGCAGGCCGCCCGGTTCGGCCCAAATGCCGGGAATCCGGCCATCGCCGGTCCGCTCGCTACGCCAGCCGGTGACGGCATCGTCAATGCGCTCAAATACGCGTTCAATCTCGATCCCTTCACGGATGGCTCCAAGAAAATGCCGAAGGCTGGCATCTTTATCGATCCGGTCACCGGCTTCAAACATCTCGGCATCACCTTCCGCCGGCTGATCGGCGCCAGCGATCCGATCTACGTGCCGCGGGTCTCGAGCTCGCTCAGCGGTGCGTGGGACGCCTCCGGCGCGCAGGTGGAGCAATTCGGCGGCGCTGTCCCGGTGGGCGACGGTGTGACGGAGACGGTCACCTTCCGCCTCATGACGCCCATGCAGCCGGGCTCGCAGGGCTTCCTGGACGTGGAAGTGGACTATCTCTGAGGGGCGTGCGGGCGAGTTGGGGAGCGGCATTTCGAACGACGCTGTGGGCGTTCGTCCCTCGGTTTGCGGGCTTCGAAAGCAGTGTTCGTCATTCGCGCGGGCGCTTGGCCCCGCTTTCAAATCGAACTGGCACCGGATGGCGCCGGCCGGGGCAGGGGCGACGCCTCCGTCATCGGAGGGAGAGCGCAAGGTGTCGGAACCGACCAGCGCGGTCCGGCGAGGGCAGCGGATGCCACCGGCGGCGGGCGAACGAACATGAAAGCGTCTGGAACACACAAACAACTGGCGCGGCCTGCGCGTTGGTGTAGTATGCACAACATACCGGACCACGGCGCCGCATTCCGCGGGCGCCGCGGCACCGGGACCAACGAGGACTCCCTTCCATGCTCGGCTTCCGCTTCATCAAGGTGCCGCCCACCCAGCATCTCATCCATTACTCCCGGGGCCGGATTCGCCGCGCCGGCCCGGGCCTGGCGTTTTGGTATTTCGCTCCCTACGCGACTCTGGTGAGCGTCCCGACCGGCAGCGCGGAAAGGCCGTTCATCTTCGAAGAGACGACGGGAGACTTCCAGACCGTCACGCTCCAGGGAACGGTCACCTACCAGGTGAACGATCCCGTGCGCCTCGCGCAGCTGCTCGATTTTACGCTCAAGCCGGACGGCCTCGGCTATCGGACGGAGGATCCAGAAAAGCTGCCCCAGCGGGTGACAAACGCGGTGCAGGTGCTCGCGAAAGTCGAACTTCAGGCGCGGTCGCTGAAGGACGCGCTGCGGGCGGGCGACGCGATCGCCCTCGCGGTGCGTTCCGGCCTCACGGCCTCGGCCGAAATGAGCGCGCTCGGATTGCAGGTCATCGCGCTCGCGGTTCTCGCGATCCGTCCCACGCCGGAAACCGCTCGTGCGATCGAGGCGGAGACGCGCGAGGCGCTGCTGAAAAAAGCGGATGTGGCCACCTATGCCCGAAGAAACGCCGCGGTGGAGCAGGAGCGGGCGATCCGCGAAAACGAGCTGCGGACCGATCAGGTGGTCCAGGAGCGCGAGCAGGAGCTCAAAGCGATGGAGATGAGCGCCCGCATCGGGCTGGAGGAACAAAACCGCGAGCTCGTGACGCTCGCCGCCGAGAATGCGCGGCAGGAATCGGAGGCGAAGGCGTTCGCAGTGAAGAGCCTCTTCGACGCCCTCGCGGGGGCGGATCCGCGGGTCTTGCAGGCGGTGGCGAGCAGCGGGATGGCGCCGCAGCAAATCATCGCCCAGGCTTTCCAGGATCTCGCGATGCGCGCGGATCGGATCGGACAGCTAAACATCACGCCGGATCTCCTGCAGAATTTGATCGGAAAGGATCAGCGGTGATCGAGACCCGGCGGGCCGAGCAGCGCTTCGTCCTCGTCACGCGGAGAACGCGGATGCAGGATTTGATCGCGCGCTTCAACACCTCGAGCCAGGCGCGATTCTACATCGAGCATCTGGGGGCCGACTTCGGCGACTACGAGCGCGAGCACGAGACGTATGAAGCGGCGGTTCGCCGGGCGCGGGAAGTCTTCGCGGGGTTCGGGCGCCTGCACGTGCTCGATCGGACCTTCCTCCCGAACTATGTTTTTGGTCCGGAGGACCAGGTCGCCGCGATCGGGCAGGACGGGCTCGTCGCGAACGCGCTGAAATACGTCGGTCGCCGCCCCCTCCTTGGGATCAATCCGGATCCCGAGCGCTGGGACGGCGGATTGCTGCCGTTTCGAGTCGCCGAGCTGCCGGGGGCCGTCGAGCAGGTAATCTCGAAGTCGCTCCCGATCCGCGAGCTGACTTTCGCGCGCGTCACGCTCAACACCGGCGAGTCGCTCGTCGGCGTCAATGATCTGTTCATCGGCGCGCGCAGCCACGTCTCGGCGCGTTACGAGATTCGGAGCGGGGAGAAGGCCGAGCCGCACTCGTCCAGCGGCGTCATTGTCTCGACCGGATTGGGCTCGACGGGCTGGCTCCGGAGCGTGCAGGCGGGGGCCGCGGCGATTGCCGGAAAAGCGTTTCAGCCGGTTGCCCTGGCTTGGGATGACCCGGAACTGATCTTCTCAGTCCGGGAGCCGTTTCCGAGTCGGGCGAGCCGGACGGAACTCGTCACCGGTCGCATCAAGGAGTCGCGGCCGCTCGTGCTGACGTCCGCGATGGCGGGCGAGGGGGTGATCTTCAGCGATGGGATGGAGGCGGACTTCCTCGCCTTCAACTCCGGGACCCAGGCGGTGATCACCGCCGTGCCGAAGGCGGGATTGCTGTGGGGAAGAGGGTGAGCGAGCTCCCGCTCATTTCCGCCGCCAGCGGTCCGCGGATTCGAGCGCCGAGCGGGGACCGGACCCGTCGAGCCAGGCCCGGGCGCCGACGTCGCCACGCAGAAAGGCATCCCAAAACGCCGTGGTGATCGCGAGGATCGCGCGGTGGTGATTGGGATTGCGGGGCAGGCGGTCGAACGAGAGGGCCCGATCGGTGAAAATGGAGTGCTCCGCCCCATCGAGCACGAGTTCAAACTTGTCTCCGGCCGGGAGGGCCGGAAAGACCTTCAACCTCGCGTCCACGCTGGGGCTGAAAAACGGAACCATATCCTGGGTGCCGGTGAGGAGCAGCCAGGGAATGCGCACCGAACCAAACGCCGGGCCGGCCGCACCGAGACGCGGTGCGCTCGGGCTCATGATCACCGCGGCTTTGATCCGCGGATCCGTGAAAGACCGGCCGAAGGCAAACCGCTGACCGCTGACGGCCTGCGTCGTGACCGCGCCGAACGAATGGCCTGACATACCGAGACGAGCGAGATCCATCCTTCCGGCCAGGATGTGACCCCGGGTGGCGTTCCAGCGCTCGAGTTGATCGATCACCGCCGGCACGTCCTGGACGCGGAGGAGAAAATCCTTCAAGCCGGCGGCTTGTTTCAGTCCGCTCATGCGCTCAGCGGGCGCGCGGCCCTTCCAGACCGAGTCATCGCTGCCCGGGTGCTGAAGGAAGACCGCAACGTAGCCGCGGGCCGACCAATGCCGCCCAAAGAATACGCTGCCTTCCCGGGATCCGCCCAGCCCGTGGCTGAACAAGACGACGGGACGGGGTCCGCTGTCCGTTGTGAGGTAGATCCGAACCGGAATTTCTCGCTGTCGGGCCTCGTCGTGGACGACCAGATTGGCCGGTTTCGCGGCGGATCCCGGGCTCGCCGCGAGGGGATCATATCCGGGCGCACCCGGCAGCTCCCGGGGGCTCAGCATCGCGAAGACGGCGAGCGCCAGCGTTGCCAGGGTTCGAACGCTCGGTCGCTCCGTGATCATGGCAGTCAGACGCGCGGGCCGTCGCTGCGGTGACGGCTTTCTATCTCCGCACCCTGCCCCCTCACGGCTTCTTGCGGGAGCCTCCCGCTGCGGGTCTCCGCGGCGCAGCGGCGGGCGGCGCGTCCTTTCGCGCCGCCTTCCTCGGGAGCGAGCGCTTCGGCGGTTTCGGCGCCGCGAGGCGAAGCTGCTCGAGCGGCGGGACGGCGAAGAGGAGATCCACGCGAGCGCCGTGGAACGGCGCGGGCAGGGAAAATGCGGCTCTCGCGCGCAGCGCGTCCCCCACGGAGACGACGAGGGCGGCCTCGATCTCGGACATGTCCGCGGCGGCGAGGTCTGCCTCAAGGGCGAGGATGACTTCCATCTCCGCGTCCGTCCGGGCGACACGGCTGCCCGCCGCCTCCGCTTCGGCGTCCGCTGCCTCTTCGCGGGAGAGAATGGGGAAGCGCGACTTTTCCAGCGCCGAGCAAGCGATCAAGCGCGCGATCTCCCCGTCGCTGAGCCAGCCGCGACGGTGGCGTTCGCGGGTCATCGCGGAGGCGTGCCGGGCGATCCACTCCTGAAACGCCGCGACCCGGCTGCGTGCGGCCTCCCGGGCGGCCCCCATCTGCGCGTCCGCTTCCTCACGCAGTTGTTCCTCGATCTGTTCGTGTTCGCGCAGGGCAGCCTCCGCCTTCGCGAGCGCCTCTTGGGCGGCTTCGTGGCGGTAGTGCTCCAGTTCCACGACCCAGCGGCGCGCGTCGGCGCTTTCCGCGATCGAGGCCGGGGCAAACTCCGGCCAGGCGGGAAATTCCACGGTGAAGCGCACCACCGCCTCCAGGCGCGAAAGGGGATCGCTGAGATCACGGGGCGGAATCTCCGCCACGCCGAGTCGCTGCGGGGGCTCGTGCACTTCGCAACGCAGAGTGGGGATCCCTGCGACCTGGCACGCCCGGAAGGGTCGAACCCCGACCAGCAGCCGAAAGCGTTCGTTCTCATCCCGCTTCACGTGCGCTCGGACGGACCGGGCGTGGCCGCGAATTTCCTGCGCCAGCTTTTGGAGATCCTGCTCGGCAAAAAACTGGCGGACCTGCTCCGGACTCTGTTCAATCAGTTCGATGGGGACGTCCAGTTCCCGCGTGCTCGAGGCCGACATCGTGCGCAGATCCACGTCCACCGTCCGCAGGATGTCTCCCTTCATCCGGCGCACGCTCGCGACCCACGGTTCCGTCCGGGTCCGGCGGTGCTCCAGCACTTCGCGCGCGGCCACCGCCAGGAGATCCCGCCGCTGGCGCAGCCAGGCTGGGGCCGTCTCATGCGCAGAATAGCTCCACATCAGCTGGCTCAGTCCGCGGGTCAGATCTGACGGATCCACGGGCGAGCGCGCGAACGTCGGCCGCATTTCGGCTGGCGTACCGCGGAGCACGACGAGTTCGCCCGCCTCCGGCTCAAAGTGCTCCGCGAGGAACCGGAGCAGGTCGGGATCGGCGACGTCCTTTGGATCAAATGGCGCGAGGACCGTGGCGGCGCGTGCGCTCCGATCGGCCGCGGGATCGAGGCTCGGATCGATGAAGATTTGGAGATTCATGAACGGGGAGATGCGGGGGCTGAGATCACGCTCCGCGTTCGTGGTGGGTGCGCTCGGTCCGCCCGGCGCCGAGCGCTGTCGCCACGAGACGTTCCACCTGTGAATGGTCAAGCGTCGGGCTGCACGTAAAGAGGTCCACGGCCGCGAACGAGCGCTCCGGCCAGGTGTGAATGGTGAGATGCGATTCGGCGATGACCACCACGCCGCTGACCCCGTGGGGTTCGAATTGGTGAAAGATCTCCGCGACCACCGTGCCTCCCGCCTTCTCCACGGCCTCCAGCAGGGCGGTTCGCACGGTCTGCCGATCCCGGAGGCGCGCGGGATCGCACTCGTAGAGATCGAAGAGGCTGTGAAATCCGAGGGGCTTCATGAGGGGCGATTCCGCCGGATTTCCTCCGCGACGGCTGCGCCCGCCAGCGTGCCCCGGGTGAAGGCCTCTTCAAAGATCGAAATGCCGCTGAGGTCGCTATGGGCGAAGTGGATTCCCCCGATCGGCACGGCCATTTGTTCGCGCCGGCCGCTCCACATCGAGCCCGGGACCGGACGAATCATCCCGTGTCCCCACACGCAGACGTCGATGCGCTCGACGAGCGAGTCGATGTCCTCGTGGACCCGACGGAGGTCGGCAAGGATAAGTTCGCACCAGTCGCCGTGGGTTCGCTCGAGCGCCTTGGCGCGTTCGGCCAAGACCGGCCCATCGCAGAGGGCCTGATACCAGGTGAGCACCGTCGGGCGGATTCCTCGCGCGAACGTCTGGTGGGTGGCGTTCACGTAGCCCAGAGACGGACTGTCCTGAAAGACGCTGTCCCAGGCGGGCGGCGCGCCGGGGCCGGAGGGGAAGTGGCGGACGGTGATATTTGCCACGACCCACGGACCGTATTCGAGCGGTGCTTCTCCCTTCGCACGAAGCGGTGCCACGATCCGCCGGGCGACGAACCGAGGCACGCAAACGATGGCCGCGTGGGCCTCGATCCGCAGACTGCGCCCACTAACGAAATCGAAGACATCGGCGCGCACGCCACCGTCGGTCGCGTCGACCTCCCAGGCCAGCGACGCGGCGTGGATGCGATCGCCGAGCGGTTCGCGGAGCCGGTGGGCCAGCCAGCCATTCCCTTCCGGCCACGTGAGCACCACTTCGCTCTCCGCGTTGGCGGCCGCGCCGTCGCGCGCGGCGAAGTAGTGCAGGCCGGCCCAGGCCGAAACCTGGTCGATCGTTCCGCCGAAATCATCGCGGCACGCATAGTTCACGTACCAGCGCAGTGGGGGAGAGTTCCAGCCGTTTGCCTGCATCCACTCGGCCATGGACAGGCGGTCGAGGGCGAGGAAGCGCTCGTCGCGCGAGCTGCGGTCGACCGGGATCGTAAAGGCGCGCCGGCCGTCCGTCCCGCGGGCGTTTTTGAAGGCGCCGATGACACTCGCGAACGAGGCGAATTCCTTGAGCTCGGCGTCGGAGGCACCGGTCTTCGGGAGGAGGCCGTCCTGCCACCGCCCATGGACGAACAGCCGCTCCGCTGGGTCCATCACGAGAGCCGATTCGAGATAGACGGGACGCCCGGCGGGATCGCGTCCCGTGATGAGCCCGAGTTCCTCGTAGAGCCCAATGACTTCGTGCGCATCGGCCGTGGGCAGCGTGACGTAGTGCGCGCCCCACGGATACGCGGAGGTCGGATTGCGGCCGCTGGCGGAGTTTCCGCCCGTCTGGTCTTCGAGCTCGACGAGCAGAAAATCCTCGATGCCTTGCTGGCGGAGCGAACGCGCGGCGGCGAGTCCGGCGATGCCACCGCCGACGATCACGACGGCGCAGCGCTGGATCGCTTCGGCGGGCGGAAAGCCGCCGGAGCGGAGACGATGCCCCCGGACCGCGGAGGCGCCGACGATTTCCCCCGGAATCTCGCGGGACGGGCGCGTGCAACCGGCGATCAGCGCCCCGCCTGCTCCGAGCGTGGTCGCGAGGAAGGTGCGCCTGGTCCAGCGACCGCCGGGCGCGAGCGGGGCGCGCGCGGGCTCAGCGGACATACCGCTTCCATTCCTCCTCGAAGGTGCGCACGAGGATCTGATTGTTGAGCCGGTTTACCTCCGCGGGAACGATCGACATGTCCGGCGGAAACTGGAAGAGCGCGCTCAGGGTCGAGGCGTCGAGATAGCGCAACCCCGGCGGCAGATCCGCGACCGGACCGATCGGCTCGAGCGACGCCAGCACATAGCCCCATTCCCCGAAGGACGGAACGTAAAGATGGTACGGCTCGGTGACGAATCCGGCCGCTTCCAGGGTCTTCACGACGCACCAAAAGGAGCGCCGCGCCACGTAGGGGGACGTGCTCTGCACGACGATCGCTCCGCCCGGCGCGAGCACCCGTCGCACCTCGTGGTAAAACGCCGTGGTGTAGAGTTTCCCGACCGAGAAGTTCGAGGGGTCCGGAAAATCGGCGATGATGAAATCGAACTTTGCGCTTTGTTCCTTCAGCCACGTGAACGCGTCCTGATTGACGACTTTAACGCGCGGGGAGCTGAGCGCCCCTTCGTTCAGCGCGACGAGCATCTCCTGGGTGGAAAAGAGCTGCGTCATCGCAGGATCGAGTTCGACGAGCGTGACCTCCTGCACGTCGGGATAGCGGAGGATTTCCCGCACGCCGAGACCGTCGCCGCCTCCGAGCATCAAGACGCGGCGGCGGTGCGGCACACGCGCCAGGCCCGGATGGATCAAGGCCTCGTGGTAACGATACTCGTCGCGCTGGCTGAACTGGAGATTGCCATTCAGGTAGAGGCGCAGGTCATCGGCTGAGCGGGTGAGAATGATCCGTTGGTAGGCGGTCGAACGGGCGTGGATGACGGGGTCGGGATAGTTCCCGGATTCCGACCACGCGAGGATCCGGTCGGACGTCCCGAATCCGGCGCCGAGGATGCTGAGGATGATGACTCCCACGGCGCGATGCCCGGCCGCCCAGCCGATCTGGGCGCGGAGGAGCTGGAGGGTGAGCAGGCCCACGGCCGCATTCATCATCCCGAACAGGAACGCGGAGCGCACAAGCCCGAGGTGGGGCACGAGCACGAGCGGAAAGAGGAGCGAGGCGAGGAGGGCGCCGATGTAATCGAATGTAAAAACCTGGGCGACGAGATCTTTGAAGGCGAGGCGGTCCTTGAGAATCCGTAACAAGAGGGGAATCTCGATGCCGACCAGCGTGCCGATGAGAAGCACGAGGCCATAGAGGAGGGCGCGGAAGGAGCCGACCTGGCCGAAGAGGAGGAAGAGCAAAGCGGCCGACGATCCGCCAATCAGCCCGATGAAGAGTTCGATCTGGACGAAAACGCCGAGGAGATTGCGCTCGACGTAGCCGGAAAGCCACGAGCCGATCCCCATGGCGAAAAGGTAGACGCCGATGACGGTCGAGAACTGCGTGATCGAATCACCGAGCAGATAGCTCGCGAGGGTGCCGGCGATGAGCTCGTAGATGAGCCCGCAGGTCGCGATGACGAAGACCGACGCCAGCAGAAGCAGGCGGAGGGCGCGGTCGGTCATGGGGGAGTCACGTCCGCCCTGCTCAGTGCACCGCGGCCGCGATGATCACGCACATGCCGAGGGCCGTGAAGCCGACGACGATCGCGAGCGCGATATTCTTTTCCTCGATGAGCTGTTTCCAGAGGTGGTAGGGCGTGAGCTTGTCGACGATCAAGAAGCCAAGGCAGAAAAGCACCATTCCGATGAGGGAATAGACGACGGCGTTGAGGAGGTTTGGGAGCATGGACGTGTCACTTGTGGATGAAGCGCGCCCCGGTGGTGCCGGGCGTGCGGGTGGCGGTGGATCTCGAGGCGAAGAACGGGGAGTAGCCACTGGCATTCGCCCAGAAGACGTAGCCGCAGCTGGCGAGGCAGAAGAGCGCGTAGATCGGATGTCGGAGCAGTTGCATGGCGGTTGGGGAAGGGGATCAGTCGTCGCTGCTGGAGGAAGCCGCGCCCGAGGTGCCGCCGAGATCGCTCTGCGACCAGCGCCGCTGCTCGAAGATCGCCGATCGCATCAGGACATAGAGCGGGTAGATCGAGAGGAAGAAGAGGCAGAGGATAAAGTTTGAGAAGAACGTTCCCCCGCGTTCGAGCCGGACCGTGAAGCCCTGGATGATGAGCTTCGGATCCGCTTCGGCCTGGACCATGAGCCGGTATTTTCCCGGCGGGACAGCCGCGATGGCGGAGCTCTTGGACTTGCTGCCCTCGGTCCAGGAGCCGTCGCTATCGACGCCCGAATAGTACTCGAGGTCGATCTCCTGATCGTAGCGCGTCTCGGTTCCCTCCTCGACGAGGGAAAAGTCCAGGCTCATCCAGGCGTTCACGAGATTCGAGGTGGCCTCGATCTCCACTTTGCTGGCCCGGCCATCGAGGACGATGACATCGGAGCTGAAGACGCGGGAGGCGTCGGACTTCCGGTACGTGAACCCGGTCTTCAAAACCTCGCGCGGACTGCCGCCGCCCGGCGAGAAGATCTGGACGAGGAGGAGCAGGAGCGCACCCACGAAAAAGAGACGCTTCAGCCGCTGCCACTTTTCCTGCCACGGGTTCGGCTGGTTGAGGTAGGTGCCGGTCACCGGTTCCAGCGCCCCCTCGCCGAACGCGGCGGAGACTTCGGCCCCCGGCACGTAGTCGCCCTTCGACCAGGTGATCTCGGCCAGGCCGGGATAGACTTCGCGGGAGAGGACGGAGGGTGGATGGACGAAGTCCGAGACCTGCGTCAGCTCGGAGGTGGACGTCTGCCAGTAAAACTCCCCGAGCACGCCGACGACGTTCGAGTTGTAGTTCGCGAACGGCCGATACCCGGGCGGAACACCCGCGACGCCCGTCGATGGCGGATCGAGCAGTCGCTCGACGAACGTCCAGTGGCCGGAGGAGGAGACCAGCCAGTCGAAGCCGTGCCACGGATTGAAGAGCAGGTATTCCGACCACTCACCGAAGCCGTCGCTCCGGCGCATGAAACCCACCACTTCATACTCGGTCCCGCGGAAGGTGCCGCGTTTGCCGATCGGGATCTTGGGGGCGACGGCGCGGATCTTATCCGCCGCGTTCTCCAGCATCCGGTGCTTTTCATCGGACGTGTCGATGATGGTGCCGCAGCTTCCGCAAACGATCGACATCGAGAGGCCCGCGGCGCGGACCTCCACCGGAGCGGCGCAGTTCGGGCAGCCGAAGGTGGAGGCCTTGCGCTCGATCCGCTCGCCTTCCACTCCGGGAGTCCAGTACGGCACCGCCCGGAGGTTCATGAAGCTCAGCTCTTCGAAGCGTGCGAAATGTCCCTCGAACATCTCGGTGCCGTTGGGGCCATCCTCCAGCGTCGCGAAGCGCGCCCCCGCCGTCTGGAGGTCGGCACTCGTCCGGCGTCGACCCGGCGGGAGGACCTCAGGCAGTTCGCCTTCGGCGGCCACGCACTCCGCTTCCTTGATGTCGATCACCTCCCAGTCGGTGTCGCCAATCGTCGGGGTTTGTCCGGCACTGACCAGTCCGATGGGCGGCAGGGTGTGCGCGGTCGTCTCGCGGCTGAAGGTATAAAAGCCCTGCGTCTCGGCGAGCCAGCCGTAGCCGCCATCGGTGCACTCGGCGAACCACTCCGTCCAACTGCCTCCCGACCAATGCCAGCGCAGCCGGCCCGCGAGGCGAAAGCCGGTCCCGCGGCAGTTGCCCGTCGTCCCGATCTGGAGCGGACTGAGGTCGGGCGGGAGCTGCGCGATCTTGCCGAGCGATTCGACGTCGAGATCGCGCCGAACGATCAACGCCGTGCAATACGAACAGACCGCGGAGACCGCGATGCTCGACTCAAACTTCAGGGTGGCCCCGCAACTGGGACAATCGTAGGAACGCATCCAGGCTGCAGAATCGCAACCCGTTGCGAGCGGGTAAAGCGAAAGCTGCGGGATTCCTGCCGCTGAAGGCCTCGGCCCGCGACCGCGCTTGGCTGCTACGGCACTTTGTACACTTCGACGAGGGCGACGCCCGTTCCGCCGTTCTTCCCGCGGACGAGCGCGGTATAGACACCCTTGGGCAGGGTGATCAGGAGGGCGGATTCCGCGCTGTTCCCCGGCGCGAGGCCGGTCGCCTGAATCGCGGCCTGCTGGGTGTCGGCCCAGTTGTCGTTCGAGGCGATCACGGCCCCGGTGACATCGTGGAGTTCCAGCACGGGATCGGCCAGCGGATTGGCCAGCCCCGCCTGGGCGAGCGAGGGGCCGATCGCGCGGACGAGCACGCGGACCGTTCCGGACTCATTCGTGCCGAGACCGGCGCCGACGACGAAGCCGCCGATCATGACGTTGTCGCCCGTTTCCACGCGGCCCCGCGTGCTGACGTTGGCGAGTTCCGATTCGGAGGTCGTCGCGAGGTCGTAGACTTCCACGAGCGCGACGCCCGTCGTGGCGCCAGCGCCGCGGACGATCGCCGTGTAAATTCCGGGGGCGAGGGTCCGGACGATCGCCGCCTCGCGGTCGTCGGTCGGAGCGAATCCGGAGGCTTGAATCTCGGCCTGCTGCGCATCGCGCCAGTTATCGTTCGTGGCCAGAGCCGGCCCCGACGCTCCAAAGATTTCCAGGGTCGGATCGGCGAGCGCTCCCGTCACGCCCGCGGCCGCGAGGGAAGGACCGACCGCGCGCACGATGACCTTTTTGGGTTCCGTCCCCGTGATCACGAAGCCACCGATCAACACGTTATCGCCCGTCTGCGCGCGGAGCCGGGTGGAAATGTTGATCGCCCGACCCGTGCGGACGACCGAACCCCCGTTCTTCGGGTCCGAGAAAGTGCGGAATTCCGAGAGGTTGTCCTCCCCGTCGCCATCCGGGTCGGCATTGGCGCCGCTGATGCTCGGGTCGAGCAACTCCGCCGCCGTGAATCGTCCATTCTGCCATTCCGCAAAGGTCGCGGGCGGAGCGTTGACCGAATTTCGATCGATCGCCATGCGGCTGCCACTTCCGGGCGGGACGCCGACGAGCGTGAGCGTCACAGTCCCGGCCGTGATCATGGTCTGGAGCTGGGCGCGCGAGAACGGTCCGAGTCCGCTTTGATCGCTCAGATAGTCATTCGAAGCTGGTCGGTAGAGCAGGCCGTGGTTGTTCCCGCTGAACTGCGCCCGGGCGATCAGGTTGATGTTGCCGCTGGCGGCCTGGGCTTCGAGAACGCTCCAATCGGCGGTGGCGGCTCCGAGCGTGGCGGAGCGAATCGAGCGCGCATATCCCGTCGCCGGCGCGGTCCCCGTATCGAGGCACATCACGAAGGCGCTGAGATTCCGTTTCCGCGCGGTGTCATTCGAAAACGACCCGAAGACCGGGCGCGAGAGGAACGTGAAGAGGTCAGGATCCACGCCGTCGTGCGTCAGACCGAATCCGCTTAGGGAGACGGCGGTCGGGCTCTTAACGAAGAACTTCTTCGCGAAGATTTCGCGCAGCTGCGGCACTTTGAAGGACTGGCTTTCCTGCAGCGCGATCGAGGGGATGATCGTGCGGTTGGAGCCCGTTGGCAGCAGGTGGCAGGTGTTGCAGCGTTGTCCCGCCACGTAGGGCTCGTTCAGATACGTGTTCTGACCGGCCGCGGTGTTCCCGGCGTTCGGATCGCCGGGCGGGAATGTGGCCGGCATGGTGCGGTCGAGGTTCAGGTTCGGATTCGCCGGCATCACGATCGTATTCACGAAGTCGCGGAATGCTCCCATGTCGGCATCGCTCAGAATCGTGCCGCCGAGCAACGAGGCGAACGCGCCGTTGAACTGCGTGAAATCCGCGCGGTCGCCGCGCCAGTGCAGGGGTTCGAGGCCCAGGAGTCCCCGGAGGGTTTGCGTCGTCATCGGCCCCTTCATCGGATGCATCTGCACATTCAGCGGAAAAGGCGAACCCACCGGCTGGCTCGCGACCGTGAGCATCTGCCCACCCGGATCGCCCAGATCCCAGGCCAGTTCGTCACGATGCCCGTCAATATGGCAGGACGCGCACGACTGCGTCCCGTTTCCGGAGAGCCTCGCGTCGTAAAGAAAGCCGCGCCCGAGACGCACCGCGTTCGGAGTCGGATCGTAGCTGCCCGCCGGCACCTCGGCGACGACGCTCGCGCTGCTCGCGGAGACGACGCTGACGCTGTTGGACAGCCGGTTGCTCACGTAGAGCCGACCGGTCGAAGCCTGATACGCGAGGCCGCGCGGGCCCTTTTTGGCCGCCGGGTTGGCGGAACCGTCGGTCGTCGGGCCGGTCTCGACGCGCGTCATGACCGCGCCGGTCGCGGCATTGACGCGGGCGACGCGATCGGTCCCGAAGCTCGTGACCCAGAACGCGGCCCCGTTTGGCTCGAAGGCGAGCGCGGTCGGCTGGGCGAGGGCGGTGGCGCGCGCGGCTGGATTCGGGAAGACGGCGTAGTCGATTCCTGGATTGAGATCGAAGGCCGTGACCGTGCCGTTTCCTGTCGGGTCCACGCGCGTTACGCGGTTGTCCACGGCATGCCCTTTGAGAGTCGGTTCGAAGCGCAGGAGGTTGCGCGCCTCCGTGTTCGCGACCCACAGCTCGGGGGAGCCCGGTCGGACCGCGACGAAGAAATTGATCGTGCCAACGCCCTGAAAATAACGCGTCACCGTCGAGGTCGCCGCGTCGATGACCGCGAGGTCGTTGTCCGGGAGGTTCGGCTTCGGCTGGAGTCGGGAGTCGTCGGCACCGACGATCAGGCTCACCTGCGGGGCGGGAGGAAGGGCCAGATTCGTGGGGAGCGGCGGTGCCGGCGCCAGATTCGGCGGGAGCAGGGTGGAGCGGTTTCCGGAGAACGCGATCGCCGCATAGACCTTCGCCGCATCGGCGCTGACCGCGAGCGAGCGCGGGTGAAGTCCATCGAGAGGAATCGAGGCGAGTGGCGCATGCGTCGCCACGTCGAAGACTCGGATGGTATTGGCGCCCGAACAGGAGACGAACGCTTTTCCCCCGGCGAAGACGACGTCCGCCGGCTCGGTCGGGCAGGGCAGCGTATCGGTGATCGCTCCGGTGGCGACGGAGACCACGCTGACGGAGCCCGAGATCTGGTTGACGACCCAGACGTCGTCATTGGAGAGCGCGTTGACCGAGACCGGCTCCAGACCCACCGGGATCTCGCGGAGCAGGACGGGCGTCGCGCTCGCCGGACTCGAGACGTCGAAGATCGAGAGTCGCGCATCCGGCGTGTTCACGACGAAGAGCCGGCGCCCGTCGGGCGAGAGGCACACTGGGCGCGTCTGCGCCGCTTCGAAGTTGACGTACGAGGCCGATTGACCGCCGAGCCATCCGGCGGCCGCGAACGCGGCGGTGAGCGTGAAGGCGAGGAGCGCACGCGGGCGCCGGGCGAAGGATGATTTCACGCGGGGGAGGGGAGGGCGGAGCCGGGGGAGCAGGCCAGAATGGTTCTCAGCATGGCGCGGGGCGACGGTCGGAGGAAGATGCGTTTTCGGCGACAAGCGGACGACCGGCACGTGCGTAGACGCGAGGAAACCCGCGGTGGTGACACGAGTTGCGGAGAAAGCTGGCGGGCGCCCGAATGAGCGCTGGCTGGTCGGCCTGCGATGAGACTAAGGCATCCTCCAGAACCTGGCCGCCTGAACCCGATCGCGAAATCAATACGCGATATTCGAGGAAGCGTCGGTGCTAAATGCGGTGCCGCCGGTGCTTCCCGAGATAGCCGCATTCGTGGCGGGCGTGATGATCGTGGCGACCCGGTTGCCCGCCACGATGGAAAAGTTCGGACTGTTGCCTCTGGCCGTGTTGCCGAAAACGAGATTGACCGTCAAATCGACCCGAATCCCGACGTCGTTGTTTAACGCCAGGTTGCCCTCAATGCGGTTGTCAGACGCCGTGGCGTGGATTCCCGCTCCGATGGTTGTATTGGTGGTGAGATTCCCCCGGACGACGCAGCCACTGCCCACGCGGATGGCGTCGCCCTGATTGGACACGCTCGTGCAGTTTTCAACCAGGCTTAGAACGGATAAGATCCCCATCCCAGTCGCGCTGGACGGCGTGCCATTGGTGGTCAGGTTGTCAGAGGTCGTACAGTCCTTGACGGTGCAGCCGGAGGATGTCTGAATTCCCCCAGATAAACTGGATGCCGAGGTATTGCCCGAAGCGTTGCATTGGATGACCGAGCCACCGGCACCCACTTCAATCCCAAACGGGGCGTTGTTGTTCGACGCTGAGCAGCCGGTCAGGGTGGAGAAACCTGCCGCAGAGATCCCGGCGTAGAAGCCCGAATTCCCGTTGGCCACACAATTTACGAGGGTGCAGCGCGGAAAGCAGTTGATTCCGCCCTGCGCGTTGAGCGCGGCCGTGCAGCCTCTGATCAGCGAATCGTTCCCCATGACGATCCCGGTTCCGAAATTCTGCCCGGCCGCCGAATTTTGAACACTGCAATTATTCGAGGTCGTGATGCCCGCCAGCTTATTGAAATTCGCGGCACAATTCGCCAGGGTGCTGTTCGGACCGAGGTTGATTCCATTTCCGGTCACACTTCCGACCGCGATGCAGTTCTGCAGCGTCGCGTTGTAACCAGTGACAATGTTGTCGCCGTTGTTGTTTCGCGCCACGCAGTCGCGTGCCACGGCGGCATCGCCCAGCGACATCCCCACGCCGCCATTGTCCGTGACGATGAGATTGGCGAAGACCGAGTCCGCGTAACTGCCCACGCTGATGCCGGCCCCGCCCCAGAAAATGATGGAGCCGTTCTTGATCGAAAGGCTCCCGTGGCTGTTTCCGCCATCGGTGATGGCCGCCAGAGTGCCGCCCGTGCCGAGCAGCGCGAACCCGTTCAGATCGATCGTCACGTTATTGGAGTTCACCAGGATCAGACTCTTGCCGCTCACCCCGGCGTAGTTCCCCGTGACGAAATATGAGCCGGGAGAGCTGATGACAAAAAGCGCGCTCGCATTGCCGGGAGTGTTCGTCTGGTTGATCGCAATTCCGGTCGAGGCAATCTGGTCGAGTGCCCTCATCGTCGGATTCGGGGCACCCGGCGGGGTGAGTGAACCCTGGGGCAGAACCGAAGGCGTCACGGAAAGCGAGGCGCCGATAAACAAGGACACGAAGGGCTTGGTGGAGTTCATATCACACGAGCGATTTAGACCGGGCGGCCGATCCGGGATGACGAGTGGAGAGCTGGAAATCTCCGGGATTCGAAGTCGGCGGGCGGACCGATTGATGGGATCGATCCGACGCCTCCTTGGATCCGTAGGGAAGAACTACGGCCAGGACGAGCATTTTTTTCGGTGGCCTAGCCGCTGTTCCCCTGCTTTTCCCGGGACGCCGCGAGGTCCTTGCATGAACGTCGGGGATTTGGTCCCATCCGCCATCCCCCGACTTGCCGCCGTGCGCCTTTGACCCCTGCTCCGCTGGGGTCGCGCGGCCGGCGCCCGCCTTCCTTCGCATGCCCTCCTCCCAGCCGCTCGCTTTCACCGCCTCTGAACTCAGTCTCCGCCCGGAACACCTGACTTACTATGGCTCCGATAAGGCGAAGGTCGCGCTGGAGGCGCTCGCGGGTCGGTCCACGCCGGGAAAGCTCATCCTCGTCTCGGCGATCACGCCCACGCCGGCGGGCGAGGGCAAGACCACGGTCTCGATCGGACTGGCGCAGGGTCTCCGAAAAATAGGCCGCTCGGTGGCGCTGGCGCTCCGGCAGCCTTCGATGGGACCGGTCTTCGGCCGGAAAGGCGGAGCCACCGGCGGCGGGACGGCGTCGCTGACGCCCGCGAGCTCGATCAACCTCCATTTTACGGGCGACTTCCACGCCATCACGTCGGCGAACAATCTCCTCGCCTCCCTCGTGGACAACCGTCTCGTCCAGCCCGGCGCACCGCTCACCCCGGAGGGCGTGACCTGGAAGCGCGTGCTGGATGTGAATGATCGCTCGCTGCGGCGGGTTCGGACCGGCACGGGAGCCGGCGACCAGCCGCGGGACACGGGGTTCGATATCACGGCTGCTTCCGAGGTCATGGCTGCGTTCTGTCTCGCGGAGTCGCTCGCGGATCTGCGGGTCCGCCTCGACCGCATCGTCGTGGGCTTTTCGCCCTCGGGCGATCCGGTCTACGCGCGGGAATTCCGCGCCACGGGTGCCATGCTCGCCCTGCTGCGCGACGCTCTCCAGCCAAACCTCGTGCGCTCGCTCGAGGGCGTTCCCGCGTTTGTCCACGGCGGCCCCTTCGCGAATATCGCGCACGGGTGCAATTCGGTGCTTGCGACGCGGATGGCGCTCGCGCACGCCGATTTCGCCGTGACCGAGGCTGGCTTCGCTTTCGATCTCGGCGGGGAGAAGTTTCTCGATTTGAAGTGCCGGCAGAGCGGGCTCGCCCCGGCGGCCATCGTCCTCGTGGCGACGGTGCGGGCGCTGAAGCTGCACGGCGGGGTCGCGCTCGCCGATCTCACCCAGCCCGATGTCGCCGCGGTCGAGCGTGGGCTCGAGAATCTCGCCGCGCATCTCGATGCGGCTTCGCTCTTCGGGCGTCCGCTCATCGTCGCCGTGAACCAGTTTCATTCCGACCTGCCTGCTGAGCACGCCGCGATCCACGCCTTCTGTGCCGACCGCGGGGTCCCCAGTGCCACCGCCGACGTTTTCAGCGGCGGCGGCGAGGGTGCCCGCGAACTTGCCGAGCTCGTCGTGAGCGCCACGAGCGGTTCCACCCCACCGCTGCAGCCGCTTTACGCGCTCGATGAGGCGGTGCCCGCGAAATTGGATCAGATCGCGCGCCGCATTTACGGCGCCGATGGCGTTGATCTGCTGCCCGCCGCGGAGGAACGTCTCGCGCTCTTCGCGCGCCACGGTTTCGACCGCCTGCCGATCTGCGTGGCGAAGACCCAGAACTCCCTCAGCGACGACCCGAAGAAGTTGGGCCGCCCCCGTGGCTTCCGCATCACCGTGCGTGACTTCGAACTTGCCAACGGGGCGGGCTTCCTCGTCGCGCTCACTGGCCAGATGCTCCGGATGCCCGCCCTGCCGAAAGTGCCCGCCGCCGAGCGGATCGACGTGAATGAGGCGGGAGAGATCACGGGGATCTGAGCGGAATGGCACGAAGCTAAGGGCTCGTCAGCAAATAAGTGTCTCGCCTTGTGCGGGTGTTTTTGGGCGGATCGTATAGTTCCACTCGCCATGGAAGGCAGCACGTTCGATTTGGATGGCTGCCATTTCTTCGTCCGTCACCTTGGTGCCTGGCGGG
>JBBQFQ010000034.1:0-56449 GCA_038322235.1 Chthoniobacterales bacterium
CCGTCGCGGTTCGGAAGCGCGCCGTTGCGCTGACTTTGGTCTCCGTCGCGGTTCTGGACCTCGCCGTCGCGGTTCGGAAGCGCGCCGTTGCACTGATTTTGGTCTCCAGCGCGGTCGCGAACCTCGCCGTCGCGGTTCGGAAGCGCGCCGTTGCGCTGATTTTGGTCTCCGTCGCGGTGGCGGACCCTACCCGCGGTGTCGGGGACCGGGCTGTTGCCGTAGCTTTGGTCCCGGTCGTAGTGGCGGACTTCTGCGTCGCGGTTCAGCTGCGCGCGGTTGCACTCGCGTTGGTCTCCGTCGCGGTGTTGGTCCGCTCCGTCGCGGTCGCGAACCTCTCCGTCGCGCCGATTTTGGTCTCCGGTGAGGTGGAGAACCTCACCCGCTCTGTCGGGAAGCGGGCAGTTGCCGCGGCTCCGGTCTCCGTCGGAGTCGCCGAGGGCTCCGTCGCGGTTTGGAAGCGGGAGGTTGCGCCAAGTTTGGTCTCCGCTGCGCGCGCGCCGAACGCATCGCCGCGAAAAGATTGAACGGTCGTGCCCTGTCCGGACATGAATGGGGGAAATGCCCCTAGCCTCCCCACCCCCCGATGCAGACGCCGCGCTGATCGCGCGGGCTTGCCGCGTGGAAGCGTTTTTCGCGATTCGATGGCTCGTGCCGGCTCTTCACCTGGCTTTATGTGGTTCTCCTCCGGCAGCGTGGGCGCACGAAGCGTTGGTTCGTCCGCCGCCTGCCGACGCCGGAGCAGACGGCGGCGCCGGCCCGATTCGCGTCGGCCGAGCCGTCGCAGGAAGTGAAGCCGCCGATCGATGCGGGCAAACCGGTGGAGGCGGTGATCGACCGCTTGCTGGCGGAACTCAAGGCCGGGCCGAAATGAGCCCGACGATCAGAGGGGCCGAACCCGAGCCGAATCTGAACGACAGAGCGGGGACGGCTTGGGTTTCGGTTTCCGACCAGCGCGTTCGACGTTTGGCGCGCCGGACTTCAATGTTTGACGTACAGCGCTCCGGCGGGTTTTCGTTCCGCGACTCGCGCTTGCCATCGGCCCGGATCATTGAGCTTGAAGTCAAGGCACGTGGAGTCAGCGTTGTCGGAAGCTCCTCGTCGGGGCCCTTTCGGGACATCCTCGGCTTCGCTGCAATGAAGTTGCTTAAAACTGCTTTGATCTCGGGCGGAGCGGTCGTCTGCCTCGCGGCGTGGTGGTCCCTGGTTTCCCGATATTCGGACACTCGCGGATACCGGATCATCGCCCAAGCGAAGGCAGGACCGAAGACGTATCTCCTGATCCACGTCACGGAAGGAGGGTTGTTGTATGACGTTTATTTTCGCGAGGAGGTGGATGGAGATCCGCAAAGGACGTTTTGCGTCGATACGGACCGCCTTTCGCGGCCGAGCGGTCAGTTGGAGGTCGGAAAGTCGATCGTAAATGTCCGGATTGATGGGCGCAATCGAGGAGGCTTTGAAATGGAGACGGGCACGTTCGTCAACGCGCGTGGATATCGAGGCTACCCGATCGAGAATTTTGGAACTCGCGACCGACAGCTGAAAACACTCTACGTGCCGTTGCCTTGATGGCGGGAACCGAGCGTTCACGAAGGTGAAGTCGGGATGAGGGCAGGTGCGTGGCGTTCAAACGTTGGCGGTCGCGTGACTTGGACGTTCGAAGTTCAACGTTCGAAGTTCAACGTTCGATGTTCGATGTTCGATATTCGCCGTTCCACCCCGTTTGCGGCTCCCCGATTCGCGCTTACGATCTGCCGGAATGATTGAGCTCGAAGTCTATGCGCCTGGCGTCCGGGATCTCGGGAAGATCCTCGAGCTGGACCATTCGCTCGGGGACATCATGGGGCTGCGCTACAAGGTCGATCGCAATCACGACATCGTTTACCTCGAGTTCGATGAACCCGTGACGACGTCGTTTCCTCAGTTGCAGGTGCGGTTCCGCCGGATCGGCCTCGTCCCGCGCTTCGTCGGGACGGTGCCCACGCAGTTTCGCGCGGTCGAGACGGCGGCCGCGGACTGACACTCACCGCGACAGTCTGGGCTTGGCACAGCCGGACCGGACGCTTTCATTCTCTCAGATGACTCCCATCAACACCATCAATCTGCTGCGCACGCTTTTCGTGGCTACCACCACGTGTCTTGCGGCGATGATCGGAGGGGAGCAATACTACGGGAATTTCTGGGGCGGCGCTGCGATCGGGGCCGTCTTCGGGCTCGCCCTCGTTCTGGTCGACCGGCTCCTCCGCGGGCTGACCCTGCGCGCTTTCTCCAGCGCGACTTTCGGCCTCCTCATTGGTTTGATCTTCGCGACGCTCTTTCGCGCGTCGAATGTCTTCATCTGGCTCCCACCCGCGCAGCAGTGGCTCATCGGGCTCGTGGTCTACGCGACCTTCGGCTACCTCGGCATGATGCTGGCGATCCGGGCGAATCGGGACGAATTCTCGGCGCTGATCCCCTACGTGCGCTTCACGCGTCAGGCGACGCAGGAAGCGCCGGTCATTCTGGACACGAACGCGATCATCGATGGCCGCGTCGCGGACGTCGTGGCCTCCGGCTTCCTCTCCGGCGAGCTGGTGGTGCCGCGCTACATCATGGAGGAGCTGCAAAAGGTGGCGGACAGCGGGGACGCCGCGCGGCGCGACCGGGGGCGGCGTGGGCTCGAGAACCTCGAGAAGTTGCAGCGAAATCCGGTCGTCTCCCTGTCCTTCCATGAGAGCACTCCAGATTCCCAGGTGCCCAACGACGCCCGGTTGGTGAATCTGGCCCGGCTGATGCAGAGCCGGATCCTCAGCAACGACGCGAACCTCGCGAAGGCCGCGCGCTTGCAGGGAGTGACGGTCCTGAGCCTGAATGACCTTTCAAAGGCGGTGCGCCTCCAACTGAACGCGGGGGACGAAGTCGATCTCCTCATCGCGAAGGAAGGCAAGGATCCTCATCAGGGTGTGGGCTATCTGCCGGACGGGACGATGATCGTCGTAAACAACGGGCGCGAGCTGCTCGGGCAGACCGTGCCCGTGACGGTGTCCGGGACGGTGCTCACCTCCGCTGGGCGGCTGATCTTTGCGGAACCGCGCGGGAGATAGCTTCGCGCCGCGAGCCCGCGTTTCCGCTCCGTGGACCATTGCCAAGGGCCGCGGGTGGATTCACCATGGGCGTCCCTTGCTGATGGACCGCTCTCTCCTCCTCGTCTCGACGCTCTGCTTTTTGCTGGGGCTCGGGCATGCGCTGTTCACGCTCTGGGTGGGGCGCTACCGCAACTCGTGGCCACAGCTGACGATCATCGCCCTCGGATTCGCTTCCCAGACGGCGTTCCTTTACGTCCGCGGCGAAAAGATTGGTCGCTGTCCGCTGACGAACCTGTTTGAGGTCCTCGTCTTCCTGAGTTGGGCCGTCGTTCTGTTCTTCCTGGTCATCGGACCCACGTACCGACTTTCCCTGCTGGGAGCGTTTACGGCGCCACTCGCGTTTCTGCTCCAAACCATCGCGCTGCTCTCGCCGTTTGATCACCCCGTGGGACCGAAGGTGGCGGTGAATCCGTATCTCGAGTTCCATGCGGCGTTCTCGCTGCTCGCGTATGGGGCCTTCCTGCTGGCGGGGCTCGCCGGGGCGATGTACCTCCTCCAGGACCGGCAGCTCAAGTCCCGCAAATTGGGCAGCGCCTTCTTCCAACTCCCGCCGATCCACAGCCTCGGGGTGGCCAATGGCCGGCTCGTGCTCGCTGGCTTCATCCTTCTCACGCTCGGCATGCTGGCCGGCTTCGGCGTCGGAAAATCGCCCTCGAATTTCAAGCTCGGCTGGTCGATCGGGGTCTGGCTGCTCTACGGCTCGATCATGGCCGCGGGCTGGCTCCGGCACGTGGCGCCGAAGCGCCTCGCCCATCTCAGTGTCGGCGCCGCGCTGCTCGCGATCGCGACACTTTGGGGCATCACCTTCATCGGCGATGCCCGCGCGGCCCGGAGCGGAAATGCCGTGCAGGCGAACGCCGGGGAATCGGAAGGGAGGAGGTCGTGAATCTCGTCTGCTTCGGGATCAGTCATCACGAGGCTGCCGTGGAGGTGCGGGAACGTTTCGCGCTCGGGGAACTCGCCTCGGTGAAGACCGCCCAGCAGGCCCGCGCGGCGGGAGTCGCGGAGGAGATCGTCGTGATCTCGACCTGCAACCGCACCGAGTATTATGCGGTGACGGGTTCCGCGGCAGCGCAGGAGCTTCGCCAGCAGCACCTCGGCGACGTCCCGGGCGCGGGGCACTTCTTCCATCACGACGGCGCCTCGACGGTCGAACACCTTTTCCGCGTCGTGAGCGGACTCGAGTCGATGGTGATCGGCGAGACAGAGGTGCTGGGTCAGGTCAAGAAGGCGTACCTGAAGGCGAGCGAGGCCGGGACGACGTCACGATTTCTCAACAAGCTTTTCCAGCGGGCCTTTCAGGTGGCGAAACAGGTGCGTTCGAAGACCGCGATCACCCGCGGTTCTGTCAGCGTCGGCTCTGTGGCGGTGGATCTCGCGGTCCAGATCTTCGGTGATCTTCGCGATCGGAAGGTGATGATTCTCGGCGCGGGTGAAACGGGGGAACTGACCGCGCGCAATCTGCTCTCCCGCGGGGTGCGGAGCCTTTTCGTCTCGAACCGCTCTTTCGAACGCGCGGATGCCCTGGCCACCGAACTCGGAGGTCGCGCGGTCCATTTCGACGCTTGGGAGGATGAGATGCACGATGTCGACATCCTGCTGAGTTCGACCGCCGCCCCGCATTGCGTGGTGACGCGGGAGCGGCTGGCGCCCGTGCTGGCCGAGCGGCGGGATCGGCCGCTCTTCATCATCGATCTCGCCGTTCCGCGCGACGTCGAGGCGGCGGTGAACGATCTCGACGGCGTTTACCTCTACGACATCGACTCGCTCCAGGGGATCGCCGAGCAAGCGATGGAGCGCCGGCGGAGCGAGCTCGGAACCTGCGATGAGATGATCCGCGCCCACGTCGACGATTTTGCTGCCTGGCTGGCGCGGGAGACTCCCCGGGTGGGCTGGGAGCGATTCTTGCAGCAGCATCGCGCCGCGCAGCTCACCAAGCTTTCCCGTCCGGAGGAGAGGAAGCTCCCGGCATGAGCGGCGCCGGAAGGATCACGCTCGGAACGCGGTCGAGCGCGCTCGCGCTGGCGCAAACCGCGCTCGTGCGCGCCGCGCTTGAGGCCGCGCATCCTGGAGTGGAAATCTGCGTCGCGGAGTTCAAGACGACCGGGGACCGGCGCCAGGATCTGAGCCTGGCTGCGGCGGTGCACGGCGACGCCGGCGAGAAAATCGAGAAGGGGCTCTTCACGAAGGAACTCGAAGTCGCGCTGCTCGAAGGCACCATCGACGCGGCCGTGCACAGCCTGAAGGATTTGCCGACGGCGAATCCACCCGGCCTCGAGGTGGTGGCGGTTCTGCCCCGCGCAAACACCGAGGACGTCCTGATTCTCAAGGAGACGGTCGATGGAGCGAACCTGCCGCTGGTTCTGGGTGCGACCGTCGCGACGAGCAGCATCCGCCGGCAGCTCCAGCTTCAGTACGCGCGGCCGGATCTTCGGGTCGTCGAAGTGCGCGGGAACGTCGAAACCCGCCTCGGCAAACTGCGCGATCGGGCGGAGTGGCATGGGCTCGTCCTCGCCCGCGCCGGACTGGAGCGACTGGGCTACGATCTTTCCGCGGGCACGCTCTCGATCGAGCGCGCGGAATTTCGCGTTCTGATCATGGGCCCGGACCTCATGCTTCCCGCCGTGGGGCAGGGGGCGATCGCGCTGCAGGGGCGCGCGGAAGATGCGCGAATCCTCGCGCTGTTGGGCGCGATCAATCACCCTCCGACCTACGCCGAAATCGCGGCGGAGAGGGAACTGCTCCGCCTGCTCGGGGGCGGATGCCAGGCGCCGATCGGAGCTTCGACCCATCTCGCGGGCGGGATCCTCACGTTGCGCGCGCTCCATTTTCACACGCCGGGCTTGCCGCCGCGACTCGCCCATGCGAGCGGCGCGTGGCTCCGGCCGCTCGAGGTCGCGGCCGAAGCCGCGCAGCAGCTTTTGCATCCATGAGTGAATCGAAAAAGGTCGGGAAATGCTATCTCGTTGGCGCCGGTCCGGGGGATCTCGGACTCGTGACCTTGCGGGCGAAGGAACTCGTCGAGACGGCCGACGTGGTCGTGTACGACTATCTCTGCAACCCCTCCATGCTGGGCTGGGCGCGGGCGGACGCCGAGCTGGTCTACGCCGGAAAGCGGGCCGGGGATCACGCTTTAAAGCAGGGGGACATCAATGCCCTGCTCGTCGAGCGCACCCAGGCGGGGAAAAGCGTCGTACGGCTGAAGGGGGGCGATCCGTACGTTTTTGGCCGCGGCGCCGAGGAAGCGCAGGATTTGGTCCGGGCCGGTCTCGCCTTCGAGGTCGTTCCCGGAATCAGCTCCGCCATCGCCGGACCGGCCTACGCGGGCATTCCGGTCACGCACCGCGCGCACAACGTGCAGCTCACGATTTTCACGGGGCATGAGGATCCGACGAAGACCGCGAGTTCGCTGGACTTCGCCGCCCTCGCGCAGGCCCGCGGCACGAAAGTCATGCTGATGGGCGTGGAGCGGATCGATGCGATCGCGGCGGAATTTCTGAAGCACGGCGCCGATCCCGCCCTCCCGGTGGCGCTGGTGCGCTGGGCGACCACGGGACGCCAGCAAACCGTGCGCGGGCGGCTGGACACCATTGCGGGGATCGTGCGCGAGACCGGTTTCGAGGCGCCCGCCGTGGCCGTCTTCGGCGACGTGGTGAATCTTCGCGAAGAACTTAACTGGTTCGAAAATCGCCCGCTCTTCGGCAAGCGGATCGTCGTGACCCGCACCCGGCAGCAGGCCGGCGGGCTGTCGGCGCGGCTCGCCGCGCTCGGGGCGGACGTACTTGAGGTGCCCACGATCCGGATCGAACCGCCCGTGGACGTCCGCGCGTTCGCCGAACTTGTCATCGACGTCCACCGCTACGACTGGCTGGTGTTCACGAGCCCGAACGGGGTCAGCGCATTCTTCGAGGTCTTTTACCGGGCCTTCACCGATGCGCGGGAGATCGGCGGGGTGAAAATCGCCGCCATCGGCCCAGCCACGGCGCAACGGGTGAAGGAATTCCGTTTCCAGCCCGATCTCCAGCCGCGGGAGTTCGTGACGGAATCCTTGATCGAGGCTTTCGAGGAACTGGGCTCGCTCGACAACGAGAAGATGCTCGTCATCCGGCCGGAAAAGACCCGGGACCTGCTCCCGCGGGCTCTGACGAAAAAAGGCGCGATCGTGGACGAGGCCATCGGTTACCGGAATGTGCCGGAAAGTCTGGAGACCGACCGCACCGGCGCGTTGCGTCGGTTTCGGGAGGAAGGTGCCGACCTCGTGACCTTCGCCAGTTCCTCGGCCGTGGAGAACTTCGCGGCCCTCGAGCTTCCCAAGCGGGCCGGAATGAAATTCGCCAGCATGGGGCCCGTGACGTCCCGATCGATGCGCTCGCTCGGGTTTAGCGTAGATGTGGAGGCGTCGAAATCCACCTTGGACGACTTCGCGGACGCGATCGCGCGCCATTTCGGCGCTGAGCGCCGGAAAGAGAAGAAGGCCCCGCCGCGACTCGCGTAGAATTCGCTTCTCGCCAGCGAAAGCATTCCGCAGACTCAACTCTTTGTTTCCCATGGACGACACTTTCGCCCGTCAGATGAACGAACTCGCGGCCCAAGCGGAGAAACAGCCGCCAACGGGGCCTCCCGTGCGCGCCGAGGGTGATCCCGCGGCTCCGCCCGCAGCGGCCATCCCGACGCTCTCTCTACAGCCCGTCACCCTGGGCCTGGAGGCCATGGGTCGGGGGGTGACGGAGACGAACCGTTTGCTGGTGAAGCTTTCCGCGGATCTCGCCGACCGCGCGGCCGCTCCCGGGGCGGCTCCATCCGAAAGCGAGGAAAAGATGGCCAAGTCGGTCGAGTGGATTCATGCGCAGTTGCACCGGCAGGCGCAGGTCGAATCCGCCAATCAAAAGCTCTTCGATGCCATGCACGGCGAGCTCAAGACTTACAAGGACGCCTTCCTTTTCGACGCGCTGCACAAGCCGTTCGTGAAGGACTTACTGAGGCTCGCCGACGACGTCGGAGCGATCGAACGTCAGGTGAAAGCCCGGATGGACGAAGCGGAGACGGGCGAAGCGGCAGAAAAGGAATTTCTCTCCAAGCTCCAGACGAACCTGGGAAATGCGGGGGCCCACTTCCTCGAAGTCTTTGCGCGATTGGAAGTCGAGACCTTCGAATCCGTCCCAGGCGTCGCGGTGGACCGCCAGCGGCACAAAACCATCTCGATCGAGCCCGCGAGCGGCGCGGCCCAGGATCAGACGGTGGCGCGTTCCCTCAAACCTGGTTCGCTCTGGCGAGGCCGCGTCATCCGCCCCGAAGAGGTCGTCGTCCGCCGATGGACGGCACCCAAAGCGCCACCGAACGGGGACGCCGAGGCCAGTCACTAACTTCGGCCAAGCGAAAAATCCCGTCGATCATGGACAATTCGACACAGACACGGCATCATCTCGGCCCATCTGGCGAGTCCTGCCGGGCAGAGCACGCGCAGGCGCAAGACACCTGATTTCCCCCCCCTTCACCATGAGAGAACGAAAAGCGGTCGGAATCGACCTCGGAACGACCTTCTCGGCGATCGCCCACATCGACGCCTACGGGAAGCCGCAGATCATTCCCAACGCGGAGAGCGAACGCATCACCCCCTCGGTGATTCTCTTTGATGGGCAAAATGCAATCGTCGGGACGCTCGCCAAGCAAAACTCGGTCGCCGAGCCGGAGAAGATCGTCGACTTCGTGAAGCGCGAGATCGGGAAGAGCCGCGAGCAGTTCCATCGGGAGTTTAATGGTCAGTCATTCTCGGCCGAGGAACTCTCCGCCCTGATTCTTAAGAAGCTGAAGTCCGACGCCGAGAAATACCTGGGCGTGCCCGTCACGGATGCAGTCGTGACCGTCCCCGCCTATTTTAACGACGCCGAGCGGACCGCGACGATCCAGGCGGGGCAGCTGGCAGGCTTCAACGTCCTGCAGATCATCAACGAGCCGACGGCGGCAGCGCTGGCCTACGGGCTGGACAAGTTGGATCAGGATCAGACCGTCTTCGTTTTCGATCTTGGAGGCGGCACCTTCGACGTGACGATCATGCGGATCGAAAACCAGAGCATCCGGATGGTGGCGACAAACGGTGACCACCGCCTCGGCGGCAAGGATTGGGACGACATCATCGTGAACCTCGTGGCGGAGGAATTCGACCGGCTGCACGGCGAAAATCCGCTGCTCGACCTCCAGAGCTACCAGGACCTTCAGAGTCGGGCGCTCGCCGCCAAGATTCAGCTCTCGAGCCGCCCCCGCACCACTCTCGTCCATTCGTTTAACGGCAAGAGCATCAAGATCGAACTGACCCGCGAGGATTTCGAGCAGCTCGCCTCACCCCTCGTCGAGAAATGCAAGGCGATCTGCGAGATCGTGCTGCAGGAAGCTCGCATGACATGGGGTGGCATCGACAAGACTCTGATGGTGGGCGGCATGACCCGCATGCCGATGGTCCGCGACATGGTGACGAAAATTTCGAATGGCGTCCCGACGTCCGATCAGGTCTCGCCGGATGAAGCCGTCTCCATCGGAGCGGCCATTCAGGCGATGCTTTCGATGCTGGGCGAGGAGGACAAACGCGGCGAACGGGTCATCCCGATGGAAACACGCGAGCAATTCAGCACGCGGGACGGCGGATTGATCCAGGTCACCAACATTACGTCACACTCCCTCGGCATCGTCCTCTGGGACGAAAACGCGATGGAGGAATATGTCTTCCCGATGATTCCGAAGATGACGGCGATGCCGTGTGAGGTGAAAAATGCCTTCGGCACGGCCCAGCCCAACATGAAGAAGGCGATCGTCCGGATCGTCGAGGGCGAAAGCACCGTGCCGTCCGAGTGCACCCCGCTGGGCACCTGCTCGGTGGAATTGCCGCCGTTTCTGCCGAAGGGCTCGCCGGTCGAAATCTGCTATCAGTACAACACGAATCAGACGCTGAACGTCATCGTGGACGCTTTTGGGAAGCAAGCAAAGGCCACCCTCGAACGGAATGCGGGCCTCTCGGAACAGGAACTAGCTCGCGCCACCGCGAACCTCTCTTTGATCTCCGTCGAGTAACGGTCGTCGTCGAACCCAATGGCGCTCCCGAATCCGCTGCCCGACGATCCCCGCAAGTGGGGCGGCTGGCGGGCTTACGACTCGCCAAACTACTACGAGAGGCTGGGCTTCACCCTCGAGGAGAATCCGAGCGATGCTCAAGTGGAGGACGCCTGTCGCCAGGTGCTCGTGTGGTGGCAGAAAAAGCTCCCGCTGAAGAATCAGCCGAGCAACCCCATCTCGCAGCTCCTCTGGGCCGCGCTCGACGCGGCGCCCGGAAAACTAACGCAGGCCCGGGCGGAGTTGCTCAAGCCGGACGTGCGGATGCGGCTGGACGCGGAGATCCGGCAACGCCGCCGCGAGGCCGGTTTGCAGGAACTGCAGAAGTTTCTGGATTTCGCTCTCGCCGACTTCCTGCTGACCAAGGAGGAGGAGTCGAATCTGCAGCGGCTCGGCGGAGAAAAGGGACTCTCGTCGGCGGATATCGAGATGGCGATCGAAGCCAGCCTCAAACGCACGGGTTCGAAGCGGATCGATGAAGTGCCGCCGGCGCCGCCGGCCCCGACGGAACCTGCGAAGGCCGAGACTCGCCGGGTCCGCTCGAACCGCGTGGGCCAGGGGCGGGGCACGCCGGAGGATGAGTTCCGGCGCATGCTGCGGCTGTCCGGTCTGGATGCCAACACGATGACGGACGACTCGCGCGATGCGTTCATCAACGTCGCGGAAAACCTCGGTCTGGATCCCGGCGGGGCCGAGGACATGGTAGACGAGTACCTCGACGAGATGGACGAGAAGTCAGCGACGCCGCCGAAGGCGGCGGTGGCGGCCAAGGCCGCTCCGGCGGCCTATCAGCCGTATCGTCCGGGCGGACCCCGTCCGGATATTGCGGCCCGGCCGGCACCGGTTCGAGCCGGCAACACCCCTCCCACCGGGAGTCCCGCCGCAGCGTCGGTGCCCGTTTCGCTCCATTCTCCGGACGACGAGCGCCAGCGTTTTCCGAACTTCGTTTCGCCGTCGTCGAATCAGCCTTTCGTCCTCGTTCCCAGCGGCAGTTTCATCATGGGAAGTGACCGGCCTGGCGCCGCCGCGAACGAGCAGCCTCCGGGACGCGTCCAGCTCACGCGCTTCTACATCTCGCGGCATCCCGTCACGAATGCGCAGTACGAAACGTTTGATCCGGCGCACCGTACGAAGCGGCTCGCCAAGGCCGGCGACAACCATCCGGTGGTTTACGTCAGCAGCGTGGAGGCGATCAAATTCTGCCAGTGGTTGAGCGCCCGCGATCGTCGGCGTTATCGACTGCCGACCGAAGCCGAATGGGAATACGCGGCGAGGGGTTCCGATGGCCGGACGTATCCGTGGGGTGAGGCGGTCGGCCGCAGTGACCTCGCGAACTTCGCGGACGCGAACACGAGTTTTGCCTGGAGCGACAAGAACGTAAACGACGGACACGCGGAAACCTCCCCGGTCGGCGCTTTCCCGCGCGGCGCCAGCCCCTTTGGCGTCGAGGATCTGGCCGGGAATGTCTGGGAATGGTGCGGCGATTACTACGAGGCCTACAAGAGCGGCGCCGAGCGCGTCAATCCGAGCGGCCCCAAGACTGGTCTCCAGCGCATCCTGCGCGGCGGCAGCTGGAAGACCCGGTTCACCTCCATGCGGTCCACGGGGCGCAGCTTCAACGACCCGAATTTCGCTTCGAACGACGTGGGGTTTCGTCTCGTCTGCGAAGCGGAATGATCGTCTGCGGGTGACGGGTGAAATTCGAATTTATCCGATTGCCGTCGGGCCCCCGGCTGGAAATGATGTCCTTTTTCGCCGGATGGTCGCAGGAGGACTCGAGGAATGAACGCATCGCCCACCAGCATCATCGGGAACCATCTCTTCGAGCAACTCGCGCCGGAGATCGTCGCCCAGGCGGCGGTGCACATGCGGAACGTCATCTTTCCGGCCGGGGAGGTGATTTTCCAGCAGGGTGATCTCGGTAACTGCCTCTACCTCATCATGGCGGGAAGCGTCCGGATCTCGATCCGCGGCCGCGAGGGCAAGCAGGAGACGCTCGTCGTGATTCCCTCGAACGATTTTTTCGGGGAGATGGCGCTGATTGACCGCAGTCCGCGTTCCGCCACGGCGACGGCGGCCGAGCCCTGCCTGCTCGCCGCGCTCGATCAGGACGGGTTCGACGAAATCATGCGACTCGCACCGGGCGAGCTCGCGATGAATTTCATCCGCGCGATCGTGGGGCGGCTGCGGCAGTCGAACGCCAATTTCGTTGAGGAAATGTTGCGCAACGAGCGACTCAGCCTCGTCGGTCGCATGAGCAGCACGATCATCCACGACTTCAAAAATCCGATGGCGACGATCAGCGCCGCCTGTCAGATGATCGAGCGGAAGGCCACGGATCCGCAGATGGGGCGCTTCACGGGAGCGATCGAGCGTTCGTTGCAGCAAATGCTCGGAATGACGCAGGAGTTGCTCGAGTTCTCCCGCGGGGAGACGCAACTCCATCCGGAGGCGGTTCCGGTCGCCACGCTGGTGAGCTGGCTCGATGAGCAGTCCCTCCTCCGGCTCGAGGAACGCGGAATCAAGGTAGAGCGGGAAATCGCTTTCGGCGGAGACGTGTTCGTCGATCCGCATCGCTTTGTCCGCGTGCTGCTGAACATCGCGAAGAACGCGGGCGAAGCGATGCCGAAAGGCGGGACGCTCCGGGTCGCCGTGCGCCCGGAGGCACCGTGGCTGGTCTGGGAAATCTCGGACACCGGCTGCGGGATTCCGTCGGCGGTGCTCGCCCGGATCTTCGAGCCCTTCGTCACGCACGGAAAGAGCGGGGGAACCGGGCTCGGGATGACCATCGCGAAGACCGTCGCCGAAGCCCACGGTGGTGACATCGCGATCGAAAGTCACGAGGGAGTGGGCACGAAGACGACCGTGCGCATCCCACTGGCCGTCCCGGCCGAAATGCCCGCGACGGCATCGGCTTCCGCGGCGATTTCGGCGGCTTGAGCCCGGGACCCGGCTTGCGAGCGGGCGTCGCTGCAGCGCGGGAAATGAATGGAGTGTCATCGCCGTCATCAGCGCCTGCGCTGCGCTCGGCATGGGCTGACGGCTCCTGCTGGCCTGCCTACCCCCCCGTTCCCCAGCGCCGGTGGAAGAACCGCTCGAACGGAGAGAACAGCAGCCGGTCGGCGAGGAGGCCGATCGCGATGATCAAAAACATGACGCCGATGACCTGATCCATCGCGTGGAGCTCGCGGCCATAATGCAGGAGCTGGCCGAGGCCGAAGCCCGTCAGGATCGTGACGAAAATCTCCGCGGCCATGAGCGAGCGCCAGGCAAAGGCCCAGCCCTGCTTCATGCCACTGACGAGGAACGGCAGCGCCGCCGGGACCTTCACCGTGATCAGCGTATGCAGGCCGCGGCTGCCCATCGTGCGGGCGGCGCGGGAATAAATCGGGGGGACGGAGCGCACGCCATTGTCCGCGGCGAGCATGACGCTCCACATCGTGCCCATGACGACGACGAAAAGCATCGCGCCCTCGGTCTGCCCAAACCAAAGCAGCGCGAGGGGCACCCAGCAGACGCTCGGCAGCGTCTGGAGTCCGAGCGCGAGCAGACCGAGCGTGTCGTGAAAAAACTGGACCCGCGCGGTCAGCATGCCGAGCGGCAGCCCGAGCCCCAGTCCGATGGCGTAGCCGACGACGAGCCTCCGCAGCGTCACGAGCACGGCCGCGGGGAGCGACCCGTCGCGAGCCGCCTCGAGCAAATATTCCCCCACGGCGATGGGCGAGGGGAGGAGAACGGGAGACCAGAAGTGGGCCCGGAAGAGGACCTCCCAGCCGAGGAGAAACACGGCGAAGACGGCGATCGTAACGGCGGTGCGTCTCATTCCGCCGCGTTGGACAAGCCGGACGGCCCGTCGTTCGGATCCCGCAGCGCGGGAAGGGGCCGGATGAGCGAACTGGTGAGGGGCTTTACGCGCTCGAAAACCCCGGGCGCGAGCTCCACGCCGTGGGCGTACGCCCCGGCGAACATCTCCAGCCGGGCGTCGATGTTGTCGACGTGATGAAGCACGATGGCCTCGGGGGTCTTCGGGAGCACCGGCGAGCCGAACGCCAGTTCCCCGTGATGCGAAGCGATCAAATGGAGCACGTGCTGGCGGACCGTTTCCGAGCGCGGGGTCAGCCGCTCCCAAAGTTTGAACTCCTCGCTCTTCGCGAGTTCGCTCCAGAGCTTGTTCACGAGTTCGATTCCGATCGTGATGTGGCCCAGCAGTTCGCCCGTTTCCGTGGGGGCGATGGCGAAGCCTCGTTCCGGCGGACAGCATTCCCAGAGCTTTCCGCAGTCGTGAAAGAGAACGGCGGCGACGAGCAGGTCGCGATTCAGGACCGGGTACACGCCGCAGATCGCCAGGACGCTCCGTATCATCTGGGCGGTATGCTCCAGCAAGCCTCCCCGGCGCGCGTGGTGATAGGTCCGGGCCGCCGCCGCCCGCCGGAAGCGCGGGCCATGCCGCTCGAGGAACAGAGCGCACACGCCCTGCAGCCTGGGATCCTGGATCGAAGCAACGGTTCCGGCGATGAGCGAATAGTCGGCATGGAGCCGGGCGTTTCGCTCGGCCGAGCCCACCAGGGCCGCGTCGATTTCCTCCGCTGTCAGGAGCCGGATGCGCAGCGCCCGGGGATCGATGCCGTGGTTGTGCTTGGGCGCGAATTCGCCGTCGACTTCCGCCCAATCCTCCGCGGCGAGATCGCTGCACGCGGCATAAAACGGCGTGTTGTTCCAGATGCGCAGCGTCTCGCGGCTGGATGCGTCCGCGATCTCGATTTCGAGATATGGTTTGCCCTCGCGCGTCGGTTTCTCCGCCCGGTGCGCGATCTGCACATGGAGCACAGCGCGAAATGGTCCGTCCGCGGCAGCGCCCGCCGCCCGCCACTCCGCGATCGTGATCACTCCGTCATTCATTGAGCTTCAGGCGGAAATGGAAGCTCGAGATGTGCATGCGCTGCCGGTAGTAAAACCGGTGGGCCGCGGTCCGCTGCACGCCGCTGTCGAGTTCCAGGGTCCGGCATTCCTGATCGCGGGCGTGGCGGGCGAGCCACTCGAAAAGATGCTTCCCATAGCCCCGCGAGCGCCGGTCCTCGGCGGTGACGAGATCATCCACGTAGAGCACCCGGCCGTTCACGAGCATCTGCATGATCCGAAAGCCCGCGACGGCCATGACGTCGCCATCGTCCTCGACGTAGACGAGGCGATAGCCGTCCTGCTCATCCTGGCGCCGGACGGCGCGCATGAAGGCATCCTGGGAAAGGTGCGGACGCAACTCGACCATGACGCGGTAGCAGCGTTCGAGTTCAGAGTTGGTGCCCGCGAAGCGGACAAGCCATTTGTGGGCGGGGGAGGGCATGAGAACTTATTTCACGGTTTCGGGCCGACGATCAAGACCACCCTGCCGATGGGAAGATCGTTGTCGAGAGCACCCAGCGTGCGCAGGCCGGCAGAATTCAACGTCGTTTGCAGCAGGGCAGCCGCTTCGGGAGGATCGGGCGTGGGAACGGCGATGATCAACCCGGTGATCTTGTTGTGAACGAGCTTTTCGACCTTCCGTTCCGGCTTCCAGCCCGCTTCCCGCAACACGGTCTCGAGGTCCGTCGCGAAGCGTTCCGCTTCCGCATCCTCCGGCAGTGAAATGATCTTGATCGCCGTATCCTTCTGGGACTGCAGCTCGCGGACAAGAAAGGCGCGCTGGTCGGAATTCACGCGGCGCTGGCGGAGAAACTCCCGCGCGATCCGGAGATCGTCCTTCAGTTGCAGCTCGGATTCGCCGAGTTTCGCAACGCGCTCCTCGAGCGCTCGCCGGTCGGCCTCGAGCAGCTCCATCCGCTTCGTCGCGGCGATCGCGGCACTCTCCGCTTCCCGCGCCCGGCGCGCCAGGGCGACGGTGCCGCCGCCGGGGGATTCGGGCGTGGGCGTCTCGCGCGGCTCCGGCGTTGTCGCGGCGGCCGGCGCCGACGGGGCGGTACCAGCCGCCTTCAGCTGATCGAGCTGCGCGGCGACCACCCACCACAAGAGCCCCGCCACCGCCGTCATGACGGAGAGGAACGGCACGGCGATCCGCAGAAACGCCTGCCAGCGCAGCAGGGAATCCGCGTTCGCGAGAAGTTCGGGAAGGGCCATCAGGAGGGAGACAGAACGCGACGCAGCGGCGGCCGCGAACGGCTCAGGCCATTGCCCGGACGTCCGACACGAGCGCTTCGAAGGAGCCGATGCGAACAACCATCCGATCGCCTGGCTTCACGTTCCCGACGCCCGCCGGCGTCCCGGTGATGATGATGTCACCCGCATTCAGCGTCGTCCCAAACGTGATGAATTCGAGCAGCTCCGCCGGCTTGAAGATCATTTCCCCGGTACGGCCGTTCTGCCGCGGTTCGTCGTTCAGGGTCAAGGTCACGGGGATATCCGTCACGTCGGCATCCGCATACACGAACGGACCCACGGGGGTGAAGGTGTCGAAGCCTTTCGCCCGGGCGAACTGCCCCTCGCGATCCTGGAGCGTGCGGTCGGTCACGTCGTTTGCGGACGTGTAGCCGAAGATGTAGCGAGCGGCGTCGGCGGCCTTCACGTTCTTCGCGGGGCGGCCAATCACGATGCAAAGCTCCGCCTCGTAGTCGATCCGGTCATCCGGGAACGGCAGCTCCACGGTGCCGCCGCTGGCGATGAGCGAGGAGGGAGACTCGAGCCACGTCAGGGGTGTCTTCGGCACCTGCTTGTTTCGCTCCTTCGCGTGGTCGTGGTAGTTCAGCCCGACCGCGACGATCTTCGAAGGCGCCACCGGGATGCCGACCCGGAGCGAAGCCAGCGGCACCGGCTCGCGCCGGGTATCTGGAACGACCGCGTCCCAGTATGGTCCGAGCAGCGGCTGCACCGCGTTGCCGGGCAGGACTTCGCCATAAAACCCGCCGCCCGCGGACTCGTGGAAATAGCCGAATGTGCGCATCGGCCAACCTTCGGCGTTTGAAACTCGATGTTCAACGCTCGATGTTTGTCTATTCCAGCTTGGCACCGGCTCCAGTTCCGCGTATCACCGCGGCACCCAGCAGCATCCCACCGCATCATGAAAAAACTTCTACTTCCCAGCCTTCTCGCCTCGCTCGCCCTGGCCGGCGGCGCCTTCGCCCAGAACGAGATCGTCGTCGGCGAAATCGAATCCCTCACCGGCGGTAAGGCCGGATTCGGCAACGAGCTTCACAACGCCACCCTCATGGCCGTTGAAGAGATCAACTCCGCGGGCGGAATCCTCGGCCGCAAGGTCAAACTCGTCACGGAGGACACGCAATCGAAGCCCGGCGAACCCGCGGCGGCCGTCCAGAAGTTGATCGCCCGCGACAAGGTCGTCGCCGTGCTCGGCGAGTATGCGTCGTCCCTCTCGCTCGAGGCCGCTCCGATCTGCCAGCAGAACAAGGTGCCGATGGTCTCGCCCGGCTCCACCAATCCGAAGGTCACGGAAGTGGGTGACTACATCTTCCGGGTCTGCTTCATCGATCCGTTCCAGGGCACGGTGCTGAGCAAATTCGCGCTCTCGACCCTGAAGGCGAAGAAGGCCGCCGTCTTCACGGACATCAAGGCGGATTACTCGATCGGTCTGGCGCAGTTCTTTACCGAGCATTTCAAGAAGAATGGCGGCGAGATCGTGGCGGAAAAGAGCTACTCCACCGGGGATAAGGACTTCAAAGCGCAACTGACGGCGATCAAGAGCACGAATCCGGAGTTCATCATCATTCCCGGCTACTACGCCGAGGTCGGTCTGATCTCGAAGCAGGCCCGCTCGCTCGGGATCACCTGCCCGCTCATTGGCGGTGACGGCTGGAGTGACGCGCAGCTCGTCGCCATCGGCGGCAGCGGCGTGGACGGCGGCTATTTCACCGATCATTTCTCCGATGAAAATCCGGATCCGAAGATCCAGGATTTCCTCAAGAAGTACAAGGCCAAGTATGGCAAGCAGGCCGGATCGGCCGCGGCCCTCGGGTATGATGCGGCGAACGTCGTCTTTGACGCGATCAAGCGCGCCGGCTCCGCCGAGAGTGCGAAGATCCGTGACGCCCTCGCCGCGACCAAGGATTACGCCGGGATCACCGGGAACATCACGCTCGACGAAAAGCGAAATGCGACCAAGCCTGCTGTTATCCTGCAGGTGAAGGGCAAGGACTTCAAATACGTCTCGACTGTCGCTCCCTGACGAACTCGCACTTTACCCCGCTCAACTTTCGGCGGCCCTTCGTGAGAGGGGCCGCCGTTTTCGTTTTTTTGGGTGGGACGTCCTGCCGCCCGCTGGAATGGTCGGGGCGACCGCTTGTTCGAACGAAAACGGCCGCGGGTTCTTTCCGTGGCGCCTTCCGCGCTCCGCCCGAGCATTCCCTCCCGGAAGGGGTACAGAGATCGAGAGATCCGCCGCTTTTCGCTTCTTCGTTCGACACGCGGGGGCGGCCCGTGCCACGTTATCAGCCCCAGTGAAGAAATGCATACGGCGCGACCGATCTCCGAAATCCGTGCCGCGCTCTTGCGCGGTGAGCTCAGTCCAGCCGATCTCATCGAGAATGCGCTCTCCACGGCCGTCTGGCGGAAAAAGTCGGGAGCGAAAGTCTATCTGCAGCTCGACCCCGGCCACGTCCGCTCGCAGATCGGACGTGCGCCCGTTGAATCGCCGCTTGGGAGTTTGCCAGTCTCCGTCAAAGACTGCTTTGACGTGGCCGGCGAGCCCGCGACCGCGGGGTCGCAGTTCTATGCGTCGACCCGCCCGGTTCCGAGCCAGGACTCCTGGTTCGCCGCCCGCGCCCGCGGGGCTGGCGGTGTCCTCATGGGGAAGACGAATCTCAATGAGTTCGCTTACGGAATCACGGGCGAGAATCTTCATTTCGGGAATTGCGAAGTGCCGGCGCGGCCGGGATGCCTGACCGGCGGTTCCAGCAGCGGTGCGGCGGCGAGCGTCGCGGAAGGTTCGGCCGTGATTGGCTTGGGCACCGACACGGGTGGTTCGCTGCGGGCACCCGCGAGCTTTTGCGGGCTCGTGAGTCTGCGGCCTACCCACGGCAGCGGAGACTTCTCTGGATGCTTCCCGCTCGCCCAGACGTTCGATACGATGGGATTTTTGATCCGGCATCTCGCGGACATGCCGCTCGTCGCGTCGGCCCTGCTGGGGATCGGGTCGCAGACGGTCTCCACTCCGCGCATCGGCCTGCCGGATGGGGACTGGCTGGACGGATGCACGCCCGATGTGGTGGAAAACCTCGCCGCGTTCGCCGAACGCCTGCGGGGAGCTGGATGTTCAACGCACTCATTCGAGACCGCGTCCTGGACCGAGGCGGGCGCGTTGTTCATTCCCATCCAGGCCTACGAGGCGTTCGCGAACCATCGGGATTTTCTCCCACGTTTTCGCGATCAATACGAGCCGGCGGTGCGCCAGCGGATCGAATTCGGCGGGACTGTCACGAAAGAGGCGTACGATCGGTACGAGCAGCGACGGCAGGTATTCCGGGAGCTCCAGACCACGCGCCTCTTCCGCGAGTTTGATTTTCTGGCCGTTCCCATCTGTCCCGTCCGCGAACTGCAGGACGGGGCGGATCATTCCGGTTTCCGCTCCCGGATCCTCTCGCTGACCACGCCGGCGTCGGTCTGCGGTTGGCCGGTCCTCACGGTGCGCGGCCGCGGCAACGGGCCGGAGGATCCGGCAGCGCACGGTTACGGGATCGGTTTGATGGCCCGCCCAGGGGCGGATGACCGCCTGATGGGACTCGCCACCTGGCTCGCCCAACGGGGGTTTTAAGTCGAAGCGACGCAGCGGAAATTTGGAGGAAGGGCGATTCCCGAGTAGCATCCGCGTCCCCGCGCGATGCTGACGATCTCGAATATCTCCAAATCCTATGGCGGACGCGTCCTCTTTGAGGACGTTTCCCTTCAGGTCAATCGTGGCGACAAGGTTGGTCTCGTCGGTCCGAATGGCGCCGGCAAATCGACCCTGTTTTCCGTCATCCTGAACGAGTCCTCGCCGGATTCCGGCATCGTGACGCGGGATCGCCGCATGACGATGGGCTACCTGCCGCAGGAGACCGCGCCCACCGGCGAGGAGACCGCGTTGCAACTCGCGATGGCGACCTCCCCGGAGATCACGTGGCTCCAGAAGGTACTCGCGCTGCCGGAGGTGGACGCCGATCCCTCGGAGTACCACGCCGCGCTCGGCCGGTTTGATGAACTGGGCGGGTACACTCTCGAGCCCCGCGCCCGGCGCATTCTCGCCGGGCTGGCCTTTCGCGAGCGCGATATGGAGCGTCCGCTGCGGGAATTGAGCGGCGGCTGGGTGATGCGCGCGCACCTCGCGCGGCTCCTCACGATGGAGCCGGACCTGCTCCTCCTCGACGAGCCGACGAATCACCTCGACCTCGAATCGCTCGGCTGGTTCCAGAACCACCTGCGCGAGTATGAGGGGGCGATCCTCTTCATCTCGCACGACCGCGAATTCCTGAACGCGCTCTGCGACAGCATCGTCTCCCTCGAGCGCAGCAAGGTGCATCGCTACCGCGGGAACTTCGACGAATACCTGATCCAGCGCGCAGCCCGCGACGAGCAGCAACTCGCCGCCTTCAAGAGCCAGGAACGCGAGATTGATCGCCTCCAGCGCTTCGCCGATCGCTTCCGTGCCAAGGCCAGCCTCGCGTCGCAGGCCCAAAGCAAGCTGAAGCAGATCGCGCGCATCGAACGCATCGAAGCGCCGGAAGGCTCGGAGAAGACGATCCACTTCCGCTTTCCGCAGCCTCTCCGCGGCGGTCGGACCTCCATTACGCTCAAAGGCGTGCACCACGCGTACGGCGAGAACGTGGTCTATCATGGCATCGACTTCGAGGCGGATCGCGGCCAGCGAACGGTGTTTGTCGGACCGAACGGCGCCGGCAAGTCCACGCTGCTCAAGCTCATGGCCGGCGTGCTCGACGTGCAGCGCGGCGAGCGCATCCTCGGGCACAATGCGACGACCGGTTACTTCGCCCAGAATCGCGTCGAGATGCTGCAACCTCATCGCACCGTGCTCGCCGAAGCGAGCGATTCGCGGCAACCCGTCCCGGAGCAGACCGCGCGCACCATCCTCGGCAGCTTCCTCTTTCGCGGCGATGATGTCTTCAAGCCGGTCGCGGTGCTGAGCGGCGGGGAAAAGAGCCGCCTCGCTCTCGTGAAGCTCCTGCTCGATCCGCCAAACCTGCTCCTGATGGACGAGCCGACGACGCATCTCGATATGCCGAGCATCGACGCTTTGATCGGGGCGCTGAGCCAGTTCGAGGGTACGCTCATGTTTATCAGCCACGACGTGCACTTCATCCGCGCGCTGGCGACGAGCACGCTGCACATTTCGGGCGGCACGCCGATCCTCTATCCGGGCGGCTACGATTATTACCTCGAGAAGACGAAGGCGATCTCCGCCAAGGCCGCTTTGACGGCCGGGGCCGGACTGAGCAATGCCCAGCCGAACGCGGAGCGTTCCGAGCCGCGCGTGAGCACGCGGAAATCCAAGGATCAGCGTCGGGCCGAGGCGGAGGAACGTCAGGCGAAGGCGAAGGGGCGCCGGGAACAGGAGGCGAAGGTCGCGCAGATCGAGACGCGGGTCGCCGAGTTTGAGAAGCGCCAGCGGGAGCTCACCGAGGAACTCGAGAGTTCCGCGACCTACGATTCGCCCGGCCGGCCGATGCAACTCAATCGCGAGCTTCTCGGCGTCGCGGACGAGCTGAAGCGGCTCAATCGCGAATGGGAACTGGCGGCGGCGGCCCTCGAAACCGAGCCGGGTTGATTCTCACCCGACCGCGCGGATGTTCCCTTTTCTCCTGGCGGCGGGTGCCGTTTCCAATCTCCAATCCCCACGTCGATGGCTGACGGAATCCGAGCCCGGCCCAACCCCCACTACCGCCCGCCCATGAACCCCCGTACTCTCGCCGCTCCTGCCATCGGTGGCGTCATCATCATCTTCGCCGCAATCCTCATGCTCGCGTCCGGGACCTACGTGATCAATCCCGGCGAACGCGGCATCAAGGTAACGCTGGGCAAGGTCGACCCCGAGCCTTTGCCTGAGGGCTTTGGGCTCAAGGCGCCCTTCATGACGACCATCGTGACGATGGACGTCCGCCAGAGCACGGCGCAGATGAAGAGCGACTGCTTCTCCTCGGACCTTCAGCAGATCAAAGTGCAGCTCAACATCCTCTACCGGGTAAAGGCAGACGCGGTCGTGAAGATCTACCAGCAGTACTCGACGCAACGCGTGTTCGACGCCCTCGTCGCGCCCCGCGTGCAGGAAGGGCTCAAGGAGGTCACGGCGACTCAGACGGCCGAGCAAATCGTCCAGAACCGCGAGGATATCAAAACGAAGGCGCTCGAGATCGTGCGCAAGAAGGTGGGTGACGTGATCGAGGTGAATGACATCGTCATCGCGGACATCTCGCTCTCGGATCAGCTGGAGCACGCGATCGAGGCGAAGATGGTGCAGGCGCAGGAGGCGGCGAAGGCGAAGTACATTCAGCAGCGTACGCAGATCGAGGCGGAGACTGCCGTCATTCGCGCGCGCGGCGAAGCCGAGGCAATCAAGATCCGCAGCGAGGCGCTCCGCGGGAATCCGGAGCTCATTCAGCTCCAGATCGTGGAGAAATGGGACGGACGTTCGCCGCTCGTCATCGGTGCCCCGGGCGGCGGGGCAAACATGCTGCTGCCGCTGCAGGAGCTGCAGAACGGCCAGGCGACGGCCCCGGCGAAAACCGCGCCGCAGGGGCTCGTGCCTGCGCCGATGCCAAAATCCAACTGACCCGCTCCGCGCCCGGAACGCCATGAGCCAGGAGCCGCGCCGCTTCCTCAATCCGGTCATCGTCTATACTGCGGTCGGCCTCGCGCTGGTCCTGTTCTTCGTTTTCCCGGCGTCGCTTCGCTTCGTCGAAGCGGCGGCGCGCCAGCTGCGGTACCTTTGGTGGGTCGTGCTTCTCCTCGCGTTTGCCATCTGGTTGATGTTCGCGTTTCGACGGAAGAGATGAATGCTCCGACGGGATGAAACGCTTCACCTGGCTCGCCTGTCTGATCGCCCTGGCCTTCGCGGGCTGCCGACGAAAGGAGACGCGCGTGGAGGAGGGGAATCGTCTCGGGATTCTCCATGTCGGCAATGGCGGGGAACCGGCCGACCTCGATCCCCAGACGATCATCGGGGCGTTCGAGGGCGATATTGCCACGGCGCTGTTCGAGTCGCTCGTCCAGCTTCATCACACCACGCTCGCGCCAATTCCAGCGGCATGCACGGGCTGGGACGTTTCGCCGGACGGCCGGCGCTACACGTTCCACCTCCGGCCGGAGGCGAAATGGTCCAATGGCGATCCCGTGCGGTCGGCCGATTGGGTCTTCACGTTTCAGCGACTCCTCAGTCCCCGGCTGGCCGCGCCGTTTTCAAACTACGCGACCAATCTCGTCGGGGCAGGGGATTACCTCGGCGGGAAGACGAGAGATTTCTCCACGGTCGGCGTCCGCGCCGTGGATCCCCTCACCCTCGAGTTCACGCTCGTGAATCCCGCCCCGTATTTTCCGACCCTGCTCAGCTTCTTCCCGCTCTATCCGGTCCACCCGCCGACGATCCGAAAATTTGAGGCGACCGAGCGGGCCGGGACCGCCTGGACCCGCGCTGGCAACCTCGTTAGCAACGGCCCGTTCCTCTTGAAGGAGTGGCTCGCGAATGACCACATCACCGTCGTCCCGAATCCGCATTACTGGAATCGCGCCGCCATCACTTTGCGGGAGATTCGTTTCTACCCCGCCGAGAGCAGCGAGACGGAAGAGCGCATGTTTCGCGCCGGCCAGCTCCACGCGACGAGTCGGGTGCCGCCGCCGAAGATCGACGCTTACCGGCGTGACCCCGCGGGCGTGCTTCTCCTCACGCCGATCTTCGGGACGTACTACTTCTCACTGAATGTCCGCACTCCGCCGCTCGGCGACGTCCGCGTCCGCCGGGCGCTCGCGCTGGTGCTCGATCGGAAGGCGATCGTCGAGTCCGTAACGCGCGGGGACGAGAAGCCTGCGCTCGCATTCACCCCGGGCGGAATGGGCGGATATCCCGGCGGCGCGCCGATCGAAGGGAACGCGGACGACGCTCGCCGCCTGCTCGCCGAGGCCGGTTTCCCGGCAGGGAAAGGCTTCCCGAAGCTGCGCCTTTGCTTCAACTCGAACGAACTGCATCGCGCCATTGCCGAAGCCGCCCAGCAGATGTGGCGGCGGGAGCTGGGCATCGAGGTGGAGCTGGTAAACCGCGAACTCAAGGTGCACTGGGATTCCACCCGCCGGGGCGACTACGACATCGCCCGCGTCGCCTGGGAGGCGGTGGTTCCCGACGCCCACGATTTCGTCGAGCAACTCCGCTCGAACTCCAGCAACAACTGGACCGGCTGGGCCGATGGGGAATACGACCGCATCCTCGCCGACGCCGAGAAAGCGCCCACGAACGAGGAGCGTTTCCGCCTCTTCGCCCAACTCGATGCGATCCTCGCCCGCGAAGTACCAATCATTCCATTATATCATCACACTCATCCCGCGTTGGTGCATCCCGCGGTGAAGGAATGGCCCGCCAACGCGCAAAACTACAAGACGTTTCAGCAGATCCGGCTGCAGCCATGACGGAAAGAGTTCGCGACGGTACCGCGACGCGCGCAGCTGGTCCGCGTTCGCCCAACACGGATACCGGTTGACCCGCCCGCTGGGGGGCCGGACAAAGAGGGAGTTGTTTCGTTCAGGGTCGCCCGCCATCTCGAGGTGGGGTACCGGCCACTGCTTTTGTGAGGCGTCCGAAATCGCGCGAATCGCCGCTGCCGATGGACGTACTCCCCAACACCAAGAACATCGCCTTTCTGGGCGACTACATCCCGCGCCGCTGCGGCATCGCGACTTTCACGGCGGATATCTGTGAGGCGGTCGCCGCCGAATTCCCGGGGACGCAGTGCATTGTCGGCTCGGTCAACGACCGTCCAGAAGGGTACGACTACCCCGAGCGGGTGCGCTTTGAAATCGACGAGCAGGAGCTCGCATCGTATGGACGCGCGGCGGATTTCCTGAACATCAACAATGTCGAAATCGTCTCGGTCCAACACGAGTTCGGGATCTACGGCGGGCGGGCTGGAAACCATCTCCTGGAATTCCTCCGGGAACTGCGGAAGCCGGTGGTCACGACGTTGCACACCGTCCTGAGCGAGCCAAACGCGGATCAGCGCGCCGTGATGGTGGAGCTCGACCGCTACTCGAACCGCTTCATCGTCATGGCGGAGCGCGGCCAGCGGATGCTTGAGAGCATCTACGGCATCGACGCGGCAAAGATCGATCTCATCCCGCACGGCGTGATCGACATGCCGTTCATCGACTCGAATTTCTACAAGGACGTCTTCGGAGTCGAGGGCAAGACCGTCCTGCTGACCTTCGGACTGCTCTCGCCCAACAAGGGGATCGAGTACGTCATCCAGGCGCTACCCGCGATGCTCGCGCGCCATCCAAATCTCGTCTATCTCGTGCTCGGGGCGACGCATCCGCATCTGCTCGCGCAGGAAGGGGAAGCCTACCGCCGGCGGCTGGAGAGACTGGCGCACGACCGCGGCGTCGCGGCGCAGGTGATCTTCGACAATCGCTTCGTCACGCTCGAAGAGTTGAAGGAATACATCGGGGCCGCGGACATCTACATCACGCCGTACCTGAACGAGGCGCAGGTCACCTCCGGCACGCTGGCGTACACGTTTGGCTCGGGTAAGGCGGTGATCTCCACGCCCTACTGGCACGCGCGGGAACTCCTCGCGGGGGATCGCGGACTGCTCGTCCCGTTCCGCGATTCGCAGGCGATCGCAGACGGGGTGAACTACTACCTGTCGAATCCGACCCACATGACGGCCATGCGCAAGCGCGCCTGGAAGTCCGGGCGGGAGATGATCTGGCCGGTCGTGGCTCGGCGCTACATGGAGAGCTTCGAGCGGGCGCGGGCCAGCCTGAGCGTCCCCTCGATCGAGACCCAGGCGGTGCGCAGCTTCGAAAACGCACACTTCCCTTTCCCGCCGCGGAAGCTCGATCACCTCTGTAAGATGAGCGATCACACGGGGATCTTTCAGCACGCGATCTACAATGTGCCGAACTACCACGAGGGCTACTGCACGGATGACAACGCCCGCGCGTTCATCCTGACGGTGGTCCTCCAGGAGATGGGTGAAATGGAGCCGGAGGTTGATCGCCTCGCGAGCAGTTACCTCGCGTTTCTCTGGTACGCATTCGATGCGAATACCTGCCGCTTCCGGAATTTCATGAGCCACCACCGCGAGTGGATCGAACGCGCGGGATCAGAGGACAGCCACGCGCGCGCGCTCTGGGCGGTGGGCACGGCGCTCGGTCGCTCGCGCAATCCCGGTCACCGGAATCTCTGCGCACTTCTCTTTCAGCGCGGCCTGCCGCCCGTCGCGCGCTTCAGTTCGCCGCGTGCCTGGGCGTTCGCCCTGCTCGCCATCCATGAGTACCTCCGCACCTTCTCCGGCGACCGCGTGGTGAGTCAGATGCGCGATGTTCTCGCCGGGCAACTCGTCGGGCTCTACCGCATCAATGCCGTGCCCGGCTGGCAATGGTTTGAGCGGATCGCGACCTACGACAATGCCAAGCTTTCCCATGCGCTGATCCTGAGTGGTCACTGGACGTCGCAAGGCGAGATGCTGGAGATCGGTCTGACCTCGCTCCGCTGGTTGCTCGAGTCGCAGACCGCGGAGGGCGGGCATTTCGCGCCGATCGGCTGCCACGGCTTTTGGCAGAAGGGCGGCGAACGGGCTCGCTTCGACCAGCAGCCGCTCGAGGCGCACGCGACGATTTCCGCCTGCCTCGAAGCGTTCGCCGTGACGCAGGATGAATATTGGAACCGCGCGGCCCACCGCTGCTTTGAGTGGTTCCTCGGTCGCAACGACCTCGGACAATCGCTCTACGATCCGACCACGGGCGGCTGCCGGGACGCACTCCTCCAGGACCATCTGAACCAGAATCAGGGCGCCGAATCGAGCCTCGCCTTCTACCTCTCCCACGCCGAAATCGCGCGCGCCGCAGACGGTCGCCAGATCGTCCCTGTATGCACCACGTAACTCTTCAGCCCACCGGCGTCATCCTGCGCCCAAACAGCTCCCGGGTCCTGATCCGGCCTTTCATCCCGTCTGATCCAACCCGGATCGTCAATGTGCTGGGTCGCGCGCTTTCCCTGACCGAGGAGGAGACGGAGGAGCAACTCGCGGCGGTGACTGCGGACTTTGCCGACCGTCATCAGCATCTGCCCGCGAGCTGGCGTCGACACTTCGAGCGCGTGAAGGTACACGTCTTCAGTGGGCGTCCGCTCTCCACCGCCCGGCAGCTCTACATCGGAGCGCTCTTTTCCGGGGAATACGCGCTCGAATCTGCGGCGCTCTTCAATCCCTCGATCGTGCCACATCCCGATCAATCGGACCTCGCTCCCGGCGATCTCCGCTTCATCCTCAGTCTCCGGGCGACCGGAGAGGGGCACATCTCCTCGATCGAGTTTCGGTCCGGCGTGATCGGGGCCGGGAATGTGATCCGGCTGGACGAGCCGACGCGTTTCGTGACCGCACCCGTCCAGAATCCGAACCCCACCTTCCGCAAGACGGTTTTTCTGCACAAGTTGATGGAGATGGGGTTCGAAAATGAGTGGTCGGCGAAGCTGATGCATTCCCTGAGCAGTGACTTCACCCTCAGCGAACTGGAGACGGCGATGCGCCGGGCGGCGCAAGGGCTGGGCCCGCTGCCCCGCGAACTTCAGCGCACCACCGAGTGCGTCCGCTGGCTCGCGGAGTGCAACTACGAGCTGCACTTCGCCCCCAACGTCGCGATCTCCGAGCGGGTGATCTTCCCCGTCTCGTCGAACGAGAGCAACGGGATCGAGGACGCGCGGTTCGTGCGCTTCGTCGAGGACGATGGCTCCGTGATCTACTACGCGACCTACACGGCCTACAACGGCCGGGCGATCCTGCCGCAGCTTCTCGAGACCGACGATTTTCTGACCTTCCGCGCCCGCACGCTCAATGGCCGCGCGGTGCAGAACAAGGGGATGGCGTTTTTTCCGCGGCGGCTGGATGGCCGCTACGCCATGATCTCGCGTCAGGACGATGAGAATCTCTTCCTGATGTTCTCCGACAATCCGCACTTCTGGAGTGAGCCGCAGGTCCTGCGTCGACCGCGCCAGGCTTGGGAGGCGGTGAAGATCGGCAATTGCGGCTCACCGCTCGAGACGGCGGCTGGCTGGCTCGTCATCACGCATGGAGTCGGCCCGATGCGCAAGTATTGCATTGGGGCGCTGCTCCTCGATCTGCACGATCCGACGAAAGTGATCGCGGAACTGACCGACCCCCTTGTGCGGCCGGAAGGCGACGGCCGGGAAGGTTACGTGCCGAACGTGGTCTACACTTGCGGCGCCTTGATCCACGGGGACCGGCTGATCCTGCCCTATGGGCTCAGCGACAGCGTTTCCACCATCGTGACGGTCGACCTCGCGGAGTTGCTCGCCGCGATGACGCCCTGCGCTTGAGCGGTGGAGTGGGTTGGCCGGGACGAGTTCTGCTCGATCGATCGACCGGCTACTCGCCCTTCTGTCCGGACTTCGCCGTAGCGACCACCTCCTTCTGCTGCTTGGCGGTGAGGGGACCGAGCTTCACGTAGTTGCCGTCAAAATAGGCGCGCGCGCCGTGGTAGGGCTGGGTGTTGGCGCCCACGATTTCGAGCTTCCGATTTCGCTGCACGAACGCGAGATTCGTCTCATCGGCGCGGTCCTTTTCCCGCCCCTTGTCGCTGAACCAGCCGAGGGGCGAGTTCCAGCTCGCGATCCCGGCGATTCCGCCGACGTGCGAAGTGGGACCTCGCACGACGTCGAAATCGAAGTACAGCTTTCCGTCCTTTTCGAAGATCAGGATCTGCCCACCGTAGCCATCGCTCCATTCGCCCGTCAGCGAATCGCCGGCGTCCTCACGGATCAGCGCCTTCAGCCAGCGGGTGCGTGAGACCGTCAATTCGGCGGCCGAACTGAAATAATCGGCGGAGGCGCGCGCGGCCTTCTCTTTGGCGGGCGTGGCCGCCGCACCGGGCGGGAGGGCGGTGTTGTCCCGATATTCGGTCCAGCTTCGCTGTTCTTCGCGCAGGCTGGCGAATTCGGTTGGGGTGAGGGCCTTCTTCGCCGCATTCCAGGCCTCATTCAGCTCTCGATCAGCTCTCTCGGAGGCGGCCTGCGCTTCGCTCGCGCTCGGCTCCCGCCGCTTTGCGTCCTCCGCGACGGCCGACCCTGCCAGCGTCCAGAAGATGAGTGCGAAGAGGATGGGGAAGCGGCCGAGGGTTCGACTCATTCCCCGAAGCCAAGCAGGCTCTGCTGGAACCGACAAGCTCGATCCCAAAATCCGGATCTCCGACTCCTCAAACGACAAGGGCGCGAATGAAACATTCGCGCCCTCGTGCGGAGAAATGAAGGCGGGATCAGCTGGCTGCGACCGCCGCCTCTTCCGGTGCGTTCGCGTCCACGGCGCCGAGCACCTCCTCGAGGGTATCGAGGAAATCATCGAGTCCCGTGCTGGGAATGATGATCGTGTTCCGGCGGCCATGCGCCTCTTCCGTAATGCGCAGGAACTGCCCGCGCTCATTCTCGCGGAACTCGATGTAGAAATGCTTGCGCTCTACCTGCAGTTCCTTCGTTGCAATGATGTTGTCCATGGTTGGTTGTTTGGATTTCGCGCCGGAATACCGCCTGGCGTTACACGACGTCGCGCAACTTCGATGCCACGAACCAAGGGGGGGAGTTCGTGGCCCCAGCCGTCCGGCACTGCCTTTGCATCCTGTCTACCCTGACGTCCGACCAAACTCAAGCAGGGATGTTCAAAGAGAATTTCGGCACCCGGACCACCAATGGACGGTGGGAATCGTCGAACGCCAGATAGGCGCCTTCGACCTCTGAATCCGTCGCCACCGTGTGGTAGCTGCTGTAGTTGAAGCGTCCACCGGGCTCGATCCTCGGCCTTTGCCCGACCACGCCATCGCCTTCCACCACGACGCATTTCCCTTCCTCATCCCGCACCACCCACTTCCGGCCGACGACGGTCACGGCGACATCGGTGTCGTTATGGATCGTGATGAAATAGACGAAGGGGTGTGGTCGATCCGGTGGGGCATCGAGCGCAGGGTCGTGGATGACCGCATCGAGAGTCGCCCGCAGGCCATGCACTTCCTGCGCATGCGCGGCGAGCTTGGAGTCCTCGGGGAACGGGTTCACGATGGGGGAGCGTAAGCCGCGCGGAGCGGAATTCAAATGGCGGACGGCCGATTCCGCGACGTCCTTCCGGTCAATCGAATGCCGTCCGCGATTTCCGGACGTGAAGAGCGCCTGATGTGGCATATGATCCGCCCATGGAGATTGAAGAGCCGCCCGCCCCGCCAGTGGTCCTGACGATCGCGGGATCCGACAACAGCTCGGGCGCGGGGGCGCAGGCCGACCTGAAAACATTCACCGCCGCGGGTGTCTACGGCCTGACCGCGATCACGTGCGTCGTGGCGGAGGTGCCGGGTCGGGTGACCTGCATCCAGCCGGTCGATCCCATCGTCGTGCGCCAGCAGATCGAGCTTTCGTTCGCCCATTTTCCGGTCGCGGCAGTGAAGACTGGGATGCTGCACTCGCGAGTCATCATCGAGCTCGTGGCCGAGCTGATCGCGGCGCAGGATCCGCGTCCGAAGCTGGTCGTCGATCCGGTCATGGTGGCGACCAGCGGCGACGCTTTGCTGGAGCCGGACGCGCTGGCGAGTTATGTGGAGAAGCTGTTCCCGCTTGCTTCGCTCCTGACGCCCAACCTCGACGAAGCCGGCGCCTTGCTCGGGCGAACAATCAACAACCTCATTGGGATGCGCATGGCCGGGCGCGAACTGGCCGACCGCTTCGCCGTCCCCGTGCTGCTGAAAGGGGGGCATCTCGGCGGCGAGATCGCGACCGATCTTCTGATCTTCCCGGGCGGGCGGACGGTGGAATTCTCCGCGCCTTTCACGCGGGGGGTCTCGACCCACGGTACCGGGTGTACCTTTGCCGCCGCGATCACCGCGTGCCTGGCCATGGGGGTGGAGCTGGAGGAGGCCGTGCAGCAGGCGAAGGAATTCGTCACCACCGCGGTCCGGCAACACTTTCGCTGGGAGTCGCCGGCCGGACGGGTGGATGCGCTCAATCATTTCCTGCTTCCCCCTTGATGCGCCTCGCGTCCGCCGTCCTCGCGCTGCTCCTAGCCGGGTGCGGCGCCGCACCGCGCACTGCGCCGTTTCCGGGTAACGCCGTGCGGGTGGAGTGGCTTGGGCACAATTGCTTCCTTCTTTCGAATGCGCTCGGCATCGCCGTCCTCGTCGATCCTTTCGAGCCGAAATACTTCGACTACCCCGTTCGCCCGAATCTTCGCCCGGACATCGTCCTGATCACGAGCGAGCAGCCCCAGGTGAGCAACGCCGATCTCGCCGGTGGCTCACCCCAGGTGTTTCGGAATTTCGCGGCGCGCGGAGACTTCGGCGCGAGCGGTATCCCGTTTCGCGGCGTCTTGACGAGTGACGGCACCGCCGAAAGCGCGGCGAACGTCGCGTTCTCTTGGACGATCAACGGACTTCGCTTCTGCCATCTGGGACTCATCGATCGGGCACTCGATGATGACGCGGTCGCTGAGCTCGGCCGCGTCGACGTCTTGTTCCTTCCCGTCGGCAATCCGCTTTCCCTCACCGACGCTGCCCGCGTGCAGATCGTGGCGCAGTTGCATCCGCGCATCGTGGTTCCGATGAGCTACGCGAATGTGCGCACGACCCGGCTGGGCTTTGCGCCGCCGGACGCCTGGCTGGCGATGCAGGGGCACCGCGTCTCCCGTCTTGCGACGAGTTCCTTCACGCTTGATCGCACGCGGCTTCCGGCGAAGACCACGGTCTTTCTCCCCGCTGTCCCCTGACGCATCCAGTCCCGGCCACCTCGAATCCCAAATCATTCCTCCCGTGCTGAACCTTCTCGTCATCGGATCCGGCGGACGCGAACACGCTCTGGCGTGGAAACTGGCCCAGTCGCCCCGCGTCGCCCGCGTCTTCACTGCCCCCGGAAATGCCGGCACCGCCGCGGTCGGGGAGAATCTCGCGATCGGCATCCATGAGCACGACGCGCTCGTCGCCGCCGTACGGACGCATCAGATCGGACTCGTGGTCATCGGGCCAGATGACGCGCTCGCCGCGGGGCTCGCGGACCGGCTGGAGGCCGAGGGGATCCGCGTTTTTGGGCCGCGGCGCGATGCTGCGCGACTCGAGTGGTCAAAGGCATTCGCCAAGGATTTCATGCGGCGACACGGGATTCCCACCGCGGCCGCCGGTGAATTCACCGAAGTCGAAGCGGCGCTGGCGCATTGCCGCGCCAGCGAACGCTGGCCGCTCGTAATCAAGGCCGACGGATTGGCCACGGGAAAGGGAGTGATCGTGGCCGCGGATCTCGCCGAGGCCGGAGCCGCCCTGCAGGCGATGATGGTGGATGCGCGTTTCGGCGCGGCCGGCCGACGCGTCGTGATCGAGGAATTCCTTTGCGGCCGCGAGGCGTCGCTTCACGCGCTGGTTGACGGCACCACCGCGCTCCTCCTTCCGCTCGCCCAGGACCACAAATGCCTGATCGACGGAAACCGCGGGCCGAACACGGGTGGAATGGGAACCGCCAGCCCGCCCGCCATTCCACCAGAGCCCGGTTTCGCGGCGCAGATGGAGTCCCTCGTGCTGCAGCCTTTCCTCGCGGGTCTTCAAAACGATGGGCTCGCCTTTCGCGGTCTGCTTTTCCCTGGTCTCATGCTGACGACGGATGGTCCGCGGGTCCTGGAATTCAACGCCCGCTTTGGCGACCCCGAAACTCAGGTGCTCGTTCCGCGCCTCCGGAGCGATCTGCTCGATCTTCTCGAGGCGACGATCGACGGCGACCTCGCCTCCGTGCAGCCGGTTTGGGACGAGCGCGCGGCGGTGTGCGTGATTCTTGCGTCGGAGGGTTATCCGGACGCACCCATCACCGGGCGGACCATTCACGGTCTGGACCAGCTCGCCCACGAGCCGGACGTCTTTGTTTTTCACGGCGGCACGAAGCGCGCGCCGGACGGGACGCTCGTCTCGGCTGGCGGCCGCGTGCTCGGTGTGACGGCGCTCGGCGAAGACGTCCCGGCGGCCCGCGCGCGGGCTTACGCCGCCGCGGCGCTCGTCTCGTTCGACGGCAAGCAGTTCCGGACAGACATCGGGGCGTAGCCGGTGGCGGCGGCGACGCCTCTGAAAATGCGACGGACGCGAATGACGAATCATTCGCGCCCGTGGCGGGACTCAACGCGCAGGGCGGTAACCGCCCGCGCGCCCCGGCGACGCACTAGGCGCCGAGCGGGAAAGATGAAACGGGATTAGCAGGCGGCGCAGTTGGTCTGCGGCCAGATCCCATTGGAGAGTTTCTCGAAGATGCGGTCGCGCAGACGGCGGGCTTCCTCGAGGGAACGGGTGCCGAGCGACTTGCGAACGCGCTCCTTGGTCAACCCGTCGGGGTGAACGGTGTAATGGATGAACCAGATGCCGTGGTTGTTCCACAGGTGATGGTCTGGATTCTCCGGGCTCGTGCGGATGGCAAGCGTTGGGGTCGCCGCCTTTGGCTTCGTGGGGAGCGTGATTTGTGCCGATGTGCTCATGGTTGCGATTCGTTAGATGGACGAGGAGTGATTTCGTTCAGTTTGTTTGCAGGTGGTTTCGGCACCAGGCTTGCGAAAATAAAAACGCCGCTCCTTCATCAGGGGCGGCGTCCGTTCCGCGTGAGACTTGTTGTTCAGACCGGTTTCGGCGGTCCGCGCATCGGCAAGAGGCTTTCGGTCTCTTACCAAGCCACCGTGGGTTCTCACTCCCCGGTTGGCAGAATCCGCTGCCTTGCGGCTGCGAATCCTTCCTGATGTGCTGTCAGGATGCCACAGATGAGGGACGGCGCAAAAAAACCTCGTGTCATAGCTCGGTCCGCGTGATCCGGCTGGTCCCACCCAAACCCACCCGCAACCCTTCGCCCCATGCCGGATCCCCGCACCGTTCTCGTCGTTAATCCGCACTCGCAGAACGGTTCGATTGGCCGACGTTGGCCCGGGCTGGCGGCGAGCGTACGGGAGGCCTTTGCGTTCGAGGCCGTCTTGACCGCGGCTCCCGGAGACGCCACGCGTCTCACTCGGGAGGCCCTGCGCGGCGGGGCGGGGCGCATCGTGGCGGTTGGCGGCGACGGTACGATCAACGAGGTGGTGAATGGCTTTTTCGACGACGGGGGCGGCCCGCTCGCGCCCGGGGCGGAATTCGGATTTCTGCCGGTCGGGACCGGATCCGATTTTCGCCGCTCCTTCGATCTGCCGGCCGATTTTAGCTCGGTCGCCCGGATGATCCACGCGGGCCCGAGCCGCCGGATCGATCTGGGCCGCGCCCTTTTCCACGACGCCAGTGGCCGCCCCGGGGCGCGCATGTTCGCAAATGTGGCGTCCTTCGGCATCTCGGGGGTCGTCGCGCGCCGGGTGAATGCCTCCCGAAAGCGCTTCGGCGCGGCCTCTTTCTTTCTCGCGACGGCCCGGGCGATGCTCAGCTACCGGAATCGGCGCGTGCGGCTCACGTTCGATGGCGACGAGGCTGGCGCCGTCGAGCCCAGGATCAACACCGTGGCGATTGCCAACGCCCGCTTCTTCGGCGGCGCGATGATGATCGCGCCCGACGCCCGGATGGACGATGGCCAGTTCGACGTCATCACTCTGGGGAACTTCGGCTTTGCCGATCTGATCACGAGCGGTCGCCGCCTCTACCGCGGCACCCACCTGGAAATGGTGCGGGTGAGCTCCCGGCGGGCGGCGACGCTGGCCGCGACGTCCGCCGACGACGCGATCGTCGAGTTGGAACTCGACGGCGAAAGCGTCGGCCGGCTGCCGGCCCGGTTCGAAATCGTGCCCTCCGCGCTGGCCGTCATCGGGGCGAGGCCCCTCCCGCTTCAGCGGCCGGCGCCGCTGCGGTAGTTGGGCGGTGCGCTGGGGGCCGGGGCCGCGGCCGGAGCCGACGGCGTGGCTGCCGCGTTTGCGGCCGCCGCCGGGGCCTTGAACTTCGCGTTGTAGTCAAAATACCAGCTCACCGTCTTGCTGTTCACCGTGTAGGGCGAAAACTTGAAACTCTTCTGCGCAAACGTCACGGCGGCCTTGTCGAGGTCTGGACTACCGGAGGACTTTGTCACCGCCGTCTTGTCGAGCGCTCCACTCGCATTCACGTAGACCCGGAGCGAAGTCGTGCCTTCCGGGCGGGTTTTTCCGGCGGCGAGGGCCGAAGGGTACGCCGGCTGCGGCAGCTTCGTGATGACGGCCGACTTCATGTCTGCGCCGGCCGGAACGTATTTCCCGTCCTGCGCGCTCGCAGCGAACGGCGCAGTAACGAGGGTGAGGCAGAAAGCGAGGCGGAGGAAGGGAAGTGGTTTCACCCCGATAAGAAAACCGCGATTACCGAAAGCTCAACGTCCATCGTCTCGTCGCGTCCGTCCGCCCGCCCGCCCTCACGGCAGCGCCTTCGGCGCTTCGCGCGGAGCCACCCCGATCGCGGCCAGACCGAAGGCGTACTCGAAGGCCGTTTCCTTCAGCCGGTCGAACCGACCCGAAGCCCCGCCGTGCCCGGCCTCGAGGTTGATTTTGAAGAGCAGGGGATTCGCGTCCGTCTTCAGCGGTCGCAGCTTCGCGGCAAACTTCGCCGGTTCCCAATAAGGTACCTGGCTGTCATTCAAGGACGTGTAGAGCAGGATGGACGGATAGGCCTTCGCCGCGAGATTGTCGTAGGGACTGTACGTCTTCATGTAGTCGTATTCGTCCTTCTTGTTCGGGTTGCCCCACTCGATGTATTCCTCCGTGGTCAGCGGGAGCGTGGCGTCGCTCATCGTGTTGATCACGTCCACGAACGCCACTCCGAGGATCGCGGCGCGGCACAGGTCAGGGCGCAGATTGATGGTCGCCCCGATGAGCAGCCCGCCCGCGCTCGCTCCCTCGATCACGAGCCGCTCCCGCGCCCCGTATTTTTGGGCGACCAGATGGTCCGCAGCGGCAATGAAATCCGTAAACGTATTCATCTTTACCAGCATGCGGCCCTGATCGTGCCAGGTCTGGCCGAGTTCACCACCGCCCCGGATGTGGGCGATCGCGAAAACGACGCCGCGGTCGTACAACGACACGCGACTGCCGGAAAAGGAAGCGTCGACGGAGATACCGTATGATCCGTAACCGTAGAGCCAGAGCGGCGCCTTGCCATCCAGGGCGACATCCTTCCGCCTGACGACGGTGATGGGGATGGAGGTGCCGTCGGGGGCCTTCGCGGAGATCCGCCCGACCACGTAGCGGCTCCCATCATATCCGCCCAGCACTTCGGTCTGTTTCTTCAGCACGCGGGTGCGGGCTGCGAGGTCGTAGTCGTAGATGGAGCGCGGCGTGATGGGCGATTCGTAGCGGAGCCGATATTGCTTCGTTTCGAATTCGGCGTTCTGCGCCGGCTCGGCGTCGTAGCTCGGCTCCGGAAACGTGATCCGATGGGATTCCTTCGTCTTGAAATCGTACACGCGAAACTGCGGCAGGCCCTTCTCCCGTTCCGCCATCACCATGAAATCCCGGAAGAGCTCTAGCTCCGAGATCTTCACGCCGTCCTGGCCCGCGATCAGGGTCTTCCAGTTCTTCGGCTCCGCCGACGTGAGCGGCGCGGTGACGATCTGGAATTCCTTCGCGCCGGAATTCGTCCGGATGTACATCGTGTCGCCGCGAACATCGGGATAATACTCGATCTCGCCGCTCCGCTTCGCGATTAGCTTCGGCTCCGCCGCGGGCTGGTCCGCGGGTAGCCAGCGCGCCTCGGTCGTCCGCTTGCTGACACTCACAAGGAAAATCACCTGCCGGTCGGATGAGCGGCCTAGCGTCACGTTGTAGAGTTCGTCGTCCTCCTCGAACATCTTCGTCGGGGCTTTTTCGCCCAGCGTGTAACGCCAGACGCGGTTGCTGCGCTTCGCCTCGTTTTCCGTCGTGAAGAGGAGGGTCTTGTTGTCTGAGGCCCAGACGAAGGAAACCACCTTTCCAATGGGAGTCGGGATGGCTTCGCCATCGCTCAGACGCTTGAGCTTGAAGTCATAGTCTCGGTGTCCGTCGGTATCGGTCGAGTACGCGAGCAGCGAGTTGTCGTCGCTGTAGGTGAACCCGCCCAACGCCATGAACTTCTGCCCCTCGGCGAGCTTGTTCACATCCAGCACGATCGCTTCCGGGGCCGTGACGTCGCCCTTCTTCCGGCAGAAGATGGGATACTGCTTTCCCTGCTCCGTCCGCGTGTAAAGGAACCAGCCGCGCTGAGGATAGGGAACGGTGTCGTCGGTCTGCTTGATCCGGCCGAGCATCTCGTCGTAGAGGGTCTTTTCGAACTTCTGGTGCGGGGCCATCACCGCCGCGGTGTAGGCGTTTTCGGCCTTGAGATGCGCGAGCACTTCCGGGTTCTCCTTTTCGCGCAGCCAGAAGTACGGATCGTCGAGTTGGTCGCCGTGCAGCCCCACGACCTTCGGCTTGCGCGCCGCGATCGGCCCGGGGGCAGCCCCGGCATCGAGTTGGGCGAGGGCGGGGAGGGAGAGGGCGAGACTCATGGAGAAGATGGCGCCAGTGCGGCACAGAGGGCTCATGGGCGCGCAGGTAACGCCACTGAGCCGTACTCGGCAAGCGTCCCGCCTGATTCCGCCGCAGTTCGCAACATTCGCTCCCGGGGGCGGGCTCGAATTCCCATTGCTTCGCGGGGGCGGAAGCGGTGAGAGTGCGCGCGTTTCCCGTCCGCCCCGCCATGACCCGCGAACAGCAGATCCTCAACCTTTTCGAAGAACGCGGCCTCGTTTCGCGCTCGCAGGAGGAGGACCTGCGCGCGGAGGCGTCGAACAACGGGAAGAGCATCATGCAGGCGATGGTTGATTTCGGCATCGTCACCGAGGCGCAGTATTACCACGTCATCGCGGACGCCGTGGGGGCGGAATTCCTCGACCTCGGCGAGTACGAGGTCCCGCTCGAGATTCAGCGGCTCGTTCCGGGCGGCATGGCCCGGCTGCACGGCGCCCTACCGCTCTCGGAGGATGGCGGCGAGCTCAGCGTCGTGTTGCTCGATCCGTTTGATCAGCACGCGATCGATGACCTGCGCTTTGCGCTCGACCGCGAGCTGCGCGTGGTGGTCGCACCGGCACATCAGGTGGAGGATCGCATCCGACGCTACTACGGGGCGGATACCGCCAGTCTGGACGAGGTGCTGAAGCAGCTCGGACAGGACGGCGGGCTCGCGTTCGGCGGGGAATCCGGCGAGAGCGCCAACGCCGAGGTCGAGGCGAACTCCGCTCCGATCATCCGCTTCGTCGATCTCATTCTCTTCCAGGCCATCCAGGACCGGGCGAGCGACATCCACTTCGAGCCGTTCGAAAACGAGTTCAAGATCCGCTACCGCGTGGACGGCGCGCTTTACGAGATTGCCCCACCGCCCCGCCATCTCGCCGCCGCCGTGACGAGCCGCGTGAAGGTGATGGCGAACCTCAACATCGCCGAACGCCGGCTCCCGCAGGACGGTCGCATTCAGCGCCGCATCGCCGATCGCTCGGTCGATCTCCGAGTTTCCACCCTTCCGACCCAGCACGGCGAGAGCGTGGTACTCCGCGTCCTCGACCGTAGCGTGGTCAGCCTGGATCTCGAGACGCTGGGCATGCCGGCGTACCTCTACGATTACATTCTCGCCACGATCGAAAAACCGAACGGCATCTTCATCGTCACGGGGCCGACGGGCAGCGGCAAGACGACCACGCTCTATTCCTGCCTCCGCAAGATCAACACCATCGACTCGAAACTCCTCACCGCCGAGGATCCGGTCGAATACGATCTCGAGGGCATCGTGCAGGTGCCGGTGAATGACGCGATCGGCCTTTCCTTTGGCCGAGTGCTCCGCGCCTTCCTCCGGCAGGATCCGGATCGGATCATGATCGGGGAGACGCGCGATCTCGAGACGGCGCAGATCGCGATCCAGGCCTCGCTCACGGGACATCTCGTTTTCACCACGCTGCATACGAACGACGCGCCTGGTGCCGTCACGCGGCTCATCGACATGGGCGTGGAACCTTTTTTAATCAGCGCCACCCTCGAGGCGGTTCTGGGCCAGCGGCTGATCCGGCGCATCTGCAAGGACTGCAAGGTGGAGTACAAGCCCGGCGAGGCCGTGCTGCGCTCGGTCGGACTGACGGCGTCACAGATCGGCGACAAGCGCTTTTATTACGGGAAGGGCTGCGAAGCGTGCAATCAGACCGGTTACCGCGGCCGGAAGGGAATCTACGAACTGATGCATTTGAGCGATCCGCTGCGCGAACTGATCAACGAGCGGGCGCCGACCGTCGTGATCAAGGAAAAGGCCGTCGAGCTCGGCATGCAAACCCTGCGCGAAGACGGACTCCGTTGCGTATACGACGGCGAAACGACGATTGAAGAAGTCCTGAAGTATACGTAGAAGGATTCGCAATCCCCATGGCCAGATTCGAATACAAAGCCCTCGACGCGCGCGGTCAGGAGAATGCCGGCGTGCTCGACGCGGCTTCGCAGGGCGAGGCGGTCGCCCAGTTGCGGCAGGCGGGCTACTTCCCGACGAGCGTCGTGGAGGAGGGGAAGGGGCCGAAGCTGAAGAAGGGCGTCAAGGTCGCCAAGGCCGCGGCGCCCGTGGTGGCGGGCGCGAAGAAAAAGGGGAAGAACATCACGTTATTCCAGCGGAAGACGGTGAAGCCGAAGATCATCATGGTCTTCACCCGCCAGCTCGCGACCCTGATCGATGCTGGACTCCCGCTTCTCCGCGGTCTGAATGTGCTCACAAAGCAGGAGCGCGACCCGGTTTTAAAGGGCGCGATCGACAAGATCGCGGACTCCGTCCAGGGCGGCAGCACCTTCTCCGAGGGATTGGCGCAGCATCCGCGCGTCTTCAACAAGCTCTTCGTCTCGATGGTGAAGGCTGGAGAAGTCGGCGGCGTGCTCGAACTCGTGCTCACCCGCCTGGCCGAATTCCAGGAAAAGGCGGCGCGCGTGAAGAACAAGGTGAAGGCGGCGATGTTCTACCCGATCACCGTCATGGTTATCGCCGTGGTGATCGTGTCCTACCTCATGGTCGCGATCGTCCCAAAGTTTCAGCAGATCTTCGCGGATCTGTTGGGCGGCAAGCCCCTGCCGGCACTCACACAGTGGGTGATCGAGGTGAGCAACTTCCTCAAGGACCAGTCGATCTGGCTCGCCATCGTCATCGGCATCCTGGCCACGTCCTACATCGCTTTTTCCCGCAGCGAAAAGGGGCGCCGCGTTCTCGACCGCATCGCGATTCGGCTCCCGCTCTTCGGCGACCTGATCCGAAAAAGCGCGATCGCCCGCTTCAGCCGCACCTTCGGCACGCTCGTGACCAGCGGCGTACCGATCCTCCAGGCGCTCACGATCACGAGCGAAACGGCGGACAATTCTGTCATCTCGGATGCGATCGGAAAGGTGCACGACAGCGTGAAAGAGGGTGAATCGATCGTGCAGCCCATGGAGGCGAGCGGCATCTTTCCCCCCATGGTGATCAGCATGGTCGACGTCGGCGAGGAGACCGGCCAGCTCCCGGACATGCTCTTGAAGATCGCCGAGGTGTATGACGACGAGGTGGATAATTCCGTCGCTGGGCTGACATCCCTGCTGGAGCCCATCATGATCGTGATGCTGGCGTTTGTCGTCGGCACCATCGTCATCGCGCTCTTCCTCCCGCTCATCTCGATCATCGAGACGATGGGTCAGGGACAGGGGTAAAAAGTCTCCCCTCCCATGACGCCTTCTTTCGTCCATCCGAGTGGCCGCCTCCACCGGCCGCTCCGGCGCAACCGCGCCTTCACGCTCATCGAGTTGCTCACGGTGATGGCGGTCATCCTGATCCTCGCAGGCATTGTCATCGGGACCTCGCGTTACGCCGGCACGAAAGCCGCCCGCAGCCGCGCGGAGGGTGAGATCGCGGCGCTCGCGGCGGCTTGCGAGAATTACAAACTCGATAACGGGGACTACCCCGCGTACCGCACGCAGCCTGGTGCCCAAGGCCCGACCGATGCTCTGGACCCCGTGGCGGATTTCGTCCCCGGCGACGCGCCTAGCTTCAACGGAAAGTACGTCGCAGCGGGCCGGGTCCTGTATCAGCTGCTGACGGGCCGGGATCCGTCGAACCCCGCATCGATCAACGCCAAGTTTTATTTCACGTTCAAAGCGAACATGCTCGCCAAGGATGGCGCCGGCGCGGTCAATCCAGTGACGACTTTTCCGACTGACGCCTTTGGCTATCCCTTCGGGTATTCCACGTCCCGCAATTTCGACGTCGCGGGCGGTTCCCCCACGACCCGCGGCTACAACCCGACTTTCGACCTCTGGTCCACCGCGGGCTTCAAAAATATGGACCCCGTCTCCGGCGATCCCGCCGGGGATACGAGGGCGAAAAAGTCGAATCGGGTTTGGATCAAGAATTGGTGAGGGGAACCACCTCCGAGACTTTTTCGCGGATCCGCTTCGACTTCCGCGGCTGGCCTGTCGTAGCGTGCGCGCATGACGATTCGAGAACCGGAGTTTGCTGATCTCGCCACGCCCACGGGACTGATGCGCACCCATCTTTTCCGGCCGCAGGGGGACGCGCGTCACCCGGGGATCGTTTTCTATTCCGAGATCTTTCAAGTCACGGCGCCGATCCGCCGGACGGCGGCGTTTTTTGCGGGGCACGGTTTCGTCGTCGCCGTGCCCGAGATCTATCACGAGTTCGAGCCGGCCGGTACGGTGCTGGCCTACGACACGGCCGGAGCCGATCGCGGCAACGCCTTGAAGCGCGAGAAGGAGCTTTCCGCACTCGATGGAGACTCGCGGGCTGCGCTCGATTTTCTCGCCGCCCACCCGGCGTGCGATGGTCACTTTGGCGCGCTCGGGATCTGTCTCGGCGGCCACCTTTCCTACCGGGCCGCGGCGGTGAACGCCGACGTCAAGGCCGCGGCGTGTTTCTACGGGACCGACATCCACAGCGGCACGCTCTGCCGGGGCGGGGACGACACCATTGGGCGGACCGGCGACATCCGGGCCGAGCTTTTGCTGGTCTTCGGCCGACAGGATCCGCACATTCCGCTCGAAGGCCGGAAGCGGCTCTACGATGTCCTCACGGAGAAGGGGGTGAGCTTCACCTGGCACGAGTTCAATGCGGCTCACGCCTTTATTCGCGACGAAGGCGTGCGCTACGATCCCGTGCTGGCAACGCAGGGTCAGCTTCTCGCCGTCGAACTCTTTCAGCGCTGTCTGCGTTGAGTCGCTCCGAAACGTCCGGGACGTCGCGCGCTCAACCCGAGAGCTTGGTGCCCCTCGCGCATCACCCCCCGACTGAGCAGGCAGACCCCCGCTGAATCCTGCTCAGTTCCTCGCGGGGGCTCGACAACGACACCCCGTTTGGAACGGTGGCGCATCAAGCCCTCGACCCTTCTCCCGACTCTCGACTTTATCCTTCCCGGCAGAGGAGGGAAGCGGATGGCAAGGGTTGCGGGCGGGGCACTGCCCCGCTCGACACCGCGCGCGGCGGGAGGCAAACTAGTCACTCAACGGCGCCCGTGACGCGGCGCCCCGTCATGTCCTTCCTCCGCGAGTCGCGCTTTCTCCGCACCGTCATCCTTTGGATGACGCTGGCCTTTCTGCATGCGGCCAATCTGTTCGTCAGCCTCCAAAACACGCTCGCGAAGACGCCCTTCTGGATCTTCGTCGCGTGGGACGTCGTGCACGCGACGAGTTGGCTGATCATCCTGCCCGGGATCGCGTGGGTGACCCGGCGCCAGCCGTTTTCGGGCGGGGTCCGCGGAGTCGCGTTCGCCGTGCTGGTGCATTTCATCACCGGTTGTCTCGCGGTCGCGTTTCACATCCTCTTTTCCGCGGTCGTGAACGTCTGGCTGACGTTCCTCAATCCCGGGCGCGAGACGGTGTGGCAGATGCTCGAATACTACTTTGGGCGCCGATTCCTGTATCTCCTGGTCTATGCGCTGATCGTCACCTCCATCCTCCTGGTCGATCTGAGTCGACGCCTTCGGGAGGAGAGGCTGCGCACGGAGCAGCTCCGCAACGAAGCGAACGAGGCGCGTCTCCAGTCCCTCTACGCCCGGCTCCAGCCGCACTTTCTCTTCAACACGCTCCACGCCATTTCCACGCTCGTGACGGACGATCCGCCGCGGGCGGTCGAGATGATTGCTGGCGTGGGCGACCTCCTCCGCGAGTCGTTGAATCGGGCCGACACGATCGAAGTGCCGCTGCACGACGAAATCTCTTTGCTGGAGAGATATCTGGCGATTGAGGAGATGCGTTTCGGCGACCGGCTGAGCGTGGAGTTTCGGATCGATGCGGCGACGCGGGCCATCCCGGTTCCCTCCTTCATCCTCCAGCCGCTGGTGGAGAATGCCATCCAACACGGCGTAGCGCGCTCCAGTGCGCGGGGGCGCATCACGGTTTCGGCCACCCTCTCGGAGGATCTCGCCACCCTTTGTCTCGCCGTGACCAACAACGGTCTCGCGCCCACCGGGAACGGGGGCGAGGCCGGGCGGCGGGAGGGCGGCGTGGGGCTCTCGACCACGCGGCTGCGGCTGGAGTCCGTCTACGGCGCGGACCACGCGAGCTTCTTCCTCCGGCATGAGGATGGCCTCACCAGCGCCACGATTCGCCTGCCGGCCCGACGCGGCCCGGTGTCCGCAGTCGTCGGGGGTGATGCCTCCGCGCCTCTCCAGCCGACCCTGACGCCGGCGCCTTCCTGAGTCCGTTCCGATCATGAATCGAGTTCCCGATCCGCTCCGCGTCGTCTTAGCCGACGACGAGCTGCTCGCGCGCAAGCGGCTCCGGCTGCTGCTCGGGGACGTTTTCGATACGACGATCGTGGCGGAATGCGCGAACGGTCGCGAGGTCGTCGCGGCGGTGCGGGAGCACCGTCCACAGCTGCTCTTTCTCGACATTCAGATGCCCGAGCTGGACGGTTTCGAGGCGCTGGCGGAGTTGGGTGACGATCGTCCGCCCGGGGTGATTTTCGTGACCGCGTTCGATGAACACGCGCTCCGGGCGTTCGAGTACCACGCGCTGGACTATCTGCTCAAACCGTTTGGCACCGCCCGCTTTGAGAAGGCACTGGCCCGGGCGAGGGACATCATCGGCAGCCCGCAGGAGCGGGCGGAGCAGGGTGAGCGAATGCTGGGCCTCATCCAGAATGCACCGACGAAATCGCCGCATCTCCAGCGCCTCATTCTGAAGTCGGGGGGCCGGATCCACTTCCGGAATGTCGCGGAACTCGACTGGGCGGAAGCCGAGGGAAACTATGTGAGACTGCATTTCGGGGGAGAGTCATATCTCCAACGCGACAAACTCAGTCTGCTGGAGTCGCGACTCGATCCGCGGCGCTTTGCGCGGCCGCACCGGTCGGTGGTGGTGAACATCGATCGCGTCCGGGAGTTGCGTCAGGTCTTTCACGGCGATTACATCGTGGTGCTGAAAACCGGAGCGGAGGTGCCGCTCGGCAAACAGTATCGCGAGCGCTTTCTCCAGCAGGTTAGCGAAGCCTGACGGGACGCGCGCGATCGGCGCAGGAGTTCGTCACGCCGGAAGCGGGATTTCTCCCACCGGCCCAGCGGCTCGTCACAAAACGGTCCCTGTTTCGGGGGTGTTGCGGGGATTGTCGCCCTGTGATGCACCTCTTCCGCTTCGTTCCTGATCTCTCGCGGGTGCCCGGAACCGACTTCCGCCCGGGTGCGACTGGAGGAGAGTTCATCATCCGCGCCGCGGCTCCGCCGGCGCAGCGGGTGGTGCTTCCGGCGCGTCTCGTCTTTGCGACCGCCACGGGTGGTCCGGTCGTCCTCGGCATTGGATCACGGACGGAAGTCGTCGACGACGGCTCCTACGTCGTGGTGAACGACACTGATCCGCTGCTCGTGCATCCCGCTCCGGAATCGCGGGGGAGCTTGCTCGCGGTCGGCCTGAGCGGTCGGAGCGGCCCGGCGGGAATTCCGCTGGCGGTTTTCGATGACGTCCGGGGTCACGATGCGAGCGTGTCGCCGATCCTCCTGGGCATCGGGCAGGCGCTTGATGGTGGCGCCACCATCGCGCGGAAGTGGGCGGAGGAGCGCTGCGCCGCATTGTTCGAAGCCGTCCGCCGCCGCGATGCCCAGACGCGCGAGCACCTCGCCCACTTGCCGAAGCAGAGGGAGAGCACGCGGGACGATCTCTTTCGTCGCGTCCAGCGGGCGCGTGGGTTCATGGATTCCCGCTTCGGCGAGATCCGGACCGTCGGCCACGCGGCGCGGGTGGCCTGCATGTCCGAGGCGCACTTTCACCGCTGCTTCGCGCAGATCACCGGCGTCACGCCGCATCGCTATGTCACCGAGCGCCGACTGGCCCGCGCGTTGCGGGCGCTGCGGGAAACGACCACGCCGATCTGCCATCTCAGCCAGGAGCTCGGCTTCGTGAGCCAGTGCACGCTGACCGCGCTCTTCCGCCGCCGCTTCGGGATCACGCCCGCCGACTACCGCGCCGGGCAGGAAATCCCCGAAATGCTCACCGCGCCCGCGAGTCTCCTCGCCGCCTTCCCACGCCGGCCGGCCCGGTCGGGGAACCAGCTCGCGGCCTGACGCTCCCCTTCCGCTCCATCAACCCAAACCCACCGAACCTGCACCACATGAAACAAAGACAAGGAATGACCCTCCACCGCACCGTCCGGGTGCTCGCCGCGGGCGGCCTGCTCGCGGGGCTGGCGCCCGGCGGATTTGCCCAGGATACCGAACCGACCCGCGTTGTTGTCACTGGCTCCTACATCCCGACCGCGGAGTCAGAAGGTCCGCTGCCCGTTTCCGTCTACACCGCGAACCAGCTGCAGAAGCTCGGCGCCCAGACCCCGGCTGAGGGCCTGCGTCAGCTGCCTTCGTTCATCGGCGCCACGGCCACCGAGAACGATGCGAATGCCGGTAACGGCACCGCCTTCATCAATCTGCGCGCGCTCGGCGCCGGCAACACCCTCACGCTCATCAACGGCCGCCGCGGGTTCCTCGGATCGGCCGGCACCGGTGTAAGCGACATCAACGCGATCCCCATCGGGGCGATCGATCGCGCGGAAATTCTCAAGGATGGCGCATCGGCGGTGTACGGATCCGATGCCGTCGCCGGCGTGGTCAACTTCATCATGCTGGGAACGCCCGGTGCGTCGAAGCCCTACACCGGGGTGGAGATCGATCTCCTTTACGGCAACACGACCAACAACGATGCGGGCGTGCGCCAAGGCTACCTCAACGCCGGCTGGGCGAACGACAAGCTCTCGATCGTTTTCAGCGCGAACTACTACAATCGGGAGGCCATCTATTCACGCGACCGGCGCCTCTCCTCCAGCGCGGATGTCCGCGCCCTCGGCGGAATCAATACCACCGTGGCGAATCAACCCGGCGTCGTGAACTTCCAGGCGCAGACGCAGTTCAGCGACGGCCGGAGTACCCAGGGCATTCTGGTGAATCCCGCCGGATACGTCACGGGACTGAGCTCGCTCCGGAATTTCAGTGCGCCTCCCGGCGGCGGAGACGGATTCAACTTCCGGGCCTACACGCCGGCGATTCCCGGGCAGGAGAAGTTCTCCTATTACGGCGCCTTCACCTACAAGCCCTTTGCGGACACGCGCCTGCAGGTCTACGGCTCGGCCTTGATCACCGAAACGCGGCAGGATAATGGTCTTGCGCCGGCCCCCTTCGGTCTCACGAATAACCGCGACGGGGTGCGGCAGAGCCCATTCAACCCGTTTCCGGGCCCTACCATCCGCGGTCTGAACTACCGGCTGGTCGATGAGCTGAACAACCGGCGTTCAGGGTACGACGCGAAATACTACCGCTTCGACTTCGGGGTGAAGGGCGATCTCGCCTTCAAGGGCAACTCGACCATCGCTTCGCTCAACTATGATTTCGGCTTTGTCTATGAGGAGGATAAAACGGTCCGCACGGACACGGGCGATGCGAAGCGCTCCCTGATCGACGCGCAGATCCTTCCCGCGGGCACGCCCGGCGCGGTTATGACGCTGACCAATTACGTGCTCAACACCCTCCAAGCCCCGCAACTCCTGCCCGAAGTCCTCTCGATCAATCGGCAGTTCGGCGGCACCTTCAATCCGTTCCTGGGTCTGAACACTCCAAAGGCGGGCACAGCCAATACCTACAACCCGGTGACCGGCGCGGTGACCGGCACCCGGGCCTACGACAACGTCGCCGCCGCCCGGCGCGCGGCGTTCAGCGCCAATACGATTCTGTTCAATCGGAATTACCTGCTCGATGCCCGCGTGGGTGGGCAGCTGTTTCCGAACCTGCCGCAGGATGGCATCTTCTTCAGCGTGGGGGCGGAGTACCGCCGGGAACGACGGAAGGACATCGCGGACCCCACGCAGGGGATCGGGGATCAGCTCGGCTTCAGCCAGGGTCCGACCGATCGATTCCACCGCGCCGTGTACTCGGTCTTTGGCGAGCTGAGCATTCCGATCATCACGCAGAAGATGAAGGTCCCGTTTGTTCGCTCCCTCGATCTCAGCGGCGCGGTGCGCTACGAGCGATTTGAAACCTACGGAAGCGATCCTGTCGATGGGGTCACTCCGGTGAAGATCACGCAGGACAATGGTACCACCCCGCGCCTGACGCTGCGCTGGCAGCCGACCGAAGAACTCACGCTGCGGGCGGGCTGGGGCAAGTCGTTCCAGGCTCCCACCTATGCGCAGTATTACACGCCGCAGGCGCAGAACTTCCCGGTTATCTTCGACCCGCTCACCGGCCGGAATCAACAGTTCCCCAACGGCGTTTTCCAGGGAGGCAATATCGCCATCCAGCCCGAAAAGTCGGACACCTACACGGCGGGTCTCGTTTACACCCCGAAGTGGTTCAAGGGCTTCACGATGACGATCGACTACTACCAGATCAATACGAAGAGCCTGATCCTGAATCCCGCGCAGGCCGCGCAGCTTTTCACCACGCTCAACGCGCGCTCGGGTGCCTTCGCCATCGGATTGAATGACTTCACCACTCCGGGCGTAGCGCGGCTGAACGACGGCAGCAATCTCATCGACCACGCCAACGCCCCCTTCTCCAACTCGGGGAAGCGGCTGGTGGAAGGGATAGATCTGGTGACGAACTACCAGTATCCCACGGCGAACTGGGGCAATTTCAGCTGGACGCTCGGCTGGAATCACTTCTTCCGCTGGAAGGCGGAGGCGGTGACGGGGCTCGGGACGACGAATTTTCGAGGGGCAGATTTCGGCTCACTCCCGCTGGCGCCCGGCGCGCTGCCCAACAACAAGGGCTACCTCACGACGGATTGGACTTACCGGAATCTGAACGTGGTCGCGACCATCAACTACGTGGACGGTTACAACAACGACGGTTCGTTTCTCGTCGCGAATGCCGGTCTGCCAATTGGCGGCACGGTGGCGAATCCGAGCTATGTCTTCAACCGTCGGTCGCGCGAGTACATCACGCTGGACCTGCAGGCGAGCTACGAGTTCAAGAAGCCGGCCCGGGCGGCGCCCGTCACCTCGAAAGATGGCAAGGGAGTCCGCACCGAAGTGGCGCAGACCAACGGCGGTTCGTTCTGGCAGAGACTCCTCTGGGGTTCGCGCATCAAGGTGGGGGTGAACAATGTGTTCGATACCCCTCCGCCCTTCGATCCGGCAGCCTTCAACGACAATTACGACACTTCGACGTATTCCATCCGCAACCGATATTACTACATCGGGTTGAACAAGAAGTTCTGAGGCGACTCAGGCAGGAAAAAAACCACGATTTCAGGCGTGGTCTGGTAGGGGGCGCCGGCCTGGCAGGGCCGGCGCCTTTCTTTTGCTGAAAGCTCCCTGCGCCTTGAGTTTCCCGCCGAGCTTGAGGATGCTCCCCCGGACATGGACGCGACCCTCATCGAGCACTACCCGGCCTTGGCGGCCCACTCGAAGACCGTCATGCACGGATTTGTCCGGCGGGTGCCGGACATCGATGTTCAGACCGATCGCGCTGCCGCCCTTGAGCGGCTGGAGGCGGCTCATCGCCAGGCGCGGCGCATGCTGGCGATCGAGCGGCGTCCGTTTGTCACGGCCCAGCAGGTGCACGGCGCGGAGGTCGCGGTCATTTCCGCCAAATCGATCCTGCCGGATGGCCCGATCCGCGGCGTCGATGCGCTCGTCACCGATCAGCACCATTGTCTCGGGATTTACGTGGCCGACTGCGCGGTCGTGTTCTTCGTCGATCCTGTCCGCCACGTCATCGGACTCGCCCATTCCGGTCGGCGCGGGACCGAGCAGGGGATCGCGGCCGCCACCGTCGCGGCCATGGCTCAGGCGTTCGGCTCGAATCCTGGCGACGTCCTCGCGCAGATCGCCCCGTGCATCCGGCTCCCGAACTACGAGGTCGATTTCCCCGCCGAGATCGTCCGGCAGCTCCGCGCCGCCGGCCTCACGAAGATCGAAGACTGTGGCGTCTGCACCTTCTCATCACCCGATCGGTATTATTCCTATCGCCGCGAACTTGGGAAGACCGGTCGCATGGTCGGACTGCTCGCCTTGCGGTCGTAGCCGGACCGATCACGCCGTGACCAGCTGCTCCAGCAGCTCGTCCAGACGCCGCGAGGTCTCGGCTGGCAGTCCGGCGTCCACGTCCTCGGTGACGTAGAGAAACCGCGGGACGATCCAGCAGCGGAAGTCGAGCATGAGGGAGTTCGCGAGGGACATCACCGACATGAACGATCCTTGTCCGCCCGCGGCGCACGCAAAGCCGACGATCTTGTTCTCGAATCCATCCTTGCCCACGAGCTCCACGACATTCTTCGCGGCCGCGTTCACGTCGTAGTTATACACCGGCACGGCGAAGAGGATGTGCGTCGCCGGGACGATCCGTTTCTTGATCGCGGCGACGCGCGGATCGCCCCAGCTCTCGCCCGATCCGCAGAAGGGGAGGGGATTCTGCCGGAGATCGATGAGGTCGGAAGAGATGGACTTCGCCGTCAGGCGCTCGTGCGCGGCGGCCGCGAGGATCTGCGAGGTCGAACCGGCGTTGAGGCTGCTGGCGACGATGGCAACATGCAGTGGGGATGACATGGCGCAGCGTCAGCCAGCGTCGCCGGGAATGCCAATTCCGAAATCGTCACCGGGCGTGCGAATGCTGCGCGATCCGCGCTTTTTGCGAGCGGGCCTCCCCGCTCATTTCCTTCCGGTCTTGCGATCCTCTGCCGGGCGCTTGCATGTGTCGCGGCCACTGGCGAAAGATGCCCTCGCGCCCGACGAAGCCCGCTCCGGCCGCCGCCCCCCTGCCAGAGAGACCATTTCCATGAAGCATCGTTCCACCTGTGCCATTCTCGCCGCCCTTCTCGGGCTCGCTGCCCCCACCTTCGCGGCGGATGGCCCCGGCTCCGGCACGCTCCTTCTCCGCCAGCCAAATCTCTCCCAGGAGCGGCTCGCGTTTGTGTACGCGGGCGACATCTGGATCGCGGATCGGTCCGGTCAGCAGCCGGTGCGGCTGACCAGCCATGGCAGCGCGTCGCAGCCTTTTTTCTCCCCGGACGGGAAGATGATCGCGTACTCCGCGGCATACGACGGCAATACGGATGTCTATGTCATCCCCGTCTCGGGAGGCGAGCCCAGACGCCTCACCTTTCACTCGGGCGTCGATGCCGTGTGCGGCTGGAGCGCCGACGGGAAGCGGGTGCTTTTTGCGTCCCAGCGGGCGGTCGCGAACAATCGCTCGCGCCAATTTTACGAGGTACCTCTGAGCGGCGGGTTCGAGCGCAAGCTGATGGAAGCGGTGGCGTTCGAGGGCACGTGGTCGCCGGACAACACCCGCCTCGCGTATCGCCCCTATAACACCGCGTACGCCGGCGCGAGTGGCTGGCGTCTCTATCGTGGCGGAGCCACCACGCCGATCTGGATCATCGATCCGGCCTCCGGCGCGCTCGAGAAGATCCCGCATCAGAATGCGACCGACCTCAGTCCCCTGTGGCTCGGCGAGGAGGTCGTCTTTATCTCCGACCGCGACGGTCAGGCGGCGAATGTCTTCGCGTATCACACCAAGACCAAGGCCCTGCGCCAGCTCACGAAGGAGACGGTCTGGGACGTCCGCAGCCTGGGCGGCCAGGGCAGCACGGTGGTCTTTGAAGCGGGCGGCGCGCTGAAGGAACTGGATCTCGCCAGCGGCACGATCAAGCCGCTGGTCGTGGACGTCTCCACCGAGACCGCGCAAAGTCGGCCGCAGTGGAAGGACGCATCGAAGACGATCACGTCGGTTGTGCTCTCGCCCACCGGCAAGCGCGCTCTCATCAGCGCGCGCGGCGACATTTTCACGGTGCCGGTCAAGGACGGCTCGGTCCGCAATCTCACCCGCACGGCCGGCGTCCGGGAGAAGGACGGGCTGTGGAGCGCCGACGGGAAGCAGATCGCGTACCTCACCGAGAGTAAGTTCCAGCATTTCATCGTCCTTCGCGATCAGGCCGGCCTGGAAGCGCCGCGGCTGCTCCCGCTGCCGAAGCCTTTCTACTACACGCTTCTCGCGTTCTCCCCGGATGGGAAGCGGCTCGCGCTCCAGGACAATCACCTGACGCTCTACAGCCTCTCCGTGGAGAAGGGTGAGCTGACGAAGGTCGAGGCGTCGCCCCGCGGTCTGCGCGGCAACGCGTTCGGCGTCTCGTTTTCGCCCGATGGCCGCTTTCTGGCCTACAGCATCACCGGCGAGAATCACTTTTCGCGGATCCGCGTCTTCGACCTGAACGAGGGGAAGGCGCACGACGTGACCGATGGCTTGAGCGACGCGACCGGTCCCACTTTCGCCGCGAGCGACTACCTCTACTTCACGGCCTCGATCAATTCCGGGCCGGTCCAGGTGGGGCTGGATATGTCCAGTCAGGAGCGGGCGGTGCGTCGCGGCATCTACGCGGTGGTCCTGGCCGCGGACGGAAAGCCGCCGCTCCTGCCGAAGTCTGGCGATGAGGACGGGAAGAAAGATGAAAAAGACGAAAAGGACGAAAACAAACCCGCGAACAAGGACGCGAAGGATGCCGACAAACCCGCCAAGTCCGACAAGTCCGACAAGTCCGACAAAGAAAAGCCGGACAAGGAGAAGGCCGAGAAGGATAAAGCGGATAAGGACAAACCGGACAAGGCCGAGAAGCCGCCGAAGCCCACGCGCATTGATTTCGACGGTCTGGCGCAGCGGATCGTCGCCCTGCCGCTGGCGGAGCGGAACTATGATGAGCTGGCGGTCGGATCCGACGGCGCCCTCTTCTATCTCGAAGTCCGGCAGCCGGGCGTCAGCCGCGAGCCGCCGGAGGCGGAGGCCGGCGATAACGCGGATCTCTATCGATACGACCTGAGCGAGCGGAAGACGAAGCTTTTGAAGGCGGGTATCGCCAGTTTCACGCTGAGCGCCGATCGCAAAAAACTCCTCGTTCGCTCGGCGAAGGGGAAGCTCGAAACTGGCGATGCGAGCGAAAAATTCGAAGCGAAAGCGATCGATCTCGCGCAGCTCGGCATGCGCATCAATCCCCCGGAGGAGTGGCGCCAGATCTTCGACGAAGCCTGGTGGATGGAGAAGGAGTTCTTCTACGACCCGAAGCTGCACGGCCTCGATTGGGACGCCGTCTACGCGCGCTATTCCCCGTTTGTTCAACACGTGAAGCGGCGCGAGGACCTCTCGGAGCTTCTCGTGGAATTGATCGCCGAACTCCAGGTGGGTCACAACCGCACGGGCGGCGGAGATACGCTGAAGGAAAACAAGGTCACGGTCGGCCTGCTAGGCGCGGATTACGCGGTCGAAAACAACCGCTATCGGGTCAAGACCGTCTATCCGGGCGATCGCTGGAATCCGTTCCTGAAAGCGCCACTGATGGTCCCGGGTTCGACCGTCAAAGAGGGAGAGTATCTCCTCGCGGTGAATGGAGCGAACCTGACGCCCGCCCAGAACATCTACGAGCTGTTTGAGAATACGGTGGGCAAGCAGACCACGCTCACGGTCGGCTCCGATCCGGCGGGCACCGGTTCCCGCTCCGTCGTCGTGGAGCCCATCGCGGATGAAGCGGGCCTCCGGCAGTGGGCGTGGATCGAGCGCAATCGGCTCTACGTCGAGAAAAAGACCGGGGGGAAGGTGGCGTACGTCTACCTCCCGAACACCGCGGGCGACGGCTTTCAGTACTTCAACCGCATGTACTTCGCCCAGGCCGAGAAGCCCGCCTTGATCGTCGACGAGCGGCGAAATGGTGGCGGCCAGGCGGCGAACTACATCACCGAAATCCTCGGTCGGCCATATCTGGCGGGCTGGCGGTCGCGCGAGGCCCTCGTCTTCGGCACGCCGGGTGCCGGGATCTACGGTCCGAAGGTCATGCTGATCGATCAGGACGCGGGTTCGGGCGGCGACTTCCTCCCGTGGTCCTTCAAGCGCCTCCGACTGGGCACCGTCATCGGCACGCGCACGTGGGGTGGCCTGATCGGCATTTCGGCGAATCCTCCCTTGATCGATGGCGGATTCCTCACGGTCCCGTTCTTCCGCTTCTTCACGCCGGACGGCGAATGGCGGGTGGAGAACGAAGGCGTCGCACCCGATGTCGAAGTCGAGCTCGACCCCGCCGAGGTGAACCGCGGCAACGATCCGCAACTGGACGCCGCGATTGCCACCGTGCTGAAGAACCTCTCGACGGATAAGCCCGTCGATCGCCGCGAGAGTCCGCCCGTGCCGACGACCTTGGGGAAATAGAGAGCGAATCACCGCTTCGCTGGCGTGCGGCGGAGCGAGAAGCACGTTGCCAAGCTCGACGGCGCACCCGATTTCACTCCGCACGCCTGAGACCCGATGCACTCGAACCCCAACAGCCAACACCTCGTGCCGATGCCGGGATCGTCGATTTCGGAAACCCTCCCGGAACCCGTCACCCCGCCGAAGCCGGCTTGGCGGGAAATGCTGACGAACATCGGGGTCGCGATCGTGACCCTCCTGAAATTCGCTCCGGCGTTTCTCAAGACGGGTGGCACGATGCTGCTCTCCGTCTGGGTCTACGCGCAGTTTTACGGATGGATGTTCGCCGTGGGTTTCATTCTCTTGATCCTCGTTCACGAATTCGGTCATCTCATCGCGGCGCGACAATGCGGACTCCGCGTGGGCGCGCCCGTCTTCATTCCCTTCATGGGCGCCGCGATCGCGCTGAAGGAGGCGCCCCGGAATGCCTGGATCGAAGCGATCGTCGGGATCGGTGGCCCGATTCTGGGAACCGTCGGGGCGCTCGTCTGTCTGGCCGTTGGGTTGATCAACCACAGCGGGTTCTGGACGGCTCTCGCGTACACGGGCTTTTTTCTGAACCTGTTCAATCTCGCGCCGGTTCTGCCGCTCGACGGCGGACGGATCGTCACCGCGATCTCGCCGCGATTGTGGATCATTGGCACGGTGATCATGGTGCCATTTCTGATCTATAGCTTTAATTTCATCATCCTTGTCATCGTGCTGATGGGATTGCCGCGGACTTGGCGGCATCTGCGCGGCGCGACCGATGAGGACACGCGTTACTACGAGTGCAGCTCGCAGCAGCGGTTCATCATGGGTACCGCCTATTTCGGGCTCATCGCCGGCCTCGCGCTCGGGATGTGGTGGACGCATTCCTTGCTCGGATCGCGGGGGTATTGAACCCCGCGGCGGCGCGCCCTCAATCTGACCCGCCAGCGGCGCTCGACCGCAGGTGGGCCTTCAGGAACTCGATGCTTTCCGTCGAAAATTTGCCGCCCTGTTGCTCCCAGATGTTGAGATGATTTGCGCCGGGGACTGCCACCCACTGCTTTGCCGGACTGGCCAGATTCCGAAAAATAACTTCACCGTGGCGGACGGGAATATCCTCGTCCGCCGTGCCGTGCAGGAGTCGGATGGGCTGCTGAATGCGGCGCGCGGATTCGGCCGGATCGATCGTGTCGGGATCGAAGTGCGCGATGCGGCCGGCCGCATCGAGCACCATGTCCGAATACCAGCGCGGATGGAAGTAGAGCAGCTGTCCCAAGTGCTCGTTGACGGTCTCGCGCAGATTGGAGAACGTTGATTCCACGACGGCACAGCAGAGGCGCGGCTCTTGCGGGAGAGCTTGCAGCAGCACGGCGCCGCCATAGGACGTGGCGAAGCCGGCGAAGGGGCCCGCGGCCGGATGAAGGCGGGTGATCGCATCCAGAACGCGGGAAACGTCCGCCTTCTCGAAGTGACCGAAGGAGCAATATTTGCCGCCGCTCTCGCCGTGCGCCCGGGCATCGTAGACCACCGCGTTCAGTTGTTCTTCCGCCAGTCGGCGCGCGAGCCCCATCTGGCTCTTCTTGCCGTCGCCGATGCCGTGCAGGATCAAGACGGTTCCGAGCGATTTCCCGGCGAGAGCAGGCACGAACGAGCCACGCAGTTCGATTCCGGGATCGACCGCCACGACGAATGGGTCGATTCGGAGCGCGCGGGCGAATTCCGGAATCTCCCGTGTTTCCTGCCGCCGCGGCGAGATGATGGCGTAGGGCAGGACGTGAAAGGTAACCCAGTAGGCGCCAAGCCCGACCAACCCGAGGAACGCGAGCAAAATCCTGATGACGAGGATGCCGGACCGCTTCCGGGTGGCGGTGCGGAGCGTGGTGTCTTGCATGTTCGAGCGCACAGGGACAGTAAATCGAATCGCGGAGGAGATCACCGCTCAATCGGTTCGTCACGGAGCTGTCTGGGTGATGACGTCTTCCTCCGGCGCGCTGGCGTTTCAGGCTGCCGCCTGGCGAGCGGGCAATCCGCGAACCAACGATCGCGAGGTTCCGCGTGAAGATCTCGACGCCTCACCGGAAGATCGAGACCTCTGGGCGAAACATCGCGAGGCGCGACTCGGAGCTTGAGATGTATTGGCCGAAGGTCGCGAGGTAACGGCGTGAAGGTCGCGAGGTAGGGCGGAAACATCGCGAGGTACGGCGTGAAGGTCGCGAGGTAGGGCGGAAACATCGCGAGGCACCGCGTGAAGGTCGCGAGGTAGGGCGGAAACATCGCGAGGTGCGGCATGAAGGTCGCGAGGTAGGGCGGAAACATCGCGAGGTACGGCGGGAAGGTCGCGAGGTAGGGCGGAAACATCTCGAGGTACGGCTTGAAGGTCGCGAGGTCTGGCGGAAACATC
>JBBQFQ010000035.1:0-56408 GCA_038322235.1 Chthoniobacterales bacterium
ACGGCGCGTTCCTTCACGGAGCCATCGGCCTTCGTGTAGGTGAAGGTGAGCTCGCGCCGGAGCATGAGGGCGTGCCGGACGCCGCGGGCGACGCGGAGATCGGGATTGCGGGCGAGGCCGGCGGTGGCGATGGACATGTATTCATCGAGCTCGCTGAGATCGAAGGAGGTCTTGGCCTGGAGGGCGCCGCGGAGCTTGGTGAATCCGCTGCCGAAGGATTCCTCGTGGGCGGTGCCGCGGAAGGTCTGGTTGTGACGCCCGGCGAGCCAGAGGGAGATGAGCTCGCCCTCGGTGAGCTCGACCTCGCCGAAGTAGACGTCGTCGTGGGTGTAGCGGTAGTGGTGCGATTTCTCGTCGTAGGCGACGGGCAGGCCGCGCTCGACCATCCACTGGATGTCGCGGTAAACGGTCTTCGCATCGACGCCGAGATCGCGGGCGATCGTGGTGGCGGTGGGGTGGGAGCCGGCGAGGAGCGCCTCGTGAATGTGGTGCACGCGGAGGCTGAGGTCGGGTTTGCGGCGTTTGGACATGGGGGAGGAAAAGACAGAACTTCGAACGCTGAACATTGAACGTCGAACTTCGAAATTGAAAGGCGGCGCCGATGCGAAAATCGAAGGCGCCCGCGTACGTCGAAGGTTGAAAGGGGGGCAGAAAAGGCAGAACTTCGAACGCTGAACATTGAACGTCGAACTTCGAAATTGAAAGGCGGCGCCGATGCGAAAATCGAAGGCGCGCGCGTACGTCGAAGGTTGAAAGGGGGGCAGAAACGGCAGAACTTCGAACGCTGAACATTGAACGTCGAACTTCGAAATTGAAAGGCGGCGCCGATGCGAAAATCGAAGGTGCGCGCGTACGTCGAACGGCACGCCAACGTCAAAGGTTGAAGGGCGGAGCCGGAGGTGGACGCGCACGCGAACATCGAACGTTGAACGTTGAACGGTGAACGTTGAACGCGCATGCGAACGTCGAACACTGAACGTTGAACTTCGAACGCGCACGCGAACGTCGAACACCGAACGTTGAACTTCGAACTTCGAAGGAAGGAGGCGGAGCCCCGATGAGCGTCGGACTTACAGTCCTGGGCGGCGCGGAGAGGCTGGCCGCGGGGTCCGAATGGCCGGTCGACCGTCGGAGGAGGGCTTTTCTGGCCCGGGGTGGCGTTTTTGGGCGCGAACGCGGCGCTTTGACCGAAAAACTGATGATTTGGGGATTTGGCCGATTGGAGCGGTTTTGGGGCGGGGTCGCGTCGGCGTAACTGCTGCAATGCAAGCTGCTTGGTGCTCGGTGGCGGCGGTCGGTTTGGCCCTTTGGGCCAGCCGTTTTCCGGAGGGCTCAAAAAGCCTGTCAAAAAAAAGAACGATTATTTTTCCAGAGTAAATCGGGATTTGGGAAGGGGGGTCTACGCTATTTGTCCTACCCCCCTTGGTATTTTCTTCACGTCGCCCTTGGTGACACCCCGGCGGCCCCCATGGGTCGTCCGAGGTTCAGAAACGCAGAAAAACCAAATAGAACCCATGCCAGTTAAAAACAACGCAGAAAACACCCCAGTCTCCGCTTCGGCGGAGGTCGCCCCGAGCGCTGATGCCATCAGCGGATCGGTCAACCCCAACAACCCCAACAATAACTCCCCGAAGCCTCTGGCGGCGGTGGATCCCGTGAATGTCGAGCCGGTGCTCGTCGGACTGGGACTCACGCCGTCCGCCATTGACGTGATCCGGGCGGCGAACACCGAGTTCGAAGCGGCCGTGGGGTCGCTCGCGGTGATTGCCGCGAACGATCGGCGACGCTTCCGGCAGCAGGCGCGGACCGACACCCTGTCCACGGACCGGATGAAGGACCTCACGGGCCAGTTTGGCTCGCGGGTGCCCGGCGCCGCCGGGAACGCCACGCTCGCCGCGCTGGATGTGGCGAGCGATCAAATGCGGACGGAAGTCGCGCGTCTGAGCGCCACGTTCTCCCGCCTGGAGGACGTGAACACGCTGCTGGTGCGCGAGTTCGTCCGGCTGGCCCGCATCGCGCGGGCTTCGCTGACGACGGACAGCCGCTACGCCGGGTCTGAGCTGCGCCAGCAGCTCAAGCTCGCGGGCGGCCGCCGCCGCCCGAAAAAGGGCCCCGCGGCGGGAACGGCAACCGGAACCGACAACGGAACTGGTTCGAGCACCCCGACGAGTCCGGGCGGAAAGCCGCCCACCTCCCCGGCGTGAGGATGAATCCGTGGGCAGGGCCCACGCCGAAAGGAAACCCAGGCGGAGGCTGCGCAAGCAGCCTCCGCTTTTCTTTTGAGCGGATGAGCGGGGACGGTGCGTTGGCCGCGATATCGGGGCTGGGGGCAGCCCCTCGCTCGGCCCTTGGCACTCCGGCATTTTCTCGCTATCGACGGCGGATGTTTCCCCGATTTGCCGCGCGGTTGGTGCTCGCCTTGGTCGCATTGTTTCTGGGCGCCTGCGCCTCAAACAACGTGCGGCCGGTGATTCCAGTCGCCCACGTTCCGGCCGACGCGCGCGGACGGGCCGAATATGGGTTGGCGTCCTGGCATGGGCCGAGCCGCTTCAGTCGTCAGGCCCGGACGGCCAGCGGGAAGCGCTGGACGAACGGTGATCTCATCGCGGCGCATCGCACGCATCGGCTCGGCACGATCCTGCGCGTGACCCACGTGAAGAGCGGCCAGCAGATCACCGTGCAGGTGATCGATCGCGGTCCGTACGTGCGCGGCCGAATCATCGATCTCAGCCCGCGGGCGGCGGAGGCGCTGGGATTCCGTTCCCACGGCGTGGCGGAGGTGAAGATCGAACCGATCGACGGGTCGGGTTGAGGCGGCAGGTGGCGGGCGACCCGGTCGCGCCGGCTAGAAGGGAGCGGGCCGAGCAGGAGCTAAGCCGTACCGGGGATACGATGGGTGGTACGGGCGGTGGTACGGGCAAGCTCCCGCTTGCCCCAAATTTCCCTCACTACTCGCTGGCATCCGTTCGGGATTGAATTCACTGCGTCTCTGGCGGGCCGGGAAACAAAAACGGGCGCGGCTCGCGCCGCGCCCGTTGGCACTCACTTTTTTAACACCAACCGCGCTACCAGATCTTCACCTGCTGATCGCCGGTGCGAGCCATGGGCGAATCCGGCGGACACGGGAAGGTGGCGCGGAATTCCGGGAGGTTGGAGAGCGGGGCGTTCACGCGCAGGAAGGCGGGCGAGTGCGGGTCGGTCTTCAGCCGGAGCTTGACCGTCTCCGGGCGCACGTTCGCGCGCCAGACTTGGGCGTACCCCAGAAAGAAGCGCTGCTCCGGGGTGAAGCCGTCGATCTTCTTGTCCTTCGCCGCCGGGTCGCGCGAGAGCGCGATCTGGAAGGCGTCCCAGGCGATCTTCAACCCGCCGAGATCGGCAATGTTCTCGCCCTGGGTGAGCTCGCCGTTCACCTTCATGCCGTCGATCACGACGTAGCTGTTGAACTGGTCGATGATTCCCTTCGCCCGCGCGTTGTAGCGATCCGTATCCTCCTTCGTCCACCAGTCCCGGAGATTCCCGGAGCTGTCGAACTGCCGGCCCTGATCGTCGAAGCCGTGGGTCATTTCGTGGCCGATGACCATGCCGATCGCGCCGTAGTTGATCGCGTCGTCCGCGCTCGCATTGAAGAACGGCGGCTGCAGAATGCCGGCCGGGAAGACGATCTCGTTCATCGTCGGGTTGTAGTACGCGTTCACCGTCGGCGGCGTCATGCCCCACTCGCTGCGGTCCACGGGCTGACCGATCTTGTCCATCATGCGGCTGAAGTCGAAGGCGCGCGCGCGCATGACATTCTGGATGAAGCTGGTGCGATCGATCGCGAGCTTCGAATAGTCGCGCCACTTGTCGGGGTAGCCAATCTTCACCTGGAACGCGAGGAGCTTCTTGATTGCCTCACGCTTGGTGGCGTCGGTCATCCACTCGAGCTTGAAGATGCGCTCGGCGAGGGCCACGCGGAGGTTCTCGACGAGTTCGAGCGCGCGCTTCTTCGCCTGGGGCGGGAAGTATTTCTGCACGTAGAGCTGGCCAAGGGCCTCGCCGACTCCGCCGGATTCGCCGAGCGGAACATCGAGGGCGCGCAGCACGCGCTTCCAGCGCGGCTTGAGTTCCTTCGCGCCGGTGAGCGACTTGCCGTAGAACTCGAAATCCTCGTTCACAAACGCGGTGCTGAGGAACGGCGCGGCGTGATGGAGGAGGTGCCAGCGGAGGTATTGCTTCCAGTCATCGAGCGGCGTGCTCTTCGCGAGCCGGCCGAGCGCCTTCATGAATTCAGGCTGCTCGATGTTGACCGCGCCCGGGTCCTTGCGGCCCGCGCCGGCGAGGTAGTCGTCCAGCGGGAAATCGCCGCAGAGCGTCCGGACCTCGGCGAGCGAGAGCTTGTTGTAGGTCTTCACCGGATCGCGGCGCTCGACGTTCGTGAGCGCGGCCTTCGCCATCTCCGTCTCCAGCGCGAGCACGCGCGTGGCATTCGAGGCGGCCGCCTCGGGCTTGTCGCCGAGGAGGGTGAACATCTTCGTGAGATGCGCGACGTACTTCGCGCGGAGCTTCTTCGAATCCTCGTCGTCCTTGACGTAGTAATCGCGATCCGGGAGGCCGAGTCCGGCCTGGGCCATCTGGGCGATGACCTGCGTGGTGTCGCGCGCGTCCTGATCCGCGCCGAAGGCGAAGAGCACGTTCGACCCCTCGACGCGGAGTTTCCCCGCGAGGCTCGCGAGCCCCTTCACGTCCTTGATCGCATTGATCGCGGCGAGTTCCGCGGCGAGCCCGGTGGTACCGGCCTTCTCGATGCCGGCCTCATCCATGCCGCTGGCGTAGAAGTCGCCGATCAATTGCTGGATCGAACCCTTCGCCGCTTTCGCGTCCTTCGCGGAGGCTTCGGAAATCTCGCGCAAGGCCGTCAGATTCCGGTCCTGGAGTTCCGTGAATCCACCCCAGATATTGTAGTCGGCCGGAATGGGATTGCGGTCACACCACCCGCCGTTGGCATAGCGGAAAAAGTCCTGCGAGGGCAGGGTCTTGGGATCCAGGTTGGCCGGATCGAAGGCTGGGGGTGGAGCGGTTTCCGCCCGGAGCGCGCTGGCGCCGAGGCAAAGGGCCGCGGCGAGCACGCCGCGGACGACGAAGGGGGAGGGGAATCTAAACATCGCCGGACTAACGCGACTCAGCTCCGGGTGTCGAACGCTTTCGTGAGCGGGCGCATCCTGCTCGCGAGGGGAAAATCAATTGGCAGGAAAAGCGGGCCGCATTTGGCAGGGGCCCGCGCGCGATCGAGACTCCGCGCGTGTTCTCGCTTCTCCGCCCGCTCAGGTGCCTAACGCTGCTGGTGACGTTTCCGCTGCTCGCGGCCGGACCGGCGCTGACCCTGCGCACCGGGTCGGACCCGCGGTGGCGGACCGTCGAGATTTCAGATGGGGTCGATATGGCGGTGGTTCCCGTCCAGGTTTGGGAGTTCGCGGAGTTCGTGCGAGCCACGGGGCATGCCGCGGACGCGGGCACCCTTTCGCTGGGGCGCGAGGGCTGGAAGGCGAGGGGGCACACTTGGCGGGATCCCGGATTTTCGCAGGCGGAGGATCATCCCGTCGTGGGCGTGAGTTGGCACGATGCGGTCGCTTACTGCGAGTGGTTGACCGCGCAACACCGCGCCTCGGGGCGCATCGGCTGGCTCCACCGCTACCGGCTGCCGACCGATCAGGAATGGGATCGGGCGCTCGCGCTGACGTACACCATGCAAGCCGCGGCGCGGGTCGGGACCGCGCTGCCGCGTTACCCTTGGGGAGACGCCTGGCCGCCCCCGCGGGGAGCAGGGAATTTTGGCGGGGAGGAAGCGGGAGCGGCGGATTTCTGGCCCGCCGGATGGGACTGCCTGAAGGGATATCGCGACGACTACCTCGGCACGGCGCCGGTCTGGGTGGACGCATTCCTCGAGGACGCCTTGATCCTCGGGCTCCATGGCAATGTCTGGCAGTGGACGAGCAGCGACTACTCTCGCGCGGCGAACGCGCCCGAGCTGCGGGAACGATACCCGTTTCTCGATCGGGAGACCGATGACACCGGAAAGCCTTCCAAGATCATCCGCGGAGGTTGCTGGAACGACTTCTACCCGGGCTTGCTGGAGTTGCGCTGTCGCGGGGCGCGCGAGCCGGCCAACCGGAATACCGGGCTTGGATTCCGGGTGGTGCTCGAGCGGGATCTGAAGTGTGAGCAGTGACGCCCCGCCTTGGCAGGAGATGAATTTGCCGCTTCACTCCGCGCCTGATGTCGTCTGTTCACACCGTTGAAATCATCCTCGGGTTGCTCGTCGCCGTCGCGCTGCTCACCGCGGTCGCGGAGAAGCTGCGGGTGCCGTTTCCGATCGTGCTCGTCCTGGGCGGCCTGTCCCTGGCGCTCATTCCCTCCCTGCCGGATGCCCGACTGGATCCGGAGCTCGTCTTTATCCTCTTTCTCCCGCCGGTGCTCTACGGGGCGGCGTGGCTCACGTCGTGGCGGGATTTCCGACGCAACAAGCGGCCCATCCTGATGTTGTCGATCGGGCTCACGCTCTTCACCACGGTGATCGTGGGTCTGGTCGCGCACTGGGCGATTCCCGGGCTCACATTGGCCGGCGGATTCGTTCTGGGAGCGATCATCTCGCCGCCCGATGCGGCGTCGGCCACGGCCATCGCTCAGGGCTTGCGGCTGCCGCGTCGGGTGGTGGTGATTCTCGAAGGCGAGAGTCTGGTGAATGATGCGATGGGTCTAGTTCTCTATAAATTCGCGGTCGTCGCCGTGGTCACGGGATCGTTCTCGATGGGCGGCGCGGTCGGCCAGTTTTTCTGGGTTTCCCTCGGGGGGATTGCGATGGGTTTGGGATTGGGCTGGATCGCCTCCGTGATCCAGTGCCGCCTGAGCGCCGTCCCGGCGGTGGAAATCCTTTTTTCGTTCCTGACCGCGTATGCGGTGTATCTCGGTGCGGAAGCTGTCCACACCTCCGGCGTGCTGGCGACGGTTGCGGCCGGTCTTTACAGCGGCTGGCTCGGGCCGGAACGACTCGCGGCGCAGACGCGGATCGAGGCGCGGGCCGTCTGGGATCTGTTCCTCTTCGTGCTGAATGGGCTCATCTTCATTTTAATCGGTCTGCAACTGCGGACGGTCCTCTCCGGTCTGATGGGCCAGCGCTCGTGGGGGGAACTGGCGGGCTACGCGCTCCTGATCAGCGGCACGGCGATCATCGTCCGGATGGTCTGGGTGTTTCCGGCCGCGTATCTGCCGCATCTGCTGCGCTTGACCCACCCCGCGGAGCCGCGGCCTTCCTGGAAGGCCGTGACCGTGATCGGCTGGACCGGCATGCGCGGCATCGTCACCCTCGCGGCGGCGTTGGCGGTTCCCACGGTGACGGCTTCGGGAGATCCCTTTCCGCAGCGGGACCTGATCGTCTTTCTCTCGTTCGCCGTGATCGTCGCCACGCTCGTGATCCAGGGGCTGACGCTGCCGGTGCTGCTCCGGCGTCTGGCTCTCCCGGAGGACGGCGAGGCGGAGCGGGAGGAGCGCGAGGCCCGGATTCATGCCGCGCGCGCGGCCATCGTGGATCTCGAGCGGATCGCCAACGATGAAGGGGCGGAAAAGCCGCCGGACTCGTTGCTGGAGTCATTCCGGAATCGATACCAGCAGAAGGTGGACGAACTCTTGCGCGATCAATTTGAGGCCGAGGCAAAGGGCGATGCGCAAGCCGCCCCGATGAGCACTCTCCCGCTGATGCGCTGGATCCAGCGCCTGCGGCGCGACGGTCTGGCCGCGGAGCGCCGCGCGCTCATCGAACTCCGCAAGCAAGGCCGGATCGGCGACGAGGTGATGCACAAGATCGAGCGCGAGCTCGACCTCGAGGAGAGCCGGTTGACCCCGTAGTCGATCTGGCCGCCACCTCTGATCCGCATCCGCAAGGTCGCCGCTCAATGAAAATCATGCGAGACGTTCGCGGCGAGGGGCGCGAACGGGAGGCGGCGAATGCGTTCGGCACGGACGATGGGGTCGCCGTGACGGCGCTGGAGACGGCCTTCGATGATCAGGAAAGGTTCCTCGTTGATGATCAGCCGCATGGCCTCAAAACGCTGCGGCGTGACGATCGCGTTCGCGATGCCGGTCTCGTCCTCGAGGCTCAAAAACAAAAACCCCTTGGCCGTGCCGGGACGCTGGCGGCAGATCACCTGGCCGGCGATGCGCACGCGCCGGTTTTCGGTCGCCGTGTGCAGATCCGCGGCCCGCAGCACGCCGGGCAGCGACCCTCGCACATAACTCATCGGATGCGGTCCGGTGGTGAGTCCCTGCGCGGCGTAATCGGCCTGCAGCCGCTCGAGCGCTCGCATGGGGGCAAGGGGCACTTCGGTGGCCGGGGGAGATGAGGCCAGCGCGGCCTCCTGCTCCAGCCCCCAGGCGAAGAGATCGTCGCGCGGGAGTTCCTGCTCGACCTGCCAGAGCGCGGAGCGGCGGTGATCGCTCAACGCATTCAGCGCGCCGAGGCGGGCGAGGAGACGCCATTCCTCGCGCCGGAGCCCGGGCAGGCGGCGGCGCAGATCATCGAGCGAGGAAAAGGTCCGGCGCTTGCGCTCGGCTTCGATGGCCCGACCGGCCTCGCGCCGCAGCCCGCGCACCTGGTTGAAGCCGAGCCGGATCGTCTGGTCGTCCTCGACCGTGCATTCAGACTGGGAATGCAGCGCGCAAACCGGCCGCACGCGCAGCCCGTGCCGGCGCGCATCCTTGATCAGGGTGGCCGGCGAATAAAACCCCATGGGCTGATTATTCAGCAGCGCGACGGTGAACTCCGCCGCGCGATGGCATTTCAGGTACACGCTGGCGTAGGCGATGAGCGCGAAGCTGATGGCGTGCGATTCGGGGAAACCGTACAGCGCAAAGGACTGCGTGGCGGAGACCACCTGCGCGGCGACTTCCGGGGCGACGCCCTGCCCGGCCAGGGCGACGCGCAGCTTCTTTTCCACGCGCGACATCCGCTCGTGCGAACGGTGAAAACTCAGCGCCTTCCGCAGTTCCTCGGCTTCGCTGCCGGAGAAGTCGGCCATGACCATGGCCATCTTCAGAACCTGCTCCTGAAAGAGCGTGATGCCGAGCGTGCGCTCGAGTACCGGGCGCAGCCGCTCGTCGAGATACGTCACCGCTTCGAGGCCGTCCCGGCGCGCGAGATACGGATGCATCAGGCCACCCACGATCGGCCCGGGCCGCACGATCGCGACCTGGATGCAGACATCGTAAAACGTCCGCGGCTTCATCCGGCGCAGCGTGGCCATCTGCGCGCGGCTCTCGACTTGAAACGTGCCCACGGTGTCGGCTTCCGTCAGGGCGTCGAAGCAGGCCGGATCGTCCTTTGGCAGGTGCGCCAGATCGACCGGCCGGCCGCGCGCGGAGCAGAGGGCGATGCTGTCCTGCAGCACGGCCATCATGCCGAGACCAAGCAGATCGACCTTGATGATGCCGAGCATGTCGCAGTCATCCTTGTCCCATTGCACGATGGAGCGGCCGGGCATGGAGCAGTTCTCCAGCGGCACGATGGCATCGAGCTGGCCCTGGCAGATGACCATGCCGCCCGAATGCTGCCCGAGGTGGCGGGGCAGGCTGTGCATCTGCGGGAAGAGCCGCAGAAACGTGGCGGCGCGCGGATGCGACTCGGGCAGGCCGGAGCGGCGCACCTGATCCGCGAGCTCGATGGTGTGGGGAAAATCCCCGCTCGCAAACAGGCGCGAGAAGCGGCCCATCACGTCGCCCGGCAGCTGCAGAGCCTTGCCGATTTCGCGCATCGCACTGCGTCCGCGAAACGTGATCACATTCGCCGTCATGGCCGCGCCGCGCGGGCCGTAGCGCCGGTAGACTTCCTGGATCACGCTCTCGCGGCGGTCGCCGCTGGGCAGGTCGAGATCGATGTCCGGCCAGCTCCGCCGTCCCTCGCTGAGAAAGCGTTCGAAGAGGAGCCGGCCTTCGATGGGGTCGACCGCCGTGATGCCGAGGCTGTAGCAGACGGCGCTGTTGGCTGCACTGCCGCGGCCCTGCACGAGGACGCCGGTGTCGCGGCAGAAATTAATCAGATCCCAGACGATCAAAAAATAGCCGGCGAAACCGAGCTTCCCGATGATGGCGAGCTCGTGATCGAGCTGGCGGCGCGCGGCTTCCGGCAGCGGATCGCCGTAGCGCCCGCGGGCTCCGTCGTAGGTGCGGGCGCGGAGAAAGTCGTCCATCGACTGGCCGTCCGGCACCGGATAGCGCGGGAACTCGTAACCGAGATCAGCGAGGGAGAAATCGAGCCGCTCCGCGAGCCGGCGCGTGTTGGCGATGGCCTCGGGCAGATCGGCGAAGAGGACCGCCATTTCGGCGGCGGACTTGAGGTGCCGTTCCGCGTTGGGCGCGAGCTGGCTGCCGGCGGCATCGAGATGCGTGTGGAGGCGCGCGCAGGTAAAGACATCCAGCAGCTCCCGGCGAAAGCCCTGATCGTACAGCACGCCATTGGTGGCGAGCAGGGGCAGCCGGGCCGTGGCGGCCAGCGCGGTGAGCCGGGTATTGAGCGGGCGTTCCTCGCGCCGGAGGTGTCGCTGGATTTCCACGAAAACCTGAGCCGGCCCGAAAATGCGGACGAGCTGCTCCGCGGCGCGCGCGGCCTCGGCGTCGCGGCCGGCGGCGAGATGGCGGCGCACCGCCCCTTCCTCGTCGCCGGTGAGGGCGACGAGCCCTTCCGCGAATTCCGGCAATTCCTCCCAGGCGATCGCGGCTTCGTTCTTCGGGGCGCGCAGCTTCGCGCGCGTGACGAGCCGGCAGAGGTTTTGATAACCGATGCGCGACGCCACCAGCACCGGCAGCACGCTGCCATCGGTCAGGGTGAGCTCGCTGCCGACGATGGCCCGGACGCCCTTCTCCCGGGCCGCGGCGAAAAAGCGCGGCGCGCCCGGCACGCCGTCGCGATCGCACAGGGCCATGGCGGGAAGACCGAGATCTGCCGCCCGGTCCAGCAACGTTTCAGGGCTGGACGCGCCGCGCAAAAAACTGAACGCGCTGCGCGCGTGCAGCTCGATGTAGGCCTCGGCATCGCTCATCGTCCAGGGTCAGTCGTATCCGCCCACCACCCGCCAGGCTGACGCGCTGCGGCCGAGGCGGAGGATCTGGCCCGGAGCGATCTCGATATCCCATTCCTCCTCATCCCAGGTGGTCTTCTCCTCCCACCAGTCGCCCGAGCCTCGCCATGGTCCGAGGGCGGAATGCACGTGCCCGCGCGCGGCGGCGGACTCCAGATGGAGCGGACGGCCCGAGGCATCGCAGAGCACGGTGGCGGCCAGGGCGGGCCGGTACCGGCGAAGGGCGGGGCCGTAGCGCGGTGAATCCTCCGCCACGCTCGCGACGGGCGCAGGCGCCGTCCGGAAATCCACGTCGTGCATCGTGAACGCATCCGGCCGGTGCGTGCTCTCGATCCGGGGCGTGCCGAGACGATTCGGACCCACGATCGCGGTGAGCCGGGCGAGCGTCTCGGCGAAGCCATTCGGGTTTTTCAGCGAGGCCTGAAACATCCCGAATTGCTGGCCCACGGGCTCGGCGGGCCGGGCCGAAAGCTCGAGCCCCACGACCGTGGTTTCCGTGCGCAGGGTCTCGAAGTAATGCTGCACGACGCGGAAGAGCACATCCACGTCGCCCGTGGGATCGGGGATGATGAATTCACGCTCATGGTGGCTGTCGTCGGAGCAGCGCAGTCCCAGCTGCAGCGCGGCGACGACCAGCCAGCGATCGGCGAGCCGCCCGGTGAGTTGCAGCAGGCAGCGGCGCACGAGGAAGAGCAGGGGCTCGAGCGTTTCCAAGCCGTGTTCGAGTTCGATGGTCTCGCGGAAGGATTCCACCGGTCGGGCGAAGTGCAGCGGGCGTTCCGTGCGGCCCGCGGCCCGATCCCACAATTCCACGCTGGCGGGTCCAAGGCGGTCGCCCACGGCCTCGCGGGGCAGGGCCGTGAGCGCGCCGAGCGTGTGCACGCCCCAGCCGTGGAGGATCATTTTCAGCACGGGCTCAGGCTGCAGATCGCTGAGGGCGAGCGGGGCGAGAAAGGCCGCTGGCTCGTCCACCTGGAGAAACGGTTTGGCCCGGCCGGCGATGAGACGGGCGAGATCGGGATTGGCACCCACCCCGATGCGCGCATGCAGCTGGCGCGCGAGCAACCGGCGGGTGAAATCCAGCGCCCACGCGCGATGCTCTGATTCCCGCCGGCTGCGCAGATCGAGCGTGACCACACCTTCCGCAGTTTCCTCCAGCCACGGGGAAAACGCCCAGGCGGTCTGTTTCAACACCTCGGCGGCGATGTCCTCCTGCGCGGGCATCCGGCGGCGAAAATGCAGGCCCGGACAACGCGCGAGGGCCTGGCTGGCGGTGAGTCCGGGAATCACCTCGGCGGCTCGAGCGGCGGTGGTGCATTGGGTGATGATCGCGCCGCTCGGTCCCTCGCTGGTCAGGAGGGCGACGGGCTGGCGATGCAGTTGCGGCTCGAAGCGGAGCGCCGCCTGGAGCTGGAATGACGGCAGCAGAATGCAGGCAAACATCGCGCGAACGAGGAATGATCACCCGGCGAAGGCGGTGATCGCCGCGGAGGAGGTCGAGGTTCGGCGTCGCAGGACCTGCAGATCGAGCTGGGCGAGCAGATCGGATCGGGGGACATCGAGCGAAGTGAGTCGCAGCGCTGAGGAAAGCGACAGACGCACCTCCGCGCTCGTCACGAGCGGCTGGGGAGTGAGGATCAGACAGGAAAGATCATTCTCCTCCGCGATGCGCTGAAACCGGAACCACGTGGCGCTGGGGATGCCGCGGAGTTCGCGCACGGGATTATCCGTCAGATCGAGCACCACGAGGGGGAGATTCCCGTCGCGCAGGAGCAGATCCGCCGAGCGGATGGCTTGGGTGGCATTGTCACTGCGCACCCAGAGTAACGCGGCCAGGGCGGGCGCGGCCTGCCCCGTGGGATCAAAGCGATCGTGCCCATCGACAAGCGCAAGGCGCTGTCCGCGTTTCCACGCCTCGAGGAGCAGGCCCTGCACGAGCAGGGCGGCGCCCATGGCCGGCTGCTGACGCGCGATCTCCGTGAGAGCGCCCCGGGGAAGTCCGCCACCCAGCAGGGCATCCACCGGTTCCAATCCGGTCGGCGTCGAGGCTCGCGGAGAGACGGGTGCAGTCGGGAAGCGTTCGCACAGAAGCGAGCGCAACTCGATGATCTTGGAGGAGGGAAGGACGGACACAACGGATGAACACAGGTAAAATATGTTCGTGTTCACTGGAACACTCGAACGCTTTCCGAGTCAACCGCTGGTCGTCGGAGGGTCCCTTTTTGTGGATCGGGCGAAGGGGTGGACGAAATTTTCTTGACACCGAGACTTGCCATCAGATGATTTTCGTGTTCCCGTGAACACCGAATGAGTGTACGACCCCCAAAACCTCTGACCGATCACCAGCGCAAGGTGCTGGATTACCTGAACCGGCATCGTCGCGTCCATGGCCTGATTCCCAGCACGCGGGAGATTCAGCAAGCCCTCGGATTCTCGAGCCAGACCGCCGTCGTGCGCATCCTCGGTGCGTTGGAACGGCGGGGCGCCATCCGGCGGGCTCCGGGCAAGGCGCGAGGCGTCGTGCTGCTTTCGGAGCGAGGTGGCGGAGCCATCATTGATCTTCCCATCATGGGTGCGATTCCCGCCGGCCCGCCGGATGCGATGGAGGAACCCGTGGGCGAGGGAACGCTGACGATCGACCGGTCGTTGTTCGGGCTTTCTGCTTCCGGCCGCTTCTTTGCCCTGCGCGTGCGCGGTGATTCCATGACCGGCGTGCATATCCAGGACGGCGACGTCGTGGTGCTGGAGTCGTCGGACACCCGGAGCGTGCGGGCGAATGAAATCGTCGCGGCCCTGATCGACGGCGAAACGACCTTGAAGCGCTATCTCGTCAAGGACGGCCAGTCATTTCTCCGCGCCGAAAACCCCGCGTATCCCGATTTGATTCCTGCCCGGGAACTCCGGATCCAGGGAGTCTATCGGGGGTTGGTCCGTCGCTGAGGATCGGAAGCCGGGGCCGCGGGAGCGGCGACCAGCGGCCGTTCGTCGTCGATCCGGGGAACCGCGCCTTCGCGGGCGGCATATCGCGCCGCAAACGGGGCGATCATTCCCGCGGAGGGGGTGGGATTCGAACCCACGGAACCCGAAGGTTCTTCGGTTTTCAAGACCGACGCGATCGACCACTCTGCCACCCCTCCTGAGTTCGGATCGTCGGGGGATTATGGAATCTGGCCGGGGATCCGCAAGCGATCCGTGCCGGATTTAATGGTAATGCTCGACAATACCCTCCAATAAGCCCATTTCTTGCTCTCAATTGACTGGGCTGGTATGGTCGCTGGCCCAGGAACTCGTCATGGAACCCGCTGTTCAGAACCACTCCAACTACGTCCTCATCCTCGACGACAACGAGCCACTCGTTGCGATGCTGGTGAGCTTGCTACAGGAGGAGATTCCGGAATATCGGGTGCTTCCCGCCCGCAACATCGAGGAAGCCCAGACCCTCGCGAGCGAATTTCAGATCGAGCTCTTCATTCTGGATATTAATCTACCCGACGGCACCGGGCTGGATTTCCTCTGCGACGTGCGGACCATCGCCCCGGAGGCGAAGGCGCTCCTGATGACGGCGGTGCCGCTGCCCAGCTACCAGCGCCAGGCGGAGAATCTGGGGGTGGTACACTTCGTCAAGAAGCCGTTCGATTTCGGGGGTTTCGTCGACCTCGTGAAATCGTTACTCGACCCGGCCAACTCCGGTCGGCCCGGGAGCTTTGCGGGGACGCTGCGAGATCTGCACCTGACGGACATCATTCAGATCAAGTGCATGAGTGGAGCGAGCGCGGTCGTGGAATTCACGAGCCCCGAGGGTGAGAAGGGAACGATCCATTTCGAGAACGGTCAGATCTCGCACGCCCGCGCCGGCGGGGTGGAAGGGGTCCCGGCCTTCAACGCGATCGTCGGCTGGCGGGGGGGTAGTTTCACGGAACTGACGCCGGTGGGCTCGCATCCGCAGACGATCTTCCGCGACTGGCAGATGGTGCTGCTCGAGGCGGTGCGGCTCTCCGACGAGCGGGCGGCTCTCGCGGGTTCCCGTTGACCTTTTCCCTCCGGCCATGGCCCAAAAGCTTCTCATCATCGACGACAGCCTCATGCTGCTGCGGTTCGCCGCGAATGTGCTCTCGCAGCAATGGCCGGATCTGGAGATCACGACGGCAAAACGCGGTTCGGAGGGGGTTGCCCGGGCCCAGTCGGTCCGGCCGGATCTCATCCTGCTCGATTTTGTGCTGCCCGATCTCCTCGGCGACGAGGTCTGCATGAAGCTGCACCAGCAGCCTGAGACATCGGATACGCCGATCGTGGTGATGAGCAGCGGCAGCGCGGAAGTGCAGGACATCGAGCAGCGCCACCCGAACGTGGTGAAGACCATCAACAAGCCGTTCACGCCGGAACTGCTGGTGGCGACGATCCGCTCGTTGTTCGAGGATCAGCAGGCATCGCGGGTCACTCCGCTGATCCGCATTCGCGAGCGGCTCCAGCTTCCCGAGATCATGGCCGGAACCAACGGCAAAGGCGGGCTGGCTCCGCGTCAGGTGCTTCTGCGCGGGGACACGGGGGCGTTCTCGCTCCGCTCCGTTCTGCACGCGATCCGCGATGGGAGTCTGACCGGCTGTCTCCGCGTTCAACCGCCCAAGGGGCGTCCGACGGAAACCTACGCTCGCGAAGGGAAGATTCTCCTGACGACCTCCCGCGACTCCCTGCAGTATCGCGATCGGGCGACCGAGGTGTGCCGCGGGCAGCCTCCCGTCGTGCTCGAGACGGTCCTCCAGGGTCAGGCGGACTCCGGCTGCCCCTTTCCGCTCCTCCTGGCGTTGCGCGATGCGCTGCCGCAAGCGAACGCGATCAAGTGGACCGATCAACTCGGGCGCGAGACATTCTCCCGGCACTGGGTGGGTGACCGGCTGTCGTTCGAATTTGAGAAGCTGCCTGTCTTCCCAGACTGGCTGTCCCGCTACGACGGCCCTGCGACGGACGTGGAGCAATGGATTTCCATGACGTTGCGATGCATCGGCCCCGCCGATCTGCCGGCGCCCTCGCCCGAGACTTTGGAGGGCGTGCCGGCGTACACCCGTGATGGCTACGAACTGGTCCAGCGACTGGCGTTGACGGATCTGGAGAGCGCGTTTGCCTTGCGGGTGAACGGAGCGACGCCGCTCCGCGAGATCGCCGTGCAACTCCAGCTTCCCACGCAGACCGTTTTCGTCCTTCTATTCCGTTTTCTGGCGCTGGAGGCGATCGAGCTGTGGCCAGGGTCCATCGTGGCGGCGACCGAAGCTGCCGCCGTCGCTCCCGAGACCGAAGAAGAAGTGTCACCGTTGGCCCGTCGGCGGCAGCGCGAACCCGAGTTTGTCCTCGAGCAGGATGTCGAGGAGCAGGGCGAGCCGGAATCCGGCGCCGAACCCGCGGAAGATGTGGGAAGTCAGGCGCTCAAGCGTTCCCGGCGCGAGCCCGCCCCATCGGCGCACCACCACAATGGAAATGCCGGGTTTGAAGTCGCGGCGAGCCGCGGGATCGGTCCGATCGCGTCGCCGCTCGAGACTCCGCCGGCCCCGCGTTCGGATTTCGTCGCGATCGCCGCGACGCACACGGACGAACCGCAGGTCGACAAACCGGAGTCCGGGCGTTCCCGCCGCAATGTGCTGCCTGAAATGAAGTCGGAGGATGCGAATGACCGGCTGCGGAAAACAACCCCCCGCATCGCCCACCTCGGTTCGCCTCAGTTTAGTGCCCCGGTTGCGGTCAGCGGCCAGCCCAAGCGGTTCACCGTGCGGATCTCCTGATTTCGTGCCGTCGTCGGGAACCGCTCCTCCGTTTCATCATGTCACTCTCCGGTCGCGTCGTCGGACTCGTTGTTGCCACCGGCGCGGAAGCGCCCACCCAATTGGTCTCCGAGGCGGTCGCGATCGCCGGCGTCGGACTTGAGGGCGATCGTTACGCCCTTCAAACCGGCTCGTTTTCCCCCAAGCCGGGAACCGGGCGGCAGATTACGCTCATCGAGCGCGAGGCGGTGGAAGCCTACGTGCAGGAGAGCGGACACGCGGTGACCGCCGCAGACATGCGCCGGAATGTGATCACGGAGGGCGTCCGTTTGAATGAGTTCGTCGGTCAGGAATTCACCGTCGGCGGCACGCGGTTGCGCGGGATGCGACTTTGCGAGCCGTGCACCACGCTCCAGCGGTTGCTTGGTGGGGACGTGCTGCGCGGCTTGGTTCACCGCGGAGGTCTGCGGGCCGATGTCGTCGAAGGTGGAACGATCCGCGTCGGCGACGGCGTCAGTCCGTGAAGCGGCGACGCTCGCGGAGTGCTTTGGTCAGACGCTTCAGGTAGGTCGCCCGCGGGATATCGACGGCTCCGAACTGGCGGAGGTGGGGAGTGGTCCACTGCAGGTCGAGGAGCTCAAATTTTCGCTCCCGCAGCCGCATGACGAGCGCGTGGAGCGCCACCTTTGAGGCGTCGGTCTCCGTGTGAAACATCGACTCGCCGAAGAACGCCCCTCCGAGCGCGAGACCATACAATCCACCGACCAGCCGGTCTTCCCGCCAGCATTCCACGCTCTGGGCGATTCCCAGTGCGTGGAGGGCGCAGTAGCTCTCGAGGATCACGTCACTGATCCACGTTTCGCGGCGGGCGGCGCAGCCGAGCATGACGTCGCGGAACGCTGAGCTGATGCGGATCTCGAAACGCTGTTTCCGCACGGCCCTCTCCAACCCATGGGGAACGTGAAACCCCCCCTCCTCGAGCGGGAGGACTCCGCGCGGATCGGGCGAAAACCAGCCGATCTCCCCGTCGTCCATCGCCATCGGGAACAATCCCTGGTGATAGCCCTGAAGAAGGAGGTTCGGTGGAATCATCGGAGAGGCCGAAGGCGAGTCTGGAAGCACAACCATGGAACAGCGAAGCGAAAACGTCGACGATCAGCCCACGCTTTTGGACGTCTTCCGGCCGGATGTCGCCGCTCTCCCTGCGTCGGCGGAGATTCCCCCGGGGGGCGCGGCGACCCCGGGCGTCCGGCGCCGACGCTTTTCCGTTTGCGCCGAGGCGCGACCGCCGCTTTTTTCGCCAATGAATCCTCTGCCAGAAGACGCCAAGTACGCTGAACGTTCCGGCCCGATCATTCGCCTCGATACGGAACGGGGATCGATTTATCTCCAGCTGTTTCCCGACGTGGCTCCGAAGCATTGCGAGCGGATCGTGAAGCTGGTGGAGGAGGGCTTTTACAATGGAGTCCGTTTTCATCGCATCGTGCCGAAGTTCGTGGCGCAGATTGGCGATCCAAACAGCCGGACGGGAGTTGATGCCCCGGGTGTGGGCTCGGGTGGATCACCGTATCCAAACCTTCCGCTGGAGGTGAGCCGGGCGTACGCGAACGAGCGCGGGGTGCTGGCGATGGCGCGAAAGAACGATCCGAATTCCGCGAACAGCCAGTTTTACATCGTTCTCGAAAAGGCGCCGCACCTCGACATGCAGTACACGGTCTTTGGCCGCGTGGCGGATAACGGCATGGCGATCGTCGACCAGATTCAACGAGGCGATGCCGTGTCGATGCATGTCATCAAGCGGGCTTGACGTCGAAACCCGCCGTTCCAAACCCGTGAGGAAACCCGCCGCGCCTGGCTCAGAGAGCCGGACAGGCGCGCCGGGCGGGTTTCGCTTTTCCGTTCTCCCGTTTCCAGGCCGTTCCATTTCCCAGCTCCCCACTTCTCTCCGCCCATGATTGCCATCCTCGACTTCGGATCCCAATACACGCAGGTCATCGCCCGTCGCGTCCGGGAGTGCCACGTCTATTCCCAGATCCTCCGCTTCGATACCCCCGCGGCGGAACTCCAGCGCCTGGGGGCGAGAGGAATCATTCTCTCGGGTGGTCCCGCGAGCGTCTACGCGAAGGATGCACCGCAGCCGGAGAAGGCGATCTTCGAACTCGGAATTCCCGTGCTCGGCATCTGCTATGGCACGCAACTTTTCGCCTATCACCTCGGGGGAAAGGTCGCCCCCGGCGAGCGTCGCGAATTCGGCAAAGGCACGCTCGAGATCACGCGTCCCGACTGCGCCTTGCTGACCGGTCTGCCGGAGACGACGGACATCTGGAATTCGCACGGTGATCGGATCACCAAGCTCCCCGCGGGGTTCCGCATCGTCGCGAAGAGTGAAAACAGTGATTACGCCGTCATCGAGCAGCCGAAGAAGCGCTTCTACGGCCTCCAGTTCCACCCCGAGGTGGCTCACACGCCCCGCGGGAAGGAGATCGTGCGCAACTTCGTCCACACCATCTGTGGCTGTGATCCGGATTGGACCATGGGCTCATTCATCGAGCGCACGTGCGAAGAGATTCGCGCGAAGGTCGGCACCGATCGCGTGATTCTCGGCCTGAGCGGCGGGGTCGATTCTTCCGTCGCGGCCGTGCTCCTCCACAAGGCGATCGGCGATCAACTCACGTGCATCTTCGTCAATAACGGCCTGCTGCGCGACGGCGAGGCGGACGGCGTCCAGCGGATGTTCGGCGAGCATTTTCACATCCAGCTCAAGTACGTTGACGCCGCCGGGCGCTTCCTCCGCAAGCTGAAGGGCGTCACGGATCCCGAGCGCAAACGCAAGGTCATCGGGGTCGAGTTCATCCGCGTCTTCGAGGAGGCCGCGGTGTCGCTCGCCAAGACGGCGAAAGGGAAGGGAAACTACCGCTTTCTCGCCCAGGGGACGCTGTATCCCGATGTCATCGAAAGCGTCTCGATCTCCGGCAATCCGGCCTCGATGATCAAGAGTCATCACAATGTGGGCGGATTGCCCAAGCGGATGAAGTTCGAGCTCTTGGAGCCGCTCCGCCAGCTCTTCAAGGACGAGGTCCGAACCGTCGGTGAAGCGCTCGGTCTGCCGCGCGAGGTGGTGCATCGGCAGCCGTTTCCTGGTCCGGGACTCGCGGTGCGCATCCTTGGTGCCATCACGACCGAGCGGCTGCGGGTGCTGCGCGCGGCCGATCGCATCGTGATCGACGAGATGAAGGCTAGCGACTGGTACTACAAAGTCTGGCAGTCCTTCGCGGTGCTGCTGCCGGTGCGCAGCGTCGGCGTCATGGGTGATGAGCGGACGTACGAGAATACCTGCGCGCTGCGCGTCGTGGAGAGCCAGGACGGAATGACCGCCGACTGGGTGCGCCTTCCTTACGACCTGCTCGCGAAGATTTCCTCGCGGATCTGCAACGAGGTTCGCGGGATCAACCGGGTTTGTCTCGACATCAGCAGCAAACCGCCCAGCACCATCGAGTGGGAGTAGCGCGGCGTCGCCCGGGAGCGCCGCGCGACAGGTTCGACTTCCTGCCTGCGACCGTCGGGGTTACGCTTCCCCCGGCATGCAACTGATTCATCGGCGGGGGTCCGGGCTTGGGACGGTCGCGTTCCTCGTCTGCGCGGGGGCCGCGGTGGGGGCTCCCCTCGTCGTGACGGTCGACGCCACCCTCGACCGGCAGGCGATCTCGCCGCTCATCTATGGCGTGAACTACGTCGATGGAGTGGTGGGGACGATCTCGAGCGCGACCGTTGCGGATCTCAACGCGACTTTCGTCCGAAACGGCGGGAATCTCGCCTCGACCTACAACTGGCAGGTCAATTCCGAGAACCACGGCAACGACTTCTACTTCGAGAGTCTCAGTTCCGACGGAGCAGCCGCCAATGATCAGCGCTTGAGTGACCGATTCGTTCTCGCCACCCGCCAGGGTGGCGCGGAGCCAAGCGCGACGATCCCGATGCTGGACTGGATCTCCCGTCTCGGCGCCGGAGGGGCGCCCCTGCCGAGCTTTTCCATCGCCAAGTACGGCGCCCAGACGGATCAGGATATGTTCTTCCCCGACGCGGGGAACGGAGTGCGCCCGACCGGTCGTTTCATCGTCACAAACGATAAGAACGATGCGAGCACGCCCAACTCCGTCGCCGTGCAGACGGGGTTCGTCGATTACCTTCGCGCGCATCCCGCGGGGCAGCCGCCGATGCGGTACTTCACGCTGGATAATGAGCCCGACATCTGGCCGGACAGTCATCGGGATGTCGTGAGGCCGAATGGGTCCGTGCCCGATAGTCAGCCGCTCGATCCCGTGAACGAGGGAGACAAGTCTGCCGCGGCCCGGGATCGGATCATCGCCTACGCCCGCATGATCAAGCAGCGCGCGCCTGACGCGCTCGTGCTCGGCCCCGAGACGTCTTCCTGGACGGGGTACGTGCTGAGTCCGTTCGATCGGACCTATGCCAACGTGCGGAGCAAGAACGGGGATCCGAACGCGTATGGAAACTATCCGCTCGATGGCGATTTGGCCGGAAGCTACCGCACAGCGACGGCGGCGAATCCTGATGGTCATGTGCTTCCCTGGCTCCTGGGTCAATTGAAGGCGGCGGAAGCAGCGAATGGTCGGCTCATCGACTACTTCACGCTCCACTATTACCCCGAGACCGTCTCGTTGAACGGCGCGGTCGATGCGGGGAGCCAGACGCTCCGCAGCCGCTCCACGCGCTCGCTCTGGGACGCCAGTTACATCGACGAGGACGCCGTGGGCCATCCGTCCTACATCGGCGAAGCGGTTCGACTCATTCCGCGCCTGCGCGACTGGGTTTCCCGGAACTACCCCGGGACGAAGATCGGTATCACCGAATTCAACTGGGGTGCGGACAATCACATCAATGGCGCCACGGCTCTCGCCGACGTCCTCGGCATCTTCGGTCGGGAGGGTCTGGATCTCGCGACGGTCTTTCCTTTTCCACCCGCTCCCGCCGGCGGCAATCCGACGCAGAGCGGCTGGACCTATGCGGCATTCAAGATGTTTCGGAACTACGACGGCGCGAGGTCGGTTTTCGGGGATGTCCGCGTGCGCCTCAGTCCGGTCCCCGATCCAAACGCGTTCGGATTCTATGCCGCCCAACGCTCCGCCGACGGCAAGCTGACCATCATGCTCGTGAACAAGGGCAGCGCGGCGCAGGACGTGCAGGTGAATCTTTCGGGATTTTCCGCGACCGGCTCGGCCTCGGTCTTCCGGCTCGATGGCAGCTCGAGCACGATCCAGGCTTTGCCCGCGAACGCCGCGACGCTCACCGCATCGCAGCTCGGCCTGACGCTTCCCGGGCAGAGTGTGACGCTGGCCGTGCTCGGCATGGGCGCTGTGGGCACGCCGACTCCAACGGCGACATCGACCGTCACCCCCACGCCAACTTCGACGCCGACCCCCACGCCGACGCCAACTCCGATCCCGACCCGGCAGCCCACGCCGACGCCGACGCCGACGCCAACGTCGCTCGCCACCCAGCAGCCCACCGCAACGCCGACCGCAACGCCGACCGCGACGCCCACCGCGACGCCCACCGCGACGCCCACCGCGACGCCCACCGCGACGCCCACCGCGACGCCGACGCCGACGCCCACCCCGGTCGCGTCGCGGCTCGTCAACGTCTCGACGCGGCTCAGCACGGGCACGGGAGACAATGTCCTCATTGCCGGCTTCGCGATCCGCGGTGGAGCGAAGAAGGTCGTCCTGCGGGCGATCGGTCCGGATCTCGCAAATCGGGGCGTCACCGGCGTGCTCCCCGATCCCACCCTGGATCTTGTGAGCATGAACGGGGTGCTACTCGCTTCCAACGATGACTGGCAGCAGGACGCCGGCCAGGCCCAGCAGGTCCAGCAGCTCGGGCTTGCGCCCGCTTCGCCGCAGGAAAGCGCGATCGTGGCGACGCTCGCCGCAGGGAACTACACCGCGATCGTGCGCGGCTATCAGGGCGCCACGGGAAATTGCCTCGTCGAGGTCTACGACGTCGAACAGGCTCTCGCGCCGAAGCTGATCAATCTCTCCACTCGCGGTCCCGTGGGGACGGGCGACACCGTCATGATCGCGGGATTCGTCATCACGGGCTCGCAGCCAAGACGCGTGATCGTCCGTGCGATCGGACCCAGCCTGGCGGCGCAGGGCGTCCCAGGTGTCCTGGTGGATCCCACGCTCGAGCTCGTGAACAACGGCGTGCAACTTGGGGCGAACGACGACTGGCGATCCGCGCAAGCCGCGGAGATCATTGCGACCGGTCTTCCCCCGACCGACGACCGCGAGTCTGCACTGGTCGTGACTCTGAATCCTGGCGTGTACACCGCCATCGTGCGGGGCAAGGGCACGACGACGGGCAACGCGCTCGTGGAGGTGTATGAGCTGCCGTGAGCAAGATCAGGAAGGTTTGCGGCGGCAGATCAGGATTTGCTTGGGCGTGCCGCCCGCGAACGCAGACGCGTCGTAGTCGCCAAAGCGCTCCACGACCTCAAGATCGTGGAATCGGCAGAGAGCGAGGAGTTCCTCGGGGAAAAAGCAGCGCATGTTCACCTGCTTGGTGCGCAGCAAGGCTTCCTCGCAGAGATAGAAGAGGTCGAAGTGGAGGATCTGCGTCTCCAGACTGTACTCGCTGGCGGCTTCGACGTGGATCGCGCGACCGTTGGCTCCGGCGATCGTCTTGTGCAGATAGCGGGTCCCGGATCCGCGGGCGAGCTTTGCGGGAGCTGGGTTGAAGACATCGAGGATCAGTTTCCCGCCCGGGGCGAGCGCGCGGCGAGCGGCGCGCAGAAAGGCGCTGATGGACTCGAGATCGAGGAGATGCTGGAGGGCATTCGTCGCGGAGAAGATGAGTTGGAATTCGCGTGCAAATTGCATTGTCCGGCAGTCCTCCACGACCCACTCCACCGCGAGCCGCTCGGCGACCGCTTTCCTGCGGGCGAGCTCGATCATCGGACGCGAGACGTCGAGCCCGGTGATCGCCACGCCAGCTCGGGCAAGCGGGAGCGTCAGACGCCCGGTGCCGCAGGCCACTTCGAGCACCGGATCACCGGCGCTTCGCGCCTGCTGCAAGTAAAACGGAATCTCCTCGGTCCGCGCCGCAAACTCGAGATCATAAAAGTCCGCGTCTTCATAGAGCGAATGGCAATCGAGCGGTTTCATGCGACGAAGCTGAGGCTGCTGAGAATCGTGAGGTCGGGACGCGCCGACCCAAACACACTTGCCGGCAGGCCCAGGACATTCGTGCGCTCGAAAATGGACTGCCAGGCGCCCTCGATCGGAGCGAAATAGCCGGGGGCGTCCTCCGTCGATGCGTCCAGCGCGATTGCTTCCGGCACCGCGTCGCGCAGTCGCCCCCGGGCAGCCGCGAGGTCGCGAGCGATCACCGCGGGCAGGCCGGCGTGCTCCTGCATCAGCTGTCGGGCCCGCGCGAGGTTCGCCTGCGGGGGCGGTCGGAGGCGGAAGACCGGAGAGAGCGCGGCGAAATCGGCTTCCGGGACAAACGAGACGCCGAAAAGCCGCGGATGAAGCCAGCCTTTCGTGAGGGAATGAAGGAGCACGGTCTGCCCGGTGGCGAGTAGAGCGTGAGTCGTCGGATGAAAACGCGCCTCGAACGTGTAGACCGCGTCGAGAAACAGGCGGCGGCTCGGCTGTGCCTCGAGCCACCTGGTCAATGCCGCGACGTCTCCGTCGGTCAGCCAGCGGCCGAGCGGCTTGAGGGGATTGGTGACGAGAAGGATCTCGCTTGTCCCAAGCGGCGGCTCGTTCGGCCAGACCGGCGCAGGTAGCGTGACAAACTCCCGGGGAGAGAGGCCAGCCGCGCCCGCGAGTGCCGCGTAGACGGGATAGTTGTCGGCCGGCAGCCAGACCCTGGCGCCGACCGTGGCGTAGAAGCCGAAGAGTTGCGCGAGGCTATCCCGAACCCCGCAGGAGATCAGCGCCCGGCGCGAGGTCTCCGGCGCGAAGCCGAACGACTCCACCCACTCCGCGGCGAGGTGGCAGCGATGTACCGGGTGGTCCGGCGTGGGAAGGCCGGGAGGAATCCGGCGCGCGAGCGCGGCGTAGAGATTGGTCGCGGCGCAGTCGATCAGGCCGGTGCGCTCAGCGAGCAGACGATCCCGAAGCACCTGAAATTCGGCAAAGTTCACGCGGCGTCGAGTAGGGTGATCTCACTCGCGCGATCCTCCAGCGAAACGAGGCAACGTCCGTCCGCCATCAAATTCCAGCTCCGCGCGATGGCGTGGGTTCTTTCCCAAAACAGGCTGGGCTCCGTGTAAGCGGCGATCTGGAGCGGGCGCCCGCGCCATTCCCCCGCGAAGACGGGCGCGCCCCACGGCAGACGCGCGATTTCGCGGAAACCGTGCTGCGCGGCGAACTCCAGCACCAGCGCCAGCGGCACTTGATGCGCATGACTCCAGTCGTTGGCCGAGTGGCGGTGATAGACCGATTCCACGCTGGTGCTGACGTAGAGCTCCTTGAAGCAAATCTCGGACACGCCGAGCGCGGTGGCCCACTCGACGTAAGCCGCCAGCGCATCCACGTCGTCGATGCCGCCCTGCTGCAGGACGCAGGTGAAGCGGAAGCGGAGTTCCGGCCAGTCCCCGCGGCCGTCGCGCCAAACGCGGGCGATGGCGCCGACGTCGGTGGGCAGACTCATGAGCTGCGCACTGGTTTCGTCGTCGTGATGATGCCGCGAGATCGCGATGACGCCCAGCCCGGCTCGGGCATAATCTGCGAGGTCGGTGGCGATCCCTTCGGGCGCGCGCTTGCCGAGGTGGTGGGCGTTCGTGATCAGGACGGTCCGGCCGAGTTCCTCGCGGCCGATGGCGATGATCTCCCGGAGCAGCGACGGCCTCACCAACCCGGGTTCCCCCCCTCCCGTAATGACGAAGCGCTCGGCGCCGCGAGCCCGGGCGGCCGTGGCCAGGGCCCGGAGATGCGGGAGGTCGATCCGCGCCTGCTCTTGTTGGGCCGAGGCCGATGCATCGGAAAAACAAAACGGGCAGGACGCCTGGCAGCCGCGAGCGATCGGAAGGATGGAAAAGCTGCGCGGGCGGAGTTCGGCGTAGCCGGACAGTTGCGGATGCAGGAGTCGAAGGGACAGCGCGCTCACCTCCTCGATCGCCATCGGGGCGAGACGCCAGGGCGGGGGATCGCCCTCGACAAAAGCCACGCCCTCGATTGGAATCGACGCCGATTCCACGAAGCGCCCGAGACCGGTGCGGGGATTTGGCTGCAGAGCGGCGGAAGCGACGCGCGTGCGCAAGGCGAGCAACCGGTTGCCCGGGAGCGCGAGCTTCGCGAGCAGTGCACTGGCCTTCGCGATCCCGGTCTCGAGTTCATCCTCGCGCAGCAGAAAAAAGCGATCCGGAAATGTGCTCTCGGTGATGCCCGCTTTGGAGTAAATGCGCGCGTAGCGGTCATAGCCGCGCGTGAAATTCGACAGCACGGTGACGTGCCAGAGCGTTTCGGAGAGCGGGGAATTCATGGCGATGGCGGAGCGAAGTATCCTCGCCCCGCCATGATCCGCCAAGCGCAGATGATCCCAGTCCGTTCGCGGCGTCGGCGCTTCCGCGGAACGCGGGGTGCAGAATCGCTTCCTTTTGCGGCGGGGCCACGCTTTCGTACCACTTGATGACTTGCCGTGACCGCCGCCGCCCCATCCATCTCGGTTTCTGCGCGGCTGTCGTCTGCGTTGGGATGGCCGGGGCGCAGTCTTCTGTCCAGAGCGATGACGGCTTCCATGCCGCCGTTCAGGCGCAGATCTCTCATCTCCACGCCGTCGGAATTGATGCAGCAGTGGCGCATCGACTCATCGCGGAAGAGGGTGCAATGGTCCTCGATACGCGCACGCCGGAGGAATTCGCGGTCAGCCATCTGCCGGGGGCGCGATTCGTGAAGTTTGGGATCACGGAGGCGCTCTTCGGCCCGCGGTTGCCGATTAACCTGCCGACGGACCGGCCGATCGTGGTGTATTGCACCATCGGCTGGCGGAGCGGCAAAGTGACGCAAGCGCTGGAGGCGCGCGGGGTGAAGCGCGTCTTCAATCTGGTCGGGGGGATCATCGCCTGGCAGCGCGCCGGGTTCGCCTTGGTCGATCCCGCCGGCAACCCCACGAAGCTGATTCATCCCTACGATCGAAACTGGGCGCGGTTCGTGCCGCCGGAAGCGCAGGCTGGTTTGAAGAAGTGAGGGCGGCGTCAGCGAATCCGCAACTATAGTGGCCTGATAGCCAGCAGGTTGCGTGTTCGCTGATTTGACGTAGCTGCCATTCCGGCCGTAGACTTCCGCTGTTCTTTGAGTGTTTTGCTTAATGGTCCCGCCCAACGCGGGATCAGCGGGGGAACCAAATCTTCCGGAGACGCGCGGCCCATTCGCCGTGCGGAATCGGATCGGGGCGTGTGCCGCAGCGGCGGCAGGAAGACCACGAATCTTCCAGCCCGACAGCTAACCTCGTCAGCGTCAAATCGTGGAGCACCGGAGCGCCCCGGCGGGTCTCAAACCCCGCCGCCGCTCCACCGGGCTTCCAAGCAAGGAACGTCCCATCGTCCCCAGGAGCCGCATCTCACCGGGGGCCAATAGAACCAACCACCGTGAAGAACGCCACCCAGCGTTCCACTCTCCCGTCCGCCTCCGTCCCGACGACGCAGGCGGTCTCCCCGTCGCCCGCCGTGAACCGGATCTTCGGACGACTCGTCCGCCGCTACGCGGCGGTCGCCGTCCTCTCCGCCGCCCTCGCGGTCGGGGGATGCGTACCGTACAAGAAGCCGGTCTTCGAGGAAATCGCACCAAATGAGACCGGATTTCTGATCCCGCTCGATGACGATCCGAAAAGCGGTCAGACGAAGTTCGAAAGCGAGGCCTACCTCGAATCGCGCAAGGTCGCGACGAAGCGCCAGCTCATCGACCAGCGCTGGCTGAAGACGGGTTACTTTTGGCTCTCGGGCCAATACATCCCCACGCAGCGACTCATCAAAGTCTCGCGCTCGCCGATCACCCGCGTCTGGACGCAGAGCGCCAGCACGGGCACGTCCACCCGGGACGAGTCGATTCATGTGGAAAGCCGTGACTCCGTGAACGTTTCGATCGGCTTCACCTTGACGATGCTGATTCCGGAGGAGCAAACCGCGCGCTTCCTGTATTTTTACCCGAGCGGTGGTCTGGCCGGCGTGATGGATGCGGAAGCGCGTTCGCGGCTGCAGCAGAGCGTCCAGACGATCTGCTCGAAGTATTCCTTCGACGAACTCCGGAATTACAAACAGGAGATCACCGACAACGGCTCCCGCGACCTCAAGGAATTCTACCTCGCGCGCGGCGTGCAGGTCACCACGCTCGGCATGGTGGGAGGGCTTTCGTATCAAAACCCCGCCATTCAGCGGGCCATCGATGAGAGCGCCATCGCCCAGCAGCTCAAGAGCGTGAACCAGGCTAAGTTCGAGGCTCAGAAGCGCGAGAACGATCGCCGCCTGCTCGAGGCCGAGACGAATCAAGCCGTCGCGATCCGCGAGGCGGAGACCCGGGCGGCGATTGCGCAGAAGGAGGCTGAATCGCGGGCCAACGCGATCAAGGCTGTGAACGCCGCGCTCGCCCAGACCAGCCCGTTCTACGTCCAACTCCAGCAGATCGAGATGCAGCGCGAACTCGCCGCGCGCTGGAATGGTTCGTATCCCGCCACGTATTTTTCCGCGGGCGCGGGCTCCGGCGGACAGGGGCCCCTCATGCTCCTCCAGGTTCCGGCGGCCGCCGCGACGCCTGCCGCCCCGCGGTAGGTCGGGTTTTACCGCGGGCTGGCGTGCGCACGCGCGCTGGCCCGCGTTTCCACTCGCTCAAAATCCTTCCCGTTGCTGACCATGCTTCCCCACGTTTTGCCCGGCTCAAAAATCACCCTCGACTGCAACGACGCAGGGGAGCCCACGGTCACGCTGCCACGGCGGTGGGCCGCGGTGCGATACTTTCGCGCCGGCGTTCCTGTGGCCGTCCTTTGCGTCCTGGCGCAGTTTTGGGCGGAGATCGCCGCCCGGATTTCCGATGACTCCGAGCCGGATTCTCCGGTGTTTCTCGGCGCCGTCCTCGTCTTCTGCACATTGGGTTGCGCCGCTTTTGGCTGGCTGCTCTTCCTGTTCGTTCGCCCGCCGATCTCGGAACGAATCCTGATCCGCGACAGCATCTGGCGACACGATTCTGGAATCGACTCCGTGATCTCGAGCATCAACTCCTTCCTTCGACCCGAGATGCACCGGCAGGTTCCCGCTGCTCGCCGCCACCGCATCTACGCCGACCGCGAGCAGCGGACCCTGACTCTGCGCGATGGATTTGAGCGGTGCCGTTTGACCATCGATCAAGGCATCGCTCGGATCGAGATCGGTCGTTCATTGACCGACGTCGAGCGCGAATGGCTTTATCAATTGCTGGCCGGCCCGCGCGATGACAGGCGGGCGGCGAGCTGACGCAGGTGGCGTGCCTTCGCTCTGGCGAAGTCGGCATCGCGTCGGAGGTTCCGCCCGATCATGCGCGCCGGGTATTTCTTTTCTACGATGCTCGCGCTCGCTGGCTGTGCGGGTGTCGCCGCCGAAACGGTGCTGGTTCCCCAGGGTTCGATCGAAGTCGCGTTCAACGCGAAGGTCCCGGTCGAGCAGCGGCCGCTGCTGCTCGAATGGATCACGCAATCCGCTCGCTCCGTGGCGGTCTATTTCGATGGCTTTCCGGTGCGGCGGGTCCGCGTGAGCGTGTCCTCTCGAGCCGGAGGCGGCGCGAGCGGCGGTCAGGCGTCGGGCTGGGACGGACCGCGGATCGATGTCGCGGTGGGACGCGAGGCGACGCGGCGCGAGTTGCTCGACGAGGACTGGCTCCTGACCCACGAGTTCAGCCATCTCGGATTTCCGGACGTGCCCGAGCGCCACCATTGGATCGAGGAGGGCATGGCGACCTACGTGGAGCCAGTGGCGCGGGTGCGAGCCGGGGTGTTGACGTCCGAAAGGATGTGGCGCGAGTTGGTGGAAGGACTGCCTCAGGGGATGCCGCAGCCGGGTGATCGTGGGCTCGATTTTACGCCCACCTGGGGACGGACGTATTGGGGCGGGGCACTTTTCTGCGTGCTCGCGGACGTCGAGATTCGGCGCCGGACGGAGAACCGTCGCGGTCTGGAGCACGCGCTCCGGGGAATCGTTGCGGCGGGCGGCACGATCGAGTCGTCGTGGCCTCTCCGAGATGCGATCGAGGCGGGGGATCGCGCGACCGGCGTGCCGGTTCTGCGCGAACTCTACGAGCGAATGAAAGACAAGCCGGAATCTCCCGACCTCGCCAAGCTCTGGCGGGATCTGGGCGTCGCGCGACGGGGCGCTCGGGTCGAGTTCGACGACAAGGCGCCGCTTGCGGAGATTCGACGAGCGATCACCGCCGGGCGGTGAAGCTACGAGTCTGATTTCGGCCCGGACGTTTTTTCGCTCCAATACACCATGCCATCCAAGTTCCGCGCGGCCGCGAGAAAGACGCCGACCCGGATCGCCCGGCCAGACTCCGCGCCCTGGATCGCGACTTGGAAGCGGAGTTCCGCTCGCGCGGCGAGCGAGTGGATTCCCATGCCGGTGCCGCAGAAAAACTGGGGCGATCGCGGGACCCACTTCCCGCCGAGCCAGCACTCGACGCTCGGAAGTGGATCCTTTTTGTCGAACGACATGAACCAAACCGGGTGATCCGAGTCGTTGGCGATGGCGAACTCGGCCCACCGGTTCCCACCGTGGCTGACGACCCGCTCGAATCGGATGGCGACGTCGGTCATCGGCGGCTTCGGCGGCGGAACGGGCATTACCGCTCCCGCCGGCACGGGCGCTGCCGCAGCGAAAAGGACCGCGGCGAACAGGCGGACGAGGGAGTGCATCGGGCGTTCAGGCTGGTCACTCTGATCCGTCGCGAGCGCTCCCGTCGGATGCACGAACGGGCCGCTTAGACCGCTTCGAGCGCGTGCGCGAGATCGGCGATCAAATCATCGACCGCTTCGACGCCGCACGAGAGGCGGACGAAGCTATCGACGATGCCGAGCGCATTTCGCTGTTCCACCGGGATCGTGCCGTGGGTCATGAGCGCAGGGTGCTCGATGAGGCTCTCCACCCCGCCCAGGCTTTCGGCGAGGGCGAAGAGATGGCACCGTTCGAGAAACCGACGGGTGCCGGCCAGATCGGTTTTCAGCGTCGCCGAGATCATCCCGCCGAACATTTTCATCTGGCGCTGGGCCAGCGCATGCTGCGGATGACTGGCCAGACCCGGGAAATAGACCTTCGCGACCTTCGGATGGGCCTCCAGCCAGGTCGCGATCTTCACCGCGTTGGCACTCGCGCGCTCCATCCGCAGCGCCAGGGTCTTCAGACCGCGGAGCACGAGGAATGAATCGAAAGGTCCGAGGATTCCTCCGACCGCATTCTGCAAGTAAGCGAGCTGCGTCGCGAGATCCTGGTGGCGCTCTGCGCGGCCGACCACCACGACGCCCGCGACGACGTCGGAGTGACCATTGAGATACTTCGTGGCGGAGTGCACGACGATGTCGAAGTCCAACTCCAGCGGGCGCTGGATCATCGGACTGGCAAAGGTGTTGTCGGCGACCGCGAGCAGATTGTGTTTCCGGCAGATCTTCGCGATGCCCTCGATGTCGATCAGCTTGAGCATCGGATTGCTCGGCGTCTCGATCCAGATCATCCGCGTTTGCGGAGTGATGGCCGCTTCGACCGCGGCAAGATCACTCATGTCCATGAACGTGAAGCGATGTCCGGCCGAGCGTTTCCGCACGCGTTCGAAAAGCCGGTAGGTCCCGCCATAGAGGTCGTCGCTGGCGATGATGTGCGCGCCGGCGTTCAGCACCTCGAGCACCGTGCTCATCCCCGCGAGTCCGGAGGCGAACGCATAGGCCTGGGCGCCGCTTTCGAGATCCGCGACGCAGCGCTCGAGCGCCGAGCGAGTCGGGTTGATCGAGCGCGCGTAATCGTAGCCCTTATGCACGCCGGGCGACTCCTGCACGTAGGTGGACGTGGCGTAGATCGGCTGCATCACCGCGCCCGTGGTCGGGTCAGGATGCTGGCCGGCGTGGATCACGCGGGTCGCGAGGGAATGATTGGATGGGGACGACGACATGGAGAGAAGGGGAGGAGGGGGGTTCAGGCCATCTTCCGGCGGAGATACGCCAGGAGATCGGTCCGCGTGATCAGGCCAAGGAACCGGCTTTCGTGGACGATCAGCGCGACATAGCCATGGTCAAAAACATCCATGAGTTTCTCGAGACTGTCGCCAGCGGCGAGCGTCTCGATTTTGTCGGTCATCGCGGTGCGCACGGCGTCGCGGTAGCGCTCGGGCGCATTGTGGACGCGGAGCAGGACATCCGATTCATCGAGCAGGCCGACGACCTCGCCCGTGAGGGAGAGCACCGGGAGCTGGGAGATGTCCGCCAGACGCATGCGCTTAAAGGCGGTGAGCAGCGTATCCTCCGGTCCCACGAAAACGACCTCGCCCATGTCGTGCCGGCGGGAGATGACGTCGCGCAGATCTCCGTGGCGCGGCCGGTCGAGAAAGCCCTGCTCGACCATCCAGAAGTCGTTGTACATCTTCGACAGGTACTTGTTTCCGCTGTCGCAGAGGAACGTGAGGACGCGCTTCGGCGTGGTCTGCTGGCGGCAGAACCGCAAGGCGGCCGCGAGGAGGGTGCCGGACGAGGACCCGCCGAGGAGACCCTCTTTGAGGAGGAGGTCTCGTCCCACCATGAAGCTCTCGCGGTCACTGATCGCGATCGCATGGCGGGCGAACGAAAGATCGCAGATGTCCGGGATGAAGTCCTCGCCGATGCCCTCAACCGCCCAGCTTCCGGCGGTGCCCATCTTTCCGGTGTTGATGTACGGCGTGAGGATCGAGCCCTCTGGATCGGCCAGGACCATCTCGCACTCTGGCGCGACGCGGGCAAAATATCGACCGAGGCCGGTCAAGGTTCCACCGGATCCGACGCCGCACACGACGGCATCGATCTCGTGTCCCATCTGCTCCCAGATCTCCGGACCGGTTGACTGCTCGTGGGCCGTGGGATTGTCGGGGTTGCAGAACTGATTGACGTAAAAGCTGTTGGGGATCTCGACGGCGAGCCGGGCGGCGATGTCCTGATAGTATTCGGGATGACCCTTGCCCACGTCGCTGCGGGTGAGGCGGATGTCAGCCCCGAGCGCCTTGAGATGGAGCACCTTTTCCTGCGCCATTTTGTCGGGAATGACGAGGATGATCGGGTAGCCTTTGGCGCGGGCCACGAGAGCCAGGCCGAGGCCCGTGTTTCCGGCGGTCGCTTCGATGATGGTGCCGCCGGGGCGGAGGCGTCCGTCCTTCTCCGCGGCCTCGATCATCGCGAGCGCGATGCGATCCTTGATGGAGCCGGTCGGGTTCTGGCTCTCGAGCTTGACGAAGAGCCGGCAGAGTCCGGTATCGATCCGGGTGATTTCAACGATCGGCGTGTTGCCGATGAGACCGAGCACGCCGGGGGGAGCGAGTTCGGAGACGGAAGGGGAAGGAGACATGGCCGATCATCGGTGAAATTTGCGCGATTTCACTCGAATTCTGGCTGGCGGATCTCTTCGATGGAAGGGATGGAAGGGGCGTCCCGACTTTCCCGCTGTTCAATTTCGATTCGAAATGGAAACCTGTTGGTGACCGCTCCTCCTCATGAAATCTCCCGCTGGCCCTTTTTCCTGGCAGCGAGCTCTTGCTCCTGCCGTCCTTTCCCTCCTCACCGGGACGCTGTCCGCGGCTGAGCCATTTGGGGGCGGGGCGGTGGCTGCCGGCCCCAAGAGCGCCCTCGACGCGGTCGTCACGGTCGTGCCGGTGGGACCCACGCAGGCGGAATTCGACGGGCTGAAGTCCTCGCTGCCGAAGCATCCCAAGGTCGCGGCGCTTCTCGCGGGCACCCGCTACCGGCACATCGAGAGTCTCATCCTCGAGGTCGATGCGAAGGATGACGCCCCGCCCACTCCGCCACGCTTTCGGGTGACATTCTACGACTACACGAACCAGCGCGCCGTGACGGCGGAAGGCGCGTTCAGCGCGCCGGATCGTCTCTTAGTTGTCGCCCGGAGCGACTGGCAGCCGATCCCCACGCAGGAGGAATTCGATGAAGCCGTCGCGTCCCTGCTCTCCGACAAGCTCGTCGGGGCCGGACTGGCCCGTGGGGATGTGACGCCGTATTGGCCGATGCCTCCCGTGCTCGAGACCGATCCTCAGACGGGCAAGCCGGCCACTCGGCGGGTCGTCAATGTGGGTCTGATGCCCAAACTGGGTCTCGACCGTTTCCAAAATGAAGTCGTGGGGGTGGACATGGGCTCGTACGAGGTCGTCCGGTACGATCGGAATGCGCCTCCCACGTCGAAGGCGGCAAACAATCCGAATTGCGGGGTGCCAAACGCCGGTCAGGCAACCACCACCCGGAACACGGCGGGTCAGTATCAGCTGACAATTTCCAGCGGAGGGAATGTCGTTTGGGACATGTTGATCATCCGTCCGTCGGCCTCCAGCGGGACCCGCGCGTCTGCGATCGAGGTGCGCAACGTGAAGTTCCAGGGAGCGTCGGTTCTCAAGCGCGGACATGTGCCGATCCTCAATGTGAAGTACGTCAACGATGCCTGCGGCCCTTACCGCGACTGGCAGTATCAGGAGGGCATGTTTCAGACGGGCGGGGGCACCGACGTCGCGCCCGGCATCCGCGATTGCGGCACCACCGTGGCCACGACCGCGTTGGAAAATGGAACCGATACGGGAGATTTTCGCGGGGTGGCGATTTACCGCCAGGGCACCGAGGTCGTCCTCGTCACGGAACTGGAGGCTGGCTGGTATCGGTACATCTGCGAATGGCGCTTCGACATGAATGGCAGCATCCGTCCGCGCTTCGGGTTTGGCGCGACGACCAACAGCTGCACGTGTCTCACCCACGTGCACCACGTCTACTTCCGGCTGGACCTGGATGTCGGCCCGTCCATCAACGCGATCTATGAATATCCGGAGGGAAATCCGGGAGCGATCTCGCGCGTCAGCCGCCTCACCACGGAGAAGAAAATCACGCGCGATGCGAATCAGCGGATGAACTACCTGGTCCGCGGCCGAAAGCGGGGCTACGTGCTCGTTCCCGGATTGAAAGACGGCGTGGCCGACACGTTCGCGCGCGGCGACATGTGGATTCTAAAGTACAAGACTTCCGGCACCACGACGACGGAACTGGATGACGGGGTCAATATCACGACGGGTGCCGGCGCGGAGGCCAACCTCGACCAATTCGTGAACGGCGAGAGCATTGTTGATCAGGATATCGTCATTTGGTACCACGCGACCGTCACGCACAGTCCCACCATCAATTCGCTCATGTGTACTCCGACCGGATTCGGCATTCCCGGGCGAAACATTCTTACCGGGGACAACGTGGTCGGCCCTGACCTCATTCCGGAGCAGCAGTAGACGAGACGATCGGGAAACCGATCTACATCTCGGGCACGAACGGATGCCGCCGCGCCAGAAAGGCGGCCCGTTCCGCCGGCGCCGGGAAAACGGCCTGAAGCTCCGTTCTCCCGGTGTGGTTGCGGAAAAAATAGTCCTCGATGGAGGCGAGATAGGCGTCTGCTGGCATGGTCGCGCGGGCGCGCTGCATCCAGCGGCTCGCATCCACGAATCCACCCCGGTGCAAAGAGACCGCGGCGGCGGTGAGCAGCCATTCTCCGGGGGGTTCCGGCCGGGCGAGTTCCGCGAGATAACGCTCAGTTCCGATTTCGACTTCCCGCCCGGCCTCGATGAGCAGCAAGCGCCGGTGGAACTCGATCTGGCCGCGGGAGGGCATTTGCCCCGTCTGGACGCGGAGCATGGCGGATTGGTAGCCCGCCAGTGCCTCCGAGATCCGGCCCATCCGCCGATCGAGCTCCGCCCGTTCGTAGAAATATTCCGCGGGGAAGGGGTCCAGCGCGATCGCTTCCTGAATCCCGCGGCTCGCGTCGAGCAGTTTTCGCTTCCCGGCGTGATTCTGGCCGCGGAGATAGCCTGCCTCCGCGCGCTCAGCCGCTTCGCCTTCTCCCGCGAGCCGGGAAAGGCGCACCTCGGCGTCCGCCACCCGGCCCGCCCGGAGGGCCTGACGCGCCGCGAGCATCTCGAGTCCCGGCAGCTTCGGATGGTCCTTTTGCAGAGCCGCGAGGCGCAGGCCCATTTCGTCGATCGAATCCGCCTTCTCTGCCGAAAGATATTCGTCCAACTGCGCCCGCGCGGCGTCGCCCCAGCTCCGCTCTTCCGCCGGCTCCGGAGGGTCGGATTCGACGGTGGGAGGATCGACTGGCGCGGCCGGAGCGAAAGCGTGCCGCGCTTTGAACCCACCAAAAAACGCCGTCGCACTCACTCCGACCATCAGCAGCGTCACTCCTAGAATGCGACCAATGCCGAGCGCTTCGTGGCCGGACCCCGCGGGCGCACCGATCCGCCGCAGCGGCGATTGTTCCGGAAGCTGCACGACCAGTCCGGTCGGCGCGATCCGGCGAGGCACGTGGGCGTGAAGCGCGTCCAGCCGCGCTGCGATCGAGTCGATGAGTTCGTCGAGATCTTCCGACGAGGCGGACTCCGTCAGTCCCTCTGAGGAGACCGCGGCCTCGGGTGCGGGCGGAGCATACCGGATCAGTCCGCGCGGCACGCCCAGCGCTTCAATCTCTTCGGGCGTGAATGCTCCAGCAGACGGAGGCAGGTGCAACGACGCCTCCACGAGACGCACCAGGTCCGTCCCGGTCGCCCCGCCTGCCGGCGGGGCCGTTTCGGCGGGGGAGACTCCCATGCGCACGTAGCGGCGCTGTCGGATGACAGGCGCGATCGGGCCGGAAGGCGGGACGGGCGCAGGCTGCATGAGGGTGAGGGGAGCGAGGCGGCGTTTCAGCGCTGACCACGCCGAGCGGATTCCATACCGTATCCCGGTGGGCTAGCACAATCGGCAATCGCGCCCGTGCCTCCGAATGAGCGGAAAGGCAGACCGGGGGCAATCGGATTCGCGGCGGATTGCCGCGATCGTCGCTCCGCGCGATACTCGGCGATGTTTGAAATGCCCGCGCCGCCGGGGATCGCCACGGCGCGTCCGGGCGACCGTCTCCCAGCGCGCCTCTGGCTCGTCGTCGTGGTCCTCGCGGCGATCCAGTTCATCAACACGGTCGATTTCATGATCATGATGCCGCTGAGCCCGCAGTTCATGCGGATCTTCGGGATCACCGCGCAGCAGTTTGCGGCGGCGGTCTCGGCTTACGCTTTTGCCGCCGGACTCAGCGGGGTTGCCGCCACGTTTTTTCTCGATCGGTTCGACCGTCGCCGGGCGATGCTCGGGCTGTTCGCCGGCCTCTGCGTTGGCACGGTGGCATGTGCCGTCGCCAACAGCTACGTGGCACTCGTCGGCGCCCGCATTTTCTGCGGTCTCTTCGGCGGCGTCATCGGAGCGACGGCGCTCGCGGCGATGGGCGATCTCGTTCCGGAATCGCACCGCGCCCGCGCGACCGGCGTGATCATGTCGTCGTTCTCGCTCGCCACGATTCTCGGGCTCCCCGCGGGACTGTGGATCGCGGCGCGGTGGGGCTGGCACGCTCCCTTCTTCTCGCTCGCGGCGGTCGGGGGAGGGCTTCTCTTCGTCGCGGCCTGGCTGCTCCCGCCGATGCGTGGGCATCTGACCGGCCGGGCGGTTCAGTCCGGTTTCCAGTTGGAGCGCCTCTTCGAGGTGTTGAAGCCGCGTCCCCACCAGCGGGCGTTCGCGCTCATGGCGGCACTGACTCTGGCCGGCATGTGCGTCGTCCCCTACATCGCGGCCTTCATGGTGGGGAATGTCGGGCTGGACGAGCAGCAGATTCCTCTTCTCTACGCGTGCGGGGGAGCCTGCACGCTGGTCAGCATGAACGTCATCGGGCGGATCGCGGATTTCCGCGGAAAGCTCCCGATCTTCGTCCTCGTGGCGACCCTTTCCATCGGGGTGACGCTCACGCTGACGCATCTGCCGCCGGTGCGACTAGGCGTGGCGATCGTCGTCATGTGCGCGTTCATGGTGACGATGTCGGGCCGCTTCGTCCCGGCGATGGCGATGGTCACGTCCGCCGGCGAGGCGAAGTTGCGCGGGGGCTTCATGAGCTTGAACTCGGCCGTGCAGCAGTTCGCCTCCGCGGCCTCCACGTTTTTTTCCGGGTTTCTCGTGACCACGCTGCCGGGGGGGCGAATCGAGGGCTACGGCCTGATCGGATGGGTTTCGGGCGGGCTCGCCCTCGCGGCCATCCTGCTCGCCTTCCGGCTTCGTCCGGGGCGCGATGGCACCCCGGAGAGCGTGGTGACTTAATTCATGCTGGCAAAATCGGCCGCGCGGGCGACTTTCCGCGCCGATTCACCCGGATTGAAGTTCTCATGGCCACCACCCAAAAGCGCGATTTTTACGAAGTGCTCGGCGTTTCCCGCGACGCCTCCGCGGAGGACCTGAAAAAGGCGTACCGGAAGCTGGCGGTGAAATATCACCCCGACAAGAACCCCGGGGACAAGGCCGCCGAGGACAAGTTCAAGGAGCTCGGGGAGGCATACGACGTCCTGAACGACGCCGACAAGCGGGCCGCCTATGATCGCTATGGTCACGCCGCGTTTGGCGCCGGCGGCATGTCGCCGGGCCGGGGTGCCGGCGGGGGAGCGGATCCCTTCGACATCTTCCGGGAAGTGTTCGGCGGAATGAACGGCGGCGATGGCGGCGGCATCTTCGAGCAGTTCTTCGGGGGCGGCGTGCGCAGCGATCGCGACGGACGGCAGCGCGGCAGCGACCTCCGCTACGACCTGCAGATCCGCCTCGAAGAGGCGGCCTCGGGCGTGGAGAAGGAAATCGAACTCACAAAGCTCGACGTCTGCGACGTTTGCGCCGGATCCGGGGCGGAAGCCGGCAGCAAGGCCGTCCAGTGTCCCACCTGCAAAGGTCGCGGGCAGGTCGTTTCGTCGCGCGGATTTTTCCAGGTTTCGCAGACCTGCCCCCGCTGTCGGGGGACGGGCTCCATCATCGAAAAGCCCTGCAAGAAATGCGCGGGCGACGGCCGCGTCGAAAAGACGTCGCGGATCAAGCTCCGCATTCCCGCCGGGATCGAGGACGGCGCGCGCCTGCGCTCCACCCGAAACGGTGAGGCCGGCATCCGGGGCGGTCCGGCCGGTGATCTCTACGTGGTCATCCATCTGGCGGAGCACGAGATCTTCCAGCGCGAGGGCGAGGACCTTTTCTGCGAAGTGCCAATTCCCTTCGCCATGGCGACGCTCGGCGGCGAGACGAAGGTGCCAACGCTCGATGGACCGGCGGCTCTGCGCGTCCCTTCCGGCACCCAAAGCGGCACGACGTTCCGTCTGCGCAGCCGGGGGATGCCCGTGCTCAATTCGCGCGAACGCGGCGATTTGATGGTCCGCGTCGCGGTCGAAGTTCCCACGAAGTTGAACTCTGACCAGCGCGAGAAGCTCGAGGCGTTTGCCCAGAGCTGTGGCGACGACAACAGCCCGCAGCAACGTTCGTTCTGGGTGAAGGCGAAGGATCTGTTCACCGGGTGATTTGAGATCTCGGATTTGAATTTTGCGAGGGGAACGGCGCGGGCGGCCCTGATTCACTGATGCATCGATTCTTCATTTCCCCGGGCTCCTGGAATCCGGCGGAGCTGGCGCTCGGAGAGGCGGAGTCGCACCACGCGCTGACGGTGCTCCGGCTGACACCGGGCGAACGCGTGGCGGTCTTCGATGGCCGGGGCAATGAGGCGACGGCCGAGATCGCGGAGACGAGCGGCAAACGGCGGGTCGCGCTCCGCGTCCTTCATCAGGCCAAGACGCCGTCGCTCACCTGTCGGATCGTCCTGGGGCAGGCGATTCCGAAGGGCAAGAACATGGACCTGATCGTTCAGAAAGCCGTCGAACTAGGCGCTGCGGAGGTGCAGCCACTCGTCAGCGACCGGACCGTCGTGCGTTGCGCCGCCGAGCCGGCGGAGGGAATCGCCAAGCAGGAAAAGTGGCAGCAGGTCGCGATCGAGGCCGCCAAACAATGCGGGCAAAACTGGCTGCCGCAGGTCGGGGTGCCGCTCAGCCCGAAGGAATTCTTTGCCACCCGCGCGCGGGAGTTCGATCTGCTCTTGATCGCCTCGTTGCAACCGGGCGCGAAGCATCCCCGGGTTTGGCTGTCGGAATTCGCTCCGCCCGCCGCGCCGTTGCGGAACGTACTCGTACTCGTCGGGCCGGAGGGTGACTTCACCCCCGCCGAGGTGAATCTCGCGATCGCGGCGGGCTGCCGGCCGATCACCTTGGGACCGATCATCCTGCGGACGGAGACCGCCGCGATCTACTGCCTGAGCATTCTTTCGTACGAACTTCTGAATCAGGCCTGAACTCCCCACCAGGGCGTTGCCGCGTATAGTCTCCGGATGAGCAAGCCCAAGCCCAAGGCGGGGAACGCCGGAATCCGCGAGCGGATCGTCCAGCGTTACTTCGCGATCATCGCGGAGACGGGCGCTCCGGCGAGTTCCCTGCCGGCGTTCTGCGCGGAGCTCGGCGTCGACGACGCGGCCTTCCACGAGTTCTTTCCCTCGCTCGAAGCGATCGAGGACGCTTTCTGGACCGGGGTGATGGATCACGTCCTGAAATCGCTGGCCGGTGGTCTGGAGTGGCCGGAATTCACCGCGCGCCAACGTCTCCTCACTTTCCTCTTCGCCTTTCTCGAAAATGCCGCGGATCAGCGGGCACTCCTCCAGGCCCGCTTTGGCGCCGGTGGCCTCCTGGCGCGTCCCGAGGCGCTGCGGGGACTCGAGGCGCGCTTCAAGGAATTCGCCGCGGCGCTCGTCGCTCATGGCGTGGCGACGGGCGAGATCGCCGACCGTGGCCGGCTCGCCGCCATCTATCCCGAGGCGTTGTATTTCCACTTTCGTTCCGTGATCGATTTTTCGCTGAAGGACGTGAGCCCCGGCCTGGAGCGGACGGACGCGTTCATCGAGAAGACCGTTCACCTCGCCTTCGAGACCCTCCGGGCGCAGGCGTTTGACGCGGCGTTCGATGTCCTCCGCTTCCTCGTCCCTTCCCGGTCTGCCTGACGTGGCCATGGACGAGCAGGACGCCATTCACAGCACGCGGTTCTCGCGCACCGCAGCGCTCGCCGGGGCGGGCGCGAAGGTCGGTCTGAACTACCTGAAATACTACGGCCGGCGCGCGCTCGCCAGCGAGGCCGGGGCGAAGGCGCTCGAGACCACGCTCCACGAGGAGAACGCGAGCCAGGTCTTCAAGACCTTCAGTCAGCTCAAGGGCGCCCCGTTGAAGCTCGCGCAGATGCTCAGCATCGATAAAAACATCCTGCCGGCGGCCTATCTGAAGAGTTTCGCGCAGGCGCAGTACTCGACCCCGCCGCTCTCGTATCCACTCGTCGTTCGGACCTTCCGACGGGAGTTTGGTCGCGAACCGCTCGACCTGTTTGATGAATTCACCCGACAGGCGGCCTCGGGCGCTTCGATCGGCCAGGTGCACCGGGCCGCCCGGGGCGTCCACCAGTTCGCCGTGAAGGTCCAATATCCCGGCGTCGCGGAGAGCCTGCAAAACGACCTGCGCGTCGTGAAGCCCATCGCCCTGCAGGTGCTCGGCCTGCGCGAGAGCGACGTCGCGGAGTATTTCGAGGAAGTGAAGGCCCGTCTCCTCGAGGAGACCGACTACGCGCTCGAACTGCAGCGCTCCCAGCAACTCGCCCACGACTGTGCCGGGGTCCCCCACATCCGCTTCCCGGCCATGTACCCGGAGCTTTCGTCGGCTCGGGTGCTCACGATGGATTGGGTCGAGGGCGAAGCGCTGGACCGGTTTGCCGACGGCCCGGCCAGCCAGGCGGAGCGCGACCAGGTGGGACAGGCGCTCTGGGATTTCTACGATCATCAAATCCACCAACTGCGGCTCTTCCACGCCGATCCGCATCCTGGGAACTTCCTCGTCCGCGACGGCGACGTCTGGGTGCTCGACTTCGGCTGCACGAAGGCGCTGCCAGAGGATGTCTACCGCCAGCAGTTTCGGTTTCTCGATCCGTCGCTCCTCGACGATGCGACCGCGCTGGCCCGCGCGATGGAGGAACTTCAACTCTTGCTGCCGCAGGACGGTCCGGTGGAGCGCGCCCATCTCGTCCGGCTGTTTCAGGATTCCGTCGGTCAGCTCGCGCTTCCGTTCCGGCATGGGTTCCACGATTTCGGCGACCCCGAGTACATGGCGGCGATCTACCGCAACGGCCAGGCGAACTCGGAGGATAAGGTGCTTCGGAAACTGCGCGGACGCCGGGGTTCCCCGCACAGTGTCTACGTCAATCGCGCCTACTTCGGGCTCTACAGCTTGCTCAGTCGGCTGCGGGCGCGGGTGAAAACGCGTCTGCCGGACTGGCTGGCGCCTGTCGGCGCGGCCTGAGTCGGGCGTTTTTGCTTTTCCGGCCGAGAGTCGCCGCATTCCGGTTGCCGCCCGACACGGAGCGATTCATCATCGCGCTTCGTCCATGATTTGCCCATGACTCCGCGCATCGCCGTCTTCGGTGGGAGCTTTAATCCGCCCGGGATCCACCACCGCCGGATCACGGAAGCGCTGAGCGAGCAGTTCGAGGAGGTCGTCGTCTTCCCCTGTGGTCCTCGGCCGGACAAACCTTCGACGGCCGAGGTCGATCCGGTCTTTCGCGCGACCATGGCGGATCTGTGTTTCGCGGATCTCCCGCGCGTCGAGGTCTGCCTCGACGATCTCGAGCAGGGGCATTTCACTCGCACGCACGAGCTCCAGGAGCGCTACGCCACGAAAGGCGAGGTTTGGCACGTCATCGGCAGTGACCTGGTGGCGGGAGGCGCGAATCGGCATTCGTTCATCCATCGCGTCTGGCAGCATGCGGAAGAGTTGTGGCAGACGCTGAACTTCATCGTCATTGCCCGGCCCGGCTTCGAGATCCGTCCCGCCGATCTGCCGCCCAAGTCGCGGGTGATGCCTCTCGACATCCCGGGCTCGAGTTCGGTCGTGCGCGAACACATCTTTCATCGGGAATCGATCGGTCATCTCGTTCCGCCGGTGATCAGCGATTACATCGATCGCTACGGCCTCTACCGCGGTAGCATCCCGAATCGTTCCACCCGCCGCGTCATCAAGGAGCCACGTCTGCTCATCGTGGCGGACGAGTGGAATCCCAAGGCCATGAACTGGGCCGAGCGGTTCCGGCAGTACGAGGTTTCGAATGATCCGAACTGCATTCTCGTGATCGGCGGCGATGGCTCGATGCTCCGCGCCATCCGGCGGCTCTGGCGGCGGCGCGTTCCCTTCTTTGGGTTGAACGCCGGCCACCTCGGCTTCCTCCTGAATGACGCGAACCCGATTTTCGAGCACGGCATCGAGATCGAGGAACTGATTCTCCGGCAGATGCCCCTGCTCTACGTGGAGACACGCTGTACCGGTGCGGATTGGAGGACCGACTACGCGTTCAACGAAGCGTGGATCGAGCGGGCGACCGGCCAGACCGCCTGGATCGAGGTGAAAATCGGCGGCAACGTCCGGCTCCCCCGGCTGGTCTGCGATGGCGTGCTGCTCTCGACGGCGGCGGGGTCCACTGCGTATGCGCGCTCGATGGGGGCCACGCCGTTGCTGGCCGACACTCCGGCTTGGGTGATCGTCGGCTCGAACGTCATGCAGCCCATGAACTGGAAGAGCGCCCTGCTTTCGCTCGAGACCGAGGTTTCGTTTCGGGCCCTGAACGCGGACAAGCGCCCGCTGAATGGATTCGTGGACGGCGTTCCGCAGGGGGAAGTTCAGGAAATGCGCGCCCGGGTGAGTCGCGCGGCCGCCGTGGAACTCGCCTTTCTGCCGGATCACGATATGGCCGAAAAGATCGCCGGGGTGCAGTTTCCCACCAGCTTCGAAATGGGGGTCTGACCTTCGCCGGCGCGGACTGCCGGGCCGCCGTGACGCGGATCGATCCTCGCGCCGGCGGCGATTCCGGGAATAGTTTCCGGTCTTCCCTCCTCTTCCGGACAGCCTATCTCTCATGAAACCCACTCGTTTCGCCTCGCGCGCCTTCGCCGCCCTTCTCGTCCTTGCCGCCGGGACTTTCGCGGTTCCCGCCGCTTCGGCTGCTGAGCCCGTCAAAGTCACGCTCGGGGCTGGCTGCTTCTGGTGCGTCGAAGCCATCTACGAGCGCGTCGACGGCGTGCTCGATGTCGTGTCCGGCTATGCCGGCGGCAAGGAACTGAACCCGACCTACGAGCAGGTGGGTTCCGGCGCGACCGGCCACGCCGAAGTCGTGCAGATCACCTTCGACCCCGACAAGGTCAGCCTCGACAAGCTCATCGATCTCTTCTGGAAAACCCATGACGCCACCAATCCCAATGGCGTCTCACCCGATTTCGGCCCGCAGTATCGCTCCATCCTGTTCTATAACGACGACGCGCAGAAGGCGGTGATCGAGAAGTCGAAGGCGGAGGCCCAGAAGGGGCTGAGCAAGCCGATCGCCACCCAGATCGTGAAGTTCGAGGCGTTTTACAAGGCGGAGGAATATCATCAGGACTTCGAGAAGAAGAACCCGGATCACCCCTACATTCGCGGCGTCTCAGTGCCTCGTTTGAAGCGCTCTGGCGTCTGGGGTGACGGGAAGAAGAAGCTGTAGAACCGGGATGAGTTAGTGGTGTCATCGCGTTCACTCGTTCGCCCGATTCCTCGGCCGCGGGTGGGCGCGAATGAGACGATCTCTCAGGTCGTTTTAGTGGAATCGGCCCAAAGCTATTACGCGTTGTGCGGCGGTCGCCGTGGCGCGATTGCCACCGGCTCAGATTTCCTGAAACGGTGGGAAAATGGCTGAGCCGCCGCGGTACGGTTCGCCACGCAGGCGCGAAATCGACCCGGAGGGCCAGCGGATATGAGCCGGTGGCCTCAGCCACCGGTACCTGGTTCAAGAGCCATGAGCCCCGGAGGGGACGAGCCGAAGTCACCGGCAAATGCCCGTTCGTCCCGAGTTGGGCGGCCGGCGCGCGCGCAAGCCATCCGGAATCTCTCGCGTGGCACATCCAGAATCTCCTGAAAGGGCGAAAATGGGCTGAAACCATCGGGACCTCTTAACGCTCCATTCTTCGCGCCATGCATACCTCGCTCATCCTGTTCCGCGGCACGGGCCTCCTGGTGGCCGCGCTTGCGGCAGCTCTGGCCGGGCGGGTCGTCCTGAACTCGGTGGGGCTCCTGGACGGAGTCGTCCATGAGCAGGAGCAATCGAGGCTGGTTCGGGCGGATCGTCTGGAGGCGATCGTGAACGAGATGAGCGCAGCTCCGCTGTCAGGCGTAGAGGAAAAACGCCGGCAGGACTGGCGTTCGCGCCTTGGTGAACTCCGGGATAGCCCCACGAACCTCGTGCTCGGGCGGCGCTCGCGCTTGGGCTCGCTGGCCTCCCGATTGAACTTTGCCATCGGAGCCGGCTCGCGAGATTCCGCGCGGGCAAATCCAGCACCCTTGCTTGCCGAAGCACTCGCTGTCACCGCGGCAGAGAAGCGAGCCGCCGCCGACTTGATCGCTGCCGCCAAGGACGCCGGCGTGCGGGAAAAAATCGTCATGCTCTGCGTCTTCCTCGGGGTTTTTGGAATGGCCTCCCGCGGCGCATTCTCCCGCCCGTCGTCAGCCCTTCCGGTTGCTGAAGGAAACGCGGCCGAGGCTTCTTCCGCGGGGAGGATTTTCGGAACTCCTCGCCGGGAGCATTCCCTCGGCGGCGTCGCCGCGATGAGCGTCCGCTAGTTGGCGCAAGGGAGAGGTCCGTCGCAACGGAGGCCGAAGTCCGCGGCTGAGCTCCCGCTCGGCCCGATTCCTCCCGTTTGCGCCAACGGGGGAAAATTTGGGGCAAGCGGGAGCTCGCCTGTTCCACCCATCGGGGCCTGGCACGGTTTCAGGTACGGCTGAGCTCCTGCTCGGCCCGATTCCTCCCGGTTGCGCCACCCGGGGAAAACTTGGGGCAAGCCGGAGCTTGCCGGTACCACCGGATGGCACTCACTTAAGGCGATTTTGGCGGGGTTTTGCCCGATGCCGAATGAAGAGTTCTGCGGAGGTTTCGTCCGGAGGACATGAGACGAATAGCCGGCGATGGAATCGCCGGATGATCACCGCCGGTGCGTGCGTCCGGAGGACGCGAGACGCAGCCGGGCAGAGCCGTCGTCTCGCGTCCGGCGGACGAACTGATGGGCTCGGCGGATCCGGCGATTGCATCGCCGGGTAGTCATCTCAGGTCCTCCGGACCGGGACAGCGCGCCGACGCCATAGTTCTCCCTTAAGTGAGTGCCATTCGCCCGTACCACCTCCAAATCGCAGCGGACGGACCAGATCCACCCGCCCCGGACAAAATGATCCCCCAGGCGAGGAGGTTTCCGCCGAGGGCCCAATATCCGCCACCCCGGGTTCGAATTCACGCCGACGTCGGAAAACCGGCGTCAGCACTTTCAAAATTCACGTCCCAGATACCCATTTCGCCGTCGCCGCTTACGATCAAGGCGTCGTTCGTCCGATTTTCGGTCCGAGTTCGAGAAAATCGAGCCATCGGCTTGAAAAAGTCCACTCGCTCGGAAAAAAGGAGCAAGGCCGGGAAAAAAGGAATCAGCGGACTGAATTCGGAGCCGTCGCCGCGAAATCGTCGCCGATCTTCCGAAATAGCCGTCAGTCTCAGAAAATCGGCGCCGCGTGACTCTAAAAAGTAGCCGATCGTTCCCGGGTTCACGACCTCTCGACCCAATTCGGCGCTCCGCGATCCAAATCGGAGCGACCGGACCGGATTCGCACGCCCCTGACCAAATCATTACCCAAAGTCAGGAGATTCTCGTCGCGGGGTCAAAATTCTTCACTGCGGCTTCAAATTGAAGCCAAAGTCGCAAAACCGGCCTCACGGCACTCGAAATTGGCGTCACGAGTACCCTTTTCGGCGTCGCGATACGTGAAAATGGCGTGGCTCGACGTGATTTTCGGTCCGCCGACGTGAAAATGGGTGGGTCGGCGTGATTTTCAGTCTGCCGACGTGAAAACGGGTGGCCCGACGTGATTTTCAGTCCGCCGACGCGGAAATGGGTCGCCCGACGTAATTTTCAGGCCGCCGACGTGAAAAAGGGTCGCCCGACGTGATTTTCAGTCCGCTGACGTGAAAAAGGCGTGGCTCGACGCGATTTTCAGTCCGCCCACACGAAAAAGGCGTGGTTCGACGCGAATTTTGGTCCCCCGACGTAAAAAAGGGTGGCCCGACGTGATTTTTAGTCCGCCGACGCGAAGACGGAATGGCTGACGCGAAAAAGCACGGGCCGACGTGATTTTCAGTCCGCTGACGCGAAAAAGGAATGGCTGGCGCGAAAAAGCACGGGCTGACGAGATTTTCGGTCCGCCGACGTGAAAAAGCCGCGAATTGACGCGATTTTGCAGTCCGTCGACGTGAAAAAGGCGTGGCTCGACGCGATTTTTGGGTGTCCCGCTGAAGCCGCGGAGGGGTGAAGATGTTCTCCGTCTCTACGGCGCGCGCGACTTCCTCTTCCCGCCGACTCACGCGGCAGGCGATCCTTCCTCTCTGCAGTTTCTCCCGCAGAGGCGCTGAGGCGCAGAGGGTTGAAGGATTGATTCTCGTCGTCTCCGCGGCTCCGCGGGAATTCCTCTTCCCGCCGAATCACAGCGGGTGATGCCTTCCGCATCAGGCAGCTTCTCCCGCAGATGCGCTGAGGGTTGAAGAATTGATTCTCTGCGTCTCTGCGCCTCCGCGGGACTTCCTCTTCCCGCCGACTCACAGCGGGTGATGCCTTCCGCATGAGGCAGTCTCCCGCAGAGGCGCAGAGGGTTGACGGATTGATTCTCTCCGTCTCCGCGCCTCCGCGGGATCTTTGCGGACCTCTGAAAGGACGGATGGTCCGGCTAGACCAGCTTTTCCGGGCGCTAAAACCGGCCTTTTGGCGGCATTTTGGGACCGGAGCGGCTTTTTCATCAGTTTTTTACTCTGGAGGGCAAAGAATTTTTTAGGGGTGATGCCGAAGTGGATACGCCCCCCCGCGTATCTTTCCCTCGTGTTCAAAAACGTTCACAAACTCATCTGGAAGGCTGCGGTGCCAGGCGAGTTCATCAACCAAACAAATCCCGCATCTTCAAGCAAAACAAACCCATCGATCCGAACCAGGAAAATAACCATGCGTCGTCTGCCGACGCTTCTGTCGCCCCGGTCGCTGCCCTCACGGTCAGCGCTCCGGCCAACCCCAACCCCAGCTCAAATGTCACAGTCAGCGCCGCCGCCCCGGTCGCTGCGTCGACCCCGGTGATTGCCGCCCGCGGCATCACCGAGGAGGACATCGCCGCGGTGGAAGCGGCTCTTGCGACCAGCGAGGAGATCGTGAACCAATGGCCCATCATCCGGCCGGAGGAACGCCGCCGCGTGAAGGTCAACTCGGTCAAAGCGGCGGACTTCCGCGCGCAGATCGGAGGGCTGAGCGAGCATCAGTCGGAAAAAGTTCCGGGGCTCCCCAGCAACGACCAGCTCGCGCCCCAGCAAGCGATCGTGGAGCACCTCCAGTCGCTGGAGCGGCGCTCAGCGGCGTTCAGTCAGCGCCTCAAGGATGCGGTGGCGATGGCCGCGCGCGACTACCAGTCGCGTCTGTCGGTCGCCTACTTCGCCTTGAAGGTCGCGAGCCGTCACGGCGGCACGGACCTGAAGGCGCAGGTGAAGCGGGCCGGCTTGCGCTACCAGCGCAAGAAGGCCAAGGCGGCGGGCGCCAACCCCACGCCGACGCCGACGCCGGCACCGGCGCCGACCGAACCGGGCGCAACCACCACCCCGACGAGTCCGGGCGGAAAGCCGCCCACCTCCCCGGCGTGAAGAACCAAACCGTGGGCAGGGCCCACTTCCATCCGGAACCCAGGCGGAGGCCGCGCAAGGCGGCCTCCGCTTTTTTGTTGGTGGCCCGAAACCTAACCCGGCACGGAAGAAGACGGCTCTAAAAGCTCCAGCCCGTGCTGAAGAGTCGTACCATTCGGGAGCGCCACCGACGGAGATTCCTCCGACATCTGACCGCAGCGGCAATGACTTATCCGCGGGACCCACTTCCTCACGGTCGCAAGGCGAGGGGGCGAGCTTTGTCGAGCACCGGCTCCATGCCGAGACTCGCAAGCGTGCCGAGCATCGAAGTCTTTGGCTTCGCTTTTCGGTCTTTATTCGCATCGGTCGCGGGCTTATGACCTACGCCACGGAGCGCCACTGGCGTCGGGTTGTCGTCCTCCTTCCAAGACCCAATGAACCAAAACCCGGGAACGGTTAATAATCGTGCGCCGGAGCGAACGGCGGCATCGGGTGCTCGTTGCAATCGGGATGCTGGGGTGCCGCCGTGGCTGCGATTCCGGTCGTTTCACCTCACGAGATGCTTTCGAGCACTGGCGGTCGTTGTTATCGCCGGTCAGGCTCTGGCGGGCGACTTCAGCGATGGGCCGAACCGGTACGAACTGGATCTCGCGGCGGGGTCTCACCAGTACACGATGACCGCTGCCGACCATCGTTGGGCGGAATCGCTCCTGCGCAACCTGCATCAGAAAGGCCACGTGACCTACCTGACTCGCACCGACATTCCCTTCGTGCGCGATGGCGAGCGAGTGAACGGCGGGGTGTATTGCCCGGTCGGGAAGTTCACTGGCAGGTACTACGTCCCTGAGGGAGACGCTGTGATCCTGGTGCCGGAAAAGGCAGTCATTAGCCAAGGTTGCGGAGGTTTTTCGATTCATGCCCCGAAGTCGCGGAATTTTATCGTTGCCCTATATTTCGAAACTCCCTGCGTTCCGATTCTCCGGCATGGCGAGATTCAGCGGGGGAAGATTTGGTTTTACTCGAGTAAGTCATTCGACCGGTTTGCACTCGACCAATGAGCACCTTCCGAGCCAGCCCGCAGCCTCGCGAAGTGGGCAGACGCTCAAAATTGAGCGAGGGCGAAGCTGCTGACAAGGAAACGGATAGGCGATCCCAGAGCCCATTTGCTCCATTTCCTCTGGGGTCATTTGAAGCCGGCGCTACACGCGTCCTGCGTAGCGACAGCCGGACAAGCTGGAACTCACTCGAACTAGACCATGACAACCGCCGCCGATAGCAATCCGCTCGGAGCGCCTGGCGCGCGATACATCGCGGTCCTTTGGCGGCATTCGTTGCCGGAAGAGCCGGTGGAGTTGTTTTCCGAGTTGGACGACGCTCGGTGGGAGCGTCGTAAAATCGAGGTTTATCGGGACGGTCATTCCGGCTACGCGGACGGCACCGAGAGTAGCGGCTCGACAGGACTCGGCGTCGTTCCTATTCCATCACTCGAAGAGATTGCTGCGGACCCGCAATTTACTCCCCGCGAGATCACGCGAGACGAGTTTGAGGCTCTGTGGCGGAACCGCAAAAACAATGATCGCGAAACCTGACGACGCGCGGGAGCCATTGGACTTGAAGGTCAGGTCGGATTCTTCCGCCGCCGCGTTTCCACCGCGCCATCCCCGCCCACGACTCGGTTCGTAAGGCCACTTCACAACCCATGGACGCCCCCGTCTCTGAGCTTCGCTCGTTAGCCAGTCCCGCACGTCCTTTCGGGAATGGGTAATTTCTATTCCAACATCACGCTGCAGGGCCCCGCTCAACCCGACATCCTCGCTTTCCTGCGGGCTGAGGTGATCACTGCGTTCGTGACGCCGACAAATGCGGGCGGGTCCACCGTCATATATGAGCAGGACAGCGACGAGCAGGACCTCGACACCCTCGATTCCGTTGCGGCCCACCTGTCTTCGCATTTCGATTGCCCCGCATTGGCCGCCCTGGTCCATGACGACGACGTACTTCTTCTCCGCCTCCACCAGTCCGGCGACCTTTTTTTTGCCTACGACTCTCAAGATTTCTCGCACCCCGGGGTGCGCCACCTCTGCCGCGCGTTTCAGACACCCTCGGCTGTGTTCGGCGTCTGGCTCAGCCTGCATCGTCCGCATTTGACGTTCATCTTCGAGCACCTTCGGCACGGGAGCGTCCTGCGGCACCTGCGACTTCCCGAGTGGGCCGTCGCATCAGGTTATGGCTACATCCATCGCGGCGAGGCACCGCCTGGCCTCGAACTTGAGGACTTGCGTCATTCTCGGCGGGAATGAATTCAATCGGACGCACGACCATGCGCCGCATCGAACCGCTCAGTTCGTCAGGCTGCCTGCTCGCGACTCCCCGCTGCGGTCGCCTTTCGACAATATCGATTCCCTGGAAGGATACGCACCGGGTACTTGAGTAGCTCAGAAATTTGCCCAGGCGCTGGTGGCGGTGTTGGGGCTCTGCACGGGGCCGACCAAGCTGCCGCTTGCCGGGCTGTAATTGCCGCCGGTATTATTGCGCGAGAAATTTCGCACGATGCAGTCTGAGCCAGCGGAAGTAATTCCCGGCTGCTGATTGGATTGGAGGAGGTTGCCTTCGAGCCGGCTGCCTCCTCCCGAAATGAAGATGCCCGCACCAGCATTGTGATTGCAGGTCGAATTGCTGATGAGCGACTCGGCCGAACTTTGGATCCCGATGCCGGTGTTGCTGGAGACCGTGCAGCCGACCACGGTGCAGTTGCTGCCGATGACCAGCCCCTTCACCCCGTTTCCGGTGATCGAGCAATTCCGCACCACGCAAAGGTCAGAGGCGGTCAGGCCCAAGCTTCCATTGTTCGTGCAACTGCAGTCCGAGGCCAGGCCGGCATTCCCCAGGCTGATCCCCACGAACGTGTTGTCCATCGCCGTGCAACCCGCTACGGAGCTCCCGTCGTCGGTGATGATGCCCGAGAAGGTATTGCTGTAGGTGCTGCAGTGGGAGATGACTGCGCCCTTTCCGGCGGAGATGCCCGACCCCGCGTTGCCGCGGGCAACACACTCGGTGATCGAAACTGCCTCCGCCACGCTGATGCCATGCGCCGAGAGGCCGGTATTCGCGACCGCACGGCAGTTCTTTACGGAGCAATTTGCCCCGCCCAAAATTCCGACCCCGACATTCGCTTGGGCGGTGCAATCGGTGAGACTGGCGCCGTTGCCAACGCTAAAGCCGGCGCCCGCATTGCCCCGGGCGAGGCAGCCGCTCACGATGCCGCAATCGGCGAGGACGATTCCGTTCCCCGGCGAGCCGATGGTGCCGACCGTCCGGCAATCCCGGATCAGGCAGTTGTCGGTGCCTTTGATGCCGTTTCCGCCGTTTCCCTGAGCGAGGCAGTCGCGAACCTCGCCGTTCACGTCCACCACGATGCCGTTCCCAGCGTTGTTCAAGGCGCGGATGTTCTCCACGCGCACGCGGGCGTTGCCGTTCCCGTCGATGCCCAGGCCGCCCCAGTTGCGGATGGTACCATTGCGAATGGTGACGTTGGTCTGGCCGCCGCCGATGACGATGCCGGTGGAGCTGCCTGCGACGCCCACGAGCTCGAAGCCGTTGAGGTCGATGGTCACGTCGCTCCCCAGGACCAGAATTCCATTCGTGGCGCCCACCGCCGTGAGGCTGGCGGTGAGATAGTAAGAGCCGGTTCCGATGGTTGTGCCAACCTGGGAGATCGGCGTGCGCGGCTCGATTTGGGCGAGGGTTTTCAAGTTCGGCGCCGGCGGACCAGACGGTGTCAGCGAACCTTGGGCGAGCGCAAAGCCGGTGGGAAAAAGGAGAACGGCTGCAGACGTGGCGGCGGCGCGGGCGAGCGCGATGAGATGGGGTGATACCTGCATACTTGCTTTAAGCCGCGGCGACCGTGCGGTTACAGGCGATCGGCGCCCGGTGAGCTCTCACAGCGCCGGGAGGAAGGAGACCGACTCGGTAACCCCGCGAGCGGGACGTTATCTCTCCGTTTGAGCGCAGCGGCTTCGCGCGCCCTTTTGTCGCCTCCCGGAAATCTCACCGCCGCCTCGCCAGAGATTGTGCAGAGGAGCCGTTTGTTTGTTCATGGAATGCGCGCGGGACAGCGCGTTCCGCCTCCCGAGGTGTGGCACCTGCCGGGTTCGGCGGAGAGGGGTTCAGCCATTTTTCCAATTGCATCCCGCGTCATCCGCAGGTGACCTTGGGTCGTCAGGCGTATGCTCCCGCTCACCGAAAATGATGATGCCCGATTCATTGCCCTGGCGCGCCAACTCCTCGACGCCGCCATACGCGGCGAGCGGCCAGAGGAGGTGTACATCATCCGGATCGGCCAGTGGTTCGACGTCAAGTGGCGCAACTTTTCCGGCAAGGTTCTCGGCGCTCTCCCCGTGCACAAACGTCCTGTCACCATCCCCCCATTCCCCCCGCATCGGGTTCTGACCGAGAGTCATTTTTCGGCGGCTTCGGGATCGGAGGCGTTTGTGCCGAGTGCGGCGCGGCCGCTCCACATTGCGCAGCCCAGCGCCGAGAATCTGACGCGGGCCATCTCCCGAGTTTCGCCGGAAGTGTGACGGTATGACGATGCTTGGCCATGCCCTGCAGCGAACCCGGAAAAACCCCGGGGTATGCAATCGATGCGTCTCGTGCGTCGGGTTGCTGAGCTTGGGTCCGTAAGGGCTATGAAAGACCATCCCGTCGTTGTAACACCCGAAGTATTGCAGCAGCTAACGGCGCTTCGGTCCGAACCGAAGTTCCAAGGGCACGAAATGTATCCAGGGGCCCCCGACGAAGGCGTCCGCTTTCGGGCCGAGCAGACCGTGAACACGATGCTCGATCGGCTTCAACCCGCCCTGCGCGCATCATCTCTCAATTCTGCGGTCATCGCTCAGTTCATGGAGATGCTCAAACACTTCGAGGGCGACGACACCGAGGAACGCGAGCAAGCGTGCGGCTACTGCGAACGCGTTATGGTAATACTGCAGATTGAGAGTTTGGATGGAACTCTTAACACTTGGCTTTATGGCTTCGATCCTGGCGAACCGGCGTAACCTTCGCTGCAACAAACGGGCGGGCATTTCACGCCGGCTGCGTCCACCGCCGCCGCGGCACGCGCGCCCGTGGTTGAGCTTGAGGTTGTTAGACGCTTCGGCGCGTTTTTCGTGGGCCGTCGCGGTTGCATCGGAGCGATCGGGGTCGTCGTCGGTGAGTTGGGGTCGTTAGGGCGAGCGCGTTTTTCTTATGACGAATCAAGGCGAAGTCTATTTCGCACTCTTTGCCGATGCGTTCGATCCCGATGAACTATCTCGCCGGATCGGCATTCAGCCGACGTCGATCCAGCGCAGTCCGCCACACCGAGCGCCGCTCGTCTGCTGGATGCTCTCCTCGGGGAGGGTCGCAGGCGACTTGATCGACATTTACGAGCGGTCGTCGAAGCTTATCGCCCAGTTGCGCCCCCACGCTGAGCGGATCGCAGCCGCTCGGCGTGATATGAACCTCGAGGCCAACCTCCAAGTCGTTTTGTGGATCGCACTGGAGGATTCGGTACCAATGCCTGCGATTGGATTCGACCCAGAGTGCATCGCGTTTCTGAGCGCCGTTGGAGCGTCCGTTGATGTGGACACCTATCGAACTGCGCCCTTACCCGGCGCTGCACCTAACGGATTCGGCGGAGCGACATCCCGTTCGATCTAGCCATTGCATCCCGCCGCATCCGCCGCTGAGTTTTGGGCGTTGGGCCGCTTCACCCGCAAATGACAGACAAAGCGCTATCCCAACTACCGACGTATCCGTGGCTGGAGAGCCGGATTCCGGCTCGTGATGCCCTTTCCGCTTTCGTTCGCGATGCCCCCGCACCCGACCCCGTGATCGCAGAGATGCAGGAGCGCGCCGGTGGCAGCCGATGGTTTCCGGTCGAGGGAGGTCACCGAGTCCTGATCCCTTTCGACGGCGGTTCCTACGATTCCAGCCGATTTTCCGTCGAGTCGGGCGTCTGGGATCACGAGCATTGCGACGTTTGCCGTGAGCTGATTCCGGCGATGGCTCTTTGTCATGTGACTGAGCCGGAGCAGCCATACGTCTTGCTTTGCGCCGGTTGCTATGAGCGGCACGTTGCGTCCAAGCAGCAGAAACGGTGGTGGAGATTTTGGTGATGAGGATGGCGTGGCCCATCCATGCGCGGCGGTGAAAGGCGGCGGTTCGTCACGTTTGCAATCGGCGCACCTCTTCGACACGGTCGCAGTACTTCGTTCAATTGGTGACATGACGCGTCTCGCCACCATTCTTCAGCGCAGCAGTCTCACGTTCTCGTTCGTGGCGTTGCTGATCGGCGTCGTGTCGCTTGCACGCGTCTTCAATTTTGCCGGTCGTGCACGGTTGCAAGGGCCCGAGTTCGTTCAGCACTCGCTGATTCTCTGCGTCGTCTCGTTCCTGATTTGTCTCGCCGTGCTTGCCAATCTCGTTGTCGACGTGACGCGGGGATATTCTCCCAACCGTTGCTCGGTGGCATCCGTGATCGTGCTCGCAGCTCTTGCCGGACCCGCGTCGCTCGCCATCTGCCTGGTCGGCTACTTTTCACGATGAGACCAATGCGCCTAACGTTGCTGGAGCCTCGTGGGTCAGCGAACCCGTTCCCCTGAAGAAGAAAAAGGCGAAAGGATGATTGCTGACCAGGCACCGGGACCAACCGCGACAGAGGTTCGCGTCGCCGACGCTTGCGGTCGTTACTTTTCGCCTCGGCGTAGCTCGTGAAGCGACGTGCCCTCAATGATTTCACTCCTTCTTTCAGCGGCGAGCTCACTGGCGCTGCTCCTTTGCTTCGACATCGCTTGCTGGCGCAATCTGCCGATGGGCTTCGAAGGCGCGACCGTGTATGGAGGGCTTTCGCTGATGGACGGTTCCGTTTTGGGGCTGCTCAGTTTGTTCTTTTCCGTCCTCGCCCTGCGCGGAGACGGAGCGAGTCCCGGGCGGCTGATAGCGGTTGTTTGGAGTGGCGCGCTCGTCGCGTCGTTCGCCCTCGTCATGCTCGTCGGCGCGTCGGGCGGCTAGCCGGGACCGGAGAAAACGACTCTGGGACGGATGGCCATCACTGAAGCGGCCAGGCGGTGTCAGCGCGCGCGGCCCGGTCCGCAGGACCTGAGACGGCTAGCCGGTGGTGCAACCACCGGATCTGCCAAGGCCATCCGGGCGTCCGCAGGACGCGAGACGACAGCCTGCTCCCGCGCACCTCGCGTCCTTCGGACGCAGGCCATGGGTCACTCATCGGTCCGGTGGTGGTACCGCCGGCTATTCGTCTCGCGTCCTCCGGACGGAAGATCTGCGAATCTCGGTGGTACCGGCGGTGGTACGGGCAAGCTCCCGCTTGCCCCAAATTTCCCCGGGCCAGAAAAGAAGTGAGCGGGCCGGGGACGAGATCAGCCGTGCGGGGGCTCCCGGGCCGGTCATTCGCTTGCTGTCGGCGTGCGATCAAAACCGGAGAGCGTGCGATCAAAACCGGAAAGATTGGTGCGATCAAAACCGGAATCGAGGGTTTGGGTCGTTGACGAGGGGCGGAGGGAGAGAACGGGGAGCGGAGCGCGAACAGGATAGGGCAACGCTGGAGAGCGACCCGAGCGGTTCGTGCTCCGTCGGTTGAGTCAACCCTGCCTCCGTCGTGGCGTCAGCCACGGCGGAGCTGCGTGGCTGGAGGAAGGGGGGT
>JBBQFQ010000036.1:0-56236 GCA_038322235.1 Chthoniobacterales bacterium
CCATGCTTTTTGACTACATCGAATCCTTCTACAACCCAGTCCGACGCCACAGCTCACTCGGCTTTCTCTCCCCACTCCAGTTCGAAAACCAGTTCACTCATAACTAACTTTTCCCTGTCCGCATTTTCGACTCGACTTCAAAAGCGACGGACGACGAGCTTCGCTTCGCCCGAGCAGTCGGCGTAGCGTTCGTAGGAGCCGTGGCGGTGCAGGGCCTGGCAGCCCTCGCAGAGCGGACAATCGGCCGGAGCGCAGGGGCGCGTGGCGCCGCGGAGGGAGGACTCGAGGATCTGCAAGAGGCGCGCAATCCAAGCTGAGCAAACTCGCCAAACCAAGCTCCAAGCCGCGCGGCCGCCGGCGAGGGTGCGCGCGCCGGCTGGCTCCACTACGGGCCTTTGTCCCGCTGGCGCGGAACTCAGCCCTCCGTTACGCCAGCCAGCGTGCCCTCGCCGCTCCAGAAGGCCGAAGACCGAAGACCAAAGCCCGTCCAACTAACCGCTGACCGCATTGTCCCCGGTCCCCAATGCCACTTCCCCGTGCTCAACTCGAAAAGGCACCTTCCCGATTTCCGCCGATTCTCGCGGCGCGGAACACCCAGAGCAAGCGCCGCTGCCCCAGCGTGATCTCGTAGATGAGCGTCACGTAGTTACGGCTCTGCTTGCCCCGACCCCAGTGCAGCTCGTCGATGCCCAGGGCCTTGACCCCTTCGAGCTCCCTGGCTTCCAGTCCCCACGCCACCACCCAGCGCACGCTGCGCCAGACCCGCTCCCAGCTGACTTCAAACACCCGCGCACACTCCTGCCACGACAATCGCCGCGCCCAGCGCGCCAAGAACGTCATCTGCCGGCGCGTGCAGGTGTTCTTGCCCTCGTTCCATTCCAGCCACTCCACCTTCACCCCGCACCGGACACACTCCACCCGTCGCGGCGCGTAAATCACGCGCACCGCATACGGCCCCAGCGCCAAGCTCGACCACCGGCGTTCTCCGAGCCGGTCGTAGGCACGCCCCGGCAACCCACACCCGCTGCAGATCGCCCGCCCTCGCTCCCGCGCTCGCAGCCGGGCCTCGATCACCGCCTTGTCCCCCTCCCACACCAGACGGATCGATTCGAAGACGAAGCGCGCGAACTCTTGCAGTCCGCGCAGAAGGGTTTTGACTGTCAATGACATGGCTCAGGTGGGTGGTGGCGGCGTTTGGTTTCGTCACCGCGACCTTCCACCGCTTCGCCGGGCCATGTCGCTTTCTTTCCTTCCCAGCCGTCCCGTTTACTCCCCTTCCACCCACAGATTGTGCGGAGGAACCATAAATTTGTCCGTTGGATCAGCGAGGCTCTGTGGGCTGTCGAGCAGGACGGTCAATTTGAAGCTGAGGTTTCTGGATCGCATTTGCACGCGTCGGCTCGTGCACCTTTGCCGTCGATTCCCATCGACCGACAAACGTCATCGGCTCCATGGGCAGCGTGCTGACCATTTGGAAAGCCGGATCCATGGGCTTCGGCGGCAGGTAATTCCAAAAAAGGATGTAAACGGGTTTCCGCAATCCGTCCTTAACTTCATCGAGCCGGCCACGCCAGTTCGGCCCGCCGATCACCACCGTCTCCCACTCCTTCCGCTCGAAGAGGAGCGCGACCGGCGCCAGTGGCCCGGCGGCGACGCAGAGCGTGGGCCTTCCCTCCCAGTCTTCGTGGTCGCGGTCATGCGCCATGATGGCGGCGAGCATCTCCAGAAGCAGCCCCGCACCCGGGCGCTCGGCGGTGCGATAGGCTTCCCGGTCCACGATCGCGCGCAGGATGTCCGACGGCCGCCGGTTAAACGAAACCAGCGGCGCGAGCACGGCCCCGAGAACGAAGAGCAACAACCAGCCGCGCATCACCCAGGATCGCGCCTGCGGGCGGGCGGCATACTCGATCAGGCGATGCACAAATGCGGTGGCAAAACAGGTAAACGGCACCAAGGCGAAGCGCGAGTTGGATGGGCTCCAGCCGATCGTGGCGGCAATCAACGCGAGGGAAATGAAGCCCGCGACGACGATGCGCCTGCGGGTCCGGTCGTTTTCGCTCGCGCCGAACAAATTCGGGAATGCCGAGAGCAGGGAAATTGAACCGATAAGCCCGAAATCCGAAAGGATGTCGCGTCCATTGCGAGTGAACTTGAGCGCCGCGCCGCGCCATGCACCGGCGACTCCGGAATCGCTCAGAGCGGCGAACTGCAACATTCGGTTGCAGCTCGCTTCGCAAAAATTCGCCCACTCCAGCCCCAATCCGGCGGGTTCGAAGCCGAGCGCCAGATTACTCCAGAAATAGCGAATGAGGTTGCCGACCATTCCCCACACGCCGTCGCTATTTCGGTGGAGACTCAAAAATTCCTCCGACCCCAAGACCGACGGGTGGTAGAGCAGGTTATTGTAATAGATCTCACCGCTGCCGAGGAGGAAAAACGAGACCGCCGCGTAACCGCACCAGCGCCGCAGCATTCGCCATTCGCGCACCACGCCCAAGCGGACCGCTTCCATGCCTGCGAGCGGCAGTGCGAACAGGAGGCCGCTTGTCTTTGCTCCCGCGGCGAAACCGAGCGCGAGCGCCATGATCGCCAGCCACAATCGGCGCGGCTCAGCCAGCCAAAGCCGCCGTGCATAAAACCAGGCGAGCACGGAGAATACGATGACCAGGTCGTTCTTCGAGGTCGTGGCCTGATAAACGAAATTCGGCATGGCGAGCAGCGCCAGCACGAACCACCACGCCCGCTCAGGTCCGCACCATTTCGCGGCGAGTCGGTGCAGTATGGCGCAGATACCGAGGAAACAAAGAAACGACGGAAGCGCATGCGCCGTGCCGAGGAAAAGGAAGGGGTAGTGGACCGCGTCGAATCCCCACGGGAACACCATCTGGCGCTGGTTCGTCCAAACGGGATTTCCGATCAATCCTTCCGTGTGCACGATCCAGAGCCGACCTAGATGATACTCCATCACATCCGGACCCACGCCGAGAGTGACGAGTGCGAAGACTGCCCAGTAGACGAGCAACGAAAGCGCCGCGACCCGAGCCGCGCGGTCCTCCCAAGCGACCCTTGCCGTGCCGATTCCGGTATCGGTTACGCAGGCGGGCATCTCATCGAAGGAGCAAGACGAACCGACACACCAGAGACAGCAGGGCTAGACCAACCAGAATCGCAAGACCAGAATGATGCCCGAGGTCTCGCGCGAGAATTCCCAAAGCCTTAAGCATGCTTGTGGATCACGCGGTTCGAGGCACCTTCCGGGGGCAGCCCGATCGCCGAATTGCGCTGCCCTCCATGCGGCCTAAATCAGGCCACCGACCCGCCGAACCTAACGAGGAAGATCTTTGCTCTCGTGCCCCTCCCACGAGCGTCTCGTCACGCTCAATACTGCCTTCCCAAAGATACTTCATTTTGAATTCAGCCTATGGGCAATATGACCCAGCTCCAAATCCATTTTAGAATATCCTGTTCATCCCGTCTTTTAGATTTCTGCAGTTTTTCCCGAGACCGCGCTGCCGAAACAGCACGGCTAGCGCACCCACAAGAGCTGAGATGGCGCGAATCATCGCAGATTGCGCTTCTTCCGGGAGATGGCGCGGCTGTCCCGATTCGCCTGACGGTTGAGTGCCAGCTGTTCGCGGCGGGAGAGCTTTCCGTCGGCGTTAAAGCGAGCCTGGCGGGCGGCCAGGGCCGATTCGCGCTGCTGGAGGCGGGCCTCTTCTTGGGGATTCACGCGGCCGGATTGGACACCCCGATCGATCCTTTGCTGCTGTCGAGCCTCGCGGGCGTCGACTTGGGCATTTCGGGCATCGGACGGCGTCTCGGCGGAGGCGCTCGCGGCGAGCACGCCCGCGGTGAGGATGAGGGTGAGGATCGGGAACTTGCGATGGTTCATGCAGGCAAAAACCCCGTCGGCCGTGTCCGGTTGCAGAGATTTTCGTCGTCTGCGTCACGGAGGATTTTGTGCTCGCCAAGGTGAAAGCGGTGAGCGGACTCTTGGTCATGGCATTCCGTTTTCGTGATCTCTGCGCCCCGCTCGCCGCGCTTTTCTTCTTGTCCGGTTGCGCCTCCGACTCCTCCCCCGCGGTGGCGTCGGCCTCTCCGCGAGGAGACGCCGCGGCGGCGGCGTCCCGGCCTGGACTGGCCACGGGCTTCGGCGAACGGCGAGACTCACGCGTGCGCCGGGTGGACTTTGTTCGCGAGAGCCTTTCGCGGCCGTATCTCCTTGCCACCCTCCATTACAACGATCGCGAAGGGGTCGCAGCCGCGGGCGCACAACCGGGAGGGGGTCCGCTGCGCCCAAAGAATCTGGTCTCGATCGATCTGCGCGACGCCCAGAATCGGCCATTCCGCATCTACCAGCGCGGGATCTACTCGCGCGAACCGTATGTGATCGGCCGCAAGGGTGAACGCTATTCCATCGCCCTCCGTAATGACTCGGACGCGCGCCTCGAGTTCGTCGTTTCGGTCGATGGTCTCGACGTGCTCGATGGAAAACCGGCGGCCGTAACGAAGGGCGGATATCTCCTCGAACCGGGCCAGTCGATGCGGGTCGAGGGCTGGCGGACGAGCTTGAATAGCGTCGCGGCTTTTCGATTCGGCGGCGTGGCCGACAGCTACGCGGAAAAGAAATTCGGCGATGCCCGAAACGTCGGAGTCATCGGCGTGGCGATCTTCGAAGAACGCGGCAGCGATCCGAAGCCGCGCTTGCGGCAGGAGGCGAAACAGCGGCGTCGGGCAGATCCGTTTCCCAACCGCGGCGGATTCGCCGAACCACCGGTCGGGCGCTGAATCTCGGATCCGCCCGCCACGGCCGACTTTTCTGGAACTCCGCTCGCACACAAACTGGGCTTGAAAGCTGGTTCGCGGCTGCGGCTCGCGGGTGAACCAGCCTCATGCCTCGAGGATCTGGCGCCGATTCGCGAGTCTCTCCGGTTCCTGCGCGGTCGGGAGATGAGTTCGATGCCGCGGTGCTCTTCGCCCCGAAACTTAACTCGCTCACCCGGCTCTTTACCGAGGCGCTCCCTGACCGCGCCGGAGCCGAAACCATCTTGCTGGCGTGGCCCAAGAAGGCTTCCAGAGTGACGACCGACATCACGTTCGATCCCGCGCAAAAGCTCGGCCTCGACGCCGGGCTCCCTGACAACAAGTCCGGTGCGATCGACGACACGTGGTCCGGTTTGCGCTTCGTCCGTCGCATTCGCCCGGCTCACTTCGGCAAGAGGAGCGGCTGAATGCGCCTGGCCGCTTCGTGACGCCGGCAATCCAACCCTTCTGAAGCAAAGAAAAAGGCAGGCCAAAAGCCTGCCTTGATCAGTGGGAAAGGATTTGGGGCAGTGGCCTACTCGTCCACCAGCGTATCAATTTTTTCGGCGAGCTCGAAGTCGAGCTCGGTCAAACCACCCTTGCTGTGGGTCGTGAGGGTGAGCTTCACCTTGTTATACTTCACTTCGATGTCGGGATGGTGCTCGGAATCCTCGGCGATTTCCGCCACTTGATTCACGAAGTCCATGGCGCCGGTGAAGTCGTCAAATTCGAAGAGCCGCTCGATCTTCTTCTTTTCGTGCTCCCAGACGGGCACCTGCTTGAGGTAGGTTTTGAGTTCGGCGGCGGAGATGAGGTCGGACATGTTCGGAAAGGTCTGGTTGGGTCGCGTTCGGGTGACCGGAGCGCCACGGGAAATAGCAGCGTTTGCCGGGAGTGCAAATCGTCGGTCGGTTCCGCGAAGCAAGCGCGCGATCGTGTCATGCCCGCGACCAATTTCTTGACCCGCAGGCCGCCGTCGGAGTGAATGAAGAGGTTCCCATTCCGCTTTTCTTCACCGACCCATATCTCCCGCCATGAGCACCGGACGCATCTATTCCAATATCGTCGAAACCATTGGCCGCACTCCCCTCGTGAGGCTGAATCGCGTCACCGCCGGCCTCGACGCAGAGATTGCGCTGAAATGCGAATTTTTTAATCCGCTCGGGAGCGTGAAGGATCGAATCGGGCTCGCGATGATTGAGGCAGGGGAACGCGATGGGAAAATCACTCCGTCGACCGTGATCGTCGAACCAACGAGCGGCAACACCGGCATCGCGCTCGCATTCGTGGCGGCAGCGAAGGGCTACAAGCTGATTCTGACCATGCCCGAGACGATGAGTCTGGAGCGGCGCACGCTCCTCGCGCTCCTCGGCGCGAAGCTGGTGCTCACGCCTGGCTCCGAAGGGATGAAGGGCGCGATCGCCCGGGCGAAAGACATCGTCGCGAACACGCCAAACGCGTGGATGGCCGGACAGTTCGAAAATCCCGCGAATCCAGAAATTCATCGCCGCACGACGGCGGAGGAGATCTGGAATGACACCGAAGGCCGGGTCGACCTCCTCGTTTCGGCGGTCGGAACGGGCGGGACGCTGACGGGCGTGAGCGAAGTTATCAAAGCGCGGAAGGCGTCCTTCCGCGCGGTCGCGGTCGAGCCGGCCGACTCACCGGTGATCTCGCAGACGATGGCCGGTGAACCCGTGAAGCCGGGCCCACACAAGATTCAGGGCACCGGCGCCGGCTTCGTCCCCGAGAACCTGCATCTTGCGACCGTCGATGAGGTGATCCGCGTCACGAACGACGATGCCTTTGCCATGGCCCGCCGCCTCGCGAAGGAGGAAGGAATCCTCGCCGGGATCAGCAGCGGAGCGAACGTTTGGGCGGCGATCGAACTCGCGAAGCGACCGGAAAATAAGGGGAAGTTGATCGTGACGATTGGCTGCTCAACCGGGGAGCGATACCTCAGCACCGCGCTGGCGGCCGAAGCGCGCGCGGAAGTCGGGGGCTGAGAACCGATCCATCGCGCGGGAGGATTCGTGCCATGGGAGGAATCTCCCGCGCGGGCTTTCGCGCGCTCGTCGGCGCCTGGCTTCTCTCCAGCGTGATGGAGCTCGCGGTCGCATTTCTTTCCGAGGACTTCCTGCCCGCTCCGCTGCGGGAATTCTCAGCTGGGCTCCCGGACGACTTGCGTGATCCGCGCGCGATCGCTTTGCTCGGACACGCTCTCGCGATTCTCCTCGGTTCCATCATCGCTCTGATCGGGCTGCTCCGCTTGTGGGGACCGGCGCGCGCCTTCTTCGGCGTCTCGCTCCTTGGCTCGATCATCTTCAACGCGCTGGGCGGTCCGAACGTGGCCACGGGGCCAGAGACCGCTCTGAACGAACTCTCCGCAGCGCTCGGCGGTGCCCTACTCGTCCTGGCGTATTTCACGCCCGCTGCTCGGTACTTCGAAAGCGACCAGGAGGATCCTCCTCCCCTTGCCTGAAGGACAACAGCGGCGAATCAAGCGTGGGTCGAGAGGGGCTCGAACCCTCAACCAAGAGATTAAAAGTCTCCTGCTCTACCATTGAGCTATCGACCCGTAGCCGGAAATTTCCGCGGAAGATGGGTAGTCGAAATCAGTCCGCGCGCAAGCACCTTCGTCGGCCCGACGCGCGTTCCCGTCGCCATCCGGGAGGATTCGTCAGCGCGGGGTTGTCGCGCGGCGGGCCCGCTCGATGGCCTCGGCGAGATCGAGCTGAGTGAATGGCTTGGTCAGATAGTCGTCGACCCCCGCCTCCAGGCAGCGCTCCCGGTCTCCCGGCATTGCGTCCGCAGTCAGGGCGATGACATAGGTGTGCCGGCTGCCGCCACGCTCCTGCTCGTACTCGCGCAGGCGCCGCGTCGCCATCAGTCCATCCATCGCCGGCATGTGCACATCCATGAAAACTATGTCGTACGGCCGGCCGTCCATGATCAGCTGTAGCACGTCGAGTCCGTTCAGCGCGTAGTCCGCAACCAGACCCAGCCGCTTCAGCATCGCCCGAATCAACTTTTGATTTACGGGATTGTCCTCGGCGACCAGGACGCGGGGGCCGCCCGGGAGTTCAAAGAGGAACTGCGTGTCCGAAGTCGAAGCTGACTCCGCCTCGGGAAGGTCACCCGGGAGGGCGAGCACGAACGAGAAGACGGACCCCTTCCCAACTTCGCTGCGGGCCTTGATGAAACCGCCCATCAGCGTGCAGAGGCGTTGTGCGATGACCAGCCCAAGACCCATGCCGCCGTAGCGCCGCGTGCTCGATGAATCGCCCTGACTGAACGCCTTGAAAAGCCGGTCGAGCCGGTCCGGCTGGATGCCGATGCCCGTATCGCTCACGCGGAACTCAATGCTGTAAAGCGGCAGATCCGCGGGGCCGCTGGGCGAGGCGCTCTCTCGCGCACCGAGGGCGACATCGATCGACACCTCCCCCTGCGCCGTGAACTTGATCGCATTGTTGATGAGGTTGTTCAGGATCTGCCGAAGCAGCGCGGCATCTGCCACGACGGCGCGCGGAGCAGCCGGGTCGATCCGCAGCGTCAGCTTGAGCGCCTTTTCGTGCGCCTTCGGCCGATGTTGATCGGCGATGTCCCGAAGAAACGGGCTGATCTGGAACGAGCGATTCTCAAGCTCGACGCCGCCAGCCTCGATCCGCGACAGATCGAGAATGTCATTGAGCAGCGTCATGAGCGAGTCGCCGCTCGTCTTCATCGTTTGCGCGTAGTCGCGCTGCTCCTCATTCAAGTCGCTCCCAAGCAGCAGATCGGTAAACCCGAGGATGCCGTTCATCGGCGTGCGAATCTCGTGGCTCATGACCGCGAGGAATTCGTTCTTCGAGCGATCCGCCGCTTCGGCCACGTCCCTCGCCTGACGCAGAGTCTCTTCCGCCCGCTTCGAGGTCGTGACATCCGTGTGGATCCCGAGCATCCGCACGACTTTCCCATCGGCATCGCGCTGGGCGTTTCCGCGACAAAGGATCCAGCGCAGGGTTCCGTCGCGATGCAGAAACCGCGCGTGGAAGGAGAACATTTCCCGCCGCTGAAAATGGCCTCGGAACGCCGAGCGAACGACTTGCCGATCGTCCCGCGCGAGGAGGCGGAAGTACGTCCGCGGATGATCCGGCAGTTCCTGCTCGGTGTACCCCAGCATTTCCTTCCACCGCGGGCTGAAGTACGCCTTCCGCCCAGCCAGGTCCCAGTCCCAGATTCCGTCGTTGCTTGCCTGAAGCACGAGCCGGAAACGTTCCTCAGTAGCGCGCAACTCGCCCTCCGTCCGTTTGCGGTCGGTGATGTCGAGCATCACCCCGTTAAAGAGAAGGTCGCCGGGAGAATATCGCACCGGTTTCGCAGCGCACTGGATCCAGCGCACGCGGCCGTCCGGACACTCGATCCGGCCCTCAAACGACCAGGGGCCGGGTGCCTTTCGCACCGCCGCGAGCGCAGCGTGCCACTGCGCACGGTCACTCGGATGAATCCGATCGACAATCGTCGCTGCGTCTTCGCTCGGAATCGCAAAGAGCTCCTGCAACCGCGGGCTCATGTAGGTGAAGCCGCTGTCCCCATCCTCCCGCTCGTGCCACTGGAAGACGACGCCCGGCGTGTTCAGCGCCATGTCGCGGAACTTGGCCTCGCTCGCTCGCAAAGCTTCCTCCGCCCGCCGCCGCTCCGTGATATCGCGCACCACACCCTCGATCCGGCCCTGGTCATCGGGATGATCCTTCACGAGTCGCGCGCGCGCGCTCACCCAGGCCACCTCGCCACCGGCGCGCTCGAGTCGTGCCGTAACTTCCGCCCGACCTTCCTCGACGAGCGCACGCAGGGCACGCCGGAGCGCCGGCATGTCGCCCTCGTGGAAGATCTGCCGCCAAAGTCCCGGGGTGGCGTAGAACTCTGACGCGTGACGTCCCGTGAGCTTCTGCGCACCGTGATTCAGATAGACGACCCGCTGCTCGGCGAGCGAAGCGACGAAAACTCCGTCGTCGATGGCATCGAGAATCCCGGAAGGTGCCGTGTGGCCCGGCAGTTCCGAGGCGGCTTCCGCGAGCGCGACAGGCGGCGGAAGCCCGGCGGACTCGACAGCGGGAACCACGGGCGCAAGGTCCGGGTGGGCTGGTGCGGCATCCGGAGTCAATGCCCGAAGTGCGGGCGCGGTGGTCTTGAGCGCGCCGACGGACAGATCAGCGCTGGGCGCTGGGGACGGCGGCAGCACGGCGACCGCAGGTGACGCCGCGGCCTGGCCGGCGAGCGGTGGAGGAGGCAGCGGCTCTCTCGCGATCGGTTCCACCATCGGGGGCAGCATCCCCGGAGCCGCGGCAGGCAGGGTCGCAGCCGTTGCGATAAGCGCATGCATCGGAGTTCCATCCTCCGCCGTTGTGTCAGATGCATCGTCCGCGGCGGAGCTCGGACCGGAAAGAAAATTGGGAGGCAGGAGATTCCGCGCCGGCGTGACCGGCGGAAGAACCGGAGGATCGGCGGGCGCAGAGATACCCGGGGCGGGTAAGGTCACCGCCCGGCCGCGCGCCGCTTCAAATGTCGGCTCCGGAACCGGCGGCTTTGGGGCGTCCGCTGGCTCCGGTTTCGCGTCCGCGACGGGAGGAGCTGCAAGCGGCGGAATGCCCTCCTCCTGCTCGTCCGGCGCGGCAGTTTCGGGGTCGGCATCGACCGTCGGACCGGCATCGACCGTCAGAGCTGCGTCCACGGTCGGAACCACGCGGACCGGAGCTACCTCAAGTGCTGGAACCACCTCGACTGCTGGAACCGCGTCGGCCGCTGGAAGGGCGTCGGCCGCTGGAACAGCGTCGACCGCTGGGACCGCGTCGACTGCTGGAATCGCATCGGCGTCCGGAACCGCGTCGACCGCTGGAAGCACCTCGACGGGTGGAAGCACCTCGACGGGTGGAACCACGTCGATCGCTGGAACCGCGTCGGCGGGCGGAACCGCGTCGGCGGGGGAAAGAACTGCCGTCGCCGGCGCCTCGTCCTGCTGGAGCAGGAGCTCCTCGTCGCCGGATGGGGCGGGCGTCTGGGGACGGCCGGTCCGGCGCACGGCGCCTTCCCTGCTGACCCCATTTCCGAATGCCTGGATCTCGATGATGCGGCCGCCGTCGTCGAACAAGCCTGTATAGGTCCACCGCTGCCAGCCCACCCGACCATCGCGACCGAAGACGCGGTATTCGCACGTCGCGTTCGGATTCGACGGCGTAATCGAGTCGATCGTTTCCGCCGAGATCGCGCGGTCAGCCTCAACCGTGGGGGGCCGGAAAATGAATCCTTCGAGGTTCCGGCGCTCCTCCCCGTAGTGCTGGCAGTAGGCGTCATTCACGAAGGTAAGCGTGCCATCCGGCAGGAAGCGGCAGAGCAGATCGCGCGCGGTTTCCGCCTGCGCCGGCCCGCCAAACTCCTGCGTATCGCCCCGCTCGTCCGCGAGCCGCGTGATGACGGTAAAGGCCGCCACCGGGGAGGAAGCGCCGAGCAGACGCGTGTTCACCTCGACGGGAACCGCCCCGCCAAGGGCCGAGCGAAGCTGGATCTTGAAGACAACATCGCATTGCATCGCCAACATGCGGTCGATCTCGTCCAGCCAGCCAGGCTGCGTCTGGTAGAACAGATCCGTCAGCGTGCCGTTCAATAGACTGTTTCTCGAATACCCCAGCAGATCGCACGCGGCGTCGTTCACGCCCGTAACCGCTGAGCTCATTCCCCGGTCCAGCTTCGCATGGAGAAAGACGGGGGTGTCATGCGAAGCGGTCAGGCGCCGCAATTCCGTAAACTCCGACGATTCCGCGGCGTGCGGACTCGGTGTGGTCAGACCATGCGCATCGAGCACGGGGGCGGATTCCTCCGCCGCCCCGGGTTCCGCCAGCGTGCTTTTCGCGATCTCATCCTCGGCGATCGCGGCGAGATACTTCAGCGTCTTGACTTGATCCGGACTGAACGGGCGCGCATTGCGGTCCACGACGCAAAACACCCCCGCGATCGCGCCGCCTGGGCGCCGGAGGGGCACGCCCCCGTACGCGCGTAGGGCGAGCGCTCCGGTGACCGCGTCATCGGTGGAAAATCGCGGGTCCGCCTTCGCGTCCGCGATGAGCAGCGGTTCAGCGCCATCGGCAGTCGCGCGCCAAAAATTCTCCGGAAAATCCTTCCCGCCGCCCGCGAGTCCGAGCTGGGCGCGAAGGCGGAAATGACCCTCGTCGAGCAGCGCAACCAGCGCCGTCGGCGTTGCGAGGAGCCGGCTCGCCATTCGGGTGAGGCGGTCAAACGGATCTTCGGCAAGACCATCGACCAACGACGACGAGCGGGCGGATGAGGGGGAGACGGCGGAGTCAGGCATTGGCTGGGAAAAGTAGGGCGGGCGCCGCGCGGCATTCTGCCACGCGGGGCGCCCAAGAGGCTAGGAGCATTCGCCCCGGCACTCAACCTTGCTTCCCAGCGATTTTCCGCCGGATTCCGTTCGCGCCCTCAGTCAACCGGGAGAAGGAACGGGAGCCGGACGTACGTTCCGCGGGGATCGTTATACGAAGCCAGTTCGCGCAGCGGGGCCGCGATTTCGCGCGCCGCCTGGTCCGCCACGGAATTTCGGCCACCAAGCCGCGCGAAAGGAGTGCCCTTCTGATTGAAGGACTCCGCCAGCGTCTGCGCAAAATCCTTTTCGGCGGGCCATTCGCTGATTGGGGCGTCCGCGGGAAGCTTCGCCTTCGCGCGGGCGAAAGTGAGCGCCGCGTCCAGCCCGCCAATCTCATCGACCAACCCGATCTTCACGCCCTCGGACCCGGACCAGACGCGTCCCTGGGCGATCTCCTTCACCCGCTCAACGGGAAGATTCCGCGCACGGGCCACGTGACCGACAAACTTGTCGTAGATCCGGTCGACGAAGACCTGAACCTGCGCGAGTTCTTCCGGCGTTTTGGGCTGCTTGAGGGTGAAGAGATTTCCGAACTTGCTCGTCTTCACGGAATCGAAAGTCACGCCCCAGCTGTTGGCGAATTCCTTCACATTTGGGAGAATCCCAAAGACGCCGATCGATCCCGTGATCGTGTTCGGCTGGGCGAAAATCCGGTCCGAGGCGCAGGCGATGTAGTATCCGCCCGAGGCCGCGACCGTCCCGAAGCTGACCACAACCGGCTTCCCCGCGGCGCGCGCCAGCACGAGCTCGTTGAGGATCTCCTCCGAGGCAAACGCGCTGCCCCCGGGGCTGTTCACGCGGAGCACGATCGCCTTGACGTTCGGATCCTGACGCAGTTTGCGAAGTTCGCGGGCATAGCGATCGCCGGCGACGCTGCCGTCGTTTGTGGAATTGCCGTCGATGATATCGCCCTCGGCATAAATCACCGCCACGCGGGTGCGCTTCTCGTCCTCGCCGGGCTTCGGAGCACCTTCGGACTCCTTCTTCGCAACCACTCCCGCGTGATAGTCCTCCAGCTTGACCTGCCGGAACGTGCGGACGTTGTCGGCATCACTGCCGGACGCGGCGCGCAATTCCTCGATCACCTCCGGGAGATGCGAGAGCTTCGTGACCACGCCGAGCTTGACCGCGTCTTCGGCGCTTAAGAGTGGCTTCGTATCGGAGATTTCCTGGAGCTTGGCCGCGGGAATCTTGCGGGATTGCTCGATCGCGCCGCGCCATTCGGCCCAGAGGTCACCCAGCAGTTTGGTGATCTGCTCGCGGTTTTCGTCGCTCATGTTGCTCCGCGTGAACGGCTCCACGAAACTCTTGTATTTGCCGACCCGCGTGACCTGCACGCCGATGCCGTATTTCTTGAACATCTCAGCGTAGAACTGGGGTTCGCTCGCGAGGCCGCTCATGTCCATTTCCGCGTAAGGATTCAGATGGATCGGTTCGGCGACCGAGGCGAGGAAGTAGTCCCGCTTGGTCGGCGCCGCGAGGTAAGCCGTGATCTTCTTGCCCGACGCCTTGAACTCATTCATGGCCTCCCGCAGTTCGCGCAGCGCCGCGAATCCCGCGCCATACCCGTCGGGCTGCAGGCTGCCCGTCAAGAAGAGCCCGGTGATCCGGTCGTCCTTCGCCGCCGCCCGGAGCGAGCTGGAGATCTGCCGCAGGGAAAACGTGCGCGTGTCCCCATCGCCGCTGAGTTTACTGATCAGGCGCTTGAACTCCGAGGGTGGCGGCGCGTCCGTGATGTTGGCCGAGAGATTCAGGACCAGCTGCGATCCCCGCTGCACGGTGACATCCCGGGTCGAGCCCTTGCTGCCCTGCATGGCGGCGGCGGCGAAGATCGCGACGACCGCGAAAATGCCGAGCAGCGCAAACAGAAACAGCCCAAAGATGGTGCCCAGGCACGAGGAGAAAAAAGTTTTCATGGCGGGCGCACCACTGCCCGCCGCCGGAAGGAAAACAAGGACTAATCCCGTCCGCGTTGACAGGCCGCCGTCAATCTGTTCCCCTCCGACCCGATGAAGATGAAGCTCCTCCTGCTCGCGCTGGGCACCTCCATTTTCCTTGGCTTGAGCGCCTGCGCGACGAGTGCGAACCAGCGGGCGCTCTACGCGTCGTCAGAGCCAAAGGGCCCGTGGCACGACTACGACAAAAGGCAGGATAAGCAGGAGCGTTGAAGGAGTCCGTGGAAAGCAAAACGGGAACAGCCGCAGCTGTTCCCGTTTTTGAAAACTCGGAACCGGATGGAGCCTCAGCTTCCGACGTAGACGGCGTTGTACGAATCGAACTTCGCGGTCGAACCGGATTGCGGCGTCTGCTTGACGTCATAGACCGTGTCCCCGACGAGCTTTTGATTCTGGGTGTCCCAGATCATCACGGACGCGGCGCCGGTGGACTCGCTATTGCGCGAGGTTTTCACCGCGATGTACCGGGCCTGCTGCTTGCGGAGCTGGGCTTGGCGGGACGCGTAGGCGCGGCGGGCGTTCGCCTCCGCGATCTGCCGCTGGCGCTCATCGGCTTGATGCTTGGCGATGACGTACGCGATCGCTCCGGCGGCCAAGCCCACGCCGGCCCCCAGGAGGGCGGCCTGCCCGGGCTTCATGCCGGCGGCGGCGCCGATCAGACCAGCGCCGAGGCCCGCGACGGCGCCGGTGGTGACAGCACTTTCACCGGGGGTCATACCGGCACAGCCGCTGAAAAACATGGCGGCGGCGGTGGTGGCGGCGGAGAGTCGAAGTGTTTTCGGATTCATCATAAGGGAGTGGGATTGTGGGGAGCATTCACTCCCTCCGGCAGGAATACGCCACGCAGTGGGGGAGACTCAAGCACAAAACAGAACGGCCCGCTCGAGGCGGGCCGTTCGGACGAATGAGTCTGTTCCGGGAGGATCAGGCGGCGGCGGCGCCACCCTTCTTGCTCTCGATGTAGTCAATAACGGAGCCCACGGTCTTCAGTTTCTCGGCTTCCTCGTCCGGCACTTCAACGCCGAAAGCTTCCTCGCAGGCCATGACGAGCTCGACCATGTCGAGGGAGTCGGCACTGAGGTCCTTGATGAAGTCGGCCTCACGGGTCACCTGCTCGGCATTCACTCCGAGTTGCTCGACGACGATGTCTTTCACTTTCTGCTCGATTGCGGGGTCGGCCATAAAATCAGATGAAACGGGTTGAGAGGTTCGGATTTGAGCGGCGACCATTAACGACGGGAGCGGGCGTTGGCAAACGTTTATTTCGGGGCCGGACGCGGCTGGGGATGCGGAACGCAGCAGACGGACCTCCTGTAAACGCAACGACGAGCCGGCGTTCGAACCCGCCGCGCGGAATGTTGTCTGATTGCTTGCATCACTTGCGCCAGCCCGCCGCGCGTGGAATGCTTCACACTCACTCGCGTTTCTCCCTCGATCCGTCCTTGATCCCGCGCGCATTGCCCCGCTGAACGTCTGCCGGTTCCGCAGACCGGGCGCCTGTCTGTCCTATGTCCAACCCCGAGCCTACCGCTCCCCTTCTCGATCTCTCCGACCTGAAGTTCCAGCCATCCTGGGTCAATCAGTCGTCGGACCTCTCCCGTTATCATGGCGCTGCGGAGCAGGGAGACCGTCCCCGCCGCGACGATCGCGGAGGAGACCGGCGCGGTCCGCGTGACCGCGACCGGCAGGGACCGCCCCGTGGTCGGAGCAGCGGCCCACCGCCCCCAACCAGTCGCGGACCTTCCGCACCTCCGACCCCGCGCCGCGACGGCCCACCGCGGCCCGCCGGTGAAAATCGTCCCCCGCCCCCGAAACGTGACACCCGCGATCCGCGCGACCGGCGGGATTTCGGCCGTCCCCCCCAAGATCGAGACCGCCGTCCGCCGCCTCCTCCGCTGCCCGCGGTCAAGGTGGAGTTTCTCCCGGACCCGAACGTTCTCGGCGCGCTCGCGCAGCAGATCAAGAATTCGCATCTCACCTATCCGCTCTTCGGCCTCGCGCGGAAGTTCCTCGAGAAGCACGAATATCACGCGCTCCGCCTCACCGGCGTCGAACAGGACGGCCAGCCCGCACCAGAGCTCTACCGCGTCGCCGAGCCCGCCGCGCTCACTCTCGATCGTCGGGCCGCAGATCGACTCGCCTACGAAGCCGTCCGCACCACCTTGTTTGAGGAAAAAACCGAACTTGGCGAACCTCCGAAGGGAAACTTCACCAATATCGCGCGCTGCCGCCTCGATGGCACGCTTCTCGGGCCAACGAATCATCACGCCTACCAGACGTCGATCCGCGCGCTCTATGAGTCGCGGTACTCGCGGCGGATGAATTTCGAACAATTCCGCCGCGAAATCGAAGTCATCTCGGATCCCGCCGAGGTGGAGAAATGGAAGGAACAATCCCGCTCGAGCACGACGTACACCGTTGTCGGCACAGAACCACCGGTTGTTCTCGCATCGCCCGCCGACGCTCGGCGCTATTTTGAGGAGCATCACCTCACGACCGCGGTCAAGGCAGGACCCTCTTTCGTTCTCACCGGACCCGTCGCCCGCGAGAACGGCGACGCTGCTCTCGGCCGCGCCATCCAGGCCGCGTGGGATGTCGAGTCCCGCCATCCCTACAATCTTGTCCAGCTCGTCCGGGCCGGTCTCCAGAAGGCGGGGCTGCAGATCTTCAAGCACCGGAAGAAGTTCGTGTACGTCTCAGGCGTCCGGCCAGTACCGTTCCGGCCGGATGCCGACTCCGTCGTCTCACCCGGAGTGCGGGCGATTCTCGATTTGATCGGCCGTCAGCCCGGAATCTCCCGCAAGTCCCTTGCCGAGCAGCTCATCGGGCATCCGCCCCAGGCAACCGAGTCCTCGCCCGTCCCCTCGGCCCCGTCCCCCACTCCAGCGGCCGAACCTGTGCTGGCCGCCACTGCCGCCTCCTTGGAGGAGTCGAACGAGCATCCCGCGGAAGGTGAGCCCACTGCCGCCCAACCGGAGGAGTCCAACGCGAACGGGCATTCCGCGGAAGGTGAGCCCACTGCCGCCTCCTCGGAGGAGTCGGACGCGAACGAGCATCCCGCGGAAGGTGAGCCCACTGCCGCCCCAGCCGCCGAAGCGCCGTCGAACGTCGAAGCACCGACGAGCGTGGAGGCTGCCTCCTCAAGCGGCGAACCCACGGCTAAGGTGGAACCGCCCGCGCACATCGTCATCACCCCAGCCGAAGAGGCCTACGCTCGCGCAAAGTCCACCCTCGTTTCCGACCTGCGCTGGCTCGCCTCTGCAGGGCACGTGATCGCGATGTTCGACGGGACGTACGATCTGCCACCGACGCCGCAGGCGCGGCCCGAGCCTACTCACGCTCCAAGGAAGACGGCTGCAACCGCCCCGGTCAGTGCCGACGCGGCGGCTCCGGCACCCGCCGTGACGGATCCGGATTCCAGACCCGAGCCGACCCGGCACGTCGAGCCAACGGAGCCTCAGAGCGCGGTCACCGAGCCTCAGAGCGAAAGCGTTGAGCCGGTCGTTGCCGTCCCGCCTGCTGCCGAACCCCACCACGACGTCGTTGATCCGCTCGGCAGCTCGGATACGACGCTGACGCCCGTGCCCGTTCCGGCTGCGCCAGTCAGCTGAGCGCGGACGGCTCGGGAGGCATCGGAACCGCCCGGCAAGCGGCCTCGATTTGCGCCGGATCCGCGGGGAGCGACGCCTCCACGCGGGTCACCAAGTTTTTGAGTTTCACCTCCGGCCATTCGGCGCCGACGGTCAAGGCGAAGCGCGCCCCCAGATGCCCGGCGACTTGAAATTGCTTGCCGATTTTCAGCGACCCGAGGGCATAATCGACGCGAAGGCCCGCGCTTCGCAGAACGCCCGCGAGCCGAAGGCCGTCGCCTCTCCTCGCTTCGTCGGCAATGACCACGTAGACGTCGAGTGATTCGAGCCGCGCCACAGCAAGTTCCATTCGCGCCGCGGCCGCCGGGCTGGCGCGGAGAACTTTTTCGAGGACGACGTCACCGACGGCGAAGCCCAGGGCCGGCAGGTCGGCTGAGCCATCACTTAGCGTCTTGATCAGTTCATCGTAGCGGCCACCGCCCGCAAGGGCCCGGCCGTGGACGGGCGCGAACACTTCGAACACGAGACCCGTGTAGTACGCGAGCCCGCGCACGATGGTCGCGTCAAAGCGCACAAACTCCCGGAGGCCCCGCAACTCGAGCTCCGCGATCAGCGCGTCAAAGACCGGCGCGGGCCGGCTGAGAAACTCCTGGAGTTCGCCGGGCGTCACGCCGAAGCCTTCCAGCCGCACGGCGGTGTTTTCGTCCTTCTCGCGCTCAAGCTTGTCGATGAGCTGGAGAAACTCCTCGTGCCGCGCGGGCTCCGAAATTCCCCGCGCCCGGAGGAAATCCTCCCAGACGCGCCGATCATTGACCCGCAGGTGGAAGTCGGACGGTCCGAGCCCGAAGGCGCGGAAGAGCTCGATCGCCAGCGTCAGCATCTCGGCTTCTCCCGCGACGGACCGGTCGCCGAACAGGTCGCAGTTCAACTGGACAAACTCGCGCAGCCGGCCGTCCTGCTGCTTCTCGTAGCGAAAAAACGGGGCGATGGAGAACCACTTGATCGGCTTGCGAAAATCACGCTCCCGCGCCGCCACCATCCGGGCGAGGGAGGGCGTCATTTCGGGGCGCAGCGCGACCTCCCGCTTTCCTTTGTCCACGAAGTCGAAGAGCTGGCCGACCAGCTCCCCCCCGCTTTTCTTCCGATAAAGTTCCACGCTCTCGAGCGTCGGCCCGTCATATTCCGCAAACCCGAAGGTCCGGGCGACGTTGCGCCACGTGTCGAAGATGTAGCGGCGGACGGCGAGATCGGCCGGGTAAAAGTCTCGGAAGCCGGGAAGTACCTGCATGGAGTGGTGCGCCTGGAAGTCGGTGAAGCTGACCCGGCGGGGCGCCGGGAGGGGATACTGACATGTCCCGCCCTTTTGCGCTTCCGGTTTCGGGCTGCGTGATTCTCGCGTAGATTCCTGGATGTCTGCCACCCTGACAACGCCGGAAGTATTCACCCTTGGGCATTCACCCGACCCCGATGATGCCTTCATGTTCTACGCGATGGCCGCGGAGAAGATCGATCTGCGGGGCCACCGCTTCCAGCATATCCTTCAGGACATTCAAACCTTGAATGAGCGCGCGACCCGCGGCGAGCTCCACATCTCCGCAGTCTCGATCCACGCGTACTCGTACGTCATGGACAAGTACGCACTGCTACCGTGCGGTGCCAGCATGGGCGACGGCTACGGTCCGGTGGTGATCGCCGGATCGCCCGCCGAACTGCCGGATGGCGTGCGTCGGGGAGACCAAACCGCGATTCTCGCCTGGCTCCGCGGCAAAAAGATCGCCGTGCCGGGAAAGCTCACGAGCGCCTATCTCTCGCTGCAGATCTACTGCGGGGAACAGGGGTTTGACTCCGTGGTCGTTCCCTTCGACGAAATCTTCGAAGCGGTGCGCGGGGGCCACGCTGATGCCGGCCTCATCATCCACGAGGGTCAGCTCACTTACGAGCGGGATGGCTTCGGGAAGGTGGTCGATTTGGGCGAATGGTGGAAGAACGACACCGGATTGCCGCTCCCGCTGGGCGGGAACGTCATCCGCAAGGATCTGCCGTCGGCGCTGCGCAGCGAACTTTCCGTCATCCTGGCGGAGAGTATCGACTACGGTCTGCGACACCGGACCGCCGGCGTGGCTCACGCCATGCCGCTTGCGCGCGGAATGGACACCCTGCTGGCTGATCGGTTCATCGGCATGTACGTGAACGACTACACCCGCGACTACGGAGACAACGGTCGCCGCGCCATCCGGGAATTCCTCGACCGCGCCGCCGCGATGGGTTTCATTCCTGCTCCGGTGGAGCTTGAATTCGTGGAATAGGACCGGCTAGCATGGAGATCCGCCACCGATGAAAACGCTCTTCGCCGTCCTCGCTGCCATCTTTTTCGCTGCTCTCGCGTTCGCGCAGGGGCCTGTGGCTCCGCCGCGTCCGCTTCTCCCGGCGGGAGCAAAACCCACCCCCACTCCCCTTCCGGCGGGTGCGACGGCCCAATTCGATTTTGAGATAAAGGTCGAGAAGAAGATCTCCGAACCCAGCCGAACGCTCGCGAGTGAGGACGAACCGGTTGGCTCGGATACCCACAGCTACTCGGTGACGCTGACACTGCGCGGACCCGACGAACTCCGCTCTGCCACCGTCGAATACCGCGTTTTCGTCAGCGGCGCACTGCCACCCGAGGGCAGCTCGCAGCCTGCCCTGGAGAGCAAGGACGGCACCGAGTCGATCTCATCGCTGCGCGTCGCGGATTCGATGACGTTCACAACCCCCTCGTTCGACATCCCCCGCAGCACATTGAAGGCAGGGTACTACATTTACTCGGACGGAAAGCGCACCCGGAACAAGGCGGAACTCGCCGGGATCTGGGTCCGGGTGAAGGTCGGCGGCAAGGTCGTGTACGAGCGCGCCGAACCCGAGGCGCTCAAAGCCCGGGCGAGCTTCTGACCGCGCTCCCCGCCACGACCTTCGTCACGAGAGCCCGCAGCAGTCCCGGGTAGTGGCGGGAAATTCCGAGCAGGATCTCCGCCAGCCGAGGCCGGCGTCCGATCCAGCGTGCGAGCCGGTTCACCCACAAGCGGCCGCGGTAGAGCGAGGACTGGTCGTCGTTCGTCCGCCCGAGCGCCTCAGCGGGTTCGAGTTCACCGCGCAGGAGAGCCCCCAAGGTGCGCGCGATGAGCTCACCGGAGGCGAGAGCGTAGTAGATGCCTTCGCCGGTGAATGGCTCCACGACCAGGGCCGCATCTCCCGCGAGAAAGAGCCCTTCCGCGGGCGCCGCAAGGCGTGGCGCCCGATCCAGTGGGGCGATGGTTCGCCAGAGCGGTTCGGTCGTCAGGCCGAGCTCGGCCCGGACCCACGCTTTCAACGCGGGAAGCCCCGCCGCGCGACCCGCGATCGAGACGTTCAGCGTCTCGCGATCCACCGGCGCGAACCCCCCATAGCCCTCCGGCCGCCAAAACATTCGCACGGTCTCCCGAAGTTCGTCCGGCAGCGAAACATGCGCGTGAAGACCAATCCGCTCGTCGCGCTCCGTCGCGTCACTCAGCCCGACGAGGCGCACGACCGTGGAATTTCTTCCATCCGCTGCCACCAGGAAGCGACCGCGGATGGCCGGGCCACCCGCGACAACGCTCCATCCGCCCCCGCTCTCCCGGACAACCTGCTCGACCGCGTTTCCGGGCTGAAATTCCGCCCCGGCTGCGACCGCCTCCGCGACGAGCGCGGCATCCAGGACGCTTCTTCTCACCGCGATCTCCTGCGCGGGCCCGGGCGGAAATTCGAATCCGAAACGGCGTCCCCGCGCGCTCTCGAACTCGACCCGGCGGAGCGAGGCGTGCCGGAGGGACCGAACCGCCTCGGCGACGCCCAATCGCTCAAAAACGGGCCAGCAGTCCGGATTCAGGCAATCTCCGCAGACTTTGTCCCGGGGGAAGATGCTCCGCTCGAGCAGCAGGACGCGGTGGCCGGCGCGCGCGAGCGGAATCGCCACGGCCGAGCCGGCCGGGCCCGCGCCCACGACGATCACGTCCCACAGATCGTTCACACAGCCCCGAGGAGAAGACACGCGTTGATGCCCCCGAAGCCGAACGAATTGCTCAAAACGATCTTCGGCTGCGCCTCCCGACCGTGTTGTGGGACGTGATCGAGGTCACATTCGGGATCGGGCGTCTCCAGATGGAGCGTCGGCGGAATGTACCCCCGCGTGATCGCCAGGCAGCACGCCGCCGCTTCGAAGCACCCGGTCGCGCCCAAGGAGTGCGACGTGTAGCCCTTCGTGCCGCTGACGGGGATCCGATACGCATGGTCGCCGAAGACAGTCTTGATCGAGCGAACCTCCGTCGCGTCGTTGGCCTTGGTGGAGCTCGCGTGCGCGTTGATGTAGTCCACCTGCTCCGGGTGCAGATCCGCGCCCGCCAGCGCCGCTCGCATGCACGCCACGGCGGATTCTCCGGTGGGCAGCGGATTCGTCATGTGATGCGCGTCGTTGTTCAGCGAATAACCGAGGATCTCGGCGTAGATCCTCGCTCCGCGGCGCTTCGCGTGCTGGTACTCCTCCACCACAAACGACGTCGCACCCTCACCCATCGTGAACCCATCGCGGGCGGCATCGAAACTCCGGCAGGCCCGCCCTGGCGGCTCTCCGCTCCACGGGCTCATGCTCTTGATCAAGGCGAAGGCCCCGAAGGTCAGTGGCGCGAGGGGAGCCTCCGCCGCGCCGGCGACCATCACATCGGCCCAGCCGTCCCGGATGTAACGCAGGGCTTCCCCGAGCGCGACCGCCCCGCTGGCACAGGAGTTCGAGTTCGTCGTCCCCACGCCGCGAAAACCACACTCGATCGCTATATTCGAGTGCGCCGATCCGCCGAAGACCTGGAGCGCGAGCCCCGGATTCACCGCCCGGTGGCCACCTTCGAGAAACTTGGCGTGCTGAAACTCCGCGTTCGTGATTCCGCCGAGCGCCGTCCCAAAACTCACGCCCGTGCGGGGTTGGGGCTGATCGGCCGCATAGGCGTAGCCCGAGTCCTTCAAGGCCAGGAGCGCGGACGCGACCGCGAACTGGGCGTAACGGTCGAGCCGGCGCAGTCGCTTCGGCGGGAAGAAATCCGCTGGCTGAAAATCGCGCACCTCCCCCGCGCAATACACGCCGATTTCATCGGGATTCAGAAACGTCAGGCGGGAAATACCGCTCTTTTCGGCCCGGAGGCCCCGCCAGAATTCCTCGAGCCCGATGCCGATGCAGGTGATGGGTCCGATTCCGGTAATGACAGCGCGTCTCATGGCAGATGTTCGATACAAAACGATTCCGCGGCTCCCTCAGCGAGCGACTTCCGCTTCCAAGTGTGTCTTGAAGGCTCGCAAAGTCTTGGTCGCGACATTGTCGATGAAGAACCCGCCGATGATTCGCTCCGCTAGAGGCGCGAGCAGGCGGACGCGAAATTTCAGATCGTGCGCGATCTCCACGAGCACGCCGTCCGGCGTCTCGATGTACGTCCAGATGACGACCATTCCCTTCGTCCAAGCCCGCAGGTGAGTGAAGCGCATCTCCATCCGCGGCCGGTCGATTTCCAGCCGGCTCACCCATGCCAGAGGAATGCCGTCCCGCACACAGGCCATCCGCACGATGTCATGGTCAGAGTGACGCTCCAGAAAGTCGATCGATCGATAATGCGGGAGCAGTTCCGGCCAGCGCGCCAGATCGGTGGTCAGCTCGAAAATCCGCCCGCGGGGTGCGCGCATGACGATCGACGTGGAGGTATGCATCGGGTCCGCAGCAACGCCTCGTGCGGCCTCCCGGTCAATCCACGAAACCCAATCCCTCAGGCAGCGGGCTTGGGATGCGTCAGGACGCGATCGAGCACTTCCGAAATCTCCTCGACCCGATAGGGCTTGGTCAACATGTCGGCGAAGCCGAAGCGGGCATAGTCCGCCATGATGGGCGCGTTCGCGTACCCGCTCGAGACAATCACCCGGGGGGTTGGGTCATGCTGGCGCAGATGCTCCATCACCTCCACTCCGCCCAGGCCACCCGGCACGGTCAGATCGAGAATGAAAGCGTCGAACGGCCGGCCCTTCGCGATCGATCGCTCGTAGTGATCGAGCGCCGCCTGTCCATCCGGGACCGTCGTCACGTCGTAGCCCAGCTGCTCCAGCATGGTCGCCACGAGGAACCGGATGTCCGCCTCGTCGTCCATCACGAGAATCCGTCCCGTTCCCGGACGCGGCCCCACCGAACCATGGTTCGGGACTTCGAGCGGCAAAGCGGAGGACGAGGCCGGCAGATAGACGCGGAAGATTGTTCCCTGGCCGACGATCGAATCAAAGTTGATCACCCCGCCGTGGTTCTTGATGATCGAGTAGGACGTCGCGAGGCCGAGACCGCTCCCGTGATCTTTCGTCGTAAAGAATGGATCGAAAATCTTGCTCTGATTCTCCGCCGGAATTCCGCGGCCGTTGTCCTCGACGCAGATCTTCACGAAACGGCCGGGCGGCAATCCCGTCGGATGCCCCTCCTCCAGCTCGCGATCCTGCGCCCAGACGTCGATCGTCCCTCCATCCGGCATCGCCTGCACGGCGTTGATCGCGAGATTATTGATCACCTGAGAAAGCTGGCCGGCGTCCACTTCGACCGGCGGCAGATCATCCGGCAGGCTGAAGCGCACGAGGACTTTCGAGCCGTGGAGCGCGAAATCGACCGACTCCCGGATGATCTCGCCGAGCTTCGCCAGTTTCTTGATGGGAGCGCCTCCCTTCGAAAAGGTCAGCAACTGCGATGTCAGATCCTTCGCCCGGAAGCTCGCGCGCTCCGCTTCATCGAGCTTCGCCGCGGCCCGCTCGGGATCGTGGAGAAACATCTTCGCGAGCGAGACGTTCCCCACCACCGCAGTGAGAATGTTGTTGAAGTCGTGCGCGATGCCACCCGCGAGAATGCCGATCGATTCGAGCTTCGAGGCCTTGGCCATTTCCGAAGCCATGCGCTGCTCCGGCGTCGTGTCGCGAAACACGCGCACCGCCCCGATGATCTTTCCCGCCCGGTTGCGAATGGGCGCCGATGATTCCGAGACGGGAATGCGCGTCCCACCCTTGTGCATCGCAAAGGCGCCGCTGGGCTGGATGACCACTTCCCCACTCTGCAGCACGCGCGGCAGCGGGTCGCCCCGGAATCCACCCGTCGCGGTGCCGATGTAGAAGAAACTCGAAAGCTCGCAGCCCGCGAGTTCCTGCTGCGTCCGGCCCAGCAGCGTTTCGGCCACGCGATTCGCGAAGACAACCCGGCCCGTGGAATCCGTCGTCACGACGCCATCCGCGATCGAGGCGAGAGTCACCGCAAAACGATCCTTCTCTTCGTCGAGCGACTGCGACGCGCTTTCCGCCTCGAGCGCGAGCGCGAGTGCCGCGGAGGCGGCTTGGAGCAAATCCGCCTCGGACCGATCCCAGCGTCGCGGGCCCATGCAATCGTCCAGGCCGAGAAACCCGATGAAACTCCCCCGAACGAGGACGGGGGCGAGCAGGGCCGAGCGGACCCCGCCGGAGCTGAAGAGCGAGCGCCCAGGCTCGGGCAGCGTATCCACCTCGAGCGTGAGGGCCTCGCCGGCCTGCAGCTTCCGCAGCCACTGCGGATCGTAAGCGTCGTAAGGGACGCGCTCCTTCCCGAAGACCTCCATCTCCGAAAAAATTCCCGGCGCGCACCATTCCTGGGCGGGGAGCGCGTAAAGTTGGTGGGAACGCGCGTCGTTCCCGTTCACATAATAGTACGCCCGGCTCGCGCCGGCCGCCTTGCCGAGGGAACCGAGAAGCGCATCGATCGATTCACTCAGCGGCCGCGGCTTGAGCAGTTCGATCTGCAACTCGACCTGCGCGTTCATGTAACGATTCCGGCGCTTGAGCGACTCCACCGCCGAGGTGCGCTCGGTGATATCCTGCATCGCGACCAGACGCGCCTTGCGACCGCGGAAGTTCACCGTCGTCGCGTAAATCTCCACGGTGATGATTTCGCCGCTCCGCTTCCGGTGCCGCCACGTCCGCCGGACCGGGGCCTCGATCCGCCGGCCCATGTGCGCGTGGAACATGGCGACATCCTCCGGCGGTCGCAGTTCATCCATGGACAACTCCATGAATTCCTCTCGCGAGTAACCGTATTGGCGGATCGCCGCGTCGTTCACCGCGAGGAACCGACGGGTCTCAAAATCGAACGCCCACATGGCCTGCGGGTTGTCTTCGAAGAGCTGGCGAAAACGCGACTCTGATTCCTCCACCTGGGATTCCGCCCGCAGCCGCTCGCCTGCCTCCCGCGCGTGCAGAAAAATCCCGGACACCCCCGGCAGATGCAGAAGATTCACTCCCTGCACGTCCAGCGCGATCCAGTGTCCCTTCGCGTGGCGGAATCGCGCATAGGCCGACGTCCGCGCACCCGGCTCGGGCAGGATCCGCGCGAGGGACTCACGCATTCTGTGCTGGTCCTCGGGATGAACGAATTCGAAGATGTCGCGTCCCAGCAATTCATCGGGGTGATAGCCGAGCACCGCGAAATGCGCTCCCGCCGTGAAGCGAACCCGCCCGTCCGCATTGATCAAACCGATTGCCTCGGACGTGAACTCCATCAGCATCGCCAGCAGGTCCCGCCGACCCATCGACGTGTCCGATGGCCGGCCCGCGATTGCGACCGGTGCGGTGCCATTCGTCGGCTTCGCGGCGAGAGCCTCCCGCGCCGGCACCGGTGCCGCCGGCGTCACGACGACGATCGCATCGTCCTCCACCAATGCCGCCAATTCCCCGAGCGCTTCGGCTTCATCCGGCGAAATCCGGCGCGGCGACGTGTCACACGCGCAGAGTGCGCCGCTGAGTTCCCCGTCCGCCCGGCGGATCGGCACCGCCACGAACATTCGGATCCCGAAGCCGCCCACGACTTCCGGAAAATGCTCGAAGCGCTCGTCTGCCGATGCATCCTCCGCGAAGAGAATTTCGCCCAGCGGCACGGCGCCGCACAGGTTGAGCATCGCCCGATCGACGGGCGAATCCGTCTTGTCGCCGCAGTCACACGCACACGCCCGCACGTGGATTCCCGCCCCCTCAAACATGACGACGCCTGCCCATGGCGCCTGCAAGAGGGTCGACGCCACCCTTGCCGCGCGCTCCGCCCCGGACGCCGCAACCGTTCGGATCGCGCCATCTTTTCGGGCGCGGCTCGGCATGGAGCCCTCGCGCGACGGGAGGAAGTGAAAGACGTCAGCGGAGACTCCGCTCATGTCTGCATTCTAGCTTTTATAGCGATCGGCGACAAGCGAAAGCGCTGCCTCGCCTAGGTTATTTTCGTCACGGACGCTCCGCTGGCACGACGCGTGCAGCCGGGCGCGTGCCGCGTCCCACCGCGTTCAGATAGGCCCGCGCACTCGCCTCGACCACGTCGGTACTGGCCCCTTTTCCGGTCACGATCCGACCATCTCCGAAGTCGACCTTCAACACGACTTCCCCGAGCGCGTCCTCGCCGGCCGTCACGCCAGTCACGTGGTATTCCACGAGCTCACCGGGTTTCCCCAGAATCCGATCGATCGCTTTCATCGCCGCATCCACCGCCCCGTTTCCGGACGCCGAGTCCTGCAGCGGACCGGGTTCGCCACCCTCCGCCGGCGGTCCGGACGCAGCGTTGCGCGCGAGCCGGACCGTGGCGGTCGGAATGGTCGTGGTCCCGCTCGTCACGTGAATGTACTCCAGCGAGTACAGCTCGCTGGCGGCGAGCGGTCCGTCCTCCATCAAGGCCGCGAGATCCTCGTCGTAGACGAACTTCTTCCGGTCGCCGATCTGCTTGAAGCGGGCGAAGACCGCCTCGAGGTCCGCCTCGGAAAGCGCGAAGCCGAGATGCTGCAAACGCTGCGCGAGCGCCGCGCGGCCGCTGTGTTTCGTCAGCGGAAGTTCCGTCTCGCCCCAGCCGATCTCCCGCGGATCCATGATTTCGTAGGTGCCGCGGTGCTTGATGATCCCGTCCTGATGAATCCCCGCGCCATGGGCGAAGGCATTTTCTCCCACCACTGCCTTGTTCCGCTGCACCACGAAACTGCTCATCCGGCTGACCAAGCGGGACGTTCGGACGATCTCCTTCGCGTTCACTCCCGTGGTCAGCCCGCCGAAGAAGGCCCCGCGGGTCCGAAGCGCCATGATGACTTCCTCAAGCGCGGCGTTTCCGGCGCGCTCCCCGATCCCGTTGATGGTCCCCTCCACCTGCCGCGCGCCGGCCCGCACGGCGGCGAGCGAGTTCGCGACCGCGAGCCCGAGGTCGTTGTGACAATGCACACTCAGGGTGGTCTCGCCGATGTTAGGCACGTGTTCGATCAGGTGACGGATCAAGACGCCGAATTCCTCCGGCACCGCGTAGCCCACGGTGTCGGGAATGTTCACTGTGGTCGCCCCCGCCGCGATCACCGCCTGCGTGACCCGGGCGAGGAATTCCGGTTCCGTCCGCGAGGCATCCTCCGGGGAAAACTCCACGTCCTGCACGTAGCCCTTCGCCCGTTTCACCCCCTCCACGGCGAGCCGCACGATCTCATCCTCGGCCTTCTTCAGCTTGTGCTCGCGATGGATCGCCGAAGTCGCGAGAAAAACGTGAATTCGTGCCCGGTCGCCCGCCGGAGCGACCGCCCGTGCTGCCGCGTCGATGTCTCCCGGCACGCACCGGGCGAGCCCGGCGATGATCGGCCCGCGCACTTCGGTGGCGATGCGATGCACCGATTCGAAGTCGCCGTCGGAAATGCAGGGGAAGCCAGCCTCGATCACATCCACGCCAAGCCGCGCCAACTGCCGGGCCACCTCCAATTTCTCCCGGAGGTTCATGGACGCGCCCGGGCACTGTTCGCCGTCGCGGAGGGTGGTATCGAAGAGAATGATTCGGTCAGACATGGAAAAAAGGGATGAAGACGAAAGTACGAGAAACCAGTGAAACGGGAGCCGCGGCGTTCGGCGGATGAGCCGTGCGGGAGTCCGCCAGACCAAAGGCGGCACAAAAACGATGAGAACGAGGGCGCGGGAGATCAGTGGGTGACAAGCCCTAGCCGCAGAGCGCCCAGGCCACGAAGGCCCGCGCTGCGGAGGATGGCGCTGTTCCCGGGATTTGGCACAGCGCGGAGGTTGCGCACGCCCCGTCCGGACGCAAGCACGGATTGTGTCAGGACACCGCGCGCTGCTCCTGCCGGCATCGCCCGTTCGCGTCGCCGACTCATCCCGCGGGTGGGAACCAGTCGTCCCGCTCGCGGGACCGACCCCGACGCGCCCGCGCCAGATCGACCCCCGTTCACAGAGTGGTGCCACGGTTTCGCGCGATGGCACCCCACCTGCTAAACGGGCCGGGATGGGAACTTTCCTCACGGCTCTCCGCGTCGCCCTGCGCCAGTGGCGGCACCATCCGGCCGCCGCGCTGGTGATCATCCTTTCCATCGCGACCGGGATTGGCGCGAATGCGACCGTCTTCGCCTGGATCGACGGCGTGATTCTGCGTCCCCTTCCCGGCACGACGCCCGGGCGGGAAATCCTCGCCTTTGAAAACCGCGCGCCGGATGGCACCGGCCTGCCATCCTCATGGCTCGATTACCGGGATTACCGCGACAACACCAAATCCGCGGAAATCGCAGGAGCTTCCGGACGCGTTTTCGTCCTGCGTGATCCGCAGGCGGGCGCGGGCGAAGGCGCGCAGGTCTGGGGTCAGCTCGTGAGCGGAAACTACTTCGAGGTCCTCGGCGTTAAGCCAGCCTTGGGTCGGTTTTTCTCGGACGAGGAACGGGCGGATCGACCCGGTGGGGCGCCGGTGGTGGTGATCTCCGGGCGGATGTGGCGGGAGAAATTCGCCTCTGATCCGAACGTGCTCGGTCGCGTCGTCGAACTGAATCGCGTCTCGCTCACGATCGTGGGGGTGACGCCCGAGGCGTTTCGCGGCTGCGTGCCGGCGCTGGGATTTGACCTCTACGTTCCGCTCACCATGGTTTCGAGCGTCGCCGGGGGAAACGACGAATTGAACTTCGAGGATCGGAAGACGCGCTGGTTCGATGTGCTGGCGCATCCCCGGCCGGGCTTCACCGGAGAACAGGCGGGCGAGGAGTTGCGCGCGATCTGCGCCCGACTGGCGCGCGATTTTCCGCGAACCAATGAAGGGGTGTCGGGTGAGTTGTTTCCGCTCTGGCGGGTGCCTTATGGACCGCGCGCCCTTCTGGGCCCTCTCTTCGGCATCCTCCAGGGAGCTGCGGCGCTGCTCTTCGCGGTCGTGTGCGCGAACGTCGCAAATCTTCTTCTCGCGCTCGGCGCCGCGCGCCGCCGGGAATTCGCCCTCCGCCTGGCGCTCGGGGCGGGTCGCGGAAGGGTGATCCGGCAACTGCTGCTCGAGCTCTCCCTGCTCGCCGCGGTCGGCGCCGCGGGTGGCGTCCTGCTCTCCGGCATCCTGATCGATCTGCTCTCGTATTTCAGCCCGAGCACCCGCTTCCCGCTGGAACTTTCCCCGACGGTGGATTCCGCTCCGATGTTGCTCGCGATCGGGCTGGCCGTCCTCACCGTGCTGACGGCCGGACTCGTGCCCGCGTGGCAGGCGGCGCATTCCGCCCCGCTCTCCGCGTTGCGTGAATCCGGAGCTTCGGCTGGTCCGCAAAGCGCGTTCCTGCGCGGGACGTTCGTGGTCGCGCAAATCGCGCTCGCCCTCGTCGCGCTGGTTGCCGCGGGACTCTTCCACCGCAGCTTCATCGCGGCCCAGAATCTGGATCCAGGCTTCCGCCTCGATGACGCCGTGGTCGTGCGGCTCAATCCCTCCGCTGCGGGCTACGATGCCGCGGGATCGGTGGCGTTCCTGAACCGGCTGCGGGCGCGGCTCGACGCGGCACCCGGCGTGAAACGCTCCGCGACCTCCGACTTCGTGCCGCTCGGTCTCTTCGGCGGCCCGTGGGAGGATCTCACGATCGCTGGCTACACCCCGCCACCGGAGGAGAACATGAAGATCCGGCGGAACGCGGTCTCCCCTGGGCATCTCGAAGCGATGGGCCTGCGGCTGCTGGCGGGTCGGGACATCGCAGAATCGGACACGCCCGAGAATGCCCGCGTGGCTTTGGTCAACGAAACTTTCGTCCGGCGCTACCTTGCCGGGCGCGAGCCACTCGGTCAGACCTTCATCGGTTGGGGAATGGAACTCACCATCGTGGGCGTCGTCAACGATGCGAAGGTCGCCTCGCTGACCGAGAGCCCCGTCCCGTTTTTCTGGGTGCCGATGAGTCAGTTCTACCGCCCCCAAAATTTGACCTGGGTTCAGGTGCGATCGGCAGCGCCCCTCGATCCGGCCGCGACCTTGGGACTGGTGCGCCGGGAGATCGCCGGCCTTGATCCAGCGATGCCCGTTTTCGAGGCCCTTTCCCTGCGCGAGTACGTCTCGACCTCGTACTTTCAACAGCGCATCGCGGCGAATCTCCTTTCCGGACTCGGAGCGTTGACGCTCCTCCTCGCGGCCCTTGGCTTATACGGCGTCGTTTCCTACTCCGTGCAGCGCCGGACACGCGAAGTCGGAGTGCGGATGGCGCTCGGAGCCCAGGCGGGCGACGTCGTGCGTCTCGTCCTCGGGCAGGGTCTGCGTCTGATCGGACTGGGGGTCGGGCTCGGCATCCTGCTCGCCGTGGCCTCGTCATCCGTGCTGGGGCAATATCTCGTGGGCATCAGTGCGTTCGATCCGCTCGTCTTTGGCGTCGTCGCGGCCGCGCTCTCCGTGATCGCGATCCTCGCCACCCTCCTTCCCGCGCGTCGCGCCACCCTCATCGATCCGGCGGTCGCGCTGCGGGTGGATTGAGGCGCGGCGGACGCGCCTCGCGGCAGACAGCCGCGCAGACGCACCGGATGAATCGTTCGACGCCAGCGGCGGGTTCTCACCCGGCCGCCTGGGACTCCTTCGTCCAGGCCTCCGCGACCGCGCGGCCTCGCGCGAGATCGCTGACCACCAGGATCAGTTCATGATCGTGGTTGCTGTAGAGTACCTCAATGTTCACGCCGGCAGCCGCCATTCTCCCGGTGAGCAGACCGAGCTGGCCGGGCAGATCCTGTCGAAGACGGAGCGTCACGACCTCGCGTTCCGCGACGACTTGGATCCCGGCAGCTTCCAGCGCGGCGCGCGCCGCGGCGCCATCAACGAACAGAAGGTGCGCGACCCCGGCCCCGCCGACCACCCAGGCGCCGCCGCCTTCGACGCTCACCCCGGCCCGACCGAGCGCATCTCCCATCTCGCAGAGAGCGCCGGGGCGGTTTTCCAAGGAAATCGCGAGGTCTTTCATCGGCGAGGAAATCACGCGGGCCGGGCGGGAGCGATGACGGGCTCACAACGAACCTCCGTCTTCACGGAGTTCGCGATGAAACATTGTTCGTGAGCCTGGTGATGGAGCTCGGTCAGCTCCGCCGAAGACGGCTGCCTCCCGTCAAACACCACCGCGGGCCGGAGGGTGACGCGCGTCATCGCGAGCTTGCGGTCGGCGTCGCGGGCGAGGACGCCGGTCGCTTCGTCCCAGTAGGTCTCGACGACAAACCCGCGCTGGCGCGCGAGATCGAGGAACCACAAGAGATGACAGCTCGAGAGACTGGCAATGAAGGCTTCCTCGGGATCGACCGCCTCCGCAACGGACATCGGAAGCGGCACGACGTGGGGCGAAGACGAGGCGGGGACCTCGGTGCCGCCGTCGAAAACCCAGCGATGTCCTCGGCTGTAGCGGTTGTCGGTAAAGACCGCGCCGGCGCGGTCCCAGATCACGGAGGCGGTGTAGACAGCCATGGCAGGGCGAAGGTTTCCCATGATGGGGGAATGAGCAAACGCGCGCATGTCACAAGCGACCCCGCACTAGCTCGACCCGCGCGTCCGGGCCCGGAATGATTCACCCATGAGACTGTCGTCGCTTTCCGCGCTCGGCGGCTGCCTTTTGCCTGGCGTCCTTGCCGATGGGGGGATCGGACGCCGCCCGCCGCGCATGGCGCTTGGAATCCAACGCGGGCGCTTGGAATCCAACGCGGGGACTTGGAATCCAACGCGGGGACTGGGAATCCAACGCGGGGACTTGGAATCAAACGCGGGGACTTGGAATCAAACGCGGGGACTGGGAATCCAACGCGGGGACTTGGAATCCAACGTGGGGACTTGGAATCCAACGTGGGGACTTCGGATCCAACGCGGCGATTTGGAATCCAACGCGGGGACTTGGAATCAAACGCAAAAACTTGGAATCCAGCGGAGAAACTTGGAATCCAACGGAGAAACTTGGATTCCAACGCAGAAACTTGGAATTTAACGGAGAAACTTGGAATCCAACGCGAAAACTTGGAATCCAACGGAGGAACTTGGAATCCAACGGAGAAACTTGGATTTCAACGCGAAAACTTGGAATCCAACGCAGAAACTTGGATTTCAACGCGAAAACTTGGAATCCAACGCAGAAACTTGGAATCCAAGTCAGGACCTCGAATTCTGAAGTCCCAGTGACCCGTCACCGCAGAGACGCGGCCAGACTGTCGAGTTGTCGCCCATCGAACCCGCGTTGCCGGGCGCGCTCGATTTCGGCGAGTGCTTCCTCGCGCTTCCCGGCGCGGGCGTAGGCGACGGCGCGCAGAAGCGGATCATCGCCGATCGCGGTCTCCAGCGAGATGAGCTCACCCACTTCCGCGAGCTTCAGGACCCGGAAGCGGGCCGGGGTTTCATCCACGCGGGGAGATTTCGCGACCGTGACCGTTCCCCGATACGCGACGACTTCCCACGTGAATGTACCGGAAAGCAGCGGTCGATCGGCCATCCACTCTTGGACCTCTGCCGGAAGCAGCGGGCTCTCGATGACTTCGACGCCGCCGGGAGGTTGGATGAAAATGCGGAACCCCGTTGCGTCCGTCCCACGCTGCCAGCGGAAGACGGGTTTCGTGCCGGTGGCCGTGCGCAGCGGGCTGAGTGCCTGGACCGCGGCGGCCGGAGGAGGACTCGTCGCCGGGCCCATCAGCGCACCGGCGGCGGGCGTCGAACGCATTTCCTCCGGCAGGACGGACGCGAGAGACCCGTCGCGAGCGACCGCTTCGCAAGCGAGGGCAAATTCCTGCGGCACGCCGGCCGGAACGACGAATGCCAGGGGCCGGACCGGCCGGCGGAGGAATCCAGGCCAGACGAAAAGGGAAATCGCCAGCAAGGCCGCGACCGTGAGGGGAGCCGCGGCGGCGCGCAGAAAGCGGTCGATCGTGGCAAGCCAGCCCGCCGGGCGGTCACCGTGGGTCGGGGCCACGGCTTCCGAGCGCTCGTGTCCCCGACTCTGCCCGTCTCGAAAAGCACGCAGATCCGCCAGATCCTCCCGCGCTTCCGGCGACACCGCGAGGAGGGCCTCAAACATCTCGCGCTCAAACTCATCCAACCGGCCGTCAAGGTACGCGACGAAATCCGCGGGGTCGGCTGGCACCGCCCCCACCGCCTCGGAGCGTAAATCCTCGATGAATGCCGCGTCAACCTCGCGGGCGACCCCGGCAAGCTTCTCGAGCTCCGCCCGGAGACCGGGATTTTCGCTGAGTCGGTCACTGAGCTCCAGAAGCTCGGCGGGAGGAAGTGCGCCCTGTCGGTAGAGCAGATAGCGTTCGAGGGGAATGGCGGGTGGATTCACGGTTTCTGATCGTGGAGAGTGGTCAATTCCGAAGATATTCTGAAAGTTTTCGTCCGAGAGCGATCCGGGCCGATTTCCGGAGGTTGATCACTTGCTGGCGCGCGAGACCCAGCCGCGCCGCTATCAAGGCATCCTCCAGCGGAATCTGCACCCAGAGTTCGGCGAACTCTCCGGGCTCGATCTCGAGCGCAGCCGCCAGCGTCCTGATCGGGGCGATCCCCTCGTACTCGAAATCACGCGTGACCGTGGCATGCAGGAGGAAGGCGGTTCGCTGCCGGAGCGACAGCCCCAGGACACCCTGCCAGAGCCAGCGCAGGTGCTCGATCCAACTCATCTGCACGTCCGGCGAGGCGGCGGGACTGATCAACTCCCGCCCCAAGCGCTCGGCGGTTGCGATCCGCGCCCCGCCTTCGCCCCGGCCGCCATCCGCCTCCCAGAGCGCGACCAGCAAGTGCTCAAGGTCGCTCCAGCGGACGGGCGCGGCGAGCGCCTCGAAAATTCCGCGCAGCAGCGCAGCCGGCTGGAGCCGCAGCAGCGACCGACCGCGAAAGTGGCTGCGCAAGAAATCGCCTGCCTGCTCCGAAATGTTCCCCACCGCCGCCGCTTCGAGCGGCCGCTGTCGCCCCTCGCCCGCCGCGAGACCTACGACCTCGACGTTTCCATCGGTCCACAGCGCGAAGCCGTTCCCGCGGGAGGTGGCACCCTCCAGCAGATAGCGAACGCGCAGGACGAGACGCCGACGGGACGGAAACCGCCGGTGCAGTGCCTCTGACCAGGCGTTGTACGCGACGGTCGCGCAGTAACCGCGAAAGTCCGTGATCGGCTCGCCCGACTGCACGAGGCGGCGCGCCACCCGCTGCCGCGCCACGCTGGCGGCGTCCTCGGCATCGAGCGCATCAGCGTGGCGCGTTCCTTCAAAGCGGCCGCTCGCGCGCGGGGTAACGCCCGCCTTGCGCGCGACCGCCTGGTGAATCACGGGGGCCGCCACGTCCTCGATCAATCGCCGGAGCTCTGCCTCCCGTTCGGCGGCGGCGCCCGCATGAAATCTCGCGAGCAGCGGATCCTCATCGCGCCGTGCAGCGGGGTCGGTGGGCGGTTTGGTCAATGTCACGGAAAAGAATATGGGATACTATGCCGCCGCCGGCGCGAGGGAAGCTTGCGATGAGTCGGGTCGGGGCCGCAAGCTGATTGCCTGATCGACAAGTGGTCCGCGCAGCCCGTAACTTCAGGTCCAGTCTAAGCGTTCGCGCCTCGCTCTGCTTCTGGTTTCCTTCACCCGCGAACCCTCGCCCGCATTCCCTCGGCCAGCCTGATTTCTCCCCCCATGCGAACCATCCGCCTTTTCGTGACCTGCCTGCTCCTCCTCGCGCCCGCGGCACAGGGGCAGACACCGGCGAATGCCGAATTCCCGCCTGAAGTCGTTCTCAAGGCGGTCGCCGTCTTCGATCGTGATCCCCTCAGTATCGAAGGACGCGCAGCGGGTGCGATGATCTACAAATTCGCCGAAACGAGTCCTGACGTCGTCGTCCGGATCGGCGCGCCTGTGGTTCCCTGGGTGGGCGGACCGGCGACCGATTATCCTGAGTACCGAAAACGGCTGACGCTGGCCTATGTCGTCGGCAATGTTGCCGCGCAGCTCCGGACGGGAAAGAAGGGCGACCTCCCGCGCGAAGGCTGGCTCCAGGTCTTCCGGACGTACGCCTATTTCAAAAAAAGGACGCCCGGGCTTTCGTTCTTCGAGGTGGACGACCTGCAACGCCGCGAAGAGGCCGGGACGCTGGCGGCCTTTGCTGAGGAAACGGCGAGAGTGCTCGCCGGAGAGGAGCGGTGAGATCCAACCGTCAGCGCGAGCGAGCGCCGGAATTCACGATCGCGCGGAGCGCGCCCTCAGTGGTGGCGATCTTGACCATGCGGGTGCCGGACTGACGCTGCACAAAGGGGTTGTTTTCTCCGACCTGGCGCCATGGCCCGGGCGGGACCTCACTCTCGTCGACAAAGCGCCAGGAAGTCACGTCCGTCGGGGCGAGGCCAAGGTAGTCCCGGACGGAAGGCGAGACGTCGAGGCCCGCTCCGCGATTCAGATTGGGCTTCGGACGTTCGTTTCCAAAGACGTATTCCCAATGATCCGTGCGAAACGGACCGCAATCCTCCCACTGCGCGTACGCGACCCGACTTCCCTTCCGAACGGCGATCCAGCGGCCCCGCAAAACGGTTTTTCCGTTCTCCGTGAACGCCTGACGGAACCAGGGAATGACGCTCGCCGCCTCCGCCTTGTGCCTGCCCTGACTGACATCATTATAAGGCAGGGCGACGTAAAAAGGGTTGAGGCGCGGGACAAAGGCGGCCGGCACGTAGCCGCGCCGGGCGGCGGGCTCAGGACTGTCGAAACCGCCGTAATTGTACGCCCAGGAGGCATCCCAGGAGCTTTTGTTGTTCGGGGTCGGATTGTTCGCCGTCGGCCTTTCCCCCACCCAAAAGATCGTGGTAACGATGTTTTCCTTCCACGGATAGCGAGCGCCAAAACGGAAAAAACCGCCGCCGCCCGTCGAGGGCACCGTGACTTGGGGCTCGACTTTCAGGAGCGCATTCTCCCTCAGCTTCATCGCGTGCGTAGTGAAATCCGCGCCGCTGGAATACGACTTCGGCTCCTCCGCCCGCATCGATCCGGCTACGCCGATGGCGCTCGCGACAAGGACAAAGCGATGCGTCCAAGCTCTAGTCCTTCTCATGCGTGCCGTTAGTAGCGGTCCCTCCCGCTGGTGACAAGCGGTTTTCTGCATCCCCAACCCGGCCGAGGGTAGTGGTCCGACACACGTGAGATGGTGGGTGCGCGAGGTGCGAAATGGCCCGCCGCCAAGGCGCGAAGAGAGCCGACCGAAGGGAGACAGCCTGCCACAGGCAGCCCGAAGGTCGGAGCGCAGCGACGGCAAAGCGGGCTCCAGTGCACCCCGTGACCGACACTGGAGAGCGGCGACAGAGCGGCCCAAACTTGCTTTCAACCACGCGCGGCAACCACACCGGCGCCGGGCCATTTTCCACCGCGCCCGGAGGGCCGCAGTCCCTTTGGCGGCTGCCGGCGTTGCTCGCTCGGTGGATATCTCAGCGGATATCCCCCTTCGTCCCCGTCTTGCCAGCCGCCAAAATTCCCAGCGGCGCACCCACCAGATCTCGTCTGTCGCCCCACAACCGTTTCGACCCCGAAGAATGGCCGCCGGCGGTTGGTGCCACGCGTCGAGCTTGGCAAGTGGACCCCGGTGCGACAAAACCTTCCGCGTCCCATGCGCCGTCCGCCCGTCCGAATCCTGCTCCTCGCGCAGCTTCTGCTCGCCGTGACCGGTACCCAGGCCGCCGGGACGTCCGCCCCGGTCCCGGATCCGGCCGCCGAAGTCGGGCTCCCATTCCTCGAGGTTTTCGAGCCGCGAGAATACGGCGGCCATACGCAGGTCTGGAATGCGGTCGCAGATGCCGCCGGGGTGATGCATTTCGGAAACTTCGGCCGGGTGCTGTCCTACGATGGCGCGCGCTGGTCGCATTTCGAGGTGCCTGGCACGACGTTCGTGCGCGCCTTGGCCGTCGATGAGCGGGACGTTCTCTGGGTGGGAGCGGTGAACGAACTCGGCTACGCCGCCTCCGATGCGACCGGCGCGCGAATGTTCGTGTCGCTGAAGGACAAATTACCCGTCGAAGCCCGGGCCTGCGGGGAGCTCTGGCGGGTCCTGCTGACGCCTCGCGGCCCGCTTTTCCAGTCGAATACGTGGTTACTTCGTTGGGACGGGGAGGCGTTCGCGACTCTCCCTCTGCCAGGACCGGGCGGCTGGCAGGCGGTGAGCCTGGGGACGGCGATCTGGCTCAGCCATCCAAAGCACGGCTGGTCCGCGCTGACCGACGATGGGAGCGCTCTTCAGCAGACCACGCTGGCCCGGCCGGAGGCTTTCAGCGGGGCCACCCTCATCTGCAGCGTGCCGGGAGCGAAGCCAGGCGAGTTCATCCTCGCGACGGGCCGGGCCGGTCTGGTGCGGTGGGACGGATCCACGTTCACCTCCTTCGTCACCAACCGGGACGAAGCCTTGAAAGCGAAGCGCCCTTACCGGGCCTGCCCCCTTCCCGGCGGCCGCTTCGCCCTGAGTACGCTTCAGGGCGGCGCTTTCATCTTCGATCTCGAGGGGAAGCTGCTCGCCCAGCTCGATGACACCACCGGACTCCCGGACAACACCGTGATCAATCTAGGGAGCGACGCGAACGGTGGACTCTGGCTTTGCTTGGAGCGTGGGGTTGTCCGGGTGGACGCCCGCAGCTGGCTCACGTGGTTCGGTCCGCTGAGCGGCGCCCCGCGCAGCCAGCTCGCCACGCTGCGCTTCGCGGGAAGTCTCTTCGTCGCCAGCAGCGGCGGTCTTCTCCGGCTCGCGCCCGCCTCGGACTCCAGCCCTGCCCGGCTCCAACCGGTCTCGGAAGTGAAGGAATACTTGAGCACTCTGGTGGACGCCGGGCGCTCGCTGATCGGGGTGAGCGAGCAGGGCCTAGTCGAGTGGGCAGAAGGCACGGTCTCCCGCCTCCCGGGCGAGTTGATCGATGCCCAAAGCTTCGGAGCGTCCGGCACTCAGCCCGGGCGATGGTTCGCCCTCGCCAGCGAGCAAATCCACACCCTCCGGAGGGACGAGTCAGCCTGGACCTACGAGGGCCGCATCCCAGGAATTGAAAACGTGCGGTCAATCTTCGAAGGCACCGATGGCGCGTGGTGGCTTGGCCTCTCCGACGAAGGCGTGTTGCGAGTGACCTTTGCCCAGGCCTCGGCGACGGGACCCGGCGCGCCGGTGATCGAGCGCTTCGGGACGGCTCAAGGCCTGCCGGTGGGACACGGCTGGACGCGGGTCATGCTGGCGGGTGGACGTCTGCTCCTGAGCTGTGAGAAGGGACTTTTCCGGTTTGACGCCGGCAGCCAGCGCTTCGCGCCGACCGACGAATTCGGGGTTCGCTTTCGGGACGGCACCTTCACCACTCGGACGCTCGTCGCGGATCCGAAGGGGGGAATGTGGATCGCCGCGCGCGCCGCGGGTCAGGCGGAACTGGTCACGCCCATCGACCTCGGCCTGGCGGACGGGGCCGGGTGGCACCCGTTGCGCCTGCCCCAGCTCGCCCGACTCGATGATGTCACGGACCTGCGAGTGGATGGAAACGTTCTCTGGGTCAGCGGACACAGCGGCATCATGCGCGTGGACCTCAGCGCCTGGCGCGCAGCGCCCGCCGAATCTGCGCCGCGACTCACCTTGCGGGAAGTGACGGCGGCGGATGGCGTCCGACTGCCTTTGGCCGGCGGCTGGGAGCTGCCCTTCGGACGGCGCTCCCTCCGGCTGCGTTTCGCCGCGCCCTCATTCGGCCGTGATCCCCAGACCAGCTATGAAACCACGTTGCTGAGCTCAGCCGGGCCGCTGGTTCTGAGCGACCCCACCCCGGAGCGGAGCTTCGCGGCGCTTTCCCCGGGCGACTATCGGGTGCGAGTGCGCGGTCGCGGCGCCGATGGCCGCTGGAGCGAGCCGGTTGAGCTGGCTTTCGCCATCCTCGCGCCGTGGTGGTCGAGCACCGGCGCCCTGCTCGGGTACGGCGGACTTGCCGGACTCGCGATCGCCGCGGGGGTGAGGCAGCGCACGCGCGCCCTGGAGCGTCGGGCAGAGCGCCTCGAGGCCGTCGTCGCTCAGCGCACGGAGGAGCTTCGCGCCAGCAACGTGGAACTCGCGCGCCTGCATCAGCTGGAGCTCGACGAAAAAATCGCGGCGCGCTTGGGCGAGGAGAAGGCCCGGCTCGAGGTCTTGCGCTATCAGCTCAATCCCCATTTCCTCTTCAATGCGCTGACGTCCGTCCGGGCGCAATTACCGGCCGCGCTGAAGGGCGCGCGCGAAACGCTCGGGCAGCTCACGGAATTCTGCCGGTCGACCCTCCTTCGGCCCGCCGGTGACGTCTCCCCCACCCTCGCCCAGGAACTTGGCATGCTCGCGTCGTACCTGGCGATTGAACAAACCCGGTGGGGTGATCTCATGGAGGTGCAAACCGATTTCGACCCTGCCGCCGGCGAGCTCCTCATTCCGCCCCTCCTTCTGCTCCCCCTCGTGGAGAACGCCCTGAAGTACGGCCGGGCTACCTCTCCCGATCAGCTGCGCCTCTGCCTCAGTTCCCGGCGCGCTGACGACACGCTCATTCTGGAGATTGCAAACTCCGGCACCTGGGTGGAACCGGAGTCCCGGGGCGATGTCCCGTCGCTCGGGATCGGGATGGAGAATCTGCGGCAGCGGCTGAAGCGCTTCTATCCGGATCGCCATGACGTCCAGACGAGCAGCGCAGACGGCTTCGTGACGATCCGCCTTCGCCTGACCGGAGAGCCGAGAGTCTGACCTCGCCCCGCTCGGAAACTCCAAATCCGAAACCCGAGTTTCGAGTTTTCCCCCGGATGTTCTTCGAGTTTCGAATTTCGAGTTTAGGATTTCCTCCAGATGCCCACCGCCCTGATCATCGACGATGAAGCGCTTGCGCGCGCAGACCTGCGCGAAATGCTGCCGGCGACGGTCACCGTGGTCGGCGAGGCCGCGCGCTTCAGGGAGGCGCGAGCGCTTCTCCAAAGTGCCACCTACGATCTGGTCTTTCTTGACGTCCAGTTGCTCGGTGGCAGCGGCCTGGATCTCGTACCGGACGTCCGACCCAGCGCGCGGATCATCTTCGTCACCGCCTTCGATCAACACGCCGTGCGGGCGTTCGAGGTGAATGCGCTCGACTACCTGCTCAAACCCGTCGCGCCCGAGCGCCTCGCTACGGCCCTCGCCCGTCTCGGGGCGCCCCTCCCGACGGCGCCGGAATCGACGCCCGGCCTGACGAGCGAAGATCGGGTCCTGCTCAAGCTTGGCCCAGGCGGCGAGCGCTTTGTGCGCGTGTCGGACATTCGCAGCGTCTGCTCGTGCGAAAACTACAGCGAGATTCAGCTGGGAGCGGGCGAGCGCGTCTTCGTCCGGCGCACGATGAAGTCATGGGAAGAGTCCCTTCCCCCCGCCTCCTTCGCGCGGGCGCACCGCCACGCGATCGTCAATCTTTCGCGCGTCCAGCGGCTTGAACGCGCGACCGATGCCACCTTCCTCGTCCATCTCGACGGCGGCGGTGACCCGGTGCGCGCCAGTTACCGCTACCTCGCCGAACTGCGGGGCAAGTTACCGGGAACCGTCTAGCCCCGCTGTCGCTCCGCTCCTTCAAATCAGTTGCCCAACCTCAAGCTGCACCGGCGCCGCCGCGTGGCGCTCCTGCAAGGCCAGAAACGCGGCGAGATGGGGCGTCTGGAAATGAGCCGTCAGCGCTTCGAACGACTGCCACTTCTCGCAGAGGAGGTATGTCTCGGCCGGCGCTGCGATCCGGTGAAACTCGTAAGCGATGCACCCGGCTTCCGCGCGCGTGGCGGCAGCGACGGCGTGCGCGGCAGGAAGGAACTCCGCGTTTGACCCCGGCTTGAGCACGAAGCGGACGAAGAGGCTGAAAGGCTGGGCGGGATCGGCGAGCTGGCGAAGGATGGATTCGAGCATTCGGGGATCAGGCACTGCCCCGGCGCGTCAGGCAAGCGGCGCGAGATGGGCCGTGAGTCCGTCATAGCCGGTGATCGGGATTGCGACGGCGTCCGGGCGTCCGAGCATTTCAAAATGGAATTTCGCTCTCTCGGCCGCTCCGGCTTCAAAGTCCCCGTCCTCACCTTCGGCACCGGCACCTTCGGAGGGGTCGGCGAATTTTTCGCCGGCTGGGGTGCCACGCAGGATGCCGAGGCGCGAAAGCTCGTGGACATCTGCCTCGAGGCCGGGCTCACGATGTTCGATACCGCGGACATCTATTCGAAGGGCCGTTCCGAGGAGGTGCTCGGCGCCGCCATCAAAGGCCGTCGGGATCAGGTTCTCATCTCGACCAAGGCCACCTTTCGCTTCGGAGAGGGGCCAAACGAAGTCGGATCGTCGCGCTGGCATTTGACGCGCGCGGTCGAGGGGAGCCTGCGGCGACTCGGTACCGACTACATCGATCTCTTCCAGCTCCACGGCTTCGACGCCATCACTCCCGTCGAGGAAGTTCTCGGGACGTTGGACGACCTCGTGCGAGCGGGAAAAATCCGCTACCTTGGCTTCTCAAATTTCTCGGGCTGGCACGCGATGAAGGCGCTCGCGGCCGCGGAAAAATTCGGCCTCACCCGCTACGTGGCGAATCAGACCTACTACTCGCTGATCGGACGCGACTACGAATGGGAGCTCATGCCGCTGGCACTGGATCAAGGAATCGGCGCCGTGGTCTGGAGCCCCCTTGGCTGGGGCCGATTGACGGGAAAGATCCACCGCGGCGCTCCGAAGCCTCAAACCGGAAGACTGACGAGCCAGCTGAGCATCGTCAACGGCCCGCAGGTGAACGATGAATACCTGTTCACGGTGGTTGACGCGCTGCAGGCGATCTCCAGCGAGACGGGTCGCAGTGTTCCCCAGATCGCGCTGAATTGGCTGCTGCAGCGTCCCACCGTCTCCACGGTCATCATCGGCGCCCGCAACGAGGAGCAGCTCCGACAAAACCTCGGGGCCGTCGGCTGGAATCTCACGTCCGAACAAGTCGCGAAGCTCGATGCGGCCAGCGCCACTGCGGTGCCCTACCCGTATTGGCACCAGCTCGGCTTCGCCGAGCGAAATCCGTTCCCGGTGAAGATCGGGAAGTAGGAGAATCCTTCGCGACGGCTGATGTCCAGAGTTCTGACCGGCCGCGCCGCGCGGATTCCGCCCGCGGCCGGGCCGCCGCTCATCCCGCGGCGGGCGGCTTGAAGGGGGCGTAGTTGTCCTGCAACGCGAGCGGCTGCTTGGGGAATTTCTCCGACCACCGGGCCACGACCTGGCGCTGGCTCGTATCGGCGTAAAGCGGGGTCCGCTTGTGCTTGAGCGTGAGCGTCGCAGCGACCGGTCGGCCCGAAGGGTCAGCCCCCTGAAGTTGGAAAACGTTTTGCGTCGGCCGACCGTTCGTCGTCACGTTCACCACCCGGCGCACGTCGAGCAGAATCGTCTCCGCCTGGCGCCCACAAGCTCGCGCGACGGCCGCCTCCCGCATCAGGCGGCGGCCGTAAAGAATCATGCCGCCGCCGAAGAGGAACACAAACGTGCCGCCGAGGACGGCCACCGCCAGCCAGCGACCCATCGAGACGTCGTGCGCCCACGAAAGGACAAACTCGTCCGGACGCTGCGGGTCGTATTTGACCCGAGACGGTTTGTCCTGATTCACCGTGAAGCCGACGGAATCGAAGCGGCACGGCACCTCGAAGCGGCGCCCTCCCGGGATCGAGTAACGGACCGTGAGATTGTAAGTGTAGAAGATGAATTTTCGACTCTCCACCTTCCCCTCCACGCGGGAACCGATGGCATCGGCACCCGTCTCCCATAGCCGCGTATCCCGCACGATCCGAGCGGCCTCCAGGGACTGCCAGTAGCCTCCTCCAATGATCGACGTGAGCCCGAGCAGAATGAGGAACGGCCCCCACACGAGCGTGCGAAGCAGGAAGCCGGCGCGGAGTCGGAGCGGGCGAACGAGGGTGATCGGAGATGTCATGGCAGACGGCGGGGGCACACGAGGGGTCACTCTGATGATACGAGATTCCCCGCCGCCGGTTGCAAGCCGACGGCAAACTTCACTCCCAGTCTGCGGGTAAGCCGCCCGGCCCGGCTGCCGCCGCCACGGGAAGTCGCACGATGCCACTGCGACCGCGACTGGACCACACTAATGGATCGAAGTCCCGGGCGGCGCCCCCGCGACGCCTCGGGCCAGAAACTCGAGGATCGCCGAGAAGATCGCCGGCAATCGCCGGCCGGAATTTCCAGTCGCCAGCAGCTTTGCCCAGTGCTGCCGGCGGGCGTGATTGAGTGGAAGGCGAACGAGAACGGAATCCACCCGACGGATTTCAGAATGCGTAACCATAGGGTTTGGAGCTGCGCCCCGGACCGTCCGGGTCAGGGGGTATTGTATTTGTTTGGTGAAGCAATGGCTGCGCCCGATCCGACGCAGGACGTCACGGCGGGCGCGTCGATGGAAGCCGGCCCAAACAACGAGGTTCCGCACGAGTTGGTCACCGGTCCGGTAATGCACTGGATTCCCGTACCCGAGGACGATTGACCCCACGACGCGTTCACCGCGAAGCCAGCGTAAATCCCAATCCCGCCCGACGATGCATGGCCGACTGAGTCGCTGACGACGCCAAAGCTGAGGATTCCCGCCACGCGGGTGACATTCGGATCGCCGGAGGAGGTCGAGCTGGAGCTCGACGACGTTTCGCCGCCTGACTTGGTGACATTCCGGCTGACGATCGCCGAGAGGCCGGATTGATACGCATAGCAGGACGTCACGACCGCGGCCGAGATGCCGTAAACGCCGGTCACATTCGTCGTGCAGTCGCGCACGGTTCCTCCGGGAGCGAGAAACGAACTTCCGGTGTACGGCGGGAACAATTGAATCCCGCTGCCCGTCACGCCATCGACCGCGATCTTTTCCACCAGCGCATTCGTCGCGGTTCGCGCGTCGATACCATTGAGAAAGCCGCCGCCCGAATAGGTGCCGGAGTTGAAGGTCGCAAGCCCCTTGATGAACCCGTTGCCGATCCGCAGGCCCGTGCGACTGCCCGTGACCGCGATCCCCGCGCCGCTCGCCGAAGCGGAAGTCGAGGAAATCGTAAACCCATTCAGATCGATCTGAACGTCGTCCGCCGTCACGACGATCGCGTTACCCGACGCCACCGCGACGTTCCCGGCGAGGTAGTATGATCCCGGCGCCGAAATCGTGTAGCCGGCGGATCCTCCGGGGATCGCCGTCCGTCCCCCGAGATTCTGGGGATCGCTCACGATCACCGCCTGGCCTCCGCCGGTCGTCGTGCCTGCCACGTTCGAGGCCGTCTTCGCCAAAATCGCGGTGGAGGCCGTCGCCGTTCCGGTCGAATCCGAAACCACATCCGCGCGGATGCCGATTCCGCCGGTGCCGTTCACCGCGCAGGCGTGCACCGCGCTTCCGGCGCCCGAAAGTGAGATCCCGCCGCTTGTTGCACCGGAAACGTTCAAGCCCTGTACCCGGTTATTCGCGCTGGATCCGCTGACGCCGAAGGAGAAGCCCGGGCCGCTGACCGCCCCGTTCGTGACGGAGGCGTTCGCCCCGGAGAGGAAGATTCCGCTGAAAAGCGAAGTCGAGCCCGCGTTCACAATGGAGAAGCCATTCAGGTCCAGCGTGACGTTGTTCGCCGAGATCAGAATGCCCCCGCTGCCGCTGGGAATGACGAGGTTGGCGGTCAGATAGAAAGAACCGCCGTTCGGGAATTGCGCCGCCGAGATCCCGTAGGCGTACGTCGCGGTCGCCGGGCAATTCGTCGCGTTCACGATCGTCCGGGCCTCGACCTCATCGAGTCGCTTCATCGCTGCGGCGGGCCCCCCGGGAGGAACCAGTGGGCCTTGGGCGCTGACCGGGACGGGGGCGAGGAACGCGAGCGCTGCGAGCGCCGGAACCGCTCGGCAAATCGACAAGAAGGAGGGGAGAGACATTTTTTTGCGCGGAATTTGTAACAGGTGCTACCGCGTTCGCGCCGCGCGGTTGCTGGGAATTTTCGCTACCCTCCCGAAACCTCGGCTGGGAAGGCCGATCTTGTCCTTGGCGAGCCGTCGCGTCTCTTTTTCTTCCCGATTCGGGCTTCTTCGGTTCGGGGCTGGGCGGATCCCGTGACACGCTCCCTCAGTCCGGCCAGATCGCTTTGAGCAGTTCCGCGAGCCGATAGCCCGCCTTCGCGAGCTGAACCTCGACGAGGTCACCGGCGCGATCGTCATAGCCCGGCGGCAGCTTGATGCGCCATTCGTCGTGCGGGTTCACGTGCTTTTCGTCCGGCGGCACCGTCACACGATCGACCGGGCGGATGCCCTCATAGCACGAAGCCGAGCGGTGCAACGTCTCGTTCGCCCAAAGCTCCGGCCAGAGCCGGGGTGCACCCGCGGTCTTCCACTCCGGGCGGGGCGGATCTTGCGAGAGCAGATACCCCGTGAAGTCCACATCGGGCGCCTTGTCGCGAGCCTTCTTCACGGCCAGCGTATCCCAGTAGCCGTGCAGATTCGTGCGGGCGTTGATCCGGAGATAGTTCCCGCCGGCGTCCTCCTGGCCCACCCCGCCCGCATCGGGATCCACGAACGTGTCGTCCTTTCCGATGTAGCTCGTCCCGACGTGAAACGGCTGGTGGAGATCACCCACGAGGTGCGCGAGGAGCATCAGGGCCACCCGCGGCGTGAGCTTGTGCGGATTTGCGGACTGCGGGTTCTGCAGGACGTCGATGCAATCCCGCATGAGGTGAACGATATCGATCGCGCTCGTGCCCGCGCCCCCCTCGCGATAAGCGGGCTGCTGGAACGGTACATCGCAGTAGTGATATTTATGATGGCTGGGATTGTCGGCGATGAACGCTTTCATCTCCTCGGTCAGATACTGGTCCGGCAACTTGGCGCGATCGGCCCACGTGCAGGCGCGGCCGAGCGTCTCGTTGGCCCAAAGCAGGCGGCCCACCTCCTTCTCAGCGCGGGATCCTTCGAGGTAGTGCGCGGCGACCTCTCCCACCGTCTCGTGCCCGGCATTCCCATACGCGGAGGCGCAGTGGAAGGGCAGAACCGCGGCGAAGAGGATCAGCCCGAGCCTCCCAGCGCGAAGGGTCAAAGCGAGGCGATGCTGGTAAGCTCGATTCATGACAGGGGAACGGCGCGATCTGCCGGCTGGCACCACGCCCCCGGCTTCACGAAGGATCACGCGGAGTTCTTCTTACGACATCCTCCCGAGGTCTCGTACGAGTTTCTCGTTCGACGCCGAGGATCGAGGACCGACGCCCCATCGGCGCGCGAGGCATCCAGTTGTCTCGGGACCTCCGAAAGCGAGGGAGCGACGGCAGATCAGCCGGGCGCACACCCCTTCACCACCGTGGAAAACAAGACGATCGCTGACTCACTCAATCCTCTCATCGAGATCCTGAAAGACGGCCAGGAGGGCTACCAACTCGCCTCCGACGCGACCCAAACGCCCGAGATCCGGCAGCTGCTGGCGGATCTCTCGACCGAGCGCGCCGCGTTCGCGAACGAACTTCAGATGATCGTGCATCGGCTGGGCGAGGAATTTGAAACCGAAGCCTCGACCGCGGGCGGGGTTCATCGGACGTGGATCAATCTGAAGTCCGCGCTCACGAGCGGCGACGACTACGCCATCCTGACCGAGTGCGAGCGCGGCGATTCCGTCGCGATGGAAAAGTTCCAGGCCGCGCTCGCTGGTGACCCGTTGCCCGACGACATCCGGCCGACGGTCGCGAGGCAGTCTGTCGCGATCCGGGCCGCTCACGCGCGCATGTATTCGTTCCGGACGTGAGACGCGTCACCCGCTGCGCTCCGTTTCGCATTGTCCGGAGCGCCTGAGCGGGGATCGGCGCGACCACCTCCGCCAGTGGGGCGTCACGCCCGCCGACACGTCACGCCCGCCGACTTGCACTCTTCGAGCAGTTCGCGTAACCTCATTCATATATGAGGACACTTTTCCTCGCTGGGCGATCCGCCCGAAATCTGAGCCCTTCGCGTTCGATTTCACCGCGCTGAGGAATTTCCTTGAGTATCTCCGTCACGGGTTTGGTTGCCCGGCGTTGGGAGGACGATCTCGCGGCGCTCGCCGCAGACGTCACCGCGCTCTACGAACACCCCGGCTACCGCCGGATCGCGGGAGATGCCCGCACACCCGGCCTGCTTCTCGAGGGCGCGTCCCGCCGCGAGGGAGAGATTACCGTGGCCCGCGTCCGCTCCCTCCTGGTGGGCTTCGAGGGGCTGCGCGTCGCCGTCGAACAGGCCGGACTCCTGCATCGCCCGACGCCGCCGCCTCTCCGGAGCGCACTCGATGGCGCGAGCTTGGCCAATCCCCATCTGCCGGACGAAAGCGCCTCCCCGGCTGCGGTTCGTGACGCGATGGTGACGAATGTGCGAGCCGTGCATTCATCCCTCGGCGCATTCGCGAACGCCTGGACGGATCTTCCCTCCCTGCTCGATTCGTGCGTCGCGGAACTCGCCGCGCTTCAGGATCGGAGCGTCGCCCTCGGAATCGCCTTCGCGCCCGCATCCCTCACCGCTGCCCTCGACCGCGTGCGGCTCGCTGGCGCCGCCGATCCGCTGGGAGCGATGGCGGAGCTGCAGCGCGAGGTCGCGCCGAAGCTGGGACGAATCGCGGCCGATCTCTCCGCCCGCGAACATCAGCGTGATGAAACTCAGCGGCAGCTGGAACTCGCCCGCCGTGAGGTTGAGCGGCTTCGCGGCGCCCATGCCACCGCGGTCACCTCCATCGCGGAGCGAGACGCCCGACTGACCGACGATTCTCGGGACGCGCTCGTCTCGCTCGCCGAATTGCAGGCGCTGCTGGACTGGCGCGAGAAGCTCGCCGGCTCGGCGAACGCGGGACACTGGGCCGCCGTGGGAAAAGCCCTCGAGACCTGGCGCGAGCGAGCCGCGGAACTTGCGGAGCACATCGCCTCGACCAGCGCCGCCGCGCGCGAGGCCATCGACGAGCGCCGCCGCCTCCGGGGCTGGCTCGTCGCGCTCAACGCCAAAGCAGGCGCGCTGCGGCGCGCGGAGGACGCGGCCTTCTGCGCTCCGGCCCTCGAGGCGCATCGCCTCCTTCATCTTCGCCCCACCCCGATGCCGCGCGTCCGCGCGCTGCTCGAGACCTGCCAGTCCGTCCTCGCCCATGAGCGCTAACTCGATTCGCTGCACCAGTCCGGGATGCTCCGGCACCGTCGAGGACGGTTTTTGCAACCTCTGCGGACTTGAGCCGGCCGGGCTCGTTCCCGCCCCACCGGTCGCGGGGACGCAACGCAGCGCAGGCGTTCCCAGCACAAGCCGCGCGAGCACGTCCACGAGCCGCCGGGCCGGAACGGGCCGCACCTCATCCTCCCGCCGGAGCAGTCGCGTGGCGACTTCCCGCCGGGCACTCGGGCTGGGAATGGTACAGGTGCCAGAGCTCCCTCCCCTCGATCCCGCGACGGTGTTGATGGCTGAGCCCGTGGTGCCAGAGTCAAAACGGATCTGCCCCGGCTGCGACGAGAAGCTCCGTCGGGAAAAGGGTTTCTGTCCGCAATGCGGGAAAGCGTACTCTTTTATCCCGCCCCTCGCCGCGGGCGACGTCGTCGCAGGCCAGTACGAAATCCTGGGCCCGATGGCCTTCGGCGGTCTCGGCTGGATCTTCCTCGCGAAGGATCGGGTGCTCTCGCGCTGGGTCGTCCTGAAGGGACTTCTGAACGCCCAGGATGAAGCGAGCGCGCTCAGCGCCGTCGCCGAGCGTCAGTTTCTCGCCGCCGTGAAGCACCCGAACATCGTCGGGGTCTACAACTTCGTGCAGCGCGGGACGGAGGGGTACATCGTGATGGAGTACGTCGGCGGTCGCACCCTCCGCGCGATCCGCAAGGAACGGGGGCCCCTTCCCGCGGCGGAAGCGATCGCTTACATCCACCGCATCCTCGGGGCGTTCGCGTATCTCCATCGCCAGGAGCCGCCTCTGATCTACTGCGACTTCAAGCCGGAGAATTTCATGCTTGAGGGCGGTGACGTGAAGCTCATCGACATGGGCGGGGTACGCCGGGCCGACGACCCTGCGGGCGACATCTACGGCACGAAAGGCTACAGCGCGCCTGAGGCTGGACAGGGGCCGTCGGTCGAGAGCGACCTCTTCACGATCGCCCGCACGCTGGCGGTGCTGATCTTCGACTTTCGCGGCTTTCAGGGGCGCTACGAGTTCACGCTCCCGCCGCCCGTCGAACAGCCCGTCCTCGAGCAGCACCCGTCGCTTCACGCGTTTCTGCAGAAGGCCACGCTGGCCGATCCGGCGAAGCGCTTCGGGAGCGCGGACGAAATGGCGGAGCAACTCGCCGGCGTTCTGCGCGAAGTCGTCGCGTCCGAAGGCGGCGGCCCGCGGGCGGTGGAGAGCGCCTTCTTCTTGCCCGACCCTCTCGGCTTCTCCGCTCCGCCGCTCCAGGCGGGCATGGAGCCCCTCATGGTGCGGCCCATTGCACCGACACTCGCGCTTCAGTCGCTGCCTCCTCTGAAAGTGGATCCGACCGATCCCGCCGCGACCTTTCTCCTGAATCAGGGCACCGTTCTCGATCCAAAGCGCCGGCTCGAAGTCCTGCGGCACGCGGTCGGCCAGTTTCCCGAAAGCCTCGAAGCGCCCCTGCGTCTCGCCCAAGCGCAGGCAGAATTGGGTGGATGGGATGCCGCGGACGAAACCCTCACCGGGATCGCCGAAGCGGACGACTGGCGCGCGGCTTGGGTCCGCGGAATGATCGCGTTCGGTCGCGAGCGGCTGGCGGACGCGATCAGTGCCTTTCAGACGGTTGTCGCAGAGCTTCCGGGCGAGAGCGCGCCAAAGTACGCCCTCGCTCTCGCGCTCGAGGCGGCGGGTGACACGAGTGCGGCGGCGGAGATGCACGACTTCCTCGTGCGGGCCGATAGCGGAGCGATCGGCGCGGCGTTCGGCCGGGCGCGCTGCGGACTCTTGCAGAATGACGCTACCGCGGCTGCGCGCGCGCTCGCCAGCATCTCCCCCGCATCGTCGCTGCATCTACGCGCCCAACTCGCGCTCGCCCGCTGCCTCATCCTCGGGAACACGGGGGGCACGCTCGGGCGGGATGATCTCACGCGCGCCGCCGCGGTCCTGGACGCTCTCACGCTCGAAGCAGAAATGAGACATCGAGTCGAGACGGAGATTCATTCCACCGCGCTGCGCGGCCTCCTGGCCAAGTCCATCCCGGCGGAACGCGACACGCTCGTTCTCGGCTGTCCGCTGGAAGAAGGTCGACTGCGCCTCGCGATCGAACGGTCCCTGCGCGCCCTCGCGCGACTGAGCAACGAGCCGCAGGAAAAGATCCGGCTCGTGGACCTCGCGAACGAGGTCCGTCCCCCCAGCCTTTTTTGATCATGAGTTGCGCCCTTTGCGAATCGACTGCGCTGCGTCCGGTCACGAATTTCTGTGAGGAATGCGGTGCCCCCCTGCGCGTGCTGGCCCCCGCGGAACCGCGTCCGTCCGCCGCACCCCGCGATCACCTCGAGATCTCACTCGAGCCCGCGCTTGCCGCGGTCTCGGATCGCGGACTGCGCCATGCGCACAACGAAGATTTCGCGTGTCTCGACCGCATCCGGGATCGCGCCGTCCTCGTCGTTTGCGATGGCGTCTCGCACTCGCATCGGCCGGCCGAGGCCGCAGAAAGCGCCGCGATCGCCTCCGCCAGCACTCTCGCCGGAGGTGGGGACCTGGCGGCGGCCATCGCGGCGGCGCAGGAGGTCGTGCAACGGCTCGCCGCGAGCGGAGAAATCCCGCCGGGGATGGATCCCCCCGAAAGCACGATCGTCGCCGGGCTCGTGCACGGACGCGAAATCAGCCTCGCCTGGCTCGGCGACAGCCGCGCGTATTTCATCAGCGCGAGCGACCCGGCGGTTTCCCTCACGCGAGATCACTCCTGGGTAAATCGTGAAGTCGACGCGGGCCGAGCCACCGAGGAGGAGGCATACCGACAGCCGGAGGCCGGCAGCATCGTGCGCACGCTCGGTGGACCGCCCGCCGAGCCCGGAACGCTCGTCGATCCGCCTTCGTTCGCTTCCTTCTCCGCGCCTGAGCCGGGCTGGCTTCTCCTCTGCACTGACGGCTGGTGGACCTATCATTCGGATGCGGCCCTGCTCGCCCGCCTCTTCCGCGCGGCCGTCCGGGATACCGCTCACTCGGCCTCGCCCGCGCTGGCGCTGGCCCGCCTGCTCGTCGACGCCGCCCGCCGCGCGGGTGGACGCGACAACATCACCGTCGCGGTCCTGCACATCTCTTAAACCCAAAACCATCCGCCCCATGTTCACGGCCAAAGTATTCCAAAACGCGCATCTCCCGCGCGGCGCAGACGAGGTCCACGCCATCGTCAGCGTCAGCACCACGAGCGAGACAAAAGGGACTGCGACGTCATCCGGTCCCCTCGTCTTTGGGCTGATGATCGACTGCTCCGGCTCCATGGGCGAAGAAGGCGGCGAGCGACTGCGTCACGCCAAGACCGGGGTGACCGAAGCCATCGCCGCCCTGCGGGATGATTGCATTTTCTTCGTGATCGCCGGCTGCGAGCGGGCGGAGTTGATCGTCCCTCCGACCCTCGCGCTGGCGGCCCATCGGGAGACGGCCCGCGAGATGGTTCGCGGGTTATGCGCCGGCGGCGGCACGCATCTCTCGCGCTGGCTCGAGCTCGCGTTGGAGCAGTTTCGCCGCGTGCGGGAGGCGACTCCGAACGTCATCTGCGAGGCCCTCCTTCTCACCGATGGAAAGAATGACCGGCTCGATGCGCTCGAGACCACGCTGGCCGAATGCGAGGGCGTTTTTCAATGCCACGCCCGCGGCGTCGGCGTGGACTGGCAGGTCGATGAGTTGCGCCGACTGGCCCAGCGGCTCCTCGGCACGGTGGACATCATCCCCGAGCCGCAACTGATCGCGGAGGATTTCCGCGGGATTCTGGGCCAGGCGCTCGGCCGCACGGTCACGGATGTCCGCCTCCGCCTCTGGTGTCCGCAAGGGGCGGCGGTTCTATTTTGCCGCCAGGTCTCGCCGGAGCTGCTCGATCTCACGGGCCAGTCGATCTCCGGTGCACCAAATCCCCAGCTCCGCGATTTCGACACGGGCTCTTGGAGCGGTTCGGACACCCGCGACTATCACTTCGCGATCCGGGTGAAGCCCGGGCAGCTGGGTCAGAAAATGCTCGCCGGCCGCGTGAGTCTGGTGCTCGGAGGCGCCGCGGACGCCAAGCCCCTCGCGGAGGCGCAGGTGCTCGCCATCTGGACCGATGACGAGGAACGCACGGCCGTGATCGACCGCACCGTCGCGCACTACACCGGCCAGGGCGAACTCGCCCAGGCGATCCAGGAAGGTCTCGCGGCGCGTCAGTCCGGCGATGCGGACGCCGCCACGAGGAAGCTCGGGCGCGCGGTGCAGCTCGCCGCCGAGTTGGGCAATGAAGGAACGACCAAGCTGCTCCGCCGGGTCGTCGACATCGTGGATGAACGGGAGGGCACCGTGAAGTTGCGTCGGGACATCGACCAGGCCGATGCCATGGCGCTGGACACGCGCTCCACCCGCACCCGCCGCCTCGCCTGAGCCATGCCCCTCTGTCCCAACCACCACCTCTCGGAAGCAGCTGACTTCTGCGCCATCTGCGGCGTCGAAATGAGCGCGCCAGCGCCCGCGGCGCTCGCTGCCACCAGCGGAGAACCGTGCCCGGTTTGCGGCACACCGCGGGAAGCGCCGGGAAGCGTCTTCTGCGAGGTCTGCGGCTACAACTTCGCCGGGCGCGTCGCGCCGGCCGACGCCGAACGCATCGCCCCGTCGCCGCCCGCTCCGGTCGTCCGCGAGCCCGATCCACCGGTCGGCGCGAAGGTGCGCTGGGAACTCGAAGCGCGAGTGCTGACGGCGGAGGATCCGGGCGCACCCCGCGATGCCGCCGCGCGACTCTTTCCGCTCGATCTCGCGGACCATCTGATCGGCCGCCGGAGCCCGCGTCGCGGGATCCTTCCCGACATCGCGCTCGACCCCGATGACGGCATCTCCCATCGGCACGCCTGCCTGCGTCGGCGCGACGATGGCGGCTTCGATCTGCTCGATCTCGGCTCCGCCAACGGCACCCTCCACAATGGCAAGGCGGCCGCCGCGAACGTCGCCATTCCCCTCCAAGATGGCGACCGGATCCGCCTCGGCCGCTGGACCGAGCTTCTGCTTCGCATCCGCCATTTATGAACCCCACGCTCGTCGCCCAAACCCCACCGTTCCCCGCGCTCCTGCCGGACCGACAGCCGCTGGCGCCGAACCACTGGCTGAGCACGCCGGGACGCCTCCAGCTCCTGGGCGCCGCCATCGCGTTCAGCGGACTCCTCCTGCTGCTGGCCGCCCGCCACGCTGCGTTCTCGGCGCGCCAGGCGCTGCAGACGGTCGGAAAGGACAGCGCCCCCTCGATTGTCGCGGCGATGCAGATCCGGGCGTCCGTCGCCGATCTAGACGCCAATCTCGTGAACACCTTCCTCACCGCTCCCGAGGGGAAGGATCGCGAAAATGCGCGTCAGGCGGTCGACAAACGTCGGACGGAGCTCAGCCAGACGCTCGTGCGCGCCGCGCAAAACATCACGTTCGGCGATGCCGAGCGCGGTCCCATCGAAAGTCTCGTGCGCGGACTTCCCGCCTACGAAGCCGGGATGAGCCGGGCGCTCACGCTCGAGGAGACGGGGGATCACGCCGGCGCCGTCCAGGCCGCACGCGAAGCGAGCGCGATCGTGCGGAACTCGCTCGCTCCGGCCGCCGAGGCCCTGGAAATGACGAATCGAAACGCCCTCTCGGCCGCTTACGTGCAGGCCAGTGCTTCGCTCGGGTTCACATCGCTCTGGCTGTTGGGCGCCTTCGCGCTCACCGCCGCAGCGCTGCTCGCGACGCAGGTCTATCTCTTTCGCCGGACCCGTCGCGCCGTAAACCTCGGGCTCGCTCTCGCGACCGTCATCACGATCGGATTCTCGATCCCGCGCCTCGGCCGCGTGGCGCGGGCGAAGGTTCTGCTGCGGGAGGCGAAGCAGGATGCATTCGATTCCGTCTCGCTCCTCTGGCGCATCCGGGTGCTCGCGAACGAAGCCAACGGACTGGAGAGCCGGTGGCTCTTCGATCAGGCCGAAGCGACGGCGTCCGCGCGCCTGTTTTTCGCGAACCTCGACGAGATCGTCCGTCGCCCACCGGGGACGGACTGGGCGCTGGTGCCGGGAGAGATGCGTCGGCCGGCTGCGAGCGCCGTGGCCGGGTACGATGGGTTGCTCGTGCGGGCGCTGAAGAACGTCACCTACTCCGGCGAGCGGGTCGCCTTGCTTCAGATGGTGGACGGGCTCGCGGCCTACGGACGCATCGACGGCCGCATTCGGGAACTGCAGACGCACGGCGATTCGACGGCGGCGGTCGCGCTCTGCCTCAGCGACGCGCCCGACGGCTCGAACGGCGCTTTCGATCGCTTCGATGCCGCCCTCGAACACGCGCTGCAGATCAATCAGGGGGCGTTCGACGAGCGCATCCAGAACGGACTGGAGGCCGTGGCCGGGATGGAGTGGTCCGCGCTCACCGCCTATCTCGCGATCCTCGGCGCCTCTGCGGCGGGGCTCTGGCCGCGCCTGCAGGAGTATCGGAGATGAGGTGAACGCAGAGCGGGGGAAATAGCTCTTGCTGTCCCGGCCTGATGCCGTGATCACGCGGCGGGCAATCCTCCGACTCGCGGAGGCATCCAGAATTCCAGGAGGATCACCACGATGAGCGGCGCACACGAAGCACTTGAACGGGCAGAACACGCCGCGCATTCCGGCAGCCACGGCTCCAGCGGAAAACACATGGGACTGACGATGGCGATGCTCGGCGTCCTCATCGCCTTCTCCGCCGCGATGGTGGGCGGCGAACGAAATGAGCTCACCCGCACGATGATCGAGCAGACTCAGGCGCACTCCGACTACTCCGCCGCGAGCACAAAATTCCGACTCGTGATGATGGAGATCGAAAAGCTCCGGAGTGTGCCCGGCTCGCTCATCGCAGCCGATGGGATTCCCTCGACCCTGGCCGCCCGCTTCGTCCAGCTTTACTCGGACTACGCGAGCGAACGGGCGTTGTCGAAATCGTGGTCTGACAGGAATGGCACTAAGATAAGCGGGTTTTGGGACGAATTCTGGTGGTGAAAGCTGGGTTGGTAAAATTTGTGATAAAACGATAGGCAAGCGGCTGGGAGGGAATGTGTTATGCTCTGTTTAATGCATGGCTAACGGCACCCCC
>JBBQFQ010000037.1:0-56188 GCA_038322235.1 Chthoniobacterales bacterium
GTGCCCGCAATCGTTTACGGGGGTGCCCGCAATCGATTACGGGGCAGGCCGCAATCGTTTACGGGGGTGCCCGCAATCGTTTACGGGGGAGGCCGGATTCGTTTACGGGGGTGCCCGCAATCGTTTACGGGGGTGCCCGCAATCGTTTACGGGGGTGCCCGCAATCGATTACGGGGCAGGCCGCAATCGTTTACGGGGGTGCCCGCAATCGTTTACGGGGGAGGCCGCAATCGATTACGGGGGAGGCCGCAATCGTTTCCTCCTCGCTGCGATCGGCTGCCCGACCGGACTTCGCTGCGATCGTGGACGCCCAGATGCGTTTCAGATGCGGCACGCCCAGCGAGCCGGTCTCGGTCGAGGACGGGAGCGTCAAGGTCATCGCGGGGAAGAAGGCGGAAGGGAAGAGCGGGTGCTCGTCGCGCCAGGTCGGCGCCGGACGTGCGGGTTCGGAGAAGCTTAGAAGGACCGCGTCGTCCTTCAACACCTCGCGTCGATGTGCGGTTCAAACGGATGCGACCGGCGCGCCGCCTCTGCTATTAGTCGCGTCGGATGCAAAGCCAATGGAACGACGCCGACGCCGAGGCTCTGACGGCGCATTACGCCGCTCAGGGGATTGCGCGCGAGCTGGCGCTGCGCGTCTACACGACGCGCCTGCTCGGTGCCGATCCGCGGCTCGTCCTGCATGGCGGCGGGAACACGTCCTGCAAGACCAGCGCGACCGATCTCGTTGGCGACCGCTGGCCGGTGCTTTGCGTGAAGGGGTCGGGTTGGGACATGGCGACGATTGAGCCGGCGGGACTTCCCGCGGTGAAGCTCGACGGCTTACGCAAGGCGCGCCACCTGCCGCGACTCTCCGATGAAGCGATGGTGGCGCTCCAACGCTCCAACCTGCTCGATCCTGCGGCGCCAAATCCGTCGGTGGAAGCGCTGTTGCACGCCTTCCTGCCGCACACCTACGTCGACCACACGCACTCCACCGCCATCCTCTCGGTCGTCGATCAGGAGGACAGCGAGGCGCTGTGCGCCGCGATTTTCGGACGGAAGCTCGGCTTCGTTCCCTACCTCATGCCGGGCTTCGCCCTCGCGGTCGCGGCCGCGGAGGTCTACGAGCAGGAGCCAGAGGTTGAAGGCCTGATTCTCGACAAGCACGGCATTTTCACGTTCGGGGAAACCGCGCGCGCGTCCTACGAGCGGATGATCCAGTTCGTCTCCCTGGCCGAGGCGTTCCTCGTCCGGTCTGGTCAGCGAGATTGGCCGGAGGCGGCGCTCCCGGCCGCGCTGGCGACGCCGCGCGAGATTGCCCCGCGGCTGCGCGGTGCCATCGCCTGGCAGCGCGGCCCGCGCACGATCGATCGCTTCGTGAGCGATTTCCGCACCTCGCCTTCCATTCAGAAATTCGTCGTCCATCCGGGCCTTGCCGATCTCGCGGGGCGCGGCGTCAGCACGCCGGATCTCGCGATCCGGCTCAAGCCCGCTCCGCTCGTCCTGCCCGCGCCCGACGCGACTCAACTTGATGCCCTTGGCCCCGCCATTCGGGAACGCGTGGCGGGTTTTGCGGCGGCCTATCGGGAATACTTCGAGCGCAACAATGCCCGGGTCGGGGGGACGAAAACCATGCTCGACCCGATGCCCCGGCTGACGCTCGTGCCGGGTCTGGGCCTGTTCGGTCACGGTCGCACGCTCAGGGAGGCCCGCGTCGCTTCCGACTGCGCCGAGATGTGGATCGAGGCGGTGATGGGCGCGGAGGCAATCGGGACTTTCCGCCCCGTCCTGCCCGACCAACTCTTCGATCTCGAATACTGGTCGCTGGAGCAGGCGAAGCTGAAGGTCGGGCCGTCGAAAGCGCTCACCGGTCAGGTGATGATCATCACGGGCGGCGCCGGGGCGATCGGCCGCGCTTCCGCGCGACTCTTTGCCGCGCAAGGTGCGCACGTTGCGCTGCTCGATCTCGACCGGACTGGCACGGAGGCCGCCGCCCGAGAGGCCGGGAATGATTCCATCGGGCTCGCCTGTGACGTCACGGATCGCGCATCCGTGCAGGCCGCCTTCGCGGCGGTGATCGATACCTACGGCGGCGCCGACATCGTCATCTCGAATGCCGGTGCGGCGTGGGAAGGTCGCATCGGAGAGATCGAGGACGCGCGGCTCCGCCAGAGTTTCGAGCTAAATTTTTTCGCGCATCAAACCGTCGCCCAGACCGCCGTGGCGCTTTTCCGGCAGCAGGGGATGGGCGGCGTCCTGCTTTTCAATGCTTCGAAACAGGCGGTGAATCCGGGGGCGAACTTCGGCGCGTATGGGCTACCGAAGGCGGCCACGCTTTTCCTGTCGCGGCAATATGCCCTGGAGTACGGCGCGGACGGCATCCGCGTGAACGCGGTGAACGCCGACCGGATTCGCTCGGGCCTGCTGGACGACGCGATGATCGAAAGCCGCTCCGCCGCCCGTGGCCTCACCGCGGCCGAATACCTGAGCGGCAATCTCCTCGGGCAGGAAGTCACCGCGGAGGACGTGGCGCAGGCCTTCCTGCATCAGACGCTCGCCGCGAGCACGACCGGGGGTGTCACGACCGTTGACGGCGGGAATATCGCCGCAGCGCTCCGGTAGAACGGGGGCGCCGGCCCGGCCCAGTCACTGCAACGCGCCTTGCCAGGAATTCGGTGGGCTCCTAATAAGACATCATGGCTCCCCGCACCTCGTTCGAAGCGTTGAAGCCCGAAACCCTGCCGGCCCGGCTGGGTGGGAACGCGGCGCTGCGCGCGCGGATCGGCGGCGATCCAGCGACCTGGAACGTGCGTGAGGTTAGCGATGGGAATCTGAATCTGGTGTTCATCGTCGAGGGCCCGGCCGGCACGGTCATCGTCAAGCAGGCGCTGCCCTATGTGCGGCTGGTCGGCGAGAGCTGGCCGCTCACCCTCCGCCGTTCGTATTTTGAATTTCACGCGCTCTCCCGGCAGGCGGCGCGCGATCCGGGTTCGGTCCCGGAGGTCCACTTCTTCGACGAAGCCCAGGCGTTGCTCGTGATGGAATTCCTCTCGCCGCATGTGATCCTCCGGCACGAGCTGATCAAGGGCCGGCGGTTCCCGAAGCTCGCGGGCGATCTCGGACGCTTCCTGGCGCTGACCCTCTTCCGGGGGTCGGATCTCGCGCTGGGCGCCACCGAGCGAAAGCGGGATCTCGCGCTCTTCGCCGCGAACGACGAGCTCTGCGCGATCACGGAGAATCTCGTTTTTTCCGACCCCTATTTCGCCGCGAAGCTGAACCGGCACACCACGCCGCAGCTCGATGGGCTGGTGGCGGAACTCCGGGCCGATCGCGACCTGAAGGTGGCCGCGCAGCGGCTGAAGCAGGTGTTCACGTCGAATGCCGAGACGCTGGTGCACGGCGATCTGCACACCGGCTCGATCATGGTAACGGAGAGCGAGACGCGGATGATCGATCCGGAGTTCGCGTTCTACGGACCGATGGCTTTCGACGTTGGGATGGCGCTCGCGAATTTCTGGATGGCGTACTTTTCGCAACGCGGTCACGAGATCGGCGGTCCGCGCGATGCGATGCGCGTCTGGCTGCTGCGGGTGATCGCCGAAGTCTGGGCGACCTTCCGCGCCGAGTTCGCGCGCCTCTGGCGGACGGAGCGCACCGGCATCCTCTATCCGCGAAGTGTCTTCGAGGATTCCGGCGACGCGCTCGGCGCCGAGCAGGCGCTGGAGCAGATGCTGAGTGGCATCTGGACCGATGCGCTTGGCTTTGCCGGAATCGAGATCCACCGGCGGATTCTTGGCCTCGCCCACAACGCCGAATTCGAGGCCATCGCCGAGGTCGACCAGCGCGCGCGTTGCGAGGCCGCGACGCTGAAATTTGGGCGTCACCTCGTCGTCAATCGTGCGCAGATCCACCATCCGGCCGACCTCCAGCCGCTGGCGGAACGGCTGGATACTGGAGCGGTGGCATGAACGCGCAAGGCCGCCACTACCGAACCATCTGGCCCAATGCCGACGGCCGCTCCGTCGATCTCATCGATCAGCGCTGGCTGCCGCACGAATTTCGCGTCGAGACGATTCGCTCAGTCGACGCCATGGCGACGGCCATCCGCGACATGTGGGTGCGCGGCGCGCCGCTCATCGGCATCGCAGCTGCCTACGGACTGGCGCTGCAAGGCGAGGTCGATCCGTCCGATGTCAGCCTCGCCCGCGCCGCGCTGAGCCTGCAGGCGACGCGGCCCACGGCCGTCAATCTCCGCTGGGCCGTGGAAGAAATGCTCGCGGTCCTCCGACCAGCGCCGGTCGGCGACCGGACGGTCCTGGCGTGGCAGCGTGCGGCAGAGCTCGCCGACGCGGATATCGCCGTTTCCGAAGCCATCGGCCGGCACGGCTGCGCCCTCCTCGAAGCGATCGCGCAGACAAAAAAGCCCGGCGAACGCGTGAACATTCTCACCCATTGCAACGCGGGCTGGCTCGCGACGGTCGATTACGGCACGGCCACGGCGCCGATCTACCTCGCGGCCGCGCGCCAGATCCCGCTCCACGTCTATGTCGACGAGACCCGGCCGCGCAATCAGGGCGCACAGCTCACGGCGTGGGAACTTGGCGAGGAGGGCATCCCGCACACGCTGATCGTCGACAACGCCGGCGGGCATTTGATGCAGCAGGGCGCGATCGATCTCGTGATCGTCGGGACCGATCGCACCGCCGCCAATGGCGATCTCTGCAACAAGATCGGCACGTATCTCAAGGCACTCGCCGCCTTCGACAATCGCGTGCCGTTTTTCGTCGCGCTGCCGTCTTCGACGATCGACTGGACGCTCGCCGACGGTCGCTCGATCCCGATCGAGCAGCGATCGGGTGACGAGGTGTCGTATGTCTGGGGCCGCCGGGACGACGGCGAAACGACCCGCGTCCGGAACTCGCCCGCGGCCACGCCCGCGGCGAATTACGCGTTCGACGTCACCCCGGCGCGGCTCGTCACCGGGTTGATCACCGAACGCGGGATCTGCGCTGCTTCCCCCGCAGGACTGCGCGCGTTATTTCCGGAGCGGGGGTGAACGCGCGGGGACCTCGTCGCCTTGGACGTTTGGTCGGCCGCCCCACCGCGGCAGTCATTCTCCATTGCGGCGGCCCCTGCGGTCCGTCACGCTCGCCGTCGGATGAAACTGGAGATTCTATCGCGGCAACCGGCGAACCCGGCACCTGCGCCGCCCTTGCTCTTCGTGCACGGGGCCTGGCATGGAGCCTGGTGCTGGGAGGAACATTTCCTCCCGTACTTCGCCGAGCGGGGATTTGCGGCCTACGCGCTGAGCCTCCGCGGGCACGGAGCGAGCGAGGGACGTGCGAATCTGCGGTGGGCCCGGGTCGCAGATTACGTCGCGGATGTGGCCCAAGTGGCTCGGGACCTCCCCAGCGCTCCCATCGTCGTCGGTCATTCGATGGGGGGCGGAGTGGTGCAGAGATATCTGGAGGAACATCACGCGCCGGCTGGGGTACTCCTCGCTGCGCTTCCCCCGGCGGGAGCGCTCGCCACCACGCTCCGCATCGCCACGCGGCATCCGTGGATTTTCGCCCGCATGAACTTCGGGCTCACGCTGTACCCCCTCGTGGAAACCGCCGCGCTGGTCCGGGAGGCATTTTTCTCCGCGGGTCTGAGCGACGAGGCCGTCGCCCACTTCGCCGATCGGATGCAGGATGAATCGTATCTCGGCTTCCTCGACATGGTCGCCTTCGCGCGGCCCCGGCCAAAGCGCGTGAAAACGCCGCTGCTCGTGCTGGGCGGGGCGGAAGATCGGATCTTCCTTCCCAAGGAGGTCGCGGCGACCGCGAGCGCGTACGGAATCGAACCCGTCATGTTCGCCGGCATGGCGCACGACCTGATGCTGGAGCCGGGCTGGCAGGCGGTGGCGGATCGGATGATCGAGTGGATCCGCGGGCTTGGGTCGACGTGATGACACCGCCCGCGGCGGCGCCGGCTTCAGAGAATGGGCGCCGAAAGTCGCGTCCGATGACGGACGCCTCCCCTTGGAGCCGGGTGATCCATCGCTGGCCTCCGCGGGACGTCCCGCTACCCTCTGCGATGACGTTTTTGCTCAGCAATGATGACGGCATCGAAGCTCCCGGGCTCGCGGCCCTGCTCGCGGCGACCGAGGGCTTGGGCCGTGCGGTGGTTGTGGCGCCGGCGGGGCCGCAATCGGGGATGAGCCACGCGATCACGTGGGATCGGCCCGTGCGCTTGGAGCGGCGGGCAGCGGATCGCTTTGCCGTGCACGGGACGCCGGCGGATTGCGCGCGCCTCGGGCTGCTGCGCGCGGTGCCGGAGGCCAGCTGGGTGCTGAGCGGAATCAACTTCGGCGGCAATCTGGGGGCTGATGTCCATTACTCCGGCACGGTCGCGGCCGTGCGCGAGGCCGGGCTGCACGGCTGGCCGGGGATCGCCTTCTCCCAATACAAGCGTGCTCACGTGCGCCTCGACTGGGCGTCCTCGACGCGCTGGGTCGCCACCCTGCTTCCCGCGCTGCTCGCACATCCGGTCGTGCCGGGTCTCTTTTACAACGTGAACCTGCCGCATCTCGATCCCGGCACCGCCGAGCCCGAGGTGGTCTTTTGCCGGCTCGACCCGGGGCCGCTGCCGCTCAGCTATCGGCACGAATCGGCCGAGCACCATCAGTATGACGGCGACTACCACAACCGTCCCCGTCAGCCCGGCTCGGATGTCGACGTTTGCTTTGGCGGAAGGATTTCGGTGACGGAGATGCGGCTCTTCTGAGGGGAGAGCGCGCGGAAAGGATCCTCGGCGGCGGCGAGATCTTCGCTTCCCAACGCCGCGTCGGCCTGTTTCCTTTCGCTCATGCACGTCGACAAACTGAAGTACATCATCTGGGCGCAAGACATGGCCCGCGCGGTGAAATTCTACCGCGAGGTCTTTGACGCGACGGTGGTGCGCGAGTCCGACATCATGGCCGAACTGACGGTCGGGGGTTCAACCATCGGCATCCACAGCGGCGGCGAAGGCAAGCGGACCTGGACCGGAATGAACTTTCAGGTCGCGGATCTCTTCGGAGCCTGCGCCGCGCTGCGAGCAGGCGGCGGCAGCGTGCTCCGCGAACCAGTCGACACCCCCGAGGAGCCGGCGCATCTCGCGATGTGCGCGGACCCCGAAGGCAACGAAATCATGGTCACGATCCCGCGGCACCGCTGAAGCGCGTCCCCGCGCTTTTCAATCGGCGTCGTACACTTCCACGAGCGCCACGCCCGTGGTGTTTCCGACGCCGCTGACAATCGCCGTGTACACGCCGGGGTTGAGCACGAGATAGATCGCGGACTCGGCCGGGTTCGCGGGCGCGAGGCCCCTGCCGACCACCAACGCGCTGTTCGGATCGGTCTGCCAGTTGTCGTTCGTTCCGATCTGCGTTCCGGAGACGTTGACGATGGTCACGGTTGGGTCCTGGAGCGCACCGGCGACCCCGCGGGCGGTGAGGGACGGGCCGATCGCGCGGACGATGACCTTCTTCGTGCCCGGCCCCTGGATGACGAAACCGGCGATCATGACGTTCGAGCCCGTTCCGACCTGGCCGCGAGTGGAGACATTGATGGGACTCGCATCGCTGCCGATTTCCAAGTCGTACATCTCGATCAGGGCCACGCCCGTGTCCGGTCCGCCGCCGTTGTCGTATCCGCTGGCCACGGCCGTGTACGCGCCGGAGCCGAAGCGGTTGAGCAGGATGCTCTCCGTGCGGCCAGCGGGTTCGAGCCCGAGCGAAAAAATCGGGGACTGCGGCGAGGGGAGGAAACCGGGATTGGCCCAGTCATCATTCATCGCGATGAGCGTGCTGCTGGCATTGTTCAGCCGGACGAGGGGATCGCTGAGCGTCCCCGGGACGCCGGCGAGACCGATCGAAGGACCGAGCAGGCGGATGAGCGCCTGCTTGCCGACGCCGGTAGCGTCGCGGAAAACGAAGCCGGCGATGGCCTGCGCGGCGTCGACACCGACATTCACCCGCGTCGAGAGATTCACGATGCGGGCGCCCGGCAGCGGAACGGTGGGCGTGCTGAAACGGAGCTGAGCCGCGAGGAAGAGCGGCGCCGCGGTGGCAGATTGCGTCAGCCGGAGATCGGCCGCCAGACTGACGAGATTCGCGCCCGTATACGTGGCGCCCTGGATGATGATCTGAGCCGTCGCGAGTGACGACACGATTCCTTGGCGCGAGACGACGAGATCATAGCTCGAGAGTGCTCCGTGTCCCGTGGAGGTCGCGGTGAAGGTTCCGTTCGTCAGTTGCGACTGGCCGGCCGGGGTCGAGATCGCGAAGATCCACTGGCCGGAGAGGATGCCGCCGTTCCGGTCGAAGATGAACTGATGGACCGTCCGTCCCGTCCCGCTCTCGGGCGAGCGCCGGTAATGGACGGTCGCGTAGCCATTCGCGGGATCGAGCATCGCCTCCGCACCGGCGCCGACCCGATCGCCGGGGCTGCTGTAGACATGGCCAATCGCGCCCGTAAGAAGCTGATCCCCCGCGTTGAACGCCACGGGAGTTTGCGTGGGAATCTGGCTCGGAGTCGGCGTGGGCGCGCCATAGATCGACATGATCCCGTTGATGTCGTCCGCCTGCATGATGTCGACGTTGCTGACCCGCGAGTTCATGATGGCCGCCACACTTTGAGCCGGCGTGGCCTGATCCGGGTGATCGAGTCCGAGCATGTGGCCAAATTCATGGATCGCGACCCGGCGGGCATCGTAGAGCGTCGCGGCGCCCGGCGTCCGTTGCAGGGGGCCGCGATAGGAATCCCAGTCGTAAGCGTTGTTGAAGGCCGTATCGACCTCCCCGAGCGCCGTTCCGTTGGAACTCAGCCCCGTGATCGCCAGCGCGTCGCCGAAGGACTGGCCGAAAAATGTATCCGCGAAATAAACGCTGTAGAGCCCGTCCGCATCCGCGCCCGGAGAGCTCGGACCCGTGACCGTGACGAAGCGCACATTGCTCCCGAGATAGCCGTTCCAGAGGCTGGCGGCCTGCTGCGCGACGACGTCGAAATTTGGACTGCCGTCCTGCAGCGTGCCCACGCCATGCGACCCCATCTGGAGCGAGAGAACGATCGCGGCGTTCGCGGGCCAGCGATTCTTCGCGCCTTCGTTGACGAATCCGGACACTCGCGGGCCGCGGCCGAAGAACATCAGGACACCCAGCGCCCCGGTGACGAGGACGGAAATCGCCCAGCGGGAATCCGGGAGCCGCGCGGGCGCGGGCGGGAGGACGGGATCGGAAGGGGAATTCATCGTCCGTCGGGCTTGATGCCGCGCTGCTGGAGAGCCGACCGGATCAAATCGCCCAGCGCCTGAGAGGTAAGCGCCCCGGACGCGGTCGCCGCCGGTCGCGCGCTTTCACCGGACGAACCGATCTGAGTCACCCCAGTCAGCGGCGTGCCGTCGTGGAGGAAGATCTGTTCGCGGCCGTCGGCGGCATTTTTCACCACGCGCAACCGGCCGTGGTGCAGGCCCACCAGCGGGCAAAGATCCCGGCGATTGCCGCGGACAAACAGGATTTCGGTGTCGCCCGGCCGGAATTCCGGCATGCCCGCGATGCGCTGATACCGCTCGCCGATGTGTCCGCCGAACAACTCCAGCGTCTGCCGGCCGGCCATTCCCCCGCGGTAGGATTCCTCCACGTTGAGCGTGATGAACGTCGCGATGTGCCGGTTTACCCCCTCGCCGGACCAACCCGCGGTCACGGAAACGATCCTGGCGCGGTAGATCGATTCCGCCCGGTCGATCAGGCGGTCGAAATCCGTGGCGACCACGGTCATGGAACGGGCCGGCGGCGCCGCGGCCAGCAGGGTGACTGCGAAGACCGCGCGAAGAATCAGGGAAGCCCGGCTCATGGCTCAAACTCTGAAGCAGGAATCATGTCCTGTCGCGCGCCGTGACAGCGGGAAGGGGGAGGTGAACGAAAGGCCGATGGCTCCGGCGTTTGCGCCTCCCGGCTGATTCCGTACTCTTCTGCCATGTCTCCCGCTGACTCCCTCGCCGTCCCCGCCGCTGTGACCGAAGCCCCGAACTGCCGCGAGACGAGTGCGCCGTCGCCGGTGACGGATGCGCAGCGCGCGCCGCTGGCGCCCCTGGACACGTTCGCGCGCCGGCACCTCGGTCCGGACGCGAAGGAGATCGCCGAGATGCTCGACCTGATCGGCTATCCTTCGCTCGACGCCTTGATCGACGCGGCCGTGCCCGAGACCATTCGCGTCCGGAAGGCGCTAAATCTGCCGGCCGCTGCGAGCGAGAGCGAAGCGCTGGCCGAGCTCAAGAGGATCGCCGGACAGAATGAAGTGTTTCGCAATTTCATCGGTCAGGGCTACTTCGGCACCATCGTTCCGCCCGTCATTCAGCGGAACATTCTCGAGAATCCGGGCTGGTACACCGCCTACACGCCGTATCAGGCGGAGATCGCGCAGGGTCGGATGGAGATGCTGCTGAATTTTCAGACGATGATCGCGGACCTGACGGGCCTCGACATCGCGAATGCCTCGCTCCTCGATGAAGCGACGGCGGCGGCGGAGGCGATGCACATGTGCCACGCGATCGCGAATCCCGCGGGCGCCGCGTCGGAGCGGAACCACTTCTTCGTCTCGTCCGCCTGCCATCCGCAAACGATCGCGCTCGTGCAAACCCGCGCGCAACCGCTCGGAATCAAGGTCGTGGTCGGGGACGATCGGACCTTTTCGCCCTGCGGCTCGATCTGCGGCGCGCTCGTGCAGTATCCGGACACGAATGGTCTCATCCACCGCTTCGATGCCTTCGCGGAAAAGGTCCACGCCGCGGGCGGATTGCTCGTCGTCGCGAGCGATCTCCTCGCGCTCACGCTCCTGCGGCCTCCGGGCGAATTCGGCGCCGATATCGCGGTCGGAAGTTCCCAGCGTTTTGGCGTTCCCGTTGGCTTCGGCGGTCCGCACGCCGGGTTCTGCGCGACGAAGGATGCCCACAAGCGCCTTTTGCCGGGTCGTCTCATCGGCGTTTCGAAGGACGCAAACGGCAACCCGGCCATGCGTCTCTCGCTCCAGACGCGCGAACAGCACATCCGCCGGGACAAGGCGACGAGCAACATCTGCACGGCCCAGGTACTCCTCGCGGTGATCTCCGCCGCCTACGCGTGCTATCACGGGCCGAAGGGGCTGCGCGACATTGCGCTGCGCACGCATCGGCTGGCGCGGACGTTTGCCACCGGTCTCACGCAGCTTGGGTTCAGCCTGCCGGACGGGAAATTCTTCGATACCGTCACGGTCGCGGTTGGCGACAGGAAGGCGGAGGAATTCCACGCGCTCGCCGCGAAGCGCCGGATCAATCTGCGCCACATCGACGGCGCGACGGTCGGAGTCAGCTTCGACGAAACGTCATCCGTCGCGGACGTTCGCGACCTTTGGGCAATCTTCAATGGTGGGGTCGAGACGCTGCTCGAACCGGCGAGTGAGCACACGAACGTCGAGGATCGGATCACGCCGATCCTGACGCATCCGGTCTTCAACCGCTACCGCACCGAATCGCTCATGCTGCGCTATCTGCGCGCGCTCGAGGCGAAGGATCTCTCGCTTTGTCACTCGATGATCCCGTTGGGCTCGTGCACGATGAAGCTGAACGCGACGGCTGAGATGTTCCCGGTCACCTGGCCGGAGTTTGGCGCGCTTCATCCCTATGCTCCGGCGGAGCAGTGGAAGGGGTACCGCGTGATGTTCACCCAGCTCGAGCAGTGGCTCGCCGAGCTGACGGGATTTTCCGCCGTCTCGCTCCAGCCGAATGCTGGCTCCCAGGGCGAATACGCCGGTCTGCTCGTGATCAGGGCGTATCAGGAAAACCGCGGGCAGGGACACCGCGACATCTGCCTGATTCCGACGTCGGCGCACGGTACCAATCCGGCAAGCGCCGTGATGGCCGGCTACAAGGTCGTGACGGTCGCCTGCGACAAGGAAGGCAACATCGACATGGCGGATCTGCGGGCGAACGCGGATCAACACAAGGACGCGCTCGCGGCCCTCATGATCACCTATCCCAGCACGCACGGCGTCTTTGAGGCCACGGTGCGGGAGGCCTGCGCGCACATCCACGCGTGCGGTGGCCAGGTGTACATGGACGGCGCGAACCTGAACGCGCAGGTCGGATTGACGAGCCCCGGTTTCATCGGTGCGGACGTCTGCCATCTGAACCTGCACAAAACCTTCTGCATTCCCCACGGCGGCGGCGGCCCAGGCATGGGACCGATCGGCGTGGCGGCGCATCTCGCCCCGTTCCTGCCGAGTCATCCGACCGATCCGTCCTGCGGCGGCGCGGCGGCGATCGGGCCGGTCAGCGCCGCGCCCTACGGCAGTGCGAGCATTCTCCCCATCTCCTGGATGTACATCCGCATGATGGGGCCGGACGGACTGACGGACGCAACGAAGATCGCGATCCTGAATGCCAACTACATCGCGAAACAGCTCGAGCCGCATTTCCCGGTGCTCTACCGGGGCGGAGACGGCCTGGTGGCGCACGAGTGCATCCTCGACCTGCGGGGCGCGAAGGCCGCGAGCGGCGTGGAGGTGGAGGACGTCGCGAAGCGTCTGATGGATTACGGTTTCCACGCGCCCACCGTGAGCTGGCCCGTGGCCGGAACGATGATGGTCGAGCCGACCGAGAGTGAATCGAAGGAAGAAATCGACCGCTTCTGTGACGCGATGATCGCGATCGCCGGCGAGATCAAGGCGATAGAGAACGGAACCGCCGACCGAAAAAGCAATGTCCTCAAGCACGCGCCGCACACGGCCCAGGTCGTGGTCGCGGAGAAATGGGATCGCTCCTACTCGCGCGAGCTCGCCGCGTTCCCGCTGCCGTGGGTTCGCGAGCGGAAATTCTGGCCGGCCGCGGGTCGCGTGGACAACGTCTACGGCGACCGCAATCTAGTCTGCTCATGTCTGCCTATGGCGGAGTACAACGGATAACGGATTTCACGTTCCCCGCCGGCCGGATTTCCTACTTGGCCAGCTCGAGGATGTGCTTCGCCTGGGCGGGGGTCACCGGCATCACGGAAAGTCGTGACTGCCGGATGAGACCGATCTCCTTCAACACCGGGTCCTCCTTCATGGCCGCGAGGGTCACGGGTCTCTTCAAGGCCTTGAGGGGCTTGAGATCCACGCTACTCCAGTCGCCATCTTCGGCGGTCGGATCGGGGTACGCTTCCCGCGCGACTTCGGCCAGACCCACGATCTCCTTCCCGACGTTCGAGTGGTAGTAAAACACGCGGTCGCCGCATTTCATCGCGCGGAGATGGATCCGCGCTCCAAAGCTGCGCACGCCGGTCCAGGCGGTGCGGCCATCCGCCACAAATTGCGTCCAAGCGTAGGCGTCCGGTTCCTGTTTCACGAGCCAGTAGGTGGGTGACTTCGGCATGAGTGGCGGTTGTCGGTTGAGGGTTGGGGCGGGAGAGGCGAAGAAGATCCCGTGTGCTGGTCACGCCCACCGAATCCTTCACCCTGAACCCACACCGCACAAACCCGCGTGGCTTTCACCTCTTCCGAAGCTCTGACCTCGCTCACGCGCGCGAATGCGGCCGGCCGTCTGGCCCACGCGTACCTGATCTCCGGCGCCGATGATCGCACCCGCCGGGAGGTGGCGGCCTGCCTCGCGGCCGTCGTCCGCGGCCTCCCCGATCCGCAAGGCGTGTTTCCGGCCCATCCCGACGTGCAGGTGCTGGAGCCGGAGTCAAAATCGCGCCGGATCGGCATCGAGCAGGTCCGCGCGCTGACGGGGAGCTTGTCTCTTCGCTCGCTGGTGGCCGACGGACGGAAGGTCGGCATCATCCTCGAGGCGGATCGGATCACGATCCCGGCTGCGAATGCGTTCCTCAAAACGCTCGAGGAACCACCACCATTTTCGCTTCTCCTGCTCGTAACCTCGCGGCCGGAGGGACTTCTCGAGACGATCCTGAGCCGCTGCATCCGGGTGGACCTGCGGAGCACGGGGGTCCGCGAGCTGACTCCCCGAGAGGAAGCACTGCACCGGCAGCTCGAAGAGTTCGCGACGCGTCCCGCGCCCACGACCGCCTCGGTCACGCCCGCCTACCGTCTGCTCCGTGGGTTCCAGCAGATTCTCAGCGAAGCGAAGACGGAGATCCGGGCGGGCGAAGAGGCGGAATTCTCCGCCGAGGAGGACAAATACGACCGGCGCGACTACGGGGACTGGCTCAACGAACGCGAGGACTACCACAAGATCCAGGTGGAGACGCGCTATCTGGCCGAACGAGATGTGCTGATTGGAGCACTCGCGCGCTGGTGGGGCGACCGGCTCCGCAACTGCCTGAATTCTGGCGACACCGCGCAGGCGTCTGCGATTCTTCCGCGCATCGAGGCGCTCGAGGCGTTGCACGAGCACCTCGGTCGCAACGTGCAGGAGGCGCTCGCGCTCGAGGCGGCGTTTCTCGAGGCGTTTGCCTGACGAAATTCCGCCACGTAAATTTTTTCCCTGGCGGCCCGGTCTGCATTCGCGGTCGGCCGCGCTTTCGCTAGTCTCCGCGCCATGATTCTCCCCAACCTGACCGCGGTCGTCACCGGAGCCGGCCGTGGCATCGGCCATGCCATCGCTCTCCGCCTTGCCCGCGAGGGCGCCCAAGTGGCCTGCGTCAGTCGGACCGCCGGAAACGCGGAGAAAACGGCCGGCGAGATCAACGCGAGCCAGCCGGGTCGGGCGCGAGCGTATGCGGCCGACGTCTCGGACCTCGCGAGCGTGCAGTCCGCGGCGGCGCAGATCCTGAAGGATTTCGAACGCTGCGACATTCTCGTGAACAACGCTGGGGTGACGCGTGACGGGCTCTCGATGCGGATGACCTCGGATGATTGGGATCTCGTCCTCGACACCAATCTCAAAGGCGCGTTTCACGTGATGCAAGCCTTCCAGCGCCAGATGCTCAAGCAGCGTTCGGGGCGCATCATCAACATCAGCTCTGTGATCGGTCTGATCGGCAATGCGGGGCAGGCGAACTACGCGGCGAGCAAGGCGGGCCTCTTTGGTCTCACGAAATCCATGGCCCGTGAGTTGGCGAGCCGCGGCATCACTGTCAACGCGATCGCCCCAGGCTTTATCACGACGGAGATGACCGCCGGTCTGCCCGAGGAGCTCAAGAAGGGGATCCTCACGCAGGTGCCGCTCGCGCGCTTCGGGACGGGCGAGGAGATCGCCGGTGCCGTCGCATTCTTGGCCGGGCCCGATGCCGCTTACATCACGGGGCAGACTCTGACCGTCGACGGCGGCATGGTGATGAGCTGAGGCTGAGTAAGACGAGAGGAAGACTGATGGTCGATCGGCCATCACCCATTACCCATCCGCTTTTCCCTGAGTGCTCCGCGTTCCTCACAAATGAATCCCTACGAGACTGAACGTCTACTTGGTGAGTATCTGCTCTTTCACTTCGGCACTCCGGAGGAGATTCTGCCTTACGACTTCGGACCGCGGGCCGCGCTTGAATTTGCGGAGCGAGTCGTCTCCGAAACCATCGTTGGGTCCGAACTGCCGGCCGGGGCGCGGGCGCTTGATCTCGGCTGCGCGGTCGGTCGCTCGTCATTCGAGCTCGCCCGGCATTGCGAGGAGGTCGTGGGGATCGATTTCTCCGCGAGTTTCATTCGGGCGGCCGGGACGCTTCGCGACGACGGTGAGTTGTCGTACTACCGGACCGATGAGGGCGAACTCCGCACGCCGTTGCGCGCGCGGATTCCGGCAGGCGTTGACGGCAGCCGGGTGCGGTTCGAGGTCGGTGACGCGTGCGATCTGCGGGCGGATCTCGGCAGCTTCGACGTCGTCTTGATGGCAAATCTGATTGATCGCCTGCCGGACCCGGCGCGCTGTCTCGAGCGTCTCCCGTTGCTCGTGCGGGACGGAGGCCAGTTGGTCATTGCCTCCCCCTACACGTGGCTCCCGGAGTACACGCCGCGCGAGCGTTGGCTGGGTGGTCGCGCAGTGGGCGGTGCTCCGCTGGGCACGCTGGATGCCTTACGCGGGCGATTGGAACCGACCTTCGAGTTTCGGGGGGTGCAGGACGTCCCGTTCCTCATTCGGGAGCATGCCCGGAAATTCCAGTGGAGCGTCTCGCAGGCCAGCATCTGGCGTCGCCGCTGATTCCGCGCACGTCAGTTCCTGGCAAAAAAACGCCGCGCGGAATCCGCGCGGTGTTCCAAAACAGAGCACTCTTTACGGTCGCTCAGGCGGCCATCACGGGTTCGCCCACCGACTTTGCGCTGCGGCGACGGCGCCGGATTTCCCCGAGGATAACGAGCGCCGCGCAGGCGGTGAAGATCACGCCCGTGCTGACCTCCGGCACGACGGCAATGGGGAGCGGATTCGAAGCGAACGTTCCCTGCGCCGAGATCGCGAAGGGATTCAGGAAGCCGTTGGCATTCTGTGAGATCGACGAACTGGCGCCGGAGAAGCTGAAACCGGCATTTCGGATCGTCGTGTTGGAAAAGTCGAGAAAGTCCGAGGAAAACGTCACCATGGACGTGCCGCCACTGGTCACGTTGAAGCTGGCGCTGTTGCCGCTGAAGTTGATCGTTACGTTCGTCAGGGTGCCCGTGAGCAGGTTGGTGCCGCCGGAGGCGGAAGGAGTGGTACGAATGATGCTGAAATTGATGGTCTGGAAGAGCTGATTGAATCCAGCACCGCCGTCCGAGACTGCGACCGTGTTTGTCGTGCCCGTGAATGTAATCCCACCCGCGTTAACTGTCGGGTTAGCGACGTCCGCCTGCATTCCCGGAATGACACTGTAGAGGAAGAAGATCGGCAGGGTCGAGATGGTCGAAAACGTGGCCGACGTGCCGCCGTTCGTGTAGCTGAAGCCCTGCGTCGATCCGTTCTGCTGGAAGTATTGACCAAACGTCGTCGTCTGGGCGCTTGCGAACTGACCGAACACCAACGAGGCAAGTCCAACGGCGAGAACGGACAGCTTGCGGGCGCGGCGATAATGTACGGTATTCATGGGATACAATCTGCGGGAGCAGGTTGCGGAAGTTCGGAGGGGGTGTCAAACCGAAAATCCCTGAACGGCGGGAACATGAGCGCGACCTATCTGATGGCCGGACACGCGCGGGCTGACCTCCGACTCGCGGTCGACGTCGCGCCGTGACCGTCAGTTGAGACCGAAATCTTCGGAGGCTTGGGAGGACCTTTTGAGTTCCGCCTCCCAACGCTTCGCCTCTTCCGCGCCGAGACAAAGTCGAAACGGGATTCCGCCGCTTTTGAATTCGAGCCAGTCGCCCGTCACGCGCAGACCATTGACTGATGTCCGCCGTTCCATGCTGATGACGTCGCCCAGCCAGATCCAGTTCGCGTCGAGCCGGACGGCCATCTCGGCTGTCGTCCCCGCCATCACCACGGTGATTTTCTTTTTCGCATTCATCGCGGACGCATGACAGGAAACGGAGCGGTCTTCAAAACGAAAAAATGGGCACCTCCGACGAGGGGCGCATCGACATCCATCCGCGGCTTGAATTCCCACTGATGCAGCCCAATCGCCCCGGATTGCCGCGCTCGCGCTGGCCGCAGCGAGGGATAGTATCGCCGATGCGACGACTTCTTCCATCCGCCTGCGCCGCCGCGTTTCTCTTTGCGACGGCGGGTCAGGGGAGGGCCGCGACGGAATCCAAAATCACCTTTCACAGTGGCGGCGTCCCCATCCAGATGGACTGCTATACCCCGCCGGGCGCCAGCCGGGTGCCGGTCATTCTGATTGCGCACGGGGCGCACGGGCTCGATCGGGAAGCCGGCGGTGACGGTTACCGGCGGGTCGCGTGGACACTCGCCGATCGCGGCTTCCTTGTGGCGGTGGTTCACTATTTCGAGCGGACAGGCACGAAGCACGCGGACGCGGCGAGCCAAGTCCGCTGCCTGCCGGTCTGGCACGAGACTCTGTGTGACGGGGTCGACGCCGCGCGCCGATTGCCGCGGGCGGATGCATCGCGGGTGGCCATCGCCGGATTTTCGCTCGGCGGGACGCTCGCGATTAGTGTGGCGGCCTTCGAGCCGAAGGTGGGTGCGCTGGTCGATTTCTTCGGCGGCCTCCCGCCGGTCATTGAAGGGCAGATCAAGAGACTGCCACCCACGCTCATTCTTCACGGCACCGCCGACCAGATCGTATCCATCCACGCGGCGCAGCGCCTCGCCGCGCTGGCCCAGCGGCTGCATGTCATGCATGAGCTGAAGGTCTATCCAGGTGCGGGACATGGCTTTTCCGGGGAGGCCGGACGTGATTCGCTTGAGAGGACTGTGGCCTTTCTGCAACGTGCCTTCCCTCCCTGACTGGATCTGGATCTCGCGGCTTGCTGGACGCACCGGAGCGTGTATTTATTTGGCCCGTCAGTTTCGGGGGTATAGCTCAGTTGGTAGAGCGTCTCGTTCGCAATGAGAAGGCCAGGGGTTCGAATCCCCTTACCTCCAGATCCCCCGCCGCGGGCAATTTCGCCGGCGGTTTGCAGCCGACCTTCCCGCCGCCGTCCCGCCCATGGATTTTCTCGAACTCGGCCGGCGTGTGCTCGATATCGAAATCGGCGAACTGCAACGCCTCCACGACCGGCTGGATGAAGCGTTTGTCCGCGCGGTTGAATCCTTGAAACGGGTGGCGGATGCACGCGGCAAAATTGTCGTCGTTGGCGTTGGAAAATCCGGGCACATCGGCGAGAAAATCGCTGCGACGCTGACGAGCACGGGGTCTCCGGCGGTCGTGCTCGATTCGCTCAACGCCCTTCACGGGGATCTCGGAATCGTGACGGATGGCGACGCCGTGATCGCGCTGAGCGCGAGCGGGGAGACGGATGAACTGGTCAATCTGCTCCCGTGGCTGCTGCGGTTTGACATCACGCTCATCGCCATTACGGGGCGGGCAGACTCCACCCTCGCCCGCGCCGCGCACGTCGTGCTCGATGCGAGCGTCGCCCAGGAAGCCTGCCCGTTGAATCTGGCGCCGACATCCAGTACCACGGTCGCGCTCGCGCTCGGGGACGCCCTGGCGATGGTGCTGCTCGAGGCTCGGGGCTTTCGGAAGGAGGACTTCGCGAAGTTTCACCCGGGCGGCTCCCTCGGCCGCGCTCTCCTCCTGAAGGTCGACCAGATCATGCGCCCGCGGGAACGGATCGCAATCGTGGCGCCGGATGCGACCATCGCGAACGTGCTCCACGAGATGAGCCGCCAGCGGGCCGGTGCCGCGGTGGTGGTGAATCCGGATGGCACGCTCTTCGGCATTTTCACGCACGGGGATTTCGCCCGGCAATTCCAGGTCGACCCCCAGATCGCCGGCCGGCCCGTGGGGCCGCTGACAACCCGAAATCCCCTCACGATTCGCGGGGACGCGCTTGCCGTGACCATCCTCCAGACCCTGGAGCGCAAGCGGGTTGACGATCTGATCGTCGTGGACGATTCCTCCCACCCGATCGGCCTCGTCGATACCCAAGACCTGACCAGGTTGAAAATTCTCTGACGGAGGCAGCTTCCGCCTGGAACCTCCCGCCGTCTCCTTCACCCCAATCCCTCCCCCGCTCCCATGCCCGCCGCCAACGATCTCCGCAAAGGCCAGGCCATCCGCTACAACGGCGAAGTTGCCATCGTGCTCGAAGTCATGCACCGCACCCCGGGAAATCTTCGGGCCTTCGTCCAAGCGATCATCCGGAGCATCAAGACCGGGAAGTCCGCCGACGTGCGCTTCACCTCGACCGAGAAGGTGGAACTCGTGGAAGTGGAGCGGAAGGAACTCGAATTCTCGTACAAGGATCGGGACGGTTACTTCTTCATGGACCCGTCGACTTACGATACGATCCAGATCGACGAAAAGCTCGTCGGCGATTCGAAGGATTATCTCGTCGAAAACCTGAAGGTGGTGGTGCTCTACGCCGCCGATAAGGCGGTCGAACTGGAACTCCCGCCGACCGTGACTTTGGTCGTGACCGAGAGCGCCGAAGGCGTGCGCGGCGACAGTGCGAACAACGTGCAGAAGCCAGCCACCCTCGAGACCGGCAAGGTGGTTCAGGTCCCGCTTTTCATCAAAGAGGGAGAGCGCATCAAGATCGACACCCGGAACGGCGCCTACATGGGCCGGGCGTAGTCGGCGTTCGCGGACGGCACGATTTTATTTGGAACGGCGCGGGGCCATCCCGCGCCGTTTTGCTTTCGTGATCTTGCCGGGCGGGCAGGACCCAAGGGTGACCGAATCGCCGGGTCCCGGAGCGGAACTTCGCCAAATGCCCAGCAAAAAGCCCTCCGCCGGACGAACCAGCGGAGGGCTTCAAGGGTTTCGGAGCCGGAGGGGCTTAGAACGAGTAGCTCATCGTCGCACTGATGCGATTCGCGAAGCGGTCGTCCTGACGCACCTGTGCGGTGTAGTCGACGTGCAGACCGATGTGGCGGGTGAGCATGCCGGTGACGCCGACGCCGAGATCCGCGCCGCTGCCGTTTCCGTCATAGGTCGAGAGCGTCGTCGTGTTGGAGAGGTTGTTGGCGAGGCGACCGTTCACTCGGCGCGTTCCGTCCTGGAAGTCATGGCGATAGACGCCGCTGACGCGCAGCGAGGTGTCCATGGTTGCGAGCTTGCCCTGGTAGTTCACGAAGGCGCCGAAGGTGCCCTGAACGCTCGAGATCGTCTGGCGGCCGTAGCTGAACTCCAAGCCCGCGCCATTCGTCTCCGAGTAGCCGGAGAGAGTCACGCGATCGTAGCGGACGCCGACCACCGGCCCGAAGACGAGGCCGGGAGCCGCGCGAAACTCGTAGCCAAGCCGGAAGTGTCCATACTGGGCGCTGCCGGTCGTGCTGCCGTCGGTGACGACCGAGGCGAAGATCGTCTGGCGGTGGATCTTGTTTAGATCCACTGAGCCGCCGCCGAAGCTCAGGTCCGCGAAGAAAGGACCCGGGCGATACATCGCATAGGCTTCGAAGGTCGCGGTGCTGAAGCGGTAGCGACTCCCGCCGCTCTGGCTGCCGTTCGTCTCGGCCACATTCGCCGCGCCGCCCACCGTCAGGCCGCAGTTGAGTGTGACATCGGCGCCGATCGTCCCCATGTTCGAATGGAAGCTAGTGCGCCGGCTGCCCGCATCACCGACGCGTTCGGCATCGAGATAGTTGTAGGTGCCGTAGAGGTCGAAGTGCGGCTTGCGGTCCGCGGGGGTGAAAACGCCACTCTTCGCATCCCGCGTGCCGCCACCACGAATGATCGAATTCGAGCGCAGCGTATCGAGGCGGGTGATCACCGTGTCCGCCGCGAGGTCGATCGTGGCGAGTGCGGCGCGGGCTGGGGCTGCGGCGCTCGCGAGCGCGAACTGGGGATTGATCGCCTCAAGGACGAACAAGGCTTCGAGCCTCTGAACCGTGCTCGTCGGGTGGACGCTGTCAAAGAAGAGGAAATCCGTGACGGTGCCGGTGCCAGTGCCGGTGGCGAACGGCGGTCCGAGGAACGGGGTCGTGACGTTCCTTAGGCCGAAATCACCCGGGCGGGCGATCAGACGATTCACGAACGCGGTCGTGTCGATCAACGTGAAATTCGTTCCAGCGGGTGCGGTGCCTAGGGCCGTCGCGAGCGAGGCGCGGAGCCCGGAGTTATAGGTGGCACTGTACAGCGACGCCAAGGGCCGCGCGGGGCTCGTGCTGAACGCCGGAGTGAAGCCGATGTCCGGGAGGAAGAACACGATGAAATTCCGGCCGCCTGCCGCGACGAGAGTGTTCACGCCGCTCACGACATTCGTGACGGAGGTGTTCGCCAGGAGCGTGATGGCGTTGCCGGCCGTGGAGGGCGTCGCGCCGATCGTGGCGACGTTATTGAAAAAGTCGTTAGCGCCGAAAAACACGCTCACGAGATCATTGGCGCCGATGGTGAGCTGGCGCTGATTGAAAAGCGCGAGCTGGCCGGCGAAGGACGGGGGATTTGCGGCGGGTGCGGCCGTGGCGCCACCGAAGGCGAAGTCTAGATTTGTCCGCACGCTCGCGGCGGCTGTGGTGGCGCGCTGGAGGCCGGGGACAAGGTACTCTGCGTAGACGAGTTCGTTCGTGAAGCGCTGGTTGTAGGGCGGCGAGGGCGGCTGCGTGCCGCCGGTCACGACAAACAGATTGCCGTTGTCGGTCAGGCTGTCGCCGAAGAAGAAGTGACCCGAAAAACGGGTGTCAACGTACGGGGAGGCGGCCGTTTGCGCGACGCAGTTTCCTGCGAGGGCAACCGACGCCGCACCGACGAGCGCGGTGAAGAGACGATTCGTGTTCATTGGGTTGGGCAGGGGTTAAGGGAAATGCTCAGCGGTGTACCGACACGCGGTTGGGCCGCATGGCGGGTCCGCACCATTCCGGAGGTTTTGTTGCTTAGATGCCGAGACAACACGGTGCAAGCGGAAATGAGGCCCGCAGGCGACAACGAATTGTCCGTCGGCGCCTGACGACTTCAGCCCGCGGCCCGGTTGTCGGCGGCTTCAGCGCTGCTCGATCGGAGTCACCGTCAATCCGACCGGGTGGCCGGTGTACTCGCTCAGCGGGCGGTAGAGGCGGTTGTCCTCCAACTGCTCAAGGATGTGCGCGGTCCAGCCCGCCGTCCGGGAGATGGCGAACACGGGCGTGAAGTAATCGGTGGGCAGGCCGAGCGAGTAGTAGACCGTCGCGCTGTAGAAATCGACGTTCGCGTTCAGGTCCTTCTTCTCCTTCATGTAGGTGGCGATGGTCTCGCTCATCCGCAGCCACTTCGCTTCACCGAGCTGCTCGGTGAGCTTGATCGCGACGTTCCGGAGGAGCGGAGCCCGGGGATCCAGCGTTTTGTAAACGCGATGTCCCATCCCCATGATCTTCTTTTTCTGGCCGAGCTGGGCTTCCAGCCAGGGAATGACGTTCCCCTCGCTGCCGATCTCCTGGAGCATGTGGATCACGCCCTCATTTGCACCGCCGTGGAGCGGGCCCTTCAGCGTGCCGATCGCCGCCGTCACCGCGGAATAGACATCGGTCAGCGTCGCGATGGTCACGCGGGCGGAAAACGTTGAAGCGTTCATGCCGTGATCGGCATGGAGGACGAGCGCCATGTCCAGCGTCTCGGCGGCTTCGTTCGAGGGGACCTCGCCGTTGAGGAGGTAGAGGAAGTGCTCGGCCTCAGTGAGATCTTCGCGGACCGGGAGCAGTGATTTCCCCTGGCGCGCGCGATGGTAGTACGCGGCGATCACGCCGATCTTGGCCGTCACGTTCAGACAGCGCCGCAGGATTTGGTCGCGGTTCGCGGGATTCTCATCCGGGGTTCCCTCGTCGTAGAGACCGAGCATCGAAACCGCGGTGCGGATCACGTCCATCGGCACGGCATTCTTCGGCGCAGCCTTGAGGAACTCGACCACCCCATCCGGCAGCTTCCGCAGGTGCCGGATCTTCCCCTCAAATTGTCCCAACTCCCGCAGGTTGGGCAGGCGGTTGTGATAGAGGAGGTACAGCGCCTCACAGAACGTCACCTTGCCAGCGAGTTCATTGATGTCGTAGCCGCAATAGATGAGTTGACCGACGTCGCCCCGCACATCGGAGAGACGGGTGGAGTTCGCGATGATTCCTTCGAGACCTTTGGCGGTGACCGGCATGGTTTTTGGGAGGTGAGGGTTTGGGAGGAGACGGATTTCGAAAAGCGACTCAGCGGGTGGAGGAAGGAGGATCAGCCTTTCCAGCGCTTGATCAGGGCATCCGCCATGTCCGAAGGCGTTTCCGCGATGGCGATGCCGGCATCCTGCAGGGCCGCGATCTTGCCCTGGGCCGTGCCCTTGCCGCCGCTGACGATCGCACCGGCGTGTCCCATGCGACGACCCGGAGGCGCGGTCGTGCCGGCGATGAACGCGGCGACCGGCTTCCGGCAATGCGCCTTCACCCAGGCGGCGGCCGTTTCCTCGGCGTCACCGCCGATCTCGCCGATCATGATGATCGCCTCGGTCTCAGGGTCTTCGTTGAACATCTTCATCACGTCGAGGTGGGACGTGCCGTTGACGGGATCCCCGCCGATCCCAACGCAGGTGCTCTGCCCATAGCCGCGACGCGTGAGCTGCCAGACCGCCTCATACGTGAGCGTGCCGCTGCGGCTGACGACGCCGACGTTTCCGCGCTTGTGGATGTAACCCGGCGCGATGCCGATGCGGCAGCCGCCGTGGGAGTTTTCGCCGGCGCCCGGCGTGACGAGGCCAGGACAGTTTGGTCCGATCAGACGAGTCTTCCGACCCGCCATCGCCGCTTTCACTCTGACCATGTCATTCACCGGAATGCCCTCGGTGATGGCAACGGCGAGGTCGAGATTTGCATCGACCGCCTCGAGAATCCCGTCCGCCGCGAAGGGCGGGGGCACGAAGATCACGCTCACCGTCGCACCCGTGTGCTTCGCCGCGTCGAAGACGGTGTCGAAGATCGGCACCTTGTGGCCGTTGTGTTCGAAGACCTGGCCGCCTTTCCCAGGGGTGACGCCGGCGACGACCTGCGTGCCGTAGTCGAGCGAGAGCTTCGCGTGGCGGGAGCCGAAATCACCCGTGATGCCTTGAACGAGGATGCGGGTGGAGGAATCAACGAGAATGGCCATGGAAGGTCAGGCAGAATTGCGGCGGTGAATGGTGACGGAATTTCCGTCGGGATCGGCCACCACGCAGAGGCGGCAGACGGGGCTGGCGAAGGGCTCGGCGTAGAACTTCACGCCCGCCGCCCGCAGGTCGGTGATCGCAGCGTCGAAGTCCTCGACCTCGAAGGCAATCGCGCCGCCATCGGGATTCGGCTTCCAGGTCGGCACCATGTTCGTGAGGGCGACCGTGTGCGGCCCGATCTCATACTCCACCCACTGCGTCTCGCCGTAGTCGTGGACCGTGGCTGGTTTCCGACAGAGCAGGCCTTCGTAGAATCGCCTCGCCCGGCCCATGTCGGTGACGGGGTAGGCAGAGAAGGCGACTTCGGTGACGCGGATCATGGGAGATCGGAGAGGGTCAGGCTGCGGCTTTGACCGCGGCGACGATTTTGTAGGCGGCCTGCTTCAAATCATCGGCGCTGACGAGCGCGAGGCCGCTCTCCCCGAGCGTCTGCTTGCCGGCGGCGACGTTGTTTCCCTCGAGGCGGACGACGAGAGGGATTTTCAAGCCCACTTCACGGGCCGCGGCGACGATGCCGGTGGCGATGACATTGCAGTCCATGATCCCCCCGAAGATGTTCACGAGAATTCCCTTCACGCGCGGATCGGCGAGAATGATTTTGAACGCCGCGGACACCTGCTCCTTGGTCGCTCCACCGCCGACGTCGAGGAAGTTCGCGGGTTTGCCCCCGGCGAACTGAATGATGTCCATCGTGGCCATGGCGAGTCCGGCGCCGTTCACGAGGCAGGCGATATTGCCGTCCAGCCCGATATAATTGAGGCCGAAATTGCTCGCCTCCACTTCGCGCGGGTCCTCCTCGGTCACGTCGCGCATGGCGAAAACGTCTTTCTGCCGGAAGAGCGCGTTGTCGTCGAAATTGAATTTCGCGTCGAGGGCGAGCATCTGGCCATCGGGCGTCACCACGAGTGGATTGATCTCCACCATGGAACAGTCGCACGCGATAAAGAGCCGGTAGAGTGAGGCGAGCAGGTCGCCAAACTGGCGGAACTGGCTGCCCTTGAGCCCGAGCAGCCCGGCGATCTTGCGTCCCTGATAAGGCTGGAGCCCGAGGAGCGGATGAACCGACTCGCGAACGATCTTCTCAGGTGTCTTGTCTGCAACGGTTTCGATGTCCACGCCGCCTTCGGTGCTGGCGATGATGATGGGGGCGCTGGTCGCCCGATCCATGAGGATCGCGAGATAATACTCCTTCGAGATGTCCACCCCCTTCGCGATGAGAACCTGGTTCACCTGCTTACCCTCGGGACCGGTCTGATGCGTGACGAGGACCTGCCCGAGCATCTGGGAAGCGAGCTCGCGGGCCTCGGCGGGGGTTTTGCAGAGGTGCACCCCCCCCTTGAAGCCGCTCTTGAAGGTGCCCTTGCCGCGTCCACCGGCATGGATCTGGGACTTCACCACGAGGTCGGCGGTGTTTAGATCGCGGGCGACCGTTTCGGCCTCCTCCGTCGTGCGGGCGACGCGCCCGGGTGAATTCGGCACGCCGAATTTCACGAAGAGTTCCTTGGCTTGATACTCGTGGATGTTCATGGACGAAAAGAGGGGACGCTCGCGCCACCAGCGGATTGTTCCACGAAAGCGGAAATTCGCCGCGAGCCGCAAGTGCAATGCCGCGCCCCGCGAAGAGCGTCAAGGCCAACTTCCCGCAAATTCCGCGAGATCGGGCGGTGCCCGCGCGGTAATGCGTTGTCCGCGGCCGGAAACGTCGGGAAATTCCAGGGAATGCGCATGAAGCGCGTGGCGAGGCAGGTGCAGATCCGAAGCCAGCTCAGGCGTCCATCCCGTCTCGATGAATCTCAGATAATGCGAGCCGTCGCCCGCATAGAGCTTGTCGCCCACGAGGGGATGCCCGAGCGCAGCGGCGTGCACCCGAATCTGATGCATCCGCCCGCTGTGCGGCGTGGCTTTGAGCAAGGCAAACGGTTGACCAGCGCGAGCGAAACGGGCGAGGACTCGGAACGAAGTCGCAGCGCGCGACCCTTCGGGATGAATGCGCTGGCGGAGCCAGACGGTCGACTCGCCCCGGGAGCCGGCGCGCAGAAGTGGGGCGTCGATTCTCTGCTCCTCCCACGCTGGATGCCCCAGGACGAGCGCGCGATATTCCTTCCCCATCGCGCCACGCTGGAGAAGACCGCCGAAGTGTCGCGCCGCGGTGGCATTCGTCGCGGCGAGAATCACGCCGCTCGTCTCGCGGTCGAGCCGGTGAACGAACGAGACGCGCGCGCCTGCCGCAATTTCGGGGGCAAGATAGGCCTGCACGAGCCCAAGCAGCGTGACGGATCCGTCCGGACGCGTTGGATGAACGAGCAGCCCGGCGGGCTTGCTGAGCGCGACCCAGCCGTCTCCACGCGCCAGCAGGGAGACGGCACAGCGCGGACTCATCGGCCGGGCCTCAAGCTTTCTTCGCGTCCTTCGACCAGGTGTCCTTTAGCGTGATGGTGCGGTTAAAGACCGGCCGGCCGGGTGTGGTGTCCGGGTCGAGCGCGAAATAGGCCAGCCGCTCAAACTGGTACCGCTGATCGAGTGTCGCCGCTCCCAGGCTCGGCTCACACTTTGCGGTGACTGTTTCCAGCGAATGCGGATTGAGGTGCTTCATGAAGTCGCCGTCGGCATCGGGGTCCGGCACGAGAAACAGCCGGTCATAGAGCCGGACTTCCGCATCGATGGCGTCTCTGGCACTGACCCAGTGGACCGTACCTTTCACCTTTCGCGCCGAGTTCGCGCCGCCCGTCTTGCTGTCGAGATCGGCGGTACACCGCAACTCGAGGACGTTGCCGGCGTCGTCCTTCACGACGTCGTCACACTTGACGATGTAGGCGTACTTCAGCCGGACCTCGCCGCCGGGACGGAGGCGGAAGTACTTCGGTGGCGGCACCTCGCGGAAGTCGTCCTGCTCAATGAAAACCTCCCGGCTGAACGGCACGGCCCGGGTGCCCGCGCTCGGATCCTCCGGATTGTTCGTGGCCGTCAATTGCTCCACCTGACCGTCCGGATAGTTCGTGATGACGAGCTTGAGTGGACGCAGGACGGCGAGGCGCCTCTGGGCCTGGCGGTTGAATTCGTCGCGGATGACGTGCTCCAGCACGGCGACGTCCGTCATGCTCTGAAACTTCGTTACGCCGAGCTGCGTCGCAAAATGCCGCAGCGCCGCCGCCGTGACGCCCCGACGGCGCAGGCCCGAGATCGTGGGGAGGCGTGGATCATTCCATCCCTCGACCACGCCGTCAGCGACGAGCCGGGCGAGCTTCCGCTTGCTCATGACCGTGTAGTTTACATTCAACCGGGCGAACTCGAACTGATGCGGGAGCGGCCTCGGCAGATCGAGCGACGAGAGGATCCAGTCGTAGAGCGGGCGATGCACTTCGAACTCGAGCGTGCAGACCGAATGGGTGATGCCCTCGATGTAGTCACTCAGGACATGGGCGAAGTCGTACATCGGATAGATGCACCACTTGTCGCCCGTGTGGTGATGAGCCGCATGCCGGATGCGGTACAGCACCGGATCACGCAGCCACATGTTTGGCGAACTCATGTCGATCATCGCGCGCAACGTGCGAGTTCCGTCCGGGAACTCGCCGCCCCGCATCCGCGCAAACAGGGCGAGATTCTCGTCCGGAGAGCGCTCCCGGAACGGACTCGCTTTTCCCGCCTGCCGATACTCATCGGTCTGCTCCGGCGTCAGATCGTCCACGTATGCCTTCCCCTTCCGGATCAGCTGAGCGGCGTACTCGTGAATCTGATCAAAATAATCCGAGGCGAAAAACGGCTCCAGCGCCACACCTGCAGCCGGACTCGAGGGCGCCAGCTGAAAATCGACCGGGCCGGCGTTTTCGGTGGCCGCGGGAGTCTGTCCGACGCGCTTGAGGCCGAGACGATCGTCCGCCCAGCCGCCGATCAACCAGTTCACGTCCTCGCGGATTGACTCGACGTATTCCAGATCCTCTTTCGCGGGATTGGTATCGTCCATCCGCAGATTGCAGGTCCCGCCGAACTCGCGCGCGATCCCGAAATTCAGGCAGATCGACTTGGCGTGGCCGATGTGCAGATACCCGTTCGGTTCCGGCGGGAACCGGGTGTGCGGACAGGCATATTTCCCGGCCTGCAAATCCGCGGCGACGATGTCGCGGATGAAATCGGATGGAGCGGGCGGCGAAGCGGGATCGGGAGCTGACATGGAGCGCGAAAGCAAGCAGCGCGCGGGCTGCCCGGCAACCGGCGTTGCGCCCGGCGCAGTCAAACTCAAATCCGGGCTTCGTCGCCGTAGGGAAGAATCTCAATGATCTCCCCGGCGCGGATGGCGGCCTGCACTCCGCGCCAGTAGTCGGCCTGAAACAGGCCGGGATGCGCCCTCGTCAGGGCCCCGAGCAATTCGTCGGGCAGGCCGAGAAAGTGGGGAAATTCCTCCGGGAAGATGTCGTTGTCCCTCACCGTGTACCAGGGCTCCGCCGCCATTTCCTGCTCGTGTGTCTGCGGTTCGGGCAGGTCGCGGAAATTGCAGTCCGTGATCCAGCAGAGCTCGTCGTAGTCATAAAAGACGACCCGCCCGCTGCGCGTGACGCCGAAGTTTTTGGGCAGCAAATCACCGGTGAAGATGTTCATCGCGGCGAGCTCGAGAATCGCGCGTCCATAGTCCACCACGGCTGCCCGGGCCGTCTCCCGATCGGCTTCGGCGAGGAAGAGATTCAACGGGCGGACGCGGCGCTCGACGTACGCGTGCTGGATGATGACATGCTCCTCCCCGACCCGGACGGACTGCGTCGCGTGACGGCGTAGCTCCTCGAGGAGCGCGGGGTCGAAGCGTCCTTTCTCGATCCGCACCTGTTCGAATTCATGAGCATCCACGAGGCGTCCGGCGCGGTCGTGCTCAAAGACCAGCCGGTATTTCGCCATCACGTCGTGGCGAGTGCTGTCTTTCGGGTAATCGAACTGATCCCGGATGAGTTTGAAGACCACATCGTAGGTCGGGAGCGTGAATACAATCATCACCATTCCCCGCGTGCCCGCCGCCGGGACGAACCGGTCGGTCGAGCGCCGCAGGTGCTGCACGAAATCCCGGTAGAACTCGGTTTTGCCGTGCTTATGGTACCCAAGGGTGGTGTAGAGCTCGCTCGTTCGCTTTCGCGGCATCAGGTCGCACAAAAAGCGGACGTATTCGTACGGGCGCGGGGTGTGGACGTGAAAGTGCGAGCGCGTGAAGCTGAAGAGGATGGCGAGCGCCGTCTCGCCGAGCAGCAGCGCGCCGAGCCGGATGCCGTCGTCCCGATGCCGCAGACCGAACGCGACGGGCAGGGCCGCGCCATCGGCTGTGATCGCCCGGCCGACCACGAAGGCGCCCTTCCCGCGAAAGAACGCGCTCTGCATCACCTCCAGCGCGACCGCGCCATCCGGCGCGAGGCGGGCGTTGATCCGGCTCGCGGCTTCGCCCGCCTCATCGCCAAGCAACGGGAATCGTCCCGCGGCCAGCTCAGCTTCGGTCAGCGCCGCGATAATGAGGGCTGGGAGCGCACCGCCCTCGAGGCGGCGGAGGATCGACTCGCGGGGGGCCGTCGGCGGCGCGTCGAAATCAGTGTCGAGAAATTCCACCCGCGAATCGACTCCTACGGTCGAAAACACGCGCCGGGTCAGCGAGTTGAAGAAGCTTTCTCCAATCTCCCATTCCTGGCAGCGCGCGATCAGCGAGGAATACACGGCCTTGATGGCCGCCCAAACCGCGGTGTCCTGCAGCCGGCCTCCCATTAAACGGCCGATTTCCGCGACCAGCGGATCGAGCACCGCCGCATAAAGCTGGAGCCTCTCGATCGCGTCCGCCTGGGCGCCCTCCCAATCGCGGGCAATGAAACGTACCGCCGCGCGCCGTGTGATGGCGTGGAATGATGCCTGATAACTCCGCGCCGCGCGATAGGCCGCATCCGCGCACATCGCCGCGAGACGGCTGTCCGTGGGTGCGGATTCGGATTCGAGTGGGGGGAGTTCCATCACTGCGCGCTCCCTTTGCCATCGAAACGCGTGATTGCCACGCCGCGTTCGCATTCGTCACGCGCGGGAACGCGGTGTCTGGTCAAGGCATGAAGGACGTCCATTCGCTCGCCGATCTCCGCGACTGGACCGCGGCCACCGCCGGAGCGGAGTTCCCCCACCGCCTCGCAGTGATCGGTGATCCGGTGGCGCACTCCGCGTCGCCAAGAATGCAAAACGCCGCGCTTGCCCACGCGCAGCTCGGTCTGGCCTACACGCGCGTCCAGCTGCGCCCGGATGAGTTTGTCGAGGGGATCGGGCTGATGCAGGCGGCGGGTTTCCTTGGCGCGAACGTGACGATTCCTCACAAGCTGGCCGCGGTCGCCCTCTGCGACGAGATGAGTGAAGGCGCGCGGGCGCTCGGAGCGGTCAACACCCTGTCCTTCGAAGGCGGACGCATCCGCGGATCCAACACGGATGGACCGGGCTTCGTCCGCGCGGTCCGGGAGGCGTTCGGCGTGGATCTTCACGATCTGCGCGTCCTAATCATTGGCGCCGGTGGCGGCGCGGGTCGCACGCTCGCGGCCCAATGCGCGCTTTCGAAATGCGAGCGACTCGCGCTCATCAACCGCGACACCCCGAAGGCTGCGGCGCTCGCGCGGGAGCTCGCGCCCCACTTCGCTGGCGAAACGCGCCTGCAGGGTCCCACGGCCCGCTTGGTCTCGGCTCCATTTTCGTCCACCGGGATAGAGGCGGAACTCGCGCACAGCGATCTCGTCGTGAACTGCACGCCGCTGGGATTGAAGTTTTCGGATGACTTTCCGCTCCCTCCGCGCCTCCTGCAGGCTCATCTCCTCGTTTTTGATTCGGTGTACCTCCCGGAGCCCCAGCCGACCCGCCTCGTGCAGGCGGCGAGGGAGGCGGGCGCGCGTGCGACGGACGGCAGGGCCTTGCTTCTGCATCAGGGCGCTCTCGCTTTCGAGTTGTGGTTCAACCGGCCCGCACCGCTCGAAGTGATGCGGGCGGCGCTGAGCTGAGCAGCGCTGACGCAGAAATTTCACGCTCGGGGCATCCGAAACGGGTGCCAGTGACGGATGGCTCCTTACCGTGGCTTGCGGCGAGTCCGATCAAACTGACGATCGGGGTGTCGCGATTCCGGGAAAAACCAAAACAGAAGCAACCAAGCGACTCCATGTTCAAAAAACTGACTCTCAGCGCGTTCGCGCTCGCCCTCGCCATCTCGCCAGTCCTCGCGAAGGACAATCCGATGGTGGGTGGTGCGCCGATGATGGCGACGAAAGACATCATCGACAACGCCGTGAACTCCAAGGATCACACGACGCTCGTCACCGCGGTGAAGGCCGCCGGTCTCGTCGATACTCTCAAAGGCAAAGGCCCCTTCACGGTCTTCGCGCCCACCAACGCCGCATTTGCGGCGCTGCCCGCGGGAACGGTTGATACGCTCCTGAAGCCGGAGAACAAGGCCCAGCTCAGCGGTATTCTTACCTATCATGTCGTCGCAGGCAGCGTGACTTCGACGGATCTGGTCAAAATGATCAAGGACGGCAACGGCAAGGCGATGATCAAGACCGTCAACGGCGGAATGCTCACAGCGAAGCTCGCCGGGAGCACCGTCGAACTGACTGATGCAAAGGGCGGGACCGCCAAGGTGACGATCGCGGACGTCATGCAATCGAACGGCGTGATCCACGTCGTGGATAAAGTGCTCATGCCGTAACCCATTTTGCCTCCGGGACGTACCGGAAGTTTCGAGGGCGCGCTCCGCAAGGGGCGCGCCCTTTTCGTCTTCGGGCTCAGCGCGTTTCGAGGAATCCCGTCGCTCCTCCCGGACGCGCCGAAGATTTCCAATTTTCTTGAACTCCCTGGTCGGTCGATCGCGCATTCCGGAAAGGGCGGCGTCCAGACCCGTCGCCGTTCCGGATCTTTCGCGCCCCCATGAGCATCAAGGACCTGCCGGAGACCTCCGAGGCGTTCGAAGAATTCAACCGCGCTACGAGCGCGAGAACTACCGGTTTGAACCCTCAAACGCCGCGGTCGGGAACTCCACGATCGCGATGTTTGCGAGCTGGATGCCGGCATCCATTCGGCCGCTCACTCCGGTGGCCATGCGGTCGCTCCTGGACTTACCACTGCTCCGGGCCTTCAACTTCCCGCCGCACTGCGCTGGCTGGCCGGGTCCGTCGAAACGGCGATCCAACTGCGCAGCCGCCTCGCGCGGTTTTTTGGCGCCTCGGTCCAAGCCGCTTCTCCGGACCCTCATGCGCCCGCGCATGAAGCTCAAGCCGAGGCGATCATTCCTGTCTTGCGGGCGTAGTTGAAGATTCCGCCGGCTTCGACGACGGGACGGACCTCGCCGAGAGATTTCAACCGGATTTCGCGATTTCTGACCACGAGCGTTTCGCGGTCGAAATCGAGGGTAACTTCGTCCCCGGTCTCGATCAGCGCGGTGAGCGGTTCCGGAGTTTCAAACGGGAACAGCTCGCCCGTGGCGACGCTGTTCCGGAAGAAGATTCGCGCATAGCTCTCCGCAATCACGGCCCGAACGCCGGCCGCACCGAGCGCAATCGGAGCGTGCTCCCGCGAACTGCCACAGCCAAAATTCCGGCCCGCGATGACGATTTGATAAGGCGACTTCGTTTCTCCGGGCACCATGAACCGCTTCGGATAATGCGCGGTCGGCAGTCCGATCATCGCGTAGCTGCCCAGCTTCTCGTATTCCGACGGAATCGTGGGCACGAGCGTGAGGTATTCCGCCGGGATGATCTGGTCGGTATCGATGTTGTCGCGGACGACAAACGCGGGTGAAGTGAGCGTGGCCATGGTTCGAAAGTCGGAAGGCGTTGCAGGCGAGCGCACCGGGGCTCGTGATCCCCAGGTCTAGTAGCGAAACGAAGGCGTCGAGCCGGGTTTGGGCGACGCCTCCGGCTTCGCGTCGGCCTTGGGGTCGGGCTGCGGAAGCTCCTCGAAAGTGATGGGGGGAATGCTTGAGCGACGCACCCCACCCGGCCGCGGAAGCGGCCCGAGGTCAGCGGGCGGGCGGGTGCCGGCATCGACCGCCGCGAGCTCCTGAGGGGTCATCGCGGCGATATCCTCCGTCGCGACGTAGCCCGTCTGCTGATCCTTCAGCTGCACTTGACTGTAGCCAAAGCCGCGCTTGATCAGTTTCACCAGCGCGCCCTTCTCCAAGCTCAGATTCGGGCCGCCCGGCTGCTGCGGTCCGTAGTTATAGAAAGGCGTCCGTTCAACCGCCACTTTAAACTGGTCTGTCGGAGCCATTGGGCCTGGCTTCTGCGTCGGGGTCACGACCGCCGCGGGTGCCGGAGTCGGTGAAGGGGTCGGCGTCACCTTTCCCTTTTTCTTCACGGCGGGGGCCGGCGGCGGAGGCGCCGATTCCGGCGCCTTGCACGAGGCGAGCAGGACGGCCGTGCACCAGAGCACGACCGCGGTGGCGCGGAGGACGGACGGACGAAAGATCATGACGGAAGGAATTCGCGGGGATCCGTGATTCTGCCGGTAAGCGCAGAAGCCGCAACTGTGTACGGGCTCGCGAGAAACACCTGCGATTCCTTGTTGCCCATCCGGCCCGGGAAATTTCGGTTCGTCGCACTGATGCACTTCATCGGCGTATTCAGCCGTCCGAAGGTGTCCTGCGGTCCGCCGAGGCACGCGGCACACGAGGCATTTTCCGTCAGTTGCACGCCCGCATCCTCGATAATGCTCCACGCACTTCGGCCATCGATGAGATGCGCCCGCAGCTCCTCGACAACTTGGGGTGTGGCCGGGACGCCAAAGGTGTCGATCTTGACCCGGCGCCCCTTCACCACTTGCGCGAAGGCGATGAAGTCACTCGTCTTCCCGCCCGTGCAGGAGCCGATATACGCGCGGTCGAGAGCGATGTGTCCCAGCTCCTTCGCCGTCTTGCGATTGCCCGGATCGGGATGACATGCCACGGTCGGCTCCAGCGTCGAGAGATCGAAAGCGCGATCAAAAACGAATCGCTGGTCCGCATCGACCTCCACCGGCGTGTAATCACGCTTCGTCCCGTTCCGGGCCGTGCGGTCGTCGACGTAGGCGAACGTCTTTTCGTCCGCGGGGAAGATGCCGTTCTTCGCCCCTGCCTCGATGGCCATGTTGGTGATCGTCATGCGGTCATCAAGCGCAAGCGCCCTGGCGCCCGGACCTTCGTACTGCATCGACCGATACGTCGCGCCATCGAAGCCGATCTCCCCGATCAGGTGCAGGATCACGTCCTTTGCCATGACACCAGGTGAGAGAGCGCCTTCCAGCCAGAAGCGCATCGTCTCTGGCACCTTGATGAGGAGTTTTCCGGTCCCGAAGATGAATCCGGCGTCAGTATTTCCAATGCCGGTCGCGAAGAGGCCGAACGCGCCCGCCATGCAGGTATGCGAATCGGTGCCGAAGAGGATCTCTCCCGGCCGCGCGTGCCCTTTTTCCGGCAAGGCCGTGTGGCAGACGCCTGCGTAGCTCGAGCCATACTGCCGCTTGAGCTGACCTTTCGAAGTATCGAAGCGCCACGCGCCGGAGGGATCGTCGATCACATCATAAAAATACGGCAACCCCTGCTCGCGCACGAAGTCCCGAAGGATGTCCACGTTCCGGTTCGAGAGGCTGTCGGCCGTAAAGATGTAGTGATCGGGAATGATCACGATCTTGTTGCGGTCCCAAACCTTCGCGTTCGCGCCGAACTCGCGCTTGAAGACCCCGATCGTCCCGGGGCCGCAGACGTCGTGCGTCAGCAGGACATCCGTGTTTACCCACACGTTATCTCCGGGTTCCACACGCGCTTTTCCGCTTGCACGCGCCAGCAGCTTTTCGGTCAAGGTCATTTCCGTGATTCCTGTTCGCCCTTGGGCGGGGCGGAACATGACCAACGCATCGCCCCATGGCAACGCGTTTTGCACGGCCCTGATGCGGCAAACGTGTCAAGGCGTCCAGATACATCATTGGGTCATAAAAAACCGCATTTCCGTCTCGCGTTGGGGTCGGTTTGCCGCGAATATATTACGGTAGTTATAAAAATCATCACACATCCTCGTTCATCCCCTCCACTCCAATCTCCACTTTTATGATCCCCCTCGGTCAGCGCCTCAAAGCGATCCGCCGCGAACTCAAGCTCTCTCAAGAGGCCGTCGGTGCGCAGGGCTTCGTTTCCACCCCCGGCTGGATCAAGGTCGAGAACGGGCAGCGTCAGGCGAGCGACAAGCTGATTGAAAAATTCGTTGGCTGGCTCCTGCGCGAAAACTATGTCGCCTCGGAGCAGGCACACCGGCTCCACGACGAGTTCCTCACGCTTAAGTATTCGCATCACACCTCGCCATTTGTCCGCGAACTCTCGCGTCGGCACCATGCGGCCGCGCACGCGGCGGTCGATGACGCGCAACTCGTGGTCACGGGTCGGTCCATCATCCCGAGCCACCCGCTTCCGGTGGCGGAGGCGGCCTAGGGCGCTTGCGCACGGCGGGCGGCACCGCATCTTGGGCGGCCGCATGTCCGCCCGTGCCCCCGCCAAGTCGCTCTCGCTGCTCGAGACCGTCAAGGCCTCTTCCGAATTCCTCGCCCGCCACGGCGTCGAATCGCCGCGGCTCAATGCGGAGCACCTTGCGGCGCACGTGCTGGGGAAGAAAAACCGGATCGACATCTATCTTGAGTTTGACCGTCCGCTCGGGCCGCGGGAACTGGAGCCGCTGCGGGCGCTCGTCCAGCGCCGCTCCAAGGGTGAGCCGCTCCAGCATCTGCTGGGCACGGTGGAATTCTTCGGCCGGGAGTTCCTGTCGGATGCCCGTGCGCTGATTCCGCGGCCTGAGACCGAGCAACTCGTCGAGCTAGCCCTCGCCCGCATTCCCGCCACGAGCAGTGGCGAGTTTGTCGATGTCGGGACCGGCAGCGGCATCATCGCCCTCACCGTCGCGGCGGAACGCCCGGCCGTTCGCCTCTCGGGGCTCGACCGCTCGGCCGAGGCTCTCGCCCTCGCCCGATCAAATGCGCAGAAGCTGGAGCTGTCCTCGCGCGTCGACTGGCGGGAGTCGGATTTGCTTTCAGCCGTCACCCAACCGCTCGACGGCATCATCGCCAACCTCCCCTACATTCCCTCGGGCGACCTCGTGGCGCTGGCGCGCGAAGTGCAACATGACCCGAGGGCCGCGCTCGACGGCGGCGGAGATGGCCTTGCACTTATCGGCCGCCTCGTCTCCGAGGCGCGGGTCCGGCTCAAGCGGGGCGGATGGATTGAACTAGAGATCGGACATGATCAGGCGCGTCGCGTCGAAAAAATGCTCGCGGCCATGGGTTTTGAAGACATACGTGCGCGTTCCGATCTCGCCGGGATCGAGCGCTTCCTCTCCGGATCGCTGCCCGCGTAGGACGGCGCCCATCCCATGTCTTTGCAGAAGCTCATCGTTCACGGCGGCAAGACGCTTTCCGGCTCCGTGCGGATTAGTGGATCGAAGAACTCCGCGCTTCCCATCCTCGCGGCGACGCTGCTGACGCGGGAGACGTGCGTCGTCCATCACGTCCCGGATCTGAGCGACCTGAACTTCATGCTTCAGATCCTCAGCCATCTCGGCGCGGAGGTGGAGCGGGCGAGCGGCACGGTGAACGTCACGGCCGCGACCGTGAAGACGGTCGCGCCCTATGATCTCGTCCGGAAGATGCGCGCGAGCGTGTGCGTGCTCGGTCCGCTCCTCGGGCGGCAGAAGGAGGCCACCGTCGCCCTCCCGGGCGGCTGCGTCATCGGCGACCGCCCCATCGATCTTCACCTCAAGGGATTCCAGGCGCTTGGGGCCGTGGTTCGCGTGGAGGGCGGAGATGTGAATCTCTTCGCCTCGCAACTGCGTGGCGATGAAATCAATCTCCGCGGGGCGCATGGCCCCACGGTCCTCGGCACGGACAACGTCATGATGGCGGCCGTCCTCGCGGAGGGCACCACGGTGATCGACGGCGCCGCCGCCGAGCCGGAGGTCGTCGACCTGGCGAACTTCCTCAACAAGATGGGCGCGAAAATTTCGGGCGCGGGCACGCGACGGATCACAATTGAGGGGGTGAAGGAATTGCACGGTGCCGAGCACGAGGTCATCCCCGATCGGATCGAGGCGGGCACGTTTCTCGTGGCGGGTGCCATCGCAGGCGGCAAGGATGGGGTGACTTTGCGGAACGTGATTCCGGAGCATCTCACGGCCGTCGTCGATACCCTCGTGCGCTCGGGTTTCCGCATCGTCGCCGAAGGCCGGAACCTCAGCATCTTCCCCGGCGTGGGCGCGGCCCGCCCGCTCGAAATCTCGACCGAGCCGTATCCCGGTTTCCCCACCGATATGCAGGCTCAGATGTGTGCGCTGCTTTGTACGACCGAGGGGATCAGCGTCGTCACGGAACACATCTTTCCGCAGCGTTTCATGCATCTCTCGGAGATGAAGCGCATGGGGGCGAACGCCCGGCTCGATGGTGCCACGGCCATTCTCACCGGAGTGGACCACCTCAGCGGCGCCCCCGTGATGGCGAGCGATTTGCGTGCTTCGGCCGCCCTCGTCCTCGCCGGACTCAAGGCCCGCGGGGCGACGGAAATTTCCCGCGTCTACCACATCGATCGCGGCTACGAAAATCTCGACGACAAACTCTCGGCGCTCGGGGCGGAGATCGAGCGAGTCCGCGCCTGATCGCCACCGTCCGATTCCCGCCATGGTTTTCCACCTTCTCCTCTGCCAGCTGAAGCCCGGAGTCACGCCGGCGGAAGTCGACGCCATGATGCGCCAGACCCGCACGCAGCTGCTGAAGATCTCCGAGGTGAAGATCATCCGCTGCGGACAGCGCATTGAGACGCGGGACGAGTGGGGCTTCTTTCTCTCCCTGGAGTTCGAGAGCATGGAAAAGCTGGCGTCCTATCGGGCTCATCCCGTCAGCCAGCGGCATCGTGAGGAGGTCCTCGAACCCCACGTCTGGGCGATGAGCGAGTACAATTTCGAACTCGAGCCCGGGCGCGATCCTCGGCATTCCTAGCGCCTCTCGACCGCCTCAATCGGCCAGCCAGAGCGGGAACTGAGCGCCGACGAAGCTGATCTCGCTGTCGTCGAGCACGAATGGGGGCGTGAAGGAAAGAACGTTTGCGCCGGGTCCGCCGCTCAGGAGCAGCACTCCATCGCGCAGAGCGCGCTTCACCGCGCGGATCGCGCGCGGTCCATCCGGCCGGCCCGCGCGATCGACGATTTCCGCGCCGATCATCAGGCCCCGGCCCCGCACGTCGCCCGCCCAAGGGGAGGGCGAGTCCCCACCTCGCAGCGCGGCCCGGAGCGCTGCGCCCTTCCGCTCGACCTCCTCCTGCAGATCAACGCTATGATGCTCCGCGAGGGAGGCGAGCGCCACGGTGCAGCCGATCGGATGGCCGAGGAAAGTGCTCGTGTGCAGCGCTTCTCCGTCGGATTCCGGCCAGGCGTCCATCACCGCCCGGCGTCCGATGCACGCACTCAGCGGGAAACCGTTCGTCAGCGCCTTTCCCACGCAGATAAGATCGGGAATGACCCCGGTGTGCTCACTCGCAAACCAGGGGCCCGTGCGGTGAAAGCCCGTGTAGATTTCATCGAGCACCAGCAGCGCCCCATGGGCGTCGCAGGCCCGGCGGAGCATCGGTAGAAACGGATCGGGCGGGAAGACCTCTCCTCCCCGGCCCTGCGCGGGTTCTACAAGCACCGCACCGATCCCGCCCGACGCGAGGGCCGCCCGGATCCGCGCCTCGATTTCTTCCAGACAAACACAAGCGCCGAGAGAATTCGGTTTGCGTCCCAGCGGACAGCTCCGGCAATCTGGATACGGCAGGATGGTCGCGAAATCCGCGAGTTGCGGACGAAAAGGCCGCTGGAAATGCGGCAGCCCGCAGACTTCGAGGGCCCCGTAACCCAGACCGTGGTAACCCCCGGTGAACGCGATGACTCCCCGTCGACCGGTTGCCAGGAACGCCGTCTTTAGCGCCGCCTCCACGGCCTCGAAACCGGCGCTGCCGAGAATCACCTTGCCTGACTCACCGGTCCACCGGCCGAACGTGACCTCACCGAGTTCTTCGCAGAGCCGCACCTTCGCCTCGGTGGGATGCACGTCGCCCATGGCATGCATCAGTCGGCTCGCTTGGGAGGTCAATGCGGCAACGACAGCGGGCGCGCCGTGACCCAGGCTGGCGACGGCGAAGGCTGAGGTCAGATCGAGGAAGCGATTCCCATCGGTGTCCCAGACGTTCGTGCCAGCAGCGCGATCCCAAAAAATGGGGAATTCTGCGTCGAGATACGTCACATTGCGCGATTCCGCCGCCCGCAGTCGGCTCGCGAGAGCGCGGGAGGATGGGCCAGGAATCGCAGTTGCAAGCGCAGGAAGCATCGGGCAGAGAATGGCCCGCAATCCCGCCGCCGACACCCGGAAACTCAGCCGCTCACAGGGACCACCTCACGCCACGCGGTCCCTTGACGATCGCCCGTCGCTCGGGCTAATACTTAGTTTCTTGTCAGTTTTCCCAGATTGCTTGGTTGGTTGGTTGATTGATTGATCATTGTAAGCCGTGAGAGCCTCCGGATCCTCGCCCGCTCGATGGCGGCGCAGGAAACATCTAGTGAGGATCGCCGGCGCCCGATCCGCGGAATCCACGGCGGCGCCACCTTTTCTCCCCAGTCCAAGCTCACTCGAATCGGAGGGTCCCGAAGCGCTCGGGGGCATGAAAGCTCGGCGCGAGTGTCGGGGACCAGGCGCTCAACTCGCGCGCGCCTTCCGCGCCATCGGGCCGGTCGATCCGGTAAAAATTCACCCGCCACTCTGCGCCTCGCTCCGGTGGTTCGGAGACCACGGCCGCGAAGGGAACGATGAGTTCGGCCGACCAGCCCGTCGGCGTCCGCGCCGCGGTCGCGACCAGCCCGGCGCATTCCCAGGCAAACTCGCGTTTCCAGCCGCTGGCGACCCGTCGTAGGACGAGGTCGCAGACGGTGCCGAGCGGATTGATCTCGATTTCGAAATAGCCACCCCCGTCGCCGACGGGATCGAGGAAGATCTCGACGACCTCCTCCTCCCACAGTGGCGCGTCGTGCTCCGTCAGTGTCGCCCACGGATTGGTGTCGACGCACGCGAAACTCACCCGTAACTGCGTGGCGTCGGCGGAGCAGGTCACCCGCGTCGCCTGTAGCGGAGGCGTTCCGCTGATGGAATCGACCAGCTCGACCGTCACCGGCTCGCGGCCGGGACCACAGTGAATGACGGGTTTTTCGCTCATCGGGAAAGGAGGTAGTTCATCTCGGTGACGCCGTAACGCTTCGCCTTCACGAGCTCCCAGCGGTCGGGAATCACGCAGGGCGCGAGCGGATTTTTCTCGAGGACGAACAAGCCCCCAGGGGCGAGTGCGGCGCGCAGCGGCTCGGCGGTGAGAAGTTTCGAGGGAAAATCGACGTCCTGTTTTCCGGGATCGAAATACGGGGGATCCGCGAAAATCAGATCGAACGCGGCTCCCGCCATCCGCTTCTCGACGTACGCGAGGGCGTCGATCACGACGACATTGATTTTTCGTCCCTCGCCCAGCTTCGTCTTGATGAGGTTTTTCTCGATGCAGGTCGCGTTCGAGCGACGGATCTCCACGAAAACCGCCGAGATCGCGCCACGACTCAGTGCCTCGATCCCCATCGCACCGGTGCCGGCGAAGAGATCGAGCACCCGCGCTCCTTCGACGCGCTCCCCAAGACTTGAAAACACGGCCGCACGGACGCGATCCATGGTCGGCCGGAGCCCGTCGGGGGGTGAAAGCAGATGGTGCCCCCGGGCTTCCCCGGCGATGATGCGCAGCATCGCACACGTTGCCTGCGATCGGCGGCGCCGTCGCGCAGAAACTCGCGCGGCCTCAACGTCTTTCCCGGATCGATCCATCCTCGCGCAACGCCCTGGGACGCATCGAGAAGCTCACTTTCATGATCCCGGCCTCTCGAATCTGATCGAGCGCCTCCACGACCATGCCATGCGTGGCGGCTTCGTCCGCGCGGATCATCACCCGCACGTCGGGAGTCTGGGGTGTCGCCGCCGACCCCAGCGCCGTGAGCGCTGCGAGCACCACCTCACGCTCGGTAGGCTCGCCGTGCCAGACCCAGCGACCATCGGCCAGGAGCTGGATCGTTTGGGGAGCGGGATCGCTCGATGCCACCAGGGGGCGGATCCCCGGCAAGATCATTTGCATACCCTGCAACTTCACCATGCTGATGCTCACAAGCATAAAGCTCGCGAGGAGAAAGAACATGATGTCGATGAGCGGAATGATCTCGATTCGCGCCTTTTTCGGCCAGGCTTTGCCCGCCCGTGTCAGTGATCCAGTTTGCGTCATTTGGTCGTCATTCCCCGCGAGGAAGACGCCGGATCGGGCAAATTATTAGTCGAAACGATGCTGCTGGTGACGCGAGCTACCGTGGCGCGACAAACGTGGCCCGCTCCGCCTGCGAGAGGTAGGACACGATCTTGTAGCCATTGTCGTACTCCTCCAGAACGAGCGTCAGGAAATATTTCCCATTCGGGGGCGGAGTGAAGCGCCCGCGCTCCTTCATCGATTTGTACTCGAAACCCTTTTCGAGCGCGGCCTTCTCGATCGACGCGATGCGATAGCCTTTGATCTGGCCCCCCGCATAGGCCTCCCGGGTCGCCCAGAGTTCGAGCCGCAGCGATCCCGTGCGTCCGGGCCGCGTGTGCGCGACCCGACCGACCGTCAGATCGACGATGCGGGACCGGTAGTCCGACCGCCAGCTCCAGCCACCATCCATCGAAAAGAGCGCCGGCGGGGCGAGGAACCGGGTGGCCGGAAAATTCCCCCAGTCGACGATGACGTCGGAACCACCACTGCGCAGTTCGTTGAGCGTGAGAATGAGGTGGTACTCCTTCGCCACCGCGGGATACGTGCAGGGCACGGTCCGCGTGAGGTTGCCATAAGCATTGCCGGCGGGGAGCGCGTCCAGATTGAAGGTGCCCAGAATGTACCCGGTCAGATTTCCGCCTTTGTACTCCGCGTCGGCCGCCCACAGCTTTACGATCAGCGGCGAGGTCACGCTTTGGGTGCTGACGTTGCGGATCTTCTCGACGGCGATCGTCACGTTACTTCCCTCGAAGGTGTAGCGGTAGTTGCCCACGATCTTCACCCCGGTGACGTCGGGGGCGCGCGTCGGCGTCGGCGCGGAGGTGGGAAGCGGCGTGAGCAGAAACTCCGGGAGCGTGCTCTGCGGTCGCGTGGGAACGGGCGTGGGAAAAGGCGTCGGAAAAGGCGTGGGAGAGAAGGTGGGGAACGGGGTCGCCGCGGGCGTGGGAATTTCTGTCGGGATCGGTCGGGGCGGCGTCACCTCGGGCTCCCCGGTTTTTTCGGACTTCGGCCAAAGCCCCAAAGCCAGGGCAACGGCCGCCAGCAGCGCCGCGCCGATCGCCGCGATCACCGGCGGAGTGAGTCGGCGGGGCGTCGAAACCGAGATCGGGGCACCGCCTCCGCCACGATCGGCCCATCCTCCGTTCGGAGGTGCGGGCGGTGGCGGCAGATTCGGTGGCGGGGTCAGGATGGGCTGCCCCGAGCGCTGGGGTGGTGGCGGGAGACGCGGCGGATTCGTGGGCGGCGCGGGCAGATTCGGTGGGGGAGGTGCCGCGGCCGACGGTGGCAGCAATGCGGTCACTCCCATCGCACCCTCACTCGCCGGCGCGGGCAACACGCCGCTGGCGCCGCCAAGCGCGCGCCAGAAATCCTGAGCCGAAGCGAAGGCGCGCTTCGCATCTCCGGGAATCAAGGCGCGGCGCAGGACGGCGTTCCCCTCCGCCCCGAGCGTGGGGAGCGGCGCGAAGGCGTGGGGCGCCCCGCCGAGAAGCTGACGCACAAGCGCCGCCAGGGCCGCCACCGGATCCTCCGCGACCGAGATCGCTTCGTCGGCCGCCTGCGTGACCATCTCGCTCCAGCCGGGGCCCGGCCGTCGGAAGCTCAGGGCATTCCAGCGGAGCGCGAACGGGGGCCAGTCGCGAATCGGCCGGCTCCGGAGCCCGGGCCAGTCCTCGCCGGGCGACAAGCCCGCATTCGGCGTCACGAATAGCTTCCGGAGCAGCGGCTCCGCAAACGCGAAGCCGTCCGCTGCGGCCTGATCGATCGCGACCGGCAGTTGTTCAAGCAGCCGCCACACCTCCGCGGCCGCCAGCTCGCCGTGCCGCGCCCGCAGGAGCTCATCGAGGGAAAAACCCTCGGCCCACTCGCGCACAAAAAAGGCGCCGTCCCCGCTGCGCTCCACGCGGCCGATCGGCGAGAGCCAGACCGGATGCGGCGTCCGGCGCATCGCGGCGAGCTGCCGCGTGAGCGCGTCGACGAAGGCGTTGTCCCGCAATCGTTCCGCCGGAAGCACTTTCACCGCCACCGGAGCGTCGCCCGAGGCGTTGTCCGCCGCCCGGAACAGCCGGCCCCCGTCGCCCGCGCCCAGCTCACTCCCCAGCCGGTAGCGGGCGACGAGCGTGGTGCCGAGTTTCAGCATCTCCGTCAGGGGCTTCAGGGCGGCCGCTCCTGAAACCGCTCCCGCGACGACGGTCTCTTCCGGGGTCATCTGCGCGAGGGCGGCGCGGATCGCTTCCCGGAGCTCGCGCGGCGTCTGGTAACGGGCATCCGGATCCTTCGCGAGGAGCCGACGGAGCAGCGTGCCCACCGGTTCGGGAGCCGATCCGAGCGCCGTCCACGGAGGCTCCTTGAACTGATGCATCCCGATGACCTGCTGGAGCGACCCCGTGAATGGCACGCCCCCCGTGAGCATCTGCCAGAGGATGACTCCCGTGGAGTAGAGATCGGATCGGGTGTCGAGATCGGGCGACCCGGCGCATTGCTCCGGACTCGCGAAGACCGCCGTCCCGGTGAAGACGCCCGCCTGGGAAAGACTGCTCTGGAGATAGCTGGCGGCCTCGATCCCCTCGACCGCAAAGCCGCGAGCGAGTCCGAAATCGATCAGCTTCACGGCTTGCCCATGCGCCCGGTCTTCGTCGGGAATCAGGATCAGATTTGCCGGCTTGAGATCCCGATGCACGATCTGCGAAGCGCTGAGCGCGTTCAGCGCCGCGGCGATCTGGTCCAGGATATCGAGCGCCTCGCCGGCCGGGAGCGTTCGCCGCTCTTTCAGCACGCGGTCCAGAGGATCGCCCGCGACGAACTCCATCACATAGTAATACGGCGACTCGTCATTCAGATGGATGACGGAAGCGATGTTTGGATGGCGCACCTTGGCCGCCGCGCGTGCTTCGCGCAGGAAAAGCCGAAGATTTCGCTCGCTCGTCACCAAGTGCTCGTGCGGCAGCTTCAGCACGACATCGACCTTTAGCTTCGTGTCGAATGCCTTGTACGTGACGCCCATCCCCCCTTTCCCCAACTCCCAGAGTGAGCCGTCCGCGGATCGCAACACCTCAAAGTGGGCGAATCGGAGGGGTTCGGCTGCTTCCGACATAAGCGAAAAACGAGCGTCGCAGGCGCGTCGGACGGATGCAATCGCGAACGGTGACGAGGCCGACCCGTTGCCCCGGGAGCAGCGCCACCCTGACCTCTCTTCACATCGCCTGTTTGCGATGGGGGGACGTGTACCAAAGCGCCCAGGCGATCAGCCCGGCCTGCAGCGGCAGGCGCACCCAAAGCGTGACGGGCGGAAACTCCGGAAACTCCGTCGGATGCAGCGCCATGTGGACATTCGCTGGGAAGACCGCCACGAGCAGCGCGACCAAGCCCCCGGCCGCGAGTGAAGTCGTTCTTTGAATCAAGAGGAGACCGCCGAGGAAGATCTCCGCCACTCCGCTCAGCAGGACCGCCTCGCGATGCCAGGGGAGATACGGGGGCATCGCGCGCAGATAAAAGGCGGGCTGCAGAAAATGGTTCAGTCCGGCGCCGATGAACAAGAGCCCGAGGAGCAGCCGAAGGATCCCCTTGAGACGTCGCATGGCGCCACTCTGCGCGATCCGCCGCCCAGGGCGACCGATCGTTGCATCGCGCTTCCGCCGCAGCCTTCCCAACGGCATCGCTTCCGCTAGACTGCCCCGATGACGCCTTCGCCGCCTCGCCGGACTGCGCGGCGCTGGCTGGTCTTGGGCTCTCTCTTCGCGGGGTTGGTGGCGATCCTTCTCTTCGTGAGCCTGAGTTGGCGAGGCTCCCGTTCGCTGCCCCTACCCGGCATCGCCGCACCGCCGCCCACCGCGCGCTCAGGCGACCCGCAGATTTCCCGCGGACCGACGCCGGCTCCGACCGCGTCGCCGCAGGGAGCGCCCGACGGATCTCCGCCGCAGACCTATGAATTCGAGGAGACGGTTGTCACGGGCGAGCTGATCAAACCTGCTCCCGCGGATGAAACGGAAGCGGCGCTCGAAAACCTCCAAGAGGGTATTCTCGCCTTCAATGTTCCCCCGGCCATGCGGGTGGGCGAGACGCGGGTGGTGCAGCTCGTCGTCCGCTTCGGGCGGGATTCCGGCATCGGGCGGGCGGTGACCGAACCGGGCGCGGTCGAGACGGCTCCGGTTAAGGTGGCGTCCGCGATGGAGGCGAAGCTGAGTGGGAGCGACAGCGTTGAGATCGCCGCGGTCACCCCGGAAGAGCAGCTGATGAGCAGGCGCGAAATCACGGAGTGGCGTTGGAACGTGACACCGCGGCGCGAAGGAACCCATCGCCTCCAGCTGGCCGTCTCAGCGATTGTGCGGGTCCAGGCGACCGAAAAGCGCCGGACCTTGAAGGTCTACTCACGCGAGATCGACGTCACGGCCGACCCATTGTTTCAGCGGCCCTGGGTGCTCGCCGGCCTGGGCGCGGCCGTGGTCATCGCACTGGGCGCCGCGGGCGTCCGGCTCCGGCGCGCCCGTCAGGCCGGATTCCGGCCGCGCCCGTCCGCCGCGGCCGGCTCGGAGGATCCGATCGATCTGTTCGTCAGCTATTCGCGACGCGATCTGCCCACCGTCGGCCCGATCGTGACCGCGCTCGAGCGGCGCGGTCTGCGGGTCTGGCTCGACGTCCAGGGAATCGAGGGAGCAACACAGTGGGCGGAGGAAATCGCGCACGCGATCCGTCGCTCGCGTGCCGTCGTCCTGATGGGTTCTCCGGACGCGTTTGCCTCCGCCTTCGTGACACGGGAGGTCGCGCTCGGGATCGAGGAGGGAAAGCCGATCATTCCCGTCGAACTGGCCCCGGCCGACGCGCCGGCGAAACTCAAGCTTCACCTCGCAGGGATGCAACGTATCGCGTTCGATCCAGCCGCGACGGAGCGGACCGCCGGGGCAATCGAGCGGGCGTTCCGGCGCTCCACTGGATGCACCGAACCAGACCGGCCGACTTAGGATTTCAGCAGCAGCACCGGGCAGGGTGCGGCGGCGATCAACGCCTCGGCGCTCTGTCCGAAATGCAGCCCTTCGCCGGACCAGGCCTTGGTCCCGATCACGATGAGCTGGTGGCCGCCCAGCGAGGCCTGGCGGAGGATCGCACTTTCCTTGGCCGCCCCGACGCGCGCGGTCGTTTGCACTGTGACAGTCTCCCGCTGCCCGAGCGCAGCGATTTCTCCGAGAAGCGCGCGACTGGTGCGACGGAGCTGGCTGGGTCGGCGCAACAGTTCAGCCTCAGAAGGCGGAGCGGAGACGTGCAAGGCCGTGATCGTCGCTCCGCATCCTTTCGCAATCGCCACGGCCACCTCAGCCCCAAATCGGGAGTAGTCCGCGCCGGTCGTGGGCACAAGGATCCGTTCGAGCGCTGCAGCGGGAGACCCCGGGGAGCGCATCGGATTGAGCAGAATCGCGATGGGGCCGGGAAAGGCGCGGACGATCTGCTCGAAGGCGGGCGGAAAATTCGCGCGCCGGCCGTCCCGATCCGTCTCCAACCCGAGAAACAGGAAGTCGTAGCCATTTTTTGCTTCGGAGAGGATCGCGTCCGCGATCCCACCAGCCCCTCCCTCGGCCGAAGTTTCCTTCCAGGCCAGAATCGTGACGAGATCCCGCAAAGGAATCATTTCGGCTCGCGCTGCCACGGACGCCGCGGCGGCAGGATCGAGATTTGCCGGCGCGACCGCAGGATGCGGGCGGGCCTGATCGGACGCGCCGAGGGAGTGCGCGGTCACCTCCGCCACTTCGAGCACCGTTTGCGCCAGCGACGATGCCACGGCGGTCGGGCCGGGATCGGCTGGCGCCGGCCGTTCCAGATTCATGACGGTGGCCGAAAAATGACGCGCTCCGATCAGCCAGCCGGCGAGTTTCGACGCCTGCCGGCCTCCCGTGCTTCCGTCCACGGCCACTAGGATGCGCTTCACCTTTGGGAGCAGATCTTTCTCCTCGGCGGCTTCGGTCTCCAGACGCGCGCGTTCTTCGTCCCGCATCGGCACCCGCGCGAGCGCCCACCGCAGCAGGGGAGGCATGCAGAGCGTCGTGATCACCGCCATGAGCACGATGATGGTGAATAGGCGCTGATTCAGCAGCCCCATCGTGAGACCGATCGTGGCGAGAATGATTTCGGTGGAGCCACGGGCATTCATGGCAAACCCCACCGCGAGGGCCTCGGGGTGATTCATCCGGGCGAGGCGGCCCCCGAGATAGCAGCCGCCGAGCTTGCCCAAGCTCGCGATGGCGATCAAGAGAGCGGCCAGGCCGAGCAGTTGCGGGTCCGCGAGGACTCGGAGGTCGATGGAAAGTCCCGCGACGCCGAAGAAAACCGGCATGAAGAGCGCCACGATCAAGCCACGCAACTGCTCCTCGATATGCTGGGTGAGGATCGGCGACTGGCCGATCATGATCCCGGCGACGAACGCCCCGAGAACGGTGTGCACGCCAATGAAGTTCGTGAACAGCGCCAGGCCGAACGTGATGACCAGGATGATGCTGATGACCGGCATCTCGATCGTGAAGCTGTCATTCGTCCAGCGAATGAGGCGCGCGACCCAGCGCCGTCCGAGGGTCAGGGAAATCCCGAGGAACAGGATCGTCCCGAAAACGCTCAGCAGCAGCGGACCCACGACGATCTGACCCTCGGCGGCGAGACCGGCGATGAACGCGAGAATCGTCCAGCCGATGGTGTCATCGAGAATGGCCGCCGCGAGGATCACCTGGCCGAGATTCCGCCGGAGGAAATCCACCTCCCGCAGGACGACCGCCACGATTTTGACCGATGAAATCGAGAGCGCGGTCGCGACGAAGAGCGACGTGAGCAGCCGGCGGCTCGGATCCGGCAGCACGCTGTCGGGGAGCATCTCGCCGAGGGCATAGCCGCACAGAAACGGGATGACGATCCCGGCCACGGAAGTGATCGCAGCCGCGCGGCGAACCCGTTTCACGAGCGCGAGATCCGTCTCCATCCCGGTGAGGAGCAGGAGAAGCAGCACGCCCAGCTCCGAGACCGCGTTGAGCATTTGCCGGTCGCCTGACGCGACCGGAAAAATCTGGTGCTGCGCCGCCGGCCACAGGGCTCCAAAGACACTCGGCCCGAGAATGATCCCGGCGAGCAACTGGCCGAGCACAGCCGGCTGTCCGAAGCGTTGCATCACTTCGCCGAGCAGCCGGCCCGCGACAATCAGGAGCAGGAGCTGAACGAAAAAGATCGTGGCCCGCTCCGGCGGACCGCCTGCGCCGGCGACGAGCAGCAGAGGAGAGCTGATGAGGACGATCATCGCAGGCACGGTATCGACGCACGATCGCCGTGAGGCCCGCAGACCCCACGGAGATTTCGCGGCGAATTTGAGGCTGACCCGTCGTTCAGGCGGCCTGTTTCAGGCTTTCGCACTTGGCGCTGTAGAGCTCGATGAGGGCGGCAATCTTCGTCTCAAAACCCGCCTGCGCCGAGTAGAGCTCGCCCATCGGGTCGGAAAACTCCTTCTGCTTGAGCTCGTCAGCGATGGTCAGCGTCAGTCCGGCGAGCGTCTCGATGTTCGCGCGGGAATGAAATTCCATCTCCTTGAGCTTCGAAAGGACGGCGACCGATTTCTCCAGATCGACCTGAGCGGCTTCCGGCGTCACCGGGGTCGGCGCGGTCTCCGGGGGCGCCGCCGGAACCTCGGACGGGCCATGAGGCTGGTGCTCGTGGTCGTGCTTCACCTTCTTATTGTGGGCGGCATTGCGTGGGTCGGACATGTCCCTGATTCGCGCCTCGATCGCGCGTTGCGGGGCCGAACGAGCGCGGACGAGTGTCATACGCCCCGAAATGAAGGCGGCTGCCCGCTGGATTCTCCGTTCCCCCTGCGAAATGGTGCACAATGATGGTTCCCTTTCACCGGACGCTCGCGACCTTGATCCCAGATGGCGACCGCTGGACCGGCGAGGCGACCGCCGACTGGATGCAGGGGCGTAGTCTCTTTGGCGGCCTGCAAGTGGCCTTCGCGCTCAAGGCCATGCGAGCCCTCGTTCCCGCCGGGCTGCCGCTGCGCGTTCTCCAGGTCACCTTTCTCGCCCCGGTACCCGGCGGCACCGTTTTGGTCACCTCGCGGGTCCTGCGCGCCGGGAAAAATACTCATCACGTCGAAGGGCTCCTCGTCGCCGGCTTGGAGACCCTCGCCGTGGTCATCGGCATCTTTGGCGCACCCCGGCAGTCCGCGATTTCGCTTTCTCCGTCCCAGGCCGTCGTGGCGCCCGGGGTCGGCCCGGCCATCCGCCACATCCCCGGCGTCACCCCCGACTTTCTCCAGCATTTTACCATGCGCTGGCTCCGCGGAGGCCTGCCGTATTCCGGCGCGAGCGATCCCGCGGGCATCATCGAGGTCACGCTCCACGACGAAGGTACCGCGAATGAACTGCATGTTCCCGCGATCGCCGACTCCATCCCGCCGCTCGCGCTCTCGATGCTGCGACAGCCGGTCGCCGGGAGCTCGATGACGTGGATGCTCGAGTTCCTGCAGGAAAGCTACGCCGGCCTTCCGCTCCACGGCTGGCGGCTCGATGCGGAAGTTCCCGCCGCAGCCAATGGCTACACCAGCCAGACCGCCCTGCTTTGGACGCCCGACGGCCGACCCGCCGCGCTCAGCCGGCAAAGCATGGTCGTCTTTGGGTGAGGCGAAGCGATTCCTCGCGCCGGAGATGTCCCTTTGCTCGAGTCGGCCGATACATTGCGTCGACCGATGACTTCTTCCTGGATGCTGGTGGCGGGCGCGCTCTTCGCGACGATGGGCGTGTGCGCCAAGCTGCTCGTCGGCCAGTTTACGGGTGCGGAACTCTCGCTCTATCGGTCCATCGTCAGCCTCCTCGTCATCGGCTCGTACATCCTCTGGCAGCGGCAATCCATCGCCACGCCGTTCGCGCGGGGTCACTTCTGGCGCGGGCTCACCGGAACGGTCTCGCTCATCGGGTACTTCTACGCGATGACCCAGCTCCCGCTCGCGACCGCCGTGGCGCTTAACTACACGTCGCCCCTTTGGCTCGCGCTGCTTTCGACGCTTCTGTTCGGCGAGCGATTCCGGCCGCGGCTTCTCGTTGCCATCGGGCTCGGCTTCGTGGGCGCGATTCTGCTCCTGCGCCCGACCTTCTCGGGCGGTCAGGCCGCGGCTGGATTGATCGGGCTCGGCTCCGGCTTCTTCGGCGCGTGCGCGTATCTGAACGTCAAAAAGCTCGGCGCGGCCGGCGAGCCCGAGTGGCGGGTCGTCTTCTATTTCGCTCTCGCCGGCACGCTCGGTTCGGGCCTCACGCAGGGGCTGGTCGGGCGCGAGTTCCATCCGGTCGCCTTGCGCCACCTCGGCCTGCTCTTCGGCATGGGTCTCGCGGCGACGCTCGCGCAGCTCGCGATGACCCGCGCGTATCACCGCGGAAACACGCTTGTCGTCGGGGCTCTCTCCTACTCCACCATCCTCTTCGCCAGTTTCGGTGGTCTGCTGCTTTTTGACGAAGTGCTCCCGCCCGTCGCCTGGCTCGGCATGGCCACCATCATCGCGAGCGGACTTCTGGCGAAATCTGGCGCGAAGCCCGCCGATCCCGCCCCCGAGCTGCCGGCCGAGGAGGATTGAATCGGTCAACCAAAGCAAAGTTCGGCCCAGCCGAACGCGCGCGGTGGCGCGAACGGTGCCGACTTCACGCTTTTGGTTTCTTCTTTTTCACTTTGGGGAGCGGGAGTTCGCTGGCGGTTGCCAGCGCGAGCTGAGCGAGCCACTTTCGGTCGTTCCACCGTTCCCTTGGCACCAGCAGGCACGGCTTCGCGCCGGGATATGGCGCCACTTCCTCCGCGTTCGGGAACAATGCGCGGCCTTTCTCCGTCGGTTTGAAAAAGAGCTGTTCGTCGCCCACGATGGCAATCATGCGGCCCTGGCAGAAAAGGCCGAATTCGCCGAACATTTTCTTCGCGACGATCTCATCACGGGTATCCGCGAACTGGCCGAGCAGGAGATCGATGGTTGCTTGGGCGGTGGCCATGGTGCCGGGGGGATCGATTGCCGATTCTCGACTCGGGAGAGCGGACGGCAAGCAAATGCGCTGTAATCCCGGCCCGCTTTCTCCGTGTTCATAGATGTAACCCCTTTCCCCAACGCCTGCCCCATGAACGATCCGAAGCCCCTCGAATCTCTCCCACGTCCTCGCCGAGCCCTGCGCAGAGCGGCGAGCTCTTTCCGCTCCCGGAGACCTGATTCGTTTCAGACATTCTCGTGTTGGGGGCTGCTCGCTCTTTCCGTGCTGGCGACTCCGGTCGCGACCGCCAAGGGGGACGCGGGCGAGAAGACCGAGATCAAATTCCTCGTCAAAGCAGGATCCGAGAACGACGTTCTCAATAGCCTCCAAGGTCTGTCCCCGGCGGAAGGCGAAAAGCTGGACGTCTGGTTTTTCGACAGCGCCGATCTGGGTTGCTTCACCAAGGACATGAAGGTGATCCTGCGCGCGCGGGGCGGAAGCAAGCCGGATCTCACCATCAAGGTTCGCTCTACATCGGCGGCCATTCCGACGGAGTTCGAGAGTTGGAAGTCTCGTCAGAGGCCGGAGGGCGAAAAAGTGAAAGTCGAGCGGGATCAGGTGTATACGACTTCAGGGGCCAAGCCCGCGACGCAGTCGCTCTCGATCAGCGTGGGCCGAAACGCCGCCGAAATCGAAACGGCGACCGCTCCGTCAAAGACGGGGGAATCCGGGAAGCCTAAGCCGATCCAGGGGGCATTCACGAAGCTTCAGCAAGAGCTCTTCCACGCATTCACCGGGGGCAGCCCGGGATGGGACGCTTTGCGAGTCCTCGGCCCTGCGCACGTCCGCAAGCGGACAATCAGCGCCGACCAGCTAAAACTTCCGGCGGACGATATTTTCGACTCGATCGACTTCGAGCGCTGGGAATTTGGGCAGGGTGCCGAGATCGTAGTGATGCTCGAGATCTCGGTCAAAGCTCACGAGGGCAAGGAAACAGCCGCCGCCGACCGGCTCGCGAAGCTGATCGCCGAAAAAAAATGGCTCCTCGCGGACGGCCAGGACGCTGAGACGAAGACCAAACGGCTGATGGATTACTTCGCCAAGCATCCCTGAGGCAGGCGCGCCCACCCCTTTCAACCCATCATCCCCCTCCCGTCCCATGAGCAGCTGCCCCTTCGACCTGAACAAGTTGTCCTACCTCGGCACGCCGCTGGAACAGGCGCGCTGCCTAATGCGCAAAGTGAAGAAATACGGCGAGGTTGATGGGCAGGTCGCCCAACTGCCGGCTGTGCTTGAAACTCTCCTCGGAGCGGCAATGGACCTGACGGTCCAGATGCTCCGCGGCTACCTCCCGGCTCAGGGCATCCTCGAGGCGCAGATCGGCGGGTCGCTCGATGAGCCCGTTTCCCGAGCCAACGACAACGACCCCGCCAGGACTCCAGCCAACTATTTCGTCATTCACGACACCAGTTCGCCCACGTATCCGCACGGCTCGGAATTTCCCGCCGAGATGAACACGGCCGCTTGGCCGGCCAACGACTTCCAGCATTGGTCCGACCACCGGATCTCCCACCTGCTCATCAACCGCCTCGGGGACTCGTTTACCTCGGTGGAATACCACACCCCGTGGCGGGCGACGAAATTCGAGAGCAAAAAGATCGGCACTCCCGCCAAGGGCCTCTTCCTGCACCACGAACTGATCCAGCCGCGCATCTATGATTCCGCCCAGATCGACGCCAACGCGCCGGTGCCCGGTTTCACCAAGCCTCAGTACGACCGCCTGGCGCTCGCCTACGTGGCGGCCAGCGTTCGGCGCGGAAAATGGATGGTCCCGGCCTACCACTGCGTGATCGATCTCGGGCTGTCCGATGGGCATGACGACCCGCAAAACTTCGACCTGCTCACCTTCGGCGAGAGCCTCCAAAGCCTACTCGATGCGCTCCGCGGGAACGGAGGCGGCGCGATCAACCTGAGCCAGCTCACCGTTCACGCGCCGGCCAGTGAACTGAGCGCCGTGTCCACCGCGTTGACCGTCGTCAGCGCCTATCGGCCCCCCACCGATGCTGCGGCGCGGTTGGGCACGATCGATCTGGCGACGGCGACGGCGGTGCATTGGCCGCAGCCCCTTGCCGGCCTGCAGGCGCTCCTCCGGCTGAAGGGCGGCCAGCTCTACGTCGATGCGGACATGGACATCGACGCGGACGGCTCGCCCAACTACAAGAAGCTCGATCCAAAGAACGGCCTTCCCGGGACCGCCTACAACTTTCCCGGCCTCTCGGAGCCCGCCTCTTTCGTCGACGCCGAAAAGATCCCTTACTTCGTTCTGCCGGGTGATTCCGCGGGGAACACCGTCGCCCGCAAGGACTTTTTCTATGTCCGCATGGGCATCGAACTGGGTGATCTGGCCGCGGTGATCTCCGGGGGAAAGGTCGCCTTCGCGATGATGGCGGACTCCGGCCCGAACGATCTGATCGGCGAGGGATCGATCGCCCTCTCGCGGGATCTCGATCACGAGCCACTCGACGCCGAGGGTCACGCCAACAACGGCATCGACGAAGGGGTGCTGTACATCGTCTTCCCCGGCTCGAAGCTGGGCGGCCTGACCCCGAAAAACGCCGCGGCCAAGATTCGGGCGCGCGGGAAGGAACTCTTCGAGCAACTCGGGGGATCGATCGCCTGAAAACCGTCGCTGGGGCCCGAACCCCAGAGGATCCTCACTCGCCAGCGCCGACTACTTCGACTTCTCTGCGAGGCGAAACGAGCCGACGAGCTCGCGCAGGTCCGCATCGTCCGCCTCCGCGGGGACGAGCGCCTTCGTCCAGAGAAGGTAGGTCTGTCCACTCGTCGGCGACGTCAGGGTGCAGATGGTGCACTTCGATTCGGCGTCGTGGGCCAGCAAGCGCGGACAGTCGATCCCATCGACCCGCAGTGTTTCCCGCCGGTCGACGGTGAGGCCTCGCTGACCTGCGTCCGCCGTCATCTTGAGGAACGCCGCCTCCGTCGCTTCGGCCGCTTTGCCAGCCGCCACGAGGGTCGTCCCCCCGGAGATGATGAAGAGCATCCTCCGGCTGTCCGCCGCCGCGGCCGCGGCGACAGTTCCAGCCTGCTCCAGCTTCCGCCAGCCTTTCGGGAGGCTGAGCCTGAAGTGTTTGTCTTCGAGCGTCGCATCCGCGGGCGGAGCAGGCGAGGCGCTCGCAGGCGCCTTCCTCGGATCGTAGATCACTTCCATCGTGAACTCGCATTTCGGACACTCGGCGGTCATCCGCTCCAGGATCCAGCGGCCATCTGTATACTGTTTGAAAAACGCCTGTCCGTTCCCCTGGAAATGCGCGACCTGCCCGGGAACCGGCAGTCCGCTGATCTTGAGGTCCACGACGGTCTGTCCATTCACCTTCTCCTGCAGGATGCCGGCCACGCGAAAGCCCGGAGCCTCCGAGCCAAATCGGACCGACGAGACCATCTGCTGGGCAATCTCCGGGGACAGATCCGGATTGCCGGCGCCATGGCACCGCAGCACGAAAACCAACGAGGCTACGAAGAGGAGGGCGCGCTGCATACTTAGAAACAGGCCTTGCCCTTGCACCTGTCCAGACCGCGCTGGGTCTCAAAGCGTCATACGACCTTGCGGAATGCCGGAGTCCAACAATCAACGCATTGAAGTCCTTTGTTGCGGGTCTAAACGGCGCTCCGCTTGCCCCGAGAGAGCTGCATGATACTTTCATCATGTGAAGGCGACCGTTACGGAACGAGGCCAGTTTCCATCCCGGCCCAGTTGCGCCGCGATATGCAGCTGACCGCCGGCCGGACGGTGATCTGGGAACAGATTTCCCCGACCGAGGCTCGCGTCGTCGTGCAGGCGTCCGCGGTGATCAAGGCCGACCCGATCGCGGCCATCGGTTTTGCCCGGCGTCACGGGCTGCCCCGTCGCACCACCGCGCAGTGGATGAAAAGCCTGCGGGAAGGAGAAGAAGCCTGATGGCGTGGGTGGTGGACACGGCTGTACTGCTCGACATCCACTTGGATGACCCGAGCTTTGCCCAGGCTTCGGCTGCATGCCTGCTCAAGCACGCGGCCGACGGGCTGACCATTTCGCCGGTGACCTACGTGGAGCTCGCGCCGGCCTTTGGCGGAGATGCGGCGCTTCAAGAGCAATTCTTAGCCGGACCGATTCAGTCGGGAAGGTTTTGGCTGCGCCGCAGATCTTTGCGAAATCTGAGGAGTGAGGAGGGAGCAGCTCTCAAATAGAGCTGTAACCGACGAACGACAAAGGAGTTCGCGAAGAGATCAAGCAGACAGGG
>JBBQFQ010000038.1:0-54249 GCA_038322235.1 Chthoniobacterales bacterium
TACCCTCACCGACCTCCCGAGTGAACCTCGGCTCCCACCCGCCTGACCCTCTCCCCCCCGGCGCGGGACCCCCCCCACCCTCCCGCGGGACCCTCGACACCCTCCCGCGTTACCCTCGGCACCCTCCCGCGGGACCCTCGACACCCTCCCGCGTTACCCTCGGCACCCTCCCGCGTTACCCTCGGCACCCTCCCGCGGGACCCTCGACACCCTCCCGCGGGACCCCCTGCATTCCCCTCGAACACCGAGCCGGTGCTGAAGGAGCGGGACAGTCCGGGGCGAGTCGAGTCCGACGCATCTCCTCTGGGGGCCGATTTCCGCGAAAACCTTGGGACCGATCCCCCGTCGCGACGTCTCCCGAAGCGTGAACCGATCGCTCGCCGTCTGTCTCGGCAGCCAGCGCTTCCTTGCGTCTTGGATGCCCCGCGAGAAGATGGGTAACGACCTCGTTTCGGCCAACATCCCACCCCGGAAGCCATGAATCCCGACCGCTTCGCCACCGATGTTCTGGAATTTGCACCGGCTCTTCGGGCCTTCATCGGTCGGCGCGTCGAGGATCGGGCCACCGCCGATGATCTGTTGCAGGATGTCTTCGTCGAAGTCTTCCGCGCGCGCGGCAGCCTCCGCGACGCCGGGCGTCTCCGGGCGTGGCTTTTCCAGTCGACCCGGGCTGCCGTCGTCGATCACTACCGGAGGCGCCGCCCGCTTGAACCCCTATCCCCCGACCTCCCCGCGGAAGCTTCCGCCGGCGACGATGCCGACGGAGCGATGAGCCGCGCGGTGCAACGCTTTGTGCTGACGCTTCCCGAGGGCTACCGCCGTCCTCTCGAGCTCGTGGACCTGGGCGGGAAATCGGTCAAGACCGCCGCCAGCGAACTGGGCCTCGGCGAGAGCGCCTTGAAGAATCGACTCATGCGCGGGCGCGTCCTGCTCGGGAAGAAGCTGCTCGCTTGCTGCCGACTCGATGTGGACGCCCATGGCCGCGTGCTGGACTACGCGCCCCGGCATCCGCCGCTCCGACCCGCGCCGCCATCCGGTATCACGTTTTCACTCGCTCGCGGGACGACGGACGAGCCCGAGATCCGAGCGCTCCTCCGCGGCGCCGGGCTGATGGCCGACGACCTGACCCCCGCGCACTTCCTCACCTTCCTCACCGCGCGGGCGGGCGAGACGCTGGTCGGCTGCGTGGGCGGCGAAGTGCTGGACAGCCAGACGCTGCTCCTTCGGTCACTCGCCGTCGATCCCACGTGGCGCGGCCACGGGATTGGCGACCGCCTCGTCGGGGAATCGGCGCGCCTCGCGATGCAACTCGGGCTGTTCGAACTTTACCTTCTGACCGAAACGGCGAGCCCATTTTTCGCGGCGCGAGGCTACCGGATCGTGGGGCGCGAGGACGCCCCCGCCTCCGTCAAAGGGAGCACTCAATTCAAGGAACTCTGCCCCGCGTACGCGGTGCTCATGCATCGGTTGGCGACGTTGGGGGCGGCGTGACGGAATCTGCCGTCGAATCCGGAGCGCCTCGATACGCCGGACCGAGCACGAAGCGGTGAAGTCCGCCGCCGGCGAGTCCGCCGACGATCGGCGCAAGAAGGTACACCGTGAACCAGCCTGATCCATTCGTCGTAAAGGGCACTCCGCCCCAGCCCGCGAGGGAGGAAAAGACCCGCGGTCCCAAGTCTCGCGCGGGGTTCAGACACGCCATCGTCAGCGGACCGAGCAGGGAGATGAGCAGGGTGACGGTCAGGCCAATCGTGAACGCCACGTGCCCTTGAGGACGGGATTCGTTGCGGGGATCCGTGACGCCGAAGATGACGAGCACGAGGATCCCGGTTCCGACCACCTCCGCCCAGAACGCGCGCGGCGCCGAGATGCGCGCCCGGGCCGCGTCGAGCGGTTTGCCGCCGGGGTTGGGAAAATACTCGCCGAAGATCATCGCGCTCGCCTCGCTGCCGGCTTCCCCGCGCCGGAGCTGGTGTTCGCGTTCGAAAGCCCGGACGGCATCCGCGAAGATCGAGAACAGGAGGGCAGCGGCAACGAAGGCCGCCAGCAGCTGGGTCAGGACGTAACCGGGAACCCGGCGCTTCGGGAAGCCGCCGAAGACCGAGAGGGCGATCGTCACCGCTGGATTCAAATGCGCCCCGCTCAGGGAGGCGGTCAGATGAATCGCGATGGCAACGCCGAGACCCCAGACGATCGCCACTTGAAACACGCCCACCTGCGCCCCGAGCAGTACGGCAGCGCAAACGCTGCCGCAGCCAAAAAAGACGAGAAGCAGCGTGCCAAGGAATTCACCGACGAACCAGCGAGGGGGAAGTGACATTGTCCGATGGGGACGCCGTCTTCACCCGCGAGACGCATCATTTCGCCCCGCTGGTGCAAGATTTTTTGCCTCGCGGGCAGAAATCTCGCGTCCCGGCGACCGCTCCCGCGTCGTTGGGGGATGACCAAACCCCGGGTACTTTTCATCTGCATCCACAACTCCGCGCGCTCCCAGATGGCCGAAGCCTTTCTTCGCGATCGCTGTGGCGACCACTTTGAAGTCCACAGTGCCGGACTGGAGAGCGGGTCGCTGAACCCGGTCGTGGTGGAGGCAATGCGGATCGTCGGGATCGATCTCAGCGGGGCGAGAACGAAACGGGTCTGGGACTACATTCAGGAGGGCAGGCCCTTCCGCTATGTCATCACGGTGTGCGACGAAACCAGCGCGGAGCGCTGCCCCATTTTCCCGTTTGGCGCGGAGCGCTTGCATTGGAGTTTTCCGGATCCTTCCGCATTCGCGGGAGATCCCGGGGAACGGCTCGCCCGAACCATCGAAGTGCGCGACTCCATCCGAACGCAGATCGAGAACTGGTGTGCTCAGGTTTGCGCTTGAGCGAAATCTTCGGCGCGGGGCAGCGTCCTTTTCGAAGATCCCGCGTCTTCCTCGGTACCAATGAAACTCATCGATCTCAAACAATCGCTTCGCTCCAAACCCCAACTCACCGTCCGAATGGAGTTGCCGGACGGGCGCTCCATTCCCGCGCACTATCACGTCACCGAAGTCGCGGGGATCACGAAGCGATCCATCGATTGCGGCGGACTCACGCATGCGGAGGAATCGCACTGTCTGCTCCAGATCTGGCTCGGCGAGGACGTCGATCATCGCGTGACCGGCGCGACCGTTGGAAAGATCCTCGACCTGAGCTCCCACGTGCTGCCCGGGGACGAGGTCGACGTCGTGCTGGAATACGAGGACGGGGCGCTCTCGCAATTCCCCCTCGCCGGAGCCCGGCAGGAAGGCGACCACCTCGTCTTGCAGCTCGCGCATCGGCACACGGCTTGTCTGGCGCGCGATCGGGCGCGGACCGCCGGCGCTCCAGTTGTGCAATGCTGTGGCGCGACAGCGGCGGACGCGGCAAAGTCCTGCTGCTGACTGTTCCTGTCCCGCGAATGCACGCTCCCCTGATCAACCCGCCCGGCCTCCCCGCCCTGGAAATGCTCTGGCGGGACTTCGCTGGTCCGCTGCGGGGCTTTCTCCGCTCGCGCGTGCGAAACGACGCGGATGCAGACGACCTGCTCCAGATCGTCTTCCTCAAGGTACAGCGCGGGCTTCCCGGGCTCCGCGATGCCGGCAAGCTGCAGGGCTGGATCTATCAGATCGCCCGCCGGGCGATTGCCGATCTGCACCGCCGCGGACCGCGGGAGGAGCCGGTCGCGGATTTTCCGGATCTGGCCGAATCTCTCGACGGCGAGGATGAGGTGGATCTACGCCCGGCCATCCGGCGGATGATCGCAGCCCTGCCCGAGGAATCCCGCGAAGCCATCGTGCTGACCGAGTTTCAGGGCATTTCTCAAGCCGAACTCGCCGCCCGGCTCGGCCTCAGCGTCTCTGGCGCGAAATCCCGCGTCCAACGCGCGCGGGCCCAGCTCCGTCGCATGCTGGACGAGTGCTGCCGGTTCGAGTTCGATCGTCGTGGTCGGGTCATCGAGGCCGTCTCGCGCGATCCGCGATGCGAGTGCTAGAAAATCTCCGCGAGCAGGCCGATCGATCCGCCTGGTCCCGCGATTCCGGACAACCACGGACCGCGATGATCGGTGCTTCCATCGGTCCCGGCGCAGTGCTGTATTCAGCTCCGGTGGCGCGAGCTCCTCGCTGCTCCATTGCTCCAATGCCTCCGTCGCCGTCCCATCACCACCTGTTGTACTTTCTCGTCGCTTCGCTGGTGCTGCTCGTTCCCAGCGTTGTCTTCGCGGTGGTGGGACTGATCGCGATTGTCCCGCCGGTCCTGGCCGGCTTCGGACTGATCCTGGTCTGGAGATACGCCTGGTCGCTTCGGCCGGCCTCGAGCGCGGCCTATCGCCTCCGGACGCACGACCTCTCGATCGTGATGAACGCCCTGACGGCGACGCTGATGGTGCTGGCGGCGATCGGGACGCTTCGCGGGGGCGATTCGCCCGCCCTCTTCGTGAGCGTGGGCTTGTACAACCTGATCTGTGTGGCCGTTGCCCGTCATGCCCGCCGGGCGGAGACGAGGGATCTGTCGACGGTGCCCGCCCCCCTCTCGTGATAAGTCGGCCCAGTTTTCGAGGATCAGGTTCAGACGTGGCTCAGAGATGAATGGCGCAGAGATCAGGGCGGTTGATGCGGAATGGGTCACGCAGGTTCTGCCGTGGAGGGGCACCGGAAATTTGATCGATTGGAAGAGGGAACAGTCGAAGCGTGTCGATCCGTCTCGATAGCTCGGCTGCCGGCGTGCGTCAGCCACCGGTAGTCGCCGAGAGCCATCGAGCCCCGGGAGGGGCGGCGGAACTCGAGCGCCGAGGGGGAGTTCCAAGGGAAGATGGAGCCCGCGGTCGGAATCGCGCGACAGCCGGAGGCCTTGGATTGCACGCGGCTTGCCGCGGCTTTTTGCGAGGCAGCTTGCTGCCGACGGAGCGGCTGGCTGAGGAAGGAAACCACGCCGGCAAGCCGGCTGGGGCAAAGCGGCGGCAAGCCGCGCGCAATCCAAGGCCTTCGGCCACCGATGCTCCTGTACCACAGGAAACCGTGGGCATCTCCCAGTCGGTTGTCCCAGCGCACGGCGCTTCTGCTGCGCCGCGTCAGCAACAGATCCCGCCCGGCGAGCAGCACGACCCTCCCTGCTCGGTGGTCGCATCGTAGGCGAGCCCCTTCGACTCGCGGGGATGCCGGCGCTCGGGGCGCTCGCAATCAAAGGGCGCGGGCTGCTCGACGGCGACCATCGGCTCGATGAAATCGAACAGGCCCGCGTAGGGTTCGCGCTGAAGCTGCGCGAAGGTCCGGTCGCTGACGGCGATGCGGACGCCGCGGGGATAGACATTCCCGCGCTCGTCCTCCACCTGAGTGAACGGACCGCGGTAAACGACCGCCTGATTGCGCTCCAGCGCTGCGCCCGCTCCCTTGAATGCTTCCACCGTCAGTGAACGGAACTCGATCCCCTCGACCGTCCGCCAAGGGGCCGCGTCACGCACAAGCACGCGAATGCCGTGGAATCCCGCGTCCTCGAAGGCCTTGAGGAAGCCTTCCTCGGTGAACGCGCCACTGATGCAGCCGCTCCACAGCTCCGGATCCTGCTGCAGGCGGACGGGGACCTCCTCGTCGCTCACGATGTCCGAGATCACGGCGCGACCGCCCTTCTTCAACACGCGGAAGAGTTCGGCAAAGAGCTGCTGCTTCTGCGGGCCCTCGACCAGATTGAGGACGCAGTTCGAGACCACGACGTCGATCGAGTCGCTCGGGACGAGCGGGTGCTTCAGCCGAAGCTCGGCCGCGAGTTCGCCCGCGCGGTGATAGCTATCGGCGCCGGTGATGGGGTTCGCCTGGAGCGCGTCGTCAAAACGCTGCAGATCGAGCGCGAGATCCTGGATGCGGCCCTTCCGGAACTCGACGTTGGCGTAGCCGATGCGCTCGGCCACGACGGGGGCATTGCGCCGCGCGACCTCCAGCATGTCGTCGGTCATATCGACGCCGATGACCCGGCCCTTTGGCCCCACGACCTGCGCGGCGATGAAGCAAATCTTGCCGGTGCCGCTCCCGAGATCGAGCACCGTCTCGCCGGAGCGGACGTGCTTGCTCGGATCGCCGCAGCCGTAGTCGCGCTCGATGACCTCCGCCGGGATGACCTTAAGGAATTGCGGGTCGTAGCTGACCGGGCAGCAGAGCTCGGCTTCGCGGGCTTGCGCCCCGGCGGCATAACGTTCTTTGACGGCGGATTCGGGGTTGCTCATAATCTTTTTATCGTCTGGTCGCCGGCTCGCGATGACCCGCTCCTGCCGGCTGCGGAGCGCATCCGGCATCGAAGCGACGCCGATGGTCCAGACGCCGGTCAAGAGCGGTTCGGTGAAGATGGGTTCCACGCCTTCCGCGGTGATCTGCGCGACCCAGGCGATGGCATCGTATTCGACCCGTCGGAGATCCACTCTGAATCCGCCCGCGGAAACGGAGAGCAAGGCGTAGTGCACCGCGGTTTCACCGTCATGATCGGGTTTACCGACGACCCCGGCGTTGATCGCGAGCCGGCCGTCGCCGACCTCGCGAAGCCACGGAAAACCGGAATGTGTGCAAATGAGGGCTCGGGCTCCGGCGAGGTCGAGCCACTCCGCGAGCGGCTTTTCGTCGAGCTCGGTTTCGTAGAGAAACTCGTTCGTCTGCCCCGGGCTGCCGTGGCAGACCAGCAGATGTCCGGCCGCGGTCTCGATCGTCGCGAGTTCGGGCAGCGTGCCCAGCCACGCGCGATTCTCCTCGCTGAGGGACTGCAGCGAATATCGGTGGCCAACGCTCCCGCAGGTCGTGTCATCCGCGTTGGCGTAGTTGCACGCGCACGTCTCCGCGCCGGCAAACGACTGCTGCTCATGGTTGCCGGCGACGAAGATGGTAAAGTTCGCCCGCAGGAGCTCGAGCGTGCGATCGCTGTGGCCGCAGCAGCCGGTCATGTCGCCATTGCAGACGAATAGCTCCGCGCCCTGCGCGCGCGCATCGGCGAGGCAGGCTTCGAGCGCCGGGACATTTCCGTAGATACCGCCCATCACGGCGATCCGGCGGGCGGTGGTTGCGGAATGGCGGGCAATGCCCGGCAGGAGCGAGACGGGAGCGGGAAGGCAACAGGACATGGGAATTTTTGGGATGGGCCGTCACGCCTCGAAGGACGCGAGGTAAAGCTGGTCTGGCTTGACGCGAAAACGCACCGCGCTCCCGAGCGCCACCGCGGTGCCCGCCGGGATGTCGGCGATGAGGCGAGTTTCACCGGCGCGCAGTTCCAGTCGCGTTTGGGCGCCCAGGAAAAGCGCCGACTCGACCTGCGCCGTGAAGTCCGCCGGTCCACCGCCGGAAGCGATCTCGAACGCCTCCGGCCGGAGCATCGCCCAGTGAGCACCGGACAAGGTCCGGCCGGGCAACGACAGCGAGGCGAAGGGCAATTCGATGACGCCCGCGCCGAACTGCACCGACGCGAAAACATTCGCGGAACCGATGAAGCCGGCGACGAAAGGCGATCGCGGCGCGCGATAGATCTCCCCCGGACTTCCCGACTGTTCGATCCGCCCGCCGTTCATGATCAGGAGTTCGTGTCCGAGCGCCATGGCTTCGGTCTGGTCATGGGTGACGTACAGCGTCGTGAGGGCGAGGTCCCGCAGGAGACGGGCCAGCTCCGAGCGCAGCTCTTCGCGCAGCTTGGCATCGAGCGCCGAGAGCGGCTCGTCCATCAGCAGCACACGCGGACGAAACGCGAGCGCTCGCGCGAGCGCCACCCGCTGTTGTTCCCCGCCCGAGAGCTGGGCGGGTCTTCGGCCCGCGAGGTGCGGGATGCGGACGAGTTCGAGCATCTCGGCGGCCCGCAACCGCCGCTCCGCCTCCTCGACTCCGCGAACCCGGAGACCGAAAGCGACATTCTCGAGCACCGTCAGGTGCGGGAAGAGGGCGTAGTTTTGGAACACCATCCCAAAATTTCGCTTCTCCGCCGGAAGTCCGGTGATGTCGGTTCCATCGAGCACGACCCGGCCGGAATCCGGCGTCAACAAACCCGCGACCATTCCCAGAGTCGTCGACTTCCCCGAGCCGGACGGCCCGAGGATCGCCGTCACCTTCCCCGGCGCGAACGCGTGGGAAACCCGCGACACCGCCGACGTTCCCCCGGCATAGGCCTTCGACAGTCCACAGATCTCGAGACCGCAAGGCCGCGACTCGGCCGGCAGAGAGATTTCGGCAGGCCCGGCTTCTTTCATCCTTGCTCCTTGTTGGTCGTCCATTGGCTCACCCTTGGATTCACGCTCCCTGTTCAACTCGGGCCTCGTCGCCCCCGATCCATTGGATGAGCAGAAGAACCGGTAGAATCACCGCGAGAAAGATCACCGTGGCCGCGCTCGAGACCTGGAAGCTGTTGAAGGTGTAGGTCGCGTAGAGCGCGCTCGGGAACGTAGCGGTGAGCGGTGTGCAGAGCAGAAAGCTGACGTTGAACTCGCCGAAGGAGACGGCGAAGACGAGGAGCGAGCCAAGCGTCACGCTGTGCCGGAGATTCGGCAGGACGACGTAACGGAAGCGCTGCCAGCGGCTCGCCCCCAGGCTCTCCGCGGCGCGCTCGAGCGCGGCGACATCGAAACCCCGCAAAGCGCTCGCGACGATCCGGACCATGAACGGCAGGGTGTAGAGCAGATGTCCGAGCAGGACGAAATACCACTTCCCGCGAAATCCGATGTACGCCTGAATCAACGCAATCGAGATGGCGAGCCCAGGCAGCGCCAGCGGGAGCATGATCATCTCCTCCAGAACACGCCGGCCGGGGAAAGATCCGCGGACAAGCAGATAGGCGGCGGGAACGCCGAGCGCGAGACATCCGACGACCGAGGCGAAGGCGAGCTGAGCGGACATCCACAGCTGCGGCCGATACGTCGCGAGCACGTACGTGAACCATTTGAACGTGATCAACTCGTGCGCGTCGCTCCCGTCACCGATCCATTGCTCACTCGCGAGCCCGAGGAACGCGGTATTCAGAAAGGATCCGGCAACGACGACCAGCACCGGCGTGAGAATGACGGCGAGAATCACCGCCGTGACGGCGTAAAGGAGCAGCGGCCGACGGGCGCGTGCCGGCCGGACAGAAACCTCCGTGACTTCGGGAAGCGCGATGGAGTTCGCGGTGGCGTCCATCATCTCAGTGGGACAAGCCCGGGGAGAACCTGGCGGCCAGCCAGCGCCCGCCGAGGCTGACGAAAAGCGCGATCGCCAGCAGCACGACCGACATGGCCGCCGCGGCGGGATAGTGATTCGAAGCGAAGACTTCCTCGAAGACCTGGAGCGGCAAGAGCGAGAAGCGCTTCGAGACGATGAGCACGACGCCAAACGACCCGAGCGAGACGCAGAACGTCAACGCAAACGTGGTCAGCAACGCCGGCAGCACCTGCGGAAAGACGATCCAGCGAAAGGTCTGGCCGCGACTCGCTCCGAGCGATCGCGCCGCGGTCTCGAGCCGCGGATCCATCTTTCGCAAGGCGGCCTCGAGAGCGAGCGTCGCGCGGGGAATCTCGAAGTAAAAATAGGCGAGCAGGATCCCGCCGAGTTGGTAAGCCGCCCCGGAGAAATGGGGAGTTCCGGTCAGCCACTCAAGGAAGCGCGGGACCACCCCGATCCGGCCCAGCATGATCACGGAGAGAAAACCGATCAGGATGCCAGAGAAACTCATGGGAAGCGTGAAAACCGCCCGGACGACGCGGATGCCAGGGAACGGATGTCGCACGAACACCCATGCCGGCGCGAAGCACAGCGCGACCGATAAAACGGCCACGAGCAGACTGACCCAGAGCGAATTGCCGAGCGCGGTGAGAGCCCGGTGACTGCGGAAGAACGCCGCGTAATTTTCCCACGTGAACGCGCCCCCGCCGGTGTTTCCCTCGTGCAGGCTGCCGATGACGAGGCAGGTCAGCGGCCAGACGAGGAGGATGAAAAATATCCCCACCAGCGCCCCGGCCCCGGCAAGCGGGACCAGGCGATGGAACGCAGCAATCGCGCGGGTGGGGAGCATGGGCCGGGACTAGCGGCTGCCTTTGATCTCTTTCACCCAGCGGGCCTTCGCGGCGTCGCCGCCCGCCGCCATTTCCGGCAGCGGGAGAGAGATCGCCTTCACGTACGCGGACGCGGGCGGAAACTTCGAAGCGAGCTCACCCAACTCCACATTCATGACGGGACGGAAGAAGGATTCCGCCATCGTCTTTTGCGCGCTCGCGCCGAGGCACCAGTCGAGGTATTTCTTCGCGTCGTCCGCGTGCGGAGCCCCGTTCACGAAGGCCATTACGAGCGGCATGATCAGCGTGCCCTCGGCCGGAATCACCACTTCAACGGGCGCCTTGTCCGTCCACTTCATCTTCAGACCGTTGCCGTCAGCGTTGATCCAGATGGGGATCTCGCCGCGCAGCACGTCGTTGTAGCTATTTTCGCGCGGATAGTTCACGACGTTGGCGTCGAGCGCCTTCAGGTAAGCGAAGCCCTTGTTGAGGTCGGCCGCGCCGCCAAGGAGCCGATTGATCCCGTAGATGAACGTGAACGAGGTCCCGTGGATGGTCGGATCGTCATACGCGATGAGGCCCTTGTACTCAGGCTTCAGAAGGTCCGCGAACGACCGGGGCACCGCTTTCCCCTTAAGCGCGGCCGTGTTGACGATGATGGCGATGTGCGCGCTGTGCACCGTCCACCACTTGCCGTCGGGATCTTTCAGATCGGCGGGAATCTTGTCCCAGCCCGCGGGCTTGTAGGAGGCATGCAGCCCCTTGGTGGCCGCCTGGAAGCCGATCGCCGCAGAGTAGTACGCACAATCGGCCTGCGGATTCGCCTTCTCCTGCTCGAGGGCCGCCATGGTGGCCGAGCTGCCTTTCATGTCCGGCGGAATGCGCACGCCGCTCTCCTTGAAGTACTGGGCCGTGACTCCGCCCCAGTTGGCGTAGTTCGGGATGCAGTCGTATTGCACGACGGTTTTTTCTTCGGCAGCGAGAGGAGCCGCGAGCGCGAGCGCGACGGCGAGGGAATGGAGGATGCGGAATTTCATAGGGTAGAGGACTGGTGGGCGCGGACGGCGGGGCCGGGCGCCGATGGACAAAGACGATAATCTGCGGAGACGGAGGGTCGGTCAGACCCTCGAGACAACCGGCACGGGGCCGGCGTGGTCAGGCCACAAGCGCTGCGCCTTTGGCTTCCTCGACGAGAGCGCCGCCGCACGAACTCCCCGCTCCGGCCGTGCAGCCGAAGCAGTGCTCGCCCGTCAGGATCTCCCGACCGTTGAGCGCGGCCGGATCCAGATCCCACAACGTCAGCGGACGTCCGTCATCGCGAAGCTGCATCTTCAACTGCTGGTTGAAGTCGCAGTCGTAGACGCCGCCCAGCCAGTCGATGTTGATCGTATCGCGGCACATGAGGGCATCGATCGAGGACGGATTGAACGCCTCGACGAGCGTCTCCATGTAGCGCGCGTACTCGCCCTGGTGGCGGAGCCACGAGGCGAAGCGGGAGACGGGCATGTTCGTGATGGTGAAGAGCGAATGGAACTCGATTCCGAAGTGCACCTTCAGTTCGCGCTTGTAGTCGGCTTCCAACTCCGCCTGATCCCCGGGAAGGAATGCCCCGACCGGATTGTAAACGAGGTGGAGCGGCAGGCCGCCGGGCGTGCCGTAACCGATCGAATTCAGCAGCTGAAGCGCCTTGATGCTGCCATCAAACACGCCGTCGCCGCGCTGCTCGTTCACGTTCTTCGGCGAGTAGCAGGGCATCGACGCCACAATCTCCGCGCGCTGATCGCGCAGAAATTCCGCCGTCCCCTCGAACCCGGGCTCGAGCAGGATGGTGAGGTTGCAGCGATCGATGATCCGGCCCGTGGGCAGAATCCGCCGGGCCTCGGCCACGAGGTGGCGGAAGTCCGGAATCATCTCCGGCGCACCGCCGGTGAGATCGAGTGTGGTCACGCCCGAAGCCGTACCGTGAACGCGCAGCCACTCGAGGATGCGGTCAACGGTCTCGCGGGTCATGATCTCCTTCCGCTTCGGCCCCGCATTCACATGGCAGTGCGAGCAGGTGAGATTGCAAAGCTTGCCCACGTTGACCTGCAGAATGGCAGGAGCGGAGCGGCGGAGAGGAATCTGGCGGTCGGCGAGATGAGAGTCGAATCGGTTCATGGTACGAAAATGACGGAATGGCGCGCGCGGGCGCCGAACGGAAGTGAAGTGCCGCGGGCCGGATCGCGGCCGACGCGGAAACGGGCGCAGCGCCCGGAGGAAGCTCAGGCTCCCGCCACCGGCGGAGCGAGCTGCTGGCGCACCCTGAGCGCCTGGAGCGCGTGGAAAACGAACGCCAGACCCACATTGCAGGCGCGAGCGAGGTCCCCCGTCACGCGGGCGAGGATCAGCGTCGCCAGCGCGGAGAGCGCTGCCCCAGCGGCGGCGATCCGGCGCAAATCGTGGACGTTGTCGACGTCCGCCTTCGGATCGAGGACCAGGCGCGGAACCCGAGCCGTACGTTCCACCAGCGCGGCGAAATCGGCTCCGCAATGCCAGCGGATGCCGCGAAGCGCAGAGGCTGAACCGGCGTGGAGTCCGATCAGATAGCATCCGCCGGCGTGATCCGGACCGAGCACCCAATCGTGGCCGGCTCGCAGCGCGGTGAACGCGGCCTGAACATCGGTGGTGGAAAGATCAGGACAGTCGCGACCCACCACGACGATACGGGTGTAGCCCCGCGCGGAGAGCTCGGCGATGGCGGCCTCGAGGCGTGCTCCAAACCCCTCTCCCATCTGACCGTGATGCATCGCGCCGGCTTCATCGATCGACGGGATGGCCGCGCCATGCCGCTGAAAAACATGCACGTCACACCCAGCGACTCGCGCCGTCTCGGTCGTCGGCAGAAGGCGGAGCAATCCAGCGGCCGACCGCGGCATCCGGCGCCGCGCGAGATCGAACGCGAGCGGATTGACGAAGATCAGCAAGGCATCCTTGCACGCGCGTTCCGGGGCGATGCTTTGGTTGCCAATGAGGTCGGTCATGAGAGCGCGAAGTCCTGCACGTGGGAGCCTGCGCTCCGCATCAGATTCCCGCTAACCGACGCGGGCAAGCCCAAATTCGTCGCGATCGATCGTTCGGATGCAGCAAACTGATCGCGAATTTTCGCAAATCATTCTTCCCTTCCCACCAGCGCTTGGGGTATTCCGCTGGGTACGGCATCCCAGCTCTGCCGCCTACCCCCCCCTGCCCCTCCCCTGCTATGGAAACGGCCGTCAAGTGCCTTGGAACCGTAAAGTGGTTCAACGAAAAGAAAGGATTCGGCTTCATCGTCGATCCGGATCACCCCGGCGACATCTTCGTCCATTATTCGGTGATCCAGACCGATGGCTTCCGCACGCTCAACGAAGGCGAACAGGTCGAATACGAGCTGTTCACGGACGAAAAGGGCCACAAGGCTCGCAACGTCGTTCGCCTTGGCTAGCGTCGCGGGGTGAACGCGCCCGCGCTGCCTCCGCCCAACCTGCGGGGCAGCATCATCCTCATTGGCCCGATGGGCGCGGGAAAATCTGCGACCGCCCGGGCGCTTGCGTCCGCCACCGGCTTCCGGGCGTCGGATACGGACCGGCTCGTCGTCCAGCGGGCCGGTCGGCGCGTGCCGGAAATCTTTGCCGAGGAAGGAGAGGTGGGATTTCGAGCGCGGGAGCGCGAGGCCTTGCTCTCGCTGAAGGGCTGGTCGCGGCTCATTATCGCGACGGGCGGCGGGATCGTCGAAACGGCGGAGAACCTCGCGACCCTCCGCGAGATGGGCTGCGTCATCTGGCTCGATGCCACCGTGGAGGCGCTTTGGCGCCGCGTCTGCACGGACACGAATCGGCCGCTCCTGCAGGTGGCCGACCCGAAAGCCGCGCTGAGCGCCACGCTGGAACGTCGCGCCCCGCTCTATCGGGCGGCGGCACACGGCCGGGTCGATACGTCCGAAGTCCCCACCGCGGCGGTGGTCGCCCAGACTCTCCAGCTGGCGGCAGACTACTTCGCGGCCACCCCTTGATCCCGTGGCCACCGAACTTGACGTCAAACTTGAACTTGCCCGCCGCGCGCTGGATCTCGGCTTTGCGCGGTGTCGGATCGCGCCCGCCGCCTCCCCGCCGCACGCGGGCGCGTTTTCGGACTGGGTCGCCGCTGGTCACGCCGGGGACATGACGCCGTGGCTCGAACGGAGCGCACCGAAACGCGCGAATCCGGAGCTGGTCCTCGCGGGCGCGCGCAGCGTCGTCGTCCTCGCCCTCAACTACTGGCAGGGCCCCGCTCCCCCGGGCGCTCCTCGCATCGCCCGCTACGCGTGGGGCGATGACTACCACGATCTGTGCGAGCGCCGCCTGCGCGAACTGGAGGCGTTCCTGGCCTCGCACGGCGGTCGGCAGCGCGGCTACGTGGACACCGGCCCGATCCTCGAACGCGACTTCGCCGCGGAGGCCGGAATCGGCTGGCACGGGAAGAGCACGATGGTGCTGCACGAGAGCCTCGGCACGTGGTTCTTCCTCGCGGAGATCTTGACGACGCTCGAACTTCCCCCGGATGTCGCGGCCGCGCCTCACTGCGGAAAATGCACGCGTTGCCTCGACGCCTGCCCCACCGGGGCGATCTCGCGGGATCGACCCCAGCATCTCGATGCGCGGCGCTGCATTTCGTATCTGACCATCGAGCACAAGGGCAGCATCCCGCTCGAGTTTCGGCGGGCGATCGGAGACCGCGTTTACGGCTGCGATGACTGTCTCGACGCTTGTCCGTGGAACCGCTTCGCCACGGCCTCACGTGAGGTGGCGTTTCAAATGCGACCGACCGTCGCGTCCATGCGACTCCGCGACTTCCTCGGGCTCGATGACGACGGTTTCCGCGCGCTCTTCCGCGGCTCGCCGATCAAGCGCATCAAGCGCCGCGGGTTCCTGCGCAACGTCTGCGTCGCGCTGGGAAATTCCGGTACACCCGATGACCTACCTGCGCTCACGGCGGCCGCATCCGATCCGGAGCCGCTGGTCGCCGAGCACGCTCTCTGGGCCGTTGCGGAGGTTCGGGAGAGATTTCAGATTTGAAGTTTGAGCTTTAAAATTGCTGGCGCCGAACTTAAGCCGGAACGATGCACTTGGGAAGGTTCTGGCTGCGCGGCAGATCTTTGCGGAGTCCGAGGAGTGAGGAGGGAGCAGCTCTCAAATAGAGCTGTAACCGACGAACGACAAAGGAGTTCTCGAAGAGATCAAGCAGACAGGGCCTTTCCAAGTGCATCGCCCCGGCTAAGGCGGGAGCGCAACCAAAGGAAAAATCTGGAACCGGAAATCTCGAATCTGAATTCGCGCCGCGTCGGCGTCATCGGCGCAGGCGTGGGCGGCCTCGCGGCCGCGCTCCGGCTGGCGAAAGCCGGGGCGCGCGTCACGATTTTCGAGCGCAACGAGCGACCAGGCGGCAAACTGAACTGGCTGGAACGCGACGGATTTTCCTGGGACATGGGTCCGTCGCTCCTCACCATGCCGTATGTCTTTGAGGAGCTCTTCCGGGACCTCGGCCGGGATCTCCGGGACTACCTCGACCTTGTCCCGTTGAAGTCGACCTGCCGGTACCGCTGGACCGACGGGACGCAGATCGATGAGGACGCGGGGTTCTGGCAGCGTCCCGACGTCGCGCGCTTCCTGCGGTATGCTCGGGGGCTCTACGATCTCTCCGCCGACGCCTTCCTGCACCATCCGCTCGAGGAGTGGTGGCGGCAGCTGAAACCCTCCTTCTTGCCGAAACTCCGGCATCTGCCGAAGATCGCCTCGTTCGCGACGATGGACGAAGTGGTTCGGCGCGCCTTTCCGGCTGACCCGCACCTCCGTCAGCTTTTCAATCGCTTCGCGACCTACAACGGCTCGTCGCCCTACATCACGCCCGCCGCGTTTAACATCATCCCGTTCGTGCAGGCGCATTTCGGAGGCTGGTACGTCCGGGGCGGACTCCACTCGATCGCCCTCGCCCTCACCCGCCTCGCCGGGGAACTCGGCGTCGAGTTACGATTTCAGACGGAAGTCACCGGAGCTCAGGAGGTCGGGAACGGCTGGGGCATCGAAGTCGGGGGCCTCACCGAGGGGTTTGACGCCATCGTCTGCAATCAGGACGTCCTCTCGGCGACACCGCGCTTCCTGCCACCCTCGGTGAACGAAGCCTTTCAGCGCACGCGGATCCAACGGATGGACCTCTCGATCTCCGGCTTCGTCCTCTACCTCGGCGTGACGCGGGAGCATCCGCAACTCGATCACCACAACATCTTTTTCTCCGACGACTATCCCCGCGAATTCCAGCAGATGTTTGTCGACCGAGTGCCCGCGGATGAACCGACGATCTATGTCTGCGTGCACAGCAAGTCCGACCCCGCGCGCGCTCCGGCGGGCGGCGAGAACTGGTTCGTGCTCGTGAATGCGCCCGCGCTCGACGATTCCCGGCCGCTCGATTGGGCCGCCCTCGCCCCCGCTTACGCCGAGCGGATTCTCGACCGGCTCGAGCGACGCTTCGGTTTCACCGGGCTGCGTGAGCACATCGCGGTGCAGGAGACTTTCACGCCCGCGGATTTCCGGTCGCGCTACCTGGCACACGGCGGATCCCTCTACGGCTTCGCGTCGCACGGGGTCTTGAGTGCGTTTCGGCGCCCGGGGCTCGAAGCGGCTGGCGTGCGAAACTTCTATTTCACGGGCGGCTCCACGCATCCAGGTGGCGGACTGCCACTCGTCGCGCTAAGCGGGAAGATGGTCGCGGACCGGATCATTCGAAAATGGGGGCGACGGGCATGAGCCAGCCGTCCTGGAGTTTCTTCCGGTACGGTGCCGTTGAGACCTTCGCGTGGCGTCTGTTCATCATCTGGACGGCGGTCGGCGCGATCGTGCTGCCGCTCGGAATCAATCCTTTGACGCTCTCCCGCTGGATCTCGGATCCGGACTATCTGGACGCGGGCACCGCCCTCCTCGCCTGGGCGGATCTCGCCTGGATGGTTTTTGCCACGGTCGTCGTCTACCTCCACGTCAGCGCAGCCGAGGGTCTCGGGCGGGCGCGCGTCCTCGCGCTCATCATCGTGCTCGGGGCCGGCGCCGTGGAATGGTACGGCGCCACCACCGGCAAACCGTTCGGGCCGTACCGCTACACCGACGCGTTCGGCCCGCGCATCGGCGGGGTCCTGCCCATCGCGATCCCCCTCGCCTGGCTCGTCATCCTCCTGAGCGCCCGCTCCACGATCCTAGCCCGCTGGCCGCAGCTTCCTCGCGTCCCGCTCGCGCTGGGGGTCGGGCTGATCGCCCTCCTGACCGATCTGAATCTCGAGTTCGTCGCCTGGAAGGTCCGGGGGTACTGGATCTGGTATCCCGGTGATCCGCATCCGCCCGCGTGGCCGCCGCTCCAGAATTACGTGAGCTGGTTCGTGCTCGCCACGCTGCTCGCCGGACTCCTTCCTGCGCCGATCGATCGCGCCGGGCGCCCGGTCCACCGCGTGGTCATGGTGCTCGTCGCGATGAACGCGCTGTTTCTCGTCGCGCACGCTGTGCGGCTGCTGCGCTAGGCTAGGCGTTGGCCGCGCGCGACGAACGTTCGCCGAGGATGGCCGCCAGGACGACGATCCCGGTCGCGACGTAAAAAGGCGTGCCGGGGAGTGGCGCCAGGGCCGCCGGGCCAATGAACTCGGCGAACGTGATCGAAAACAGCCCGGGACCGATCAGCCCCATGATGCTGGCCACGCACGTGTTGGCCCCTTGCAACCCGCCCTGCTCGTCTGGCCCCACGCGCTTGGTCATCAGGCCCTGGACCGACGGACCGAAAAAGCCGGCGAGACACGAGATCACGCTTCCAATCATCACCACGAACCCGGTTTGGGCAGAACCGATGAGAAAATAGGCCAACCCGGCGCAGGCCAGGCCGAAGAGCATCGCCCGGCGCTCGCCGAACTTGGGGACGACCTTCCGGACGAGACCGCCCTGCACCAGCGCCGAACACACGCCCACCGCGGCCAGCGCGAACCCGACATCGCGTTCATTCCAGCCGTAGCGATATCCCGCATAGAGGACGAAGATCGCGGGGAAGACGGCGTGGGCGAGGAAGTACAAGCCGTACGTGACGGAAAGTCCGAGCAGCTGCGGATGCGAGCGCAGCAGCTTCAGCGCCCCCAGGGGATTTGCCTTCTTCCAGGAAAATGCCGAGCGCCGCTCGAGGGGAAGCGATTCCGGCAGGACGAACAATCCGTAGCACGCGTTCACGAGGGCCAGTCCGGCCGCAACGTAGAAGGGCAGTCGCAGATCGATGGACCCGAGGATGCCACCAACCGCCGGGCCGATCACGAAACCGAGACCAAACGCCGCTCCCACCATCCCGAATCCCGCCGAGCGTTTTTCAGGGGTCGTGACATCCGCAATGTAGGCATAGGCCGCCGTAAAGCTGGACCCGGTGATACCCGAAATCACCCGGCCCACAAACAACCAGGGAAGCGTCGGGGCGAGCGCCATGAAAAGGAAATCGAGGCCGTAGGCAAAGTTCGAAGCGAGGATCACGGGTCGGCGGCCGAAGCGATCCGAAAGGGCGCCGAAGATCGGGGCGCAAAAGAAACCCATCAACGCCCAGGTGGTGCTGAACAGGCCGTTCCACTCGGCGGCATGGGCGGTATCGCCACCGAGGAAGCGCTCGATGAGCCGGGGCAGCACCGGAATGATGACGCCGAAGGACAGCACATCGAGAACGACCGTGATAAAGATGAAAATCAGCGCGGCACGGCGCGGACCGGCGGGAGAGACAGGGTCGGACATGGAAGGCGCACCATGCCGTGCCCGCTCTCCGCTGACCATCGTTTTCCGGGGCCAGATTCGTCTTCGCGGCATCTGGCCGCCCGTTTCATCTTGCGGGAACGCGGGCGCGTGGCAGGAAGCGCGATCCGGTCATGGCTTCCATCGCTGCTCTGCTCTTTCGCCGCGGGAATCAGGCCGCCGCCTACGAGCGCCGGCTGGCGCAGGAATGGGTGAAGCGCCGTCTCGCCGCCGTCTTCCCCGAACTGCGCGGTGATCCCCGCGCGCTCGATCGGGCCTACGCCGAGCTCGGGCTGGAGAAGGACGGGGACGCCTCTTTCCAGATGCGCACTCCCCGCGGGGCGGCGTAGCGGGAACCGGGACCGATTCGCTTTTGACCGGGCGCTGCCCGTGCCGGTAAGTGCCTCTCGCCCTTCGTCCCTCTGTCCTTCCCCATGCCTGGCTCGACGCCCCTCGAATTCTACCTCTTCGCCGCCGCGACGTTGGGGCTCATCGTCTTCCTGCTTTGGATGACTTTCTCCAAGCGCGCCGACGCGGCGATCGCCCGGGCGCTCGCGGACAACGATTCGGCGCTCGTCGATCAGATTTGCGCCTCGGCCGAAAGGGCCGCCGCCGCGGAGGAGCGCGCTTCCCGCATCCCCGAACTCGAACAGGCGCTCCTCATCAACGAGGGCAAGCATCGATCGATGCGGGAAGAATTGCTGGTCGCCCAGTCGCGGGCGGCCGAGCTCGAAACCCAGATCATGAACGACCGGAAGGCGCACGCGGAGAAGATCAGTCTCCTCGACAAGGCGCGCAGCGAACTGGCCGAGAGCTTTCGCACGCTCTCCGCCGATGCCCTCCGGCAAAACAGCGCGAGTTTCGTGGCGATGGCCACCGCGGCGTTTGAGCAGAAGAAGTTCAAGGTCAGCGCCGACTTCGACGGCGGCGCCCGAATGGTGGGCGACGCGCTCCGCCCCGTTCAGGAAACGGTCGACCGGCTTCAGCTCCGCTTGGCGGAGCTCGAGCTGGCGCGAAACGGCGCGTATGATGCGCTCGGCCGGCAGGTCCGCGAGCTGCTCGATGCGCAGCAACACCTTCGCCACGAGACGGCCCATCTCGCCAAGACCCTGGGCGGGCCCGGCCAGCGGGGTCGCTGGGGTGAAATTCAGCTCCGGCGCGCTGCAGAACTCTCCGGCATGATCGCGCACTGCGACTTCTTCGAACCTCCCGTACCGAGCGCCGGAAGCGACTCCGCGCACGATCGTCGCCGGCCGGACATGATCGTCCGACTCCCCGGCAACCGGTCCGTCGTCGTGGATGGACAGGCGCCAGTGCAGGATTACGTGGAGGCACTGAGTGCCCTGACCCACGAGGATCGGGTCGCCCGGCTCCAAGCCCATGCCTCCGGGCTGCGCGCCCACATTCGCTCCCTCGCCGGGAAGGCATACTGGGAGCAATTCGAACCCGCGCCGGAATTTGTCGTCCTCTTCCTCCCGGGCGAGGCGTTCTTCTCGGCCGCGCTCGACACCGATCCGGCGCTGATCGAGTTCGGCGTCGAGAAGCGTGTCCTCATCGCGACCCCGATGACGCTCATCGCGCTCCTCCGCGCCGTTCACTACGGCTGGAAGCAGGAGACCCAGATCAGCGAGGCCCGCCAGGTCTCGAGCCTCGGCACCGAATTGCACGAGCGACTCGCCGTCTTCGGGGAACGGCTCACGACCTTGGGACGCTCGATCACCGGGGCAGTGGATGAGTATAACGAGACCGTCGGCGATTTGGTCAGCACGGTGCTTCCGAAAGCCCGCGAACTCCGGGAACGGCTCACGCCCGCACCCGGGCAGGTCGTGCAGGCGCCGCCGCACCTCGAGAAAGCGGTCCGGCTGCCGCTGAGTTCCGAGATCCGGCGCGAACCCCCGCCGGCGGAGCGCACGCCGCCGCCCTCGCGCAGCGCGCGTCTCCGGCTCCCGCCGGCCGGACCGTCGGATCTCCCGCCGGAATTGGGATAATCATCCGGCCGCTTGCACGGCAGCGGATCGTGGCCGATTTCACGCGCCCGCATGTATTACACTCTCCCGCTTCGCACGGTCGGCCTCGTGATCGGACTGGCGCTCGTCCTCACGCACCTCTTCGCCCTGCTCCGGGGGACCGATGTGAAAGCGTTCCTCCAGCGCTTCCCGCGTTCGTTCCCGTTCGGCGTGCTGCTCCTGACAATCGCTCTCGTGTGGTACTGCTGGGTCATCGTCGTAATGGAGCTGGGAGAATTTTCCTCGTGGCGGCAGCCTTTGCTCGTCTTCCTCCCCCTCGCATACCTCTGCGCCATCTTTTATCTCCGGGAATTCCTGGCCGCGCGTGCCCTGGGAATCCTGATGCTGCTGGCTGGAATGCCCATCCTCGACGCCGCGTTCATGCGACCGTCCGCGTCGCGACTGCTGGTGGTCGTGCTCGCCTACGTCTGGATCATGCTCGGGATGTGGTGGACTTCCTCCCCCTATCGTCTGCGCGACTGCCTCGCCTGGGTGCTCGGCTCCCCCTTGCGCTGGGCGCTCGCAGTGTGGAGCGGAGTGCTGTACGGTACGGCCGTGTTGGTGTGCGCGTTCACCCAGTGGTGAGTCGCACGCGAGCCGGACGCGGTCATTCCCATGGATTTCATCTCCACCGGCATCCAGGAGTTTCTCCGGCGGTTGCGCCGCCGGAACTTGCGTCGGGTCATTCAGGCAGATGAGCAAAAGATCGCCCGCTCCGAGGCGGCGCTGGCCCGCGCGGCCTGGTCCGATCTGGTCGCCGACCCCGATCCCGGTCTCGAACTCGACTCCTTCATGCGGCCGCTCCGCGAGCTCGATCGCGAATCCGCCACGACCCGCGAACGCATCGCCGCGATCGAGCGGATCCTCTCCGAGGTGAGCGGCCGACGGAGCGAGGCCCTGCGCCGCGCCCAAGCCGAGATCAGCCGCATCGAGGCCGACCGCGCCTCGGTTCGTCTGCAGGAGGAGGCGCTGCGCACCACCCCGGCTGCACCAGGCGCTGACGCTGCGGTGGCCGCGGATCGACCGCCGTCCGAGGAGTATCACGTCCGGCTCATCGCGCTCGACGAGCGCCTGCAGGAGGTCCGCCGCGAGCAGCGGGCGACTGAGGGGACCGACGATCGTCAGCTGGAGGAACTCCGCGATCGCCTCGTTCCCCTTCGACTCTCGATCGACCAGCTCGACGAGGCCCGCGACGAGCCACTGCGTGCCCTGGGTCGACACCTCTCGATCCACGAAAACCTCATTCCTGCTGCTGCGGCATCCGCCCTCGCCCGACTCCGGCAGGCACAGCAACACCTCGCGTCCCTCACGGGTCGCGAACGCGTGCTGGCCGTCGAGTCGGAGGAAGCTGATCCGCAGAATCTGCGGCTCAGCATCTTCGTGTTCACGTCGTTTGTCGTGATCACCGGGCTCGCGCTCCTCCTCATCTTCCGCGCCCCCGCCCGGCGCGACTGGCTGCCGGTCGATACGCAGGCGATCGTGTCTGTGCATCTCCAGCGCCTGGTCGCTGCCGATGCCTCGACGCCGGCAAACGTCTGGTTCCCGCTCTGGCGGGCCACCACCACGACACTCGCAGCCATCCCGGCGCTCTCGAACCCCGCCGCGAGCGTACGTCGCACCGTCCGCGCCCTCGGCGATGCGCGGGGCGACTCCGCCGCGGAGTACCAGCTCTTCGAGACGATGGGACCGGCGGGCGAAGTGCTCACCGCGCTCAACGAAAAGCACGGCTTCGGCCAGCGCTTCGATAGCGCGAATCTCGGCGGCCTCCCGATTTATGAACGCAGCAGCGATGCCGCCTGTGCCCAGATCGGCCCCCAAGCGCTCGCCTTCGGCACGGCGGCGAGCGTGAGCGCGATGATCCGGGTGCGCCTCGGACTCGCGCCCGATCTCAAGATCGACGAGCAATTTTTCGAGAAATTCCAGCGGCTGGATCGGGGCAGCGCGGTCCGGGTGATCACCCGCCGCCCGGGTGATCTCGCGAGCACAAACGGGGAGGCGCTCCTCGACCGCGAGCTGACCGACGCCTGCCAGCTGCTGGGATTCGCGGTGAACCTCGGGGATCCCATTACGGTCGTGCTATTAGTGCGCCCCCTCGCGTCTGGTCCGGGTGGGCGACTCGCGGCCCTCTTCCGCGAGGCCTCACCGCGGCTGCTCCGGCTCCGCACTCCGGCGGCGCTGCTGGAGGAGCCGCGCGTCGAAATTCGCGAAGGCGAGTTGGAATGTCGGCTGCGGCTCTCCGATCAGGCCGCTCGCGAGTTTCTCGAGCGCGTCGCGGCGGTCCGGCTCACCCCCCATTAAGGCGGCTCCACCCATCGCGTTACTTATCCCGCCAGAGATAGCTCCGACTCTGCGCGACGATTTTCCCGTTCGCGATCAAGACCGCCCGCCACGCGATGACGCGGCCATACTGGAGAAAATCATCCCCGGTCACCTGGAAGCGCGTGGTCTGTTTCCCCGTCACTCCCGGATATTGCGCGAGTTTTGTCTGCAGCGTGGGGCCGAGATTTGCCTGCCGATATTCGAGGCGGACCGTGACGTCAGCCGGTCGCAGCGACTCCCACTGAAAAGTAAAGTAGTTGCCGTAGCGCTCCCGCTGATCGCTCGGCGTGATCGCCCCGAAGAGAGCGCGCTTCCGCTCAAACTCGATCAGCCGATCCTGCCCCGGCTCGTTCGGCGACGTCCTTGAGGCGTCCATAAAAAACAGCTTCGTCTTGAGAAATCGCAGATCGCCGTTCGACTCCGCTCCCCGGGCCGAAGCCGGGGAGAGCAGAATCATCAAGGCGAGCATCCACCGAACGCGGTTGAACATGAGGCGAGCAAATCCGACGTTCACGCCACGTGTCAAACCTCGATCGTCCACCCCTCGAAGTTCGCTTCCAGCGCGGCGTCCATCTTCCCGGCCCGGATTTGTGGCTGGACCCGCACGATCGACGGGACTCCGCGTTCGTTTCGCACGCCCATTCCGACCACATCGGGCGGCATCGCGAGATCATCCTCACGCCTGCCACCGCGGCCCTCATGCAGGCCCGGCTGCCCGGCGAGCGGATCGAACATCGGATCCCGTTCGACGAGCCCTTTCCCTTCCGCGGCCAGACTCTCACGCTCCTCCCAGCGGGCCATGTCCTTGGCTCCGCGCAGCTCTTCGCCCAGGATGACGCGACGGGCGCGAGCCTGCTCTACACGGGCGATTTCAAGCTCCGGCCGGGGCTCACGGCCGAGGCGATCGCCTGGCGACAGGCCGACACGCTCATCATGGAGACCACCTTCGGGCTACCGCAGTTTCGCTTCCCACCGACCGCAGAAGTCATCGCGCAGATGGTGGAGTTCTGCCGAGATGCGCTGGCGGAAGACGCGGTGCCGGTCCTCTTTGGCTATTCTCTCGGAAAAGCGCAGGAGATCCTGTGTGCCCTGGCGGAAGCCGGCCTGAAGCCGATGCTGCATGCCGCCGTCCAGCGGATGGTGGAAATCTATCGCGGACTGCGCCCAGACTTTCCCCCCGCCGCGGCCTTTGCCGCGGACGCCGTCGCCGGCCATGTCTTGATCTGTCCGCCCGGCACGAGCGGATCACGCGTGGTGCAGGCGATCAAAAACCGGCGCACCGCTGTGCTCACCGGGTGGGCCGTCAACGCTTCCGCGGCGTTCCGTTATGGCTGCGACGCGGCGTTTCCGCTCTCCGATCACGCGGATTACCCCGATCTCCTCCACTACGTCGAACTCGTGCGACCCCGACGCGTCCTGACCCTCCACGGGTACGCGCGGGAGTTCGCCGCGGACCTCCGCCGACGCGGCATCGAGGCGTGGGCTCTCGGGGTTGAAAACCAGCTGGAGATGGTGAGCCTCATCGCGCCGACGCGGCGTCGCGCATCGGCCGCACCTCACCGCGCGGAAACGTTGAATCCACCGAGCCCGGAAAGCTTCCGCGCGTTCGCCCAAGTGGGGGCGGAAATTGCCCGCAGCCCGGGCAAGCGGACGAAGGTTCAGCTGCTGGCGGGGTATCTCGGCACGCTTGATGACGCGTCGCTGCCGCTGGCAGCGCGATTTCTCACGGGGAGGATTTTCGCCCGCAGCGAGGAGCGCGTGGCGCAGGCGGGTTGGGCAATCGTAAAACGCGCCATCCTCTCCGTATCTCGACTCTCGGAAAGCGAGCTTCGCCAGATCTCAGCCGCCCATGGGGATCAGGCGGAGACCGCCCGCGAGGCGCTCACGGGACAGACTTCGCCGGGCCCGTTTTCGATCACCGACGCTCGTTCCGTTTTCGAGGCGGTCGGTGACGCGCGCGGCCCCATCGCGAAGGCCGGCACCCTAGCCGCCGCCTTCCGCCGCATCACGCCGGAGGAAGCAGCTACGCTGATCAAAATTCTCTCCGGCGACCTGCGGATCGGCCTCAAAGAGGGGCTGCTCGAGGAGGCGATCGCCACCGCGAGTGCCGCCACCCCCGAGGACGTGCGCCACGCCAACATGCTGCTCGGCGACATCGGACGAACGGCGACGCTCGCTCGCCACGGGAAACTGGCGTCCGCCGGTCTCACGCTCTTTCAGCCCGTAAAAGTGATGCTGGCCAGCCCGGAACCCAGTTCGGAGGCAATCTGGCAGCGGGTGAATCCCGACCCGCAACTGGGCGGGGAAGTGTGGCTGGAGGACAAGTTCGATGGGATTCGCGCACAGATCCACGTCGGAGCCGGCCGGGTGGAGATCTACTCCCGCGATCTCCGACGGATCACCGCTGAGTTTGAGGACCTCGCCGCCGCGCTGCGCTCGTTCCCCGGGAGCGCGGTCTTCGATGGAGAGATCATTGCCCGCGTCGCCGGTCGAACCTTGACCTTTTTTGATTTACAGAAGCGCCTGGGCCGCACCGGGCCGGACCTGTTCCTCGGCGACTCGATTCCCGTGGTTTTCGCGGCGTTCGATCTCCTCATGCTCAACGGCGAACCCCTCCTCGGACGGCCGCTGCGGGAACGCCGGGCGCAGCTTGAGCGGGTCGAGCTTCCCGCGGCCCTCGAAAGGGTCGATGTTTCCCTCGTCCGATCTGTCGCCCAGATTGAATCCGCCTTTCTCGCGGCGCGGGAGCGGTCCAACGAGGGACTCATCGCCAAGGACCCGGAGAGCATCTACTTCCCCGGTCGGCGGGGCCTAGCGTGGCTCAAGCTAAAGAAAGAATTTGCGACGCTCGACGTCGTGGTCGTTGCGGCAGAATGGGGCCACGGAAAACGACACCATGTGTTGTCGGACGTTACCTTCGCCGTCCGTGATACCGGGACAGGCGCTTTACTTCCCATCGGAAAGGCATACTCCGGTCTGACAGACGCGGAAATTGCCGAACTGACCACACATTTCCTTCGCACCACCATCGCCACGCGAGGTCGCGTGCAGGAAGTAGAACCGGCGATCGTGCTGGAGATTGCGTTCGATTCCATCCAGGCGAGCGGCCGGCACGCGAGTGGGCTGGCGCTCCGCTTTCCGCGGATCAAAGCGATCCGTCGAGACAAGACCGCCGCCGAAATCGATACGCTTGCGTACGCGAGATCGCTCGTGACTCCAGAAAATAGAAAACCCCGGCAGCCGTAACCGGCTGCCAGGGAGGAATTCGGGAGTGGAGTTGGAGCCTCCGAGAGCGAATTATTCGTGCGAAAACACGCCGGGGCCAACTTGCTTCACGCCGGGGAGCTTGTAGACCCGGGCAGCCAGGTTTTTCTTCGGATCGCTTGATGTGAACGCGTAGCCAGCAGCGACGAGACCATCGTAGAGTTGACCCACGCTGAGCGGTTTGCCGGCGGCCTTGATGACCTCCACGGCGGCGGGGGCGAGCGGACCACTGGGCGAGGCGGGACGCTTCTTTCCTTTGAGCGGAGAAGAGCGTTTGCGCGAAGGAGTGGGGGCGGCTCCGGCTGCAGCAGGCGGACGGCCGACCCGCTTGGCTGGCGCGGCGGGCGCACCGGAGAGGGCCGCATCAAAATTGGTGCGGAGGGATTCTAGGATGGAGTGCGCCTCAGACTTCAATTGAGCGATCTGCTCTTGAATTTCTCCGAGACGTTTGAGCGGGTTGGTGTGTTTCACAGGGATATCTTTCAGAAGTAAGGACAAACTAGCAAGAGGGAATTGGAGCAAATCCCGTTCCGCGTTGCAGCCCCTTCGGGTTACGACGCTTCTCCCACAAGGCAGAATCCTGCTTGCCGCGCGGCACAGCGTACGGCATTTCTCCGGCGCTATGGGAGTACAACCTGATACCTGGATCCGCCGGATGGCGCTCGAGCACCGCATGATCGAACCCTTCGCCGACGGCCAGGTCCGTCAGACCGAGACGGGGCCAGTCATTAGTTACGGCATTAGCAGCTATGGCTATGACCTCCGGGTGTCGCGCGAATTCAAAGTCTTCACGAACGTCTTCAACACCGTCGTCGATCCGAAGCACTTCGACGACAAGTCGTTCGTCGACATGGAGACCGACGTCTGCATCGTCCCGCCGAACTCCTTCGCCCTCGCCCGCTCGGTCGAGTACTTCCGCATTCCACGGGATACGCTGACCATTTGTCTCGGAAAGTCGACGTACGCGCGATGTGGCATCATCGTGAACGTCACCCCTTTCGAGCCGGAGTGGGAGGGACATGTAACTCTGGAGATCAGCAACACGACTCCGCTGCCCGCGAAAATCTACGCCAACGAGGGACTTGCCCAGGTACTCTTCTTAAGCGCGGTCACGGTGTGCGAAACGAGTTATGCCGATCGGAAGGGAAAGTACCAAGGCCAGCGGGGCATCACCGTGCCGAAGATCTAATCGTCTCTCCCGCAGTGGTCGCGCGCGCAAGCTCGCCATTCCCCGCGCCGTCCGGGCAGGTCAGCGTGTCCATCCACCCGCGATCGATGGGCGATCGGCCTCGCTTCAGGCGTCGTCCGAGACCGCACATCTTCATGCAGGCCCTCACCTCACAGGCCATCATCGAAGTCTGGTCAGGCAGCGAGAAATCACCATCCCAACCGGAGGACCTCCGGGGTTTTGTCGATGTATTCTGGAACGGCTTGCGACCGGCGGCCGAAGGCTCAAGCTGACACCGTCACATCGCCGTTCTGACTCGCGCTGAAAAAGAAATCTGGGTCGCCCTCCCCGAGCCCTCCAACACGTTCGAGCCCGCGGTCGATCCACATCGACTCTTGAAGTCGACAAGCGTCGTCTGGATTCCGGCGAGCGTCCGGCCCGCGCGCGGGACAATTCCCGACCAGCCCTCCGGCGTCATCCGACGTGCTGGCCAGGCGACGCGGTTTCTGATGTCTTCGCTGAGAACAGATCCTAACCGGCTCAAGCATGCTCCTCTCCGAAATCATCCCTCAGGCGTGGCTCGCGGAAGCGATCTCACCGGATGGGGTGCCGCCGATGGCCGCGACGGCGATGTTCGTGGCCCTCTTCGGCGCGGTCGCGACCCTCTTCTACGCCCGCTCCCTGCTGAAGCGATTGAGGACGAACGCGACCGAGCTGGCGGCCCTAAATGCGAATCTCGAGCACGCCCAGCGGATCGCCCACATTGGCTACTTCACGTTCAATCCCAAATCGGGCGAGAGTCGGTGGACGGAGGAGACTTTTCGCATTTATCGCGTCCCGCGCGATGCTGGCCCACCCAGGCCTCGAGAGTTTATCCGTCTCGTGCATCCGGAAGACCGGGCCCTCCTGGAAGAGCGGACGCTTGAGGCGACCCGGACAGGCGGTAGGCAGACCGTGCGATTCCGAGTGCAGTTTGGCGACGAGATCCGCTGGATCCGCGCGAGTTTCGAACTCCAGACCGCATCCGGGCAGACGCCTCCGCTGCTCGCTGGCGCGATGCAGGACGTGACGGAACAGGAGGAGGCGGCCGAACAGATTCGCGCGTTGAATCACGAACTCGAAAATCGGGTGGAGGAAAGGACCCGGGAGCTCGAAAAAGTTTTGATGCGGCTCTCGGTCGCGGAGCAACGCTGGTCCTTCGCCCTCGACGGCAGCGGAGAAGGCGTGTGGGACTGGTGTCCACCGACGAACGAGGTGTTCTTCTCCCGTCGCTGGAAGGAAATGCTGGGCTACGGCATGGAAGAGATCCCGCCGAGTTTCGAGGCTTGGTCCGGTTTGGTGCATCCCGAGGATCTTCCGGACGTCCTCGCCGCCGTGAATCGCTATGTCGGGGGAATGGCTCCCGCGTATGAAGTGATCTACCGGATGCGCCACAAGGATGGCCGCTACGTTTGGATCCAGGATCGGGGGAAAATCATGGAATGGGCGCAGGATGGGCGGGCTCTGCGCCTCGTCGGCACTCACGCTGACATCACCGCGCGCATCGAGGCAGAGCGGCAACTGCGCGAGCAATCGGAACGTCTCGATGCAACGAACCGGGAGCTGGAGGCATTTTCCTACTCCGTCTCCCACGACTTGCGGACGCCCCTGCGCTCTATCGACGGATTCAGCCAGGCGCTGCTCGAAGATTGCCACGACCAACTAGATGAAGACGGCCGGGACTACCTCCGTCGCGTGCGGGCTGCGACGCAGCGGATGGGCCGCCTCATCGACGACCTACTGAGCCTTTCCCGAGTGAGCCGAGGCGAGGTGCGCCGGGCGCCGGTCGACTTGAGCGGCCAGGCACATGCGATCCTGGCTGAACTGCGCGCGCAAGATCCGAAGCGTGCGGTCGAGGTGGTGATCGCCGGCGGTCTGACGGTCCACGCGGATCCCGTGCTGCTGGAAGTGGTGATGATGAATCTTCTCGGCAATGCCTGGAAGTACACGGCGCGTCAGGCCGCAGCGCGCATCGAGGTGGGCACGACGACAGGGCCGGCGGGTGAGCCGGCGATTTTCGTGAAGGACGACGGCGCCGGCTTCGAAATGGCCTACGCGGCGAAGCTGTTCTCAGTCTTTCAGCGCCTACACAGCAACGACGAATTCGAAGGCAACGGAGTGGGGCTCGCGACCGTGCAACGCATCCTGCACCGGCACGGCGGACGCGTCTGGGCCGAAGCCGAAATCGGCCGCGGAGCCACTTTTCTCTTCTCCATCCCCGCCGCCCCGTCACAATCGAACCAGCCCGCCAAACATGGATAAGCGTCCCATCCTCCTCGTCGAGGACAACCCAGACGACGTCGCACTCACTCTGCGCGCCTTCAAGAAGAACCACATTGCGAATCCCATCCAGATCGCCCGGGATGGGGTTGAGGCGCTGGAATACCTCTTCGGCGAGGGCGCGGCGACGAAGCCATTGCCCGCCCTGGTGCTCCTCGACCTTAAGATGCCTCGCCTCGGCGGCCTCGAAGTGCTCGCGCGCATCCGGACGGAGGAGCGGACGAAGGTACTTCAGGTGGTCGTCCTGACTTCCTCGCGAGAGGACGATGACCTGATGAAGAGCTATTCATTGCACGCCAACAGCTACATTCGAAAGCCGATCGACTTCGAAGAATTCATCCGCGCGGTCGGGCAGATTGGCCTGTACTGGCTGCTGCTCAATCAGCCGCCGCCAGCCAAGTCCTGAGCAGCACCTCCGAGGTCTCGACGTGAAAACCGGGGACTCCCTCCGCATCCTGCACGTCGAGGATACTCCCGATGACTCGAAGCTGATCGAACGGTCGCTTCGCCAGGGGGGATTTGCCCCGTTGATCACCCGCGTCGAGACCCAGTCATCCTTCGTGCACGCCCTCGAGGCTGGCGGTTGGGAACTGATCCTCGCCGATTACACTCTACCCAATTTCAGCGGTCCGGCCGCCCTCGCCCTCTACCGGGAAGCCGGACTCGACGTCCCGTTCATCATCGTGTCAGGCACGATCGGGGAAGCGGTCGCGGTCGAGATGATGCGGGCAGGCGCGCACGATTATTTGTTGAAAACGAGTCTGGATCGTTTGGCCCCCGCGGTTCGCCGCGAGCTCCGGGAAACGGTGATCCGGCGGGAGCGCCGGACCGCCGAGGCGACGCTCCTGCTGCGCGAATCGTGGCTGCGCGAGGCGAATCAGGCGCTCGCCCAGCTCGTCCGCATGCCGATCTTCTCCGGCGAAGATCTGGAGGCGGCGATGCGGGCGGTGACGGAGACGGCGGTCCGCGTCTTCGGCGTCGATCACGCTGGAATCTGGACCTTCGACCGCGATCGGCGTGCGATCGTTGGCCGCGACCTCTACGCCGCAGGTACCCTCCGGCACGAGTCGGGGCGGGAGCTGACGACCGCGGAGCACCCGGTGTTTTTTGACGCCCTCGACCACAATCGCTGCGTCGCGGCGAATGATGCGCCGGCTGATGTGCGCACCCGCGAACTCGATCCGACCTATTTGAAACCGATGGGGATCCGATCGCTGCTGGACGCAACGATTCAGTCCCGGGGCAAGGTGATCGGAGTGGTCGGGATCGATCACACCGGACCGCCCCGGATCTGGACCGACGAGGAGCAGATTTTCGCCGGATCGCTGGCGGATCTTGTCGCTCTCGTGCTGGAAGCGGCGGAGCGGCGACGCGCCGAGTCCGAGACCCTTTCCCTCCAGGAACAACTTTATCGTTCTCAAAAATTAGAGGCGATTGGCACACTCGCGGGAGGCATCGCGCACGATTTCAATAATATCCTCTTCGCGATCCTCGGACATGCCGAACTCGGCGAACGAGGTCTGCCCGGAGCTCATCCGGTCCGTCATCATCTTCAGCAAATCCTGTCTGCCGGCCACCGCGCCACCGATCTCGTGCGTCAGATTCTCACCTTTTCCCGCCAGCGCCCGCCGGAGCGGAAACCCATCGTTCTCGGCCCCATCCTGCTGGAGGCGGGGCAGTTGCTCAGAGCCTCCTTGTCCTCCTCCGTCGAACTCCGGATCATCCCCGCTTCGAGCGAAGTTCACTTTGAGGGAGACGCTTCGCAGCTGCACCAAGTGATCGTAAACCTCGCGACCAACGCGGCCCATGCGATGGCGGGACGAAGCGGCAAGGTCTTCATGCGCGAAGAGATCGTGGAACTGAGCGAGGTGACCGCGAGATCTCTGCCGCCGCTTTCCGCTGGGCCGCACGTCCGATTGACCGTTCACGATACGGGCTGCGGGATGGATCACGCGACCATCGCGCGCATCTTTGAGCCGTTCTATACCACGAAGCCCCCGGGCGAAGGAACCGGGTTGGGACTCTCGGTCGTCCACGGAATCGTCACCGGTCATGGCGGAGCGATCACGGTCGAAAGCACGGCCGGCGCGGGCACCACATTTCAGCTCTGGTTCCCCGCGACCGCGAATCGCGTCGCGGGCGCGCCCGCCGGTTCCGCAGAATTGCCCCGCGGGCGCGGCGAGCGGATCCTCTTCGTCGATGACCTGGCCATCAACGCGGAACTCGCGACCGAGATGCTGGAAGTGCTGGGCTATCGGGCCGAAGGAGAAAGTTCTCCCTTAGCCGCCCTCGCGCGGTTCCGCGCGGCTCCCCTGGAATTCGATTTGATCGTCGTGGACTTCCGCATGCCCCATCTGAACGGCCTCGATCTCATGCGGGACATCGTCGCGCTGCGGCCAGGGATGCCAGTGATGCTCTCGACTGGCTCCGGGGTCGCGCTCGATCGCGCCGCCGCGCAGGAGTTGGGCTTTTGCGGACTCCTGCCCAAACCTTTCAATCTTCAAACGCTGGCTGAGGCGACAAGACACGCGCTGCGAACTCTGTGAGAGCCAAACTATCTGACGCAATCGCTTGCCCCTTTTCGGGACCCGCGTAGCATCTCACCATTCGGTTTTCGGGCTGTAGCTCAGCTTGGTAGAGCGCTTCGTTCGGGTCGAAGAGGTCCAGGGTTCGAATCCCTGCAGCCCGACCATACCCGAGCCGGGAAGAAGCCCGGCAGGCACCGGGACTTCCGACGCGCATCTTTTACTTCTCCTTCAGCGTCCAGACCCCGTCCCAATTATCGTCCGGCGGATGCGCGAGAAAGTGCAGGCACCGCTCGCTGTGGATCTGACTCGGCCGGTCCTCCGGCCGCAGGGAAGCTGCCGTTCGAAAATGTCCGAGGGCGCCCCCAAACTCGCGGGCTCGATACGAAATGAGACCGCTCGCGTAGGCCTCGTGAGCCGGCGCGTAAGCCTCCAGATCCGCGTCGCTGAAATGCCCGAGCGCCTCGAAGACGGGAACCGGCAGGGATTTGCCCTTTGGGCGGATCAGATCGATCTCGCGGAGAGGGTGTTTCTCCCGAAGCGAGCGAACCGTGGGCTCGGCGACCAAAATGTCCACGCCGTAGAGCCGGGTGGCGGCCTCCAGCCGCGACGCGATGTTCACGCTATCGCCGATCGCGGTGTATTCCTGGCGCTTCGTCGAGCCGATCGCGCCGAGAATCGCCGAGCCGGTGTTCAGCCCGACGCCGATCGCGATCGGTTCCCGTCCGGCGCTCAGCCGGCGGGTATTGTAGCCGCGTAACGCCTGCACCATGCCGCAGGCCGCGTGCATCGCGCGGTCCGCATCGCCATCGCGCACGAAGGGCGCTCCGAAGAGCGCCATGATCGCGTCCCCGATGTACTTGTCCAGAATACCACCGTGGTGCGCAATGACGTCGAACATTTCCGCAAAATACTCGTTCAACATTGAGACCGTTTCGCGCGGTCCGATCGCCTCCGAGATGGAGGTGAACTGGCAGATGTCGGCGAAGAGAATGGTGATTTCCTGTTCGCGTCCTTCGAGGTCCCCCGAGCCGAGCAACTGGTCGACCACCTCCTTTGACATGAAGCGCGCCATCGTGCTCTGGATCCGCTTTTCCGCGCTCAGATCTTCGAAAACGAGCAGCGTGCCGAAGACGGTAAAATCAGCCTCGCGGAGGACGTCGGCCGTCACGTTGACCGACGCGACTTCGCCGTTCGGTCGGATGAGGTCCGCATCCAGCGTGACATCGCGCGTGCCCCGCTGCCCGACCTCGCGGATGCTGGCCAGCAGCCAGGAATTCTGCTGTCCGAAGACCTGTTCCGCGGTCTGACCGAGCAACATTCCAAGGTCGAGCGTTCCTTCGCCGAAAAGCTGGACCGCCGCGGGGTTCGCCGAAGTGATCCGGCCGTTTGCATCGAGAGCGAGCATCCCGTTCGACGTCGAGCGGAGAATGCTCTCGTTGTAGTCGCGAATCTTGACGACCTCGTCGAAGAGCCGGGCGTTTTCCAGGCAGATGGCGGCCTGGGCGGAAAAGGCGCGCAGACGCTCCGCGTCCTGCCGCATGAACCCGCCGCCGCGCTTGTTCAGGACTTGGGCGACGCCGATGGGCTGGCCAGTCTTGTTCATCACCGGCACGGCCAAAATATTCCGCGTCCTGAAGCCCGTCTTCCGATCAATGTCCGGATTGAAACGGGCATCGTTGTACGGGTCCTTGATGTTTTCGGGACGCCCACTGGTGAAAACCGATCCAGCGATGCCACGGTCACATGGAAAACGGATCTCCTTCGTCCCGATCCCTTCGGCGAAACGGCTCCACAGCTCCCGGGTCTTCGGATCGTAAATGAAGAGTGTGCTTCGTTCCGCATCGAGGAGCTCCGTGCTCGCGCGCATGATCCGCTCGAGGAGCGGATCGAGCTGGAGTTCGCCCATCAGATCCTGGCTGAGCCCGAGGATCTTCGCTTCTTCCCGCAAACCCTCCGTCATCAGGTTAAAGCCGCGATTCAGATCCGCGTATTCATCGGTCGAAGTAATCTGGAGCCGGACGTTATGATCGCCTTTCTCGACCCGCTGCATCGCCTGGAGCAGCATGCCCGCGGAGCGCGAAACCTCGCCGGCAGTCAGAAGGGACATCAGCACCGTGCCGGTCATGCAAACGAAAACGACGCCGCCCACCCACAGCCACAAGCCAGGAAGCGTCCCGGCCGGAGGAGCCACCCCAATGCGGCCAATGATCTGGTCGACCTTGAAAAGTACCGAAGAAGCGAAGAATACGAGCGGCAGCGCGGTGACGAAAACGGCGAGGTACAGAAGCTTCCGCCGCAGGCTGGTTGAGCGCAGGAGCGACTTCTGCTCGTCCGAGGTAATATCACCGCCCGGCAGCGCGGAGAGACGTTCGAGGGCCGGAGCGATCGCCCGCGAGACGGCAAAGAACTCGAAGATCCCGTGGGTCGGCGAAGCGAAGAAAAGGACGATCGTGAAAAGAGTCCAGATCTGCCAGTGCATGAAATCTGCGTGAAAGAGCGTGTTCGAGCCGAACATCAGGACCATTCCTGCAATTGCCGCGCCGGGGCCGTGCACAAAGGTGATGCGCGTGAACGCGTACATCGGCAAATTCAACGCGCGCACGAGCGCGCGCGTGACGTCGTCAGGAGTGGGCGTTTCCCCCCGATCCAGCTTCCCGAGCGCGTCGCCGAGGCGATGGTAGTTGCGGGTGATCAGGTAGATGTCCGGCACGACATAAAATGCCATGCCCCACGGGATCGAAACGAGGAAAAGAAACCACTGCCGTCCCGTGAACTCCAGCCCCAGGAGGAAGAGGAGCATGCAGACGCTGATCGCGACCGCCGAGCCCTGGACATACAACCACACGAGCTGGCGGCCGAGGCGTTTCGCAAAGGTACCCGTGCCATCGCGCGAGATGGGCGAAGGCAGCGCGCTTCCGGGGGAGGAAGTGCGTCCGATCGTCGAAAACAGCGTCGGGAAGTCGTTGGCCATGCGCAGGTGCTGGGTGGCAGTGAATCCCGCCGATGGGCGCGCGTCGAGGACTACCGTCGGCGATCCGCCGCGATTGCATCGGCCGCCTTCTCCGCGATCGCGATCGTAGGCGCGTTGGTGTTTCCCCGCGGGATGGTGGGCATCACGGATGCATCGACCACCCGCAGCGCGCTGACGCCCCGCACCCGCAGCGCGCCGTCCACAACGGCCAGTGGGTCCGCCTCTGGTCCCATTTTGCAGGTGCCCACCGGATGGTAGAGTGTCTCCACATGCTGGCGGACGGCTGCGGCGAGTTCAGCATCGGAAACCATTCCCTCTCCCGGCAGCAATTCCCGTTCGCGAACCCCAGCAAAAGCGGACGACGCAAAAACGCGCCGGGCTAGCCGGCAACCTTCCACGAGCAAGGCGATGTCGCGCTCGTCGGAGAGATACCCGGGATCAATCGCGGGATGTGCGAGCGGATCGGTTGACTTCAGCGTAATCCGCCCCGTGCTGAACGGCTTGATCAGCGTCGCGCCAATCGCGGCGCCGGGGATCTTTTCGCGACCGAGCCCATGATTGAAGAAATAGCCCGGCGCGGCATGGAATTGGAGATCCGGCGCCACGAGGCCTGGCTTCGTCCGGACGAACGCGCAGACCTCCGCCACGTTCGAGCTGAGGTGTCCCTTCCTCTGGAAGAGATATTTCAAAACGCTGCCCGGTGATTCCGCCGCCGCGAGCGTATCGCGCCGGTTCACCCCGAAGAGAACTCCCGCAATCAGGTGATCAACGAGATTCTCCCCCACCCCAGGAGAATCGCGCACAACCGGGATGCCGAGCGCGCTGAGCTGTGCGGCCGGACCCACTCCAGAAAGAAGGAGCAGCTGAGGAGAGTTGATCGTGCCACCGCAAAGGATCACCTCGACTCCGGCGGAGGCGATCTCACGCCGGCCCGCGTGGTGGTACTCCACGCCCGTCGCGCGCGTTCCCTCAAAGACAATTCGCGTCGCCTGGACGCCGCTCCGTACTTGCAAGTTAGGCCGCTTCCGCGCGGGTCGCAGATAAGCGTCAGCGGTGCTCCAGCGGCGGGCGCGTTTCATCGTTACTTGATTCACGCCCGCACCGTCCTGTTCCGCGCCATTGAAATCCCGGGTCGTCGCCACGCCGCATTCGGCGAAACCCCGGACAATGAGCTCGCTGAGGGGGTTCGGGTCGGGAAGGTCCGTCACCGAAAGCGGCCCATCGCCGCCGTGGAAGCTGTCGGCTCCCCGCACATTCCCTTCGCTCTTCCGAAAATACGGCAGGAGATCCGCATACGACCAACCCGCGTTTCCGAGGGCCGCCCATTCGTCGTAGTCGGCGTGATGCCCACGCATGTAGATCATCGCATTAATCGACGACGAACCGCCAAGCATGCGGCCCCGCGGCCAGAACATCCGACGGCCCTGGCAACCGGGCTGCGGCTCCGTCTCGTAGTTCCAGTCGCGCTTTGTTTTGAAGAGCTGCGAAAAAGCGGCGGGAATTTTCACGAGCGGGTGCGCATCGCTCCCGCCGGCCTCGAGCAGGAGGACGCGATGACGACCGTCCGCGCTGAGCCGGTCCGCGAGCACGCATCCCGCCGAGCCAGCACCAACGATCACATAGTCAGGCATTCCCATGTCGGTAAGGGTGGCGCAGGTTCGTCAAAGATACTTCAACATGAAGTCCACGAGTTGCTTGTACCGCTCGCCGTACGGCGGGGACATCCAGCGCCGGATTGGCGGCTCAAACCAGCGGCGCATCACGGATCGCTCATTGGAGAAGGTGTGGAAACCGGCCTCCCCGTGAGCGCGTCCGAGTCCGCTCCAGCCCGCTCCACCGAAAGGAAGGTTTGGATTCATGTAGTGCATGAGCGTGTCGTTCACGACGGTCCCGCCCGCGATCGAGCCCGATAAAATCCGCTCCACATTCTCTCGCGACCGACTGAAAATGTATTGCGACAATGGGTTCTCCCGGACGCGCATAAAGTCGAGAGCATCTGCCAGTTTGCGGAACGGGATCACCGGGAGAACCGGACCAAAAATCTCCTCGTGCATCACCGCCGCGGCGTCAGGAATATCGGTCAAAATCGCGAGGGAAAGGAACCGCTCCGCCTCGTCGCTGGCGCCTCCGGTGACGACCCGCGCTCCGCGGGTGCGGGCGTCTTCGAGCAGGGCCTGCACCCGGGAGAAATGGCGCGCATTCACGAGCCGCGGGTAGTCCGGGGTGCGGCGCTGTTCCTCCGCCGTGACGCCGAAAAACCTCGCGAGCGTTTCCTTCATCGCGTCGAGGAGTGCGTCCCGCCTGGACTCGGCCACGAGAACGTAGTCCGGAGCGATGCACGTCTGCCCGGCATTGAGGCACTTGCCCCAGATAATGAATTCCGCCGCCGCACCGATGTCCGCCGTCTCGTCCACAATCACGGGCGACTTCCCGCCCAACTCGAGCGTGACCGGCGTGAGGTGCTCGGCGGCCGCCCGCATCACCACTCTCCCGACGGCGGGACTGCCGGTGAAAAAAATGTGATCGAAGCGCTCTCGGAGGAGGCGGGTGGAAGTATCGACGTCACCCTCGACAACGGCGACCTCTTCCTCGGAAAACAAGTGGCCGAGGAACGACCGCAACCAGGCGCTCGAATTCGGGGTGAGCTCCGATGGCTTGATGACGGCGCAGTTCCCGGCGGCAAGCGCGGAAATCAGCGGAAGCAGCGTCAGCTGAATTGGGTAGTTCCAGGGCGCAATTATCAAGCAAACGCCGCGTGGTTCGCACCGCACTTCGCTGCTCGTTCCAAACAGCGAGAGTGGCGTTCCGACGCGACGCGGTTTCGCCCATGACTTGAGGTGGCGGATGGCGTGGCGGAGTTCGAAAACGGTCACGCCGAGCTCGGCAAGATCGATCTCCAGGTCCGGGCGGTGGTAATCGGCCTGGATTGCGACGCGAATGGCTCCCCGCTCCTTCTCCATCAGATCATGCATCCGCTGTAACCGCTCCCTGCGCGCGGCGAGCGGGAGGATGCCTCGCGCATGAAAATGAGCCCGCTGACGGGCGACGATGGCGGCGAGGTCGGGCAGGTCCAGCTTGGCCGGAGGAGGTTCCGTGAGAGTCATGGGGGATGGGAACGTCTCTCGGTTTTCCGAACGAGGCAACGCGTTGCGACATCGAGCTTCCGCCCGAAACTGAACCGCCCGCCACGCTGCACGATTTCTCGTCAGCGGGCGGGCGGGCGGGAATCAGATTGATTACTTCGTGTAAACGGTCTTGGGCTCCGGGCGCTTCACGCTGCCCTCGACGCCAAAACGCATCGTGCTGCCGAAGCTGATCACTTCCGCGCGGGTCTTGTAGTCCCCGATCGCGGTGTGGAGGCCCGTCGGGTCGACGTTATTGACGCGCACGTCCTTGAAGAAGAGATGATTGTAGGAGAGCGAAAGCTGCAGACGCTCGCTCCAGCGATAGCTAAAACCAACGCCGATCGCCTGGCGGTCGGCGTCCGGGAGACGCGGGCTGCGGAAGACGCTGTTGGGCACGGGCGTGTTGTCATAGACGTAGCCGCCGCGGAAAGTCCATGGGCCGGTCTCATACGTGCCGCCGATCGAGTAGCGGAACACATCCTTATTGTTGAAGGGCGCTTGCGCGATCGTCGTTCCGTTGTTGCCATTGGTGATCAGGAGCTGGTCCACCTGGGTCCAGCGCGTCCAAGTCACATCACCCAGGACGGTGAAGCCCGTGTTCGAAATCTTCTGCGAAATCGAGAAAGAGACGGAAGCCGGCAGGTCGAGACTGGCCTTGATCGGCGTGTTGTTGACGAAGCGGGCGGCGAGGCCGGCTGCACCGGGCGTGACGTTCGCGGCGACTCCGGCACCGAGCGCGCCGGCAGTGGGGGCTCCAACGATCGGCGTCAAAGCCGCTGTTACGCCCGCATTGATCGCAGCCGGAACGGCGTTGTAGTTCGGGACGAACGTGAAACGCGCACTGCCCTCGATGTCATGCGGAATGTCGTGGCGATAAGCGATACCTAGGCGCGTGCCCGGGATCGGCTCCCAAAGAAGACCAAGATTGAATCCGATTCCGACCGCGTCGCCGCCGAAGCGAACAAAGCCGTCCTGAGTTCCCGGAGTCGTGCTTCCGATTGTCGCCACCGTGGCGCCGCCAGCAGCAGCGGCCACCCGGCCGCGGAGGGCCGCAGGAATCGTCGCGCTGTTCAGGACGCCATTGACCACGCTGTTGGCGAACGACGCGTTGATGAGACCGTAATCGATCGCGCTGCTCAGACCGACTTGCAGATAGGAGATGTCGAGACCGGCGCCGAGCGAAAGATTCGGGAGGATCTTATACGACACCGTGGGCTGGAAGTTGACGTCCGTGACGCGGGAGTTCGTCGCATTGTAGCGGAGCACGTGATTCTCCGCGTAATTCGTCTCGAGGCCGAACGGGGCGTTGACGCCGAAGCCGAGGGCGAGGCGATCATTGATTTTATACGCCAGGTACAACTGCGGAACGCTCTGGCCGAAGAACGACTTGCCGGGCTGGCCGATGTTGCCGCCGGAGGGGCCATTTGTGAGGCGCTGCAAAGGAGTGCCCGGGGCGGTGATCGAACCGCGGTTGGTGAAACGGATATCGGGCAGAATCAGGCCCGTTCCGCTGGTGATCGTGAACTTCGCATCGAGGAAGCCCATGCCGGCTGGGTTGAAAAAGATGGTCGAAGCATCTGCGGCACTAGCCGCGGCACCCGCGCCGTTGACGCCGGCGCCCGTGACGCTCTGATCACCGAAGAGACCGAAGTTGGCGGCGGAGGCCTGCGAGACTGCGGCCAGGAGGCCGGCCGCGCCGATCACGCCGTGGCGGAGGAGGGAACGTGGTTTCATTGCTGGTAAGTGCTTTTGGGGGTACGTCGACAGAAGGCCACCCAGGGGTGCTCCGCGACAGTGCAAGGGTTTCAGGTTAAGGCGCGGCCGAACTCCAAGGAATCCCGCCGCCATCCGTTTCGGGAATAGTCGCGTATCGGAGAAGCACGGAAGCGAGTCAAGCTCGCAGGTGCGAAAAACCAGAAAAAGCGACATGAACTGCCAAAAACGCCGAACGCAGCTTTTTGCGCGGTTGACGCGAAAATTCGTGAGCCACGGAACGGGACCTGTGATATGCCTGCGCCAGTTACTTAACGACCTTAACTAATTCCTCCCCCCGTTCCCGATCGCCATGAAACTCCGCGAACCCCTCTTCATCGTCGCCGGCGCCCGCACGCCGTTCTCCAAAATGGGCACGCTGCTTGCCGGCATGGCGGCGGACGAACTGGGCCGCATCCCCGCAGCGGAAGTGCTCGCGCGCACGGGATTCGATCCAAGCCTCATCGAAGAGGTTATTTTTGGTTGCGTGGCCCAGCCGGCAGAGTCGGCGAACGTGGGCCGCGTGATCGGGCTCCGGGCGGGGGTGCCCCAACAGGTCCCTGGAATTACGGTGCATCGCAACTGCGCGAGCGGTTTCGAGGCCGTGACCCAGGCTGCCGAAAAGATGCTCGCCGGACGGGGGGAAGTCTTCCTCGTGGGCGGGGCGGAAAACATGTCCCAAGTGCCTCTTCTCTATAATGACCGGGCGACGAAAAAATATGGTGCTCTCGCGCGGAGCAAAACCGCGGGCGATCGGATCAAGACGATGCTCACCTTCCGCCCGGCCGATTTCTCGCCTGTCATTGGACTCCAGCTCGGTCTCACGGATCCAGTCTGCGGTCTGAACATGGGCCAGACCGCGGAGAACATCGCGCGTGATTTTAACATCACGCGCGAGGAGCAGGACCAGTTCTCCATGCGCTCGCATCATCGCGCCGTCGCGGCCCGCGAGAAACTTCGCGAGGAAATTGTCGCTGCGCTGCTCCCGAACGCGCGGCCGGGCCAACCCGCCGTGATGCAGGACGACAACGGGCCCCGGAAAGGCCAGTCCATGGCGGCACTCGGGAAGCTTTCGCCGGTCTTCGAGAAGGGAACGGGGACGGTCACCGCCGGGAACGCCTCGCAGATCACGGATGGCGGCGCGGCGCTCCTCGTCATGGGGGAGAAGGCGCTCGTGAAGTCTGGCCTTCAGCCACTCGGGAAACTCGTCGCCTACGAGTATGCCGGGTGCGACCCGACGCGCATGGGGCTCGGTCCGATTTTCGCGCTCGACCGCGCGGAGAAGTCGAGCGGATTCGGGTTGAAGGACGCCGACCTCATCGAGATCAACGAGGCGTTTGCCGCCCAAGTGATCGGCTGCCAGCGCGCTGCGCGTTCCGCGGATTTTTGCCGGCAATTTCTGGGTCGCGACACCGCCCTCGGCGAAATTCCCGATGAGATCCTTAATGTAAACGGCGGCGCGGTCGCGCTGGGTCATCCGGTCGGCTCGAGTGGCGCCCGTCTCGTTCTCACCGCGCTGAAGGAACTAGCTCGCCGAAATGGCAAACGCGCTGTGGTCAGCCTGTGCGTTGGCGGCGGTCAGGGCGGTGCTCTCTGGCTCGAGAGAGCTTGAGAGGAAGGATGAGGACGGAAGGATCTGCGGGGCGAACCCTCGAATCTTCGATTCAAGCCTAAAGTGAAACAGCAACTCATCGCGCGAGCGGGCATTCTCCTCCGGCCCGGAGTCGAAGCGCTGATTCAGGAAGCGACGAGCTGAGCACGATCGTTTCCAGCAGACCCGCAAGACCCTCAAAGCTCGGACCAACTCCGACTCACGACCTTCCTCCCGTGTCCCCCAATACGGCTAAGAGCCGTCCGAACTCCCGCTTCATTTTTATCGCTTTCCACTCTTCCTTCCTTCTTTTCTCCCATGACCATCTCCCGTTCCCTGACCGCGTCCGGCCTCTGCTTGCTGACCTTCGACCGACCGGAATCATCCGCGAACATTTTTGACGACGCCACGTTCGAGGAATTGAACGGGCACCTCGACTTCCTGGCGTCGCCAGAGGCGAAGGACGTGAAGGGCCTCGTGCTCCTGAGCGGAAAACCAAAGATCTTTCTCGCGGGGGCGGATTTGATCGGCTTCACAAAAAATCCAACGCCGGAGCGGCTCGGCGAGTTGATCACGCGCGGGCACCGGACCTTCGCGCGCATCACGAAGCTTCCCATTCCGTCCGTGGCCGCGATTCACGGGCTCGCCCTTGGTGGGGGTTGCGAGGTTTCACTCGCCTGCGACTGGCGCGTCGCGTCCACCGCGAAAGAGACGAAGATCGGCCTCCCCGAGGTGCAAATCGGGATCCTTCCGGGCTGGGGCGGCAGCACGCTTTTACCCCGCCTGATCGGTCTACCGAAGGCGTTTGAAGTCATCCTTGCCGGGAAGCAGCTGGCGGCCGTCCCGGCATTGAAAGCCGGGCTCGTCGATGCCGTCGGACCACGGGAATCGCTGCTCGCGCTCGCGGAAAAACTGATCGCTAAGGGGAAACGTGGGCCCCTGCCCCGTCAGCTGATGAATCTGGCCCCGGCCGCGGCGGTGGTAGCGCGCCAGGCGCGGGCGAGCGTAATCGCGAAAACCGGCGGACACTATCCCGCTCCATTGAAGGCAATCGAGGTGGCCGTCGCCGCCCTGCGGGGCACGCTTGAGGAAGGGTTCGAGCTCGAGCGGAAGGCGTTCGTCGAACTCGCAACCGGCCCGATCTGCCGTCAGCTTCTGGGGATCTTCCTGCTCACGGAGCGCGCAAAGAAGTTAAAGCTACCGGCCGATGCCGGGTCGCCTGCGCGCGAGCCGCGAACGATCCAGCGCGCCGCGGTGATCGGTGCAGGCATCATGGGCGCGGGAATCGCCCAGTGGCTCGCCGCCCGCGGCACGCCCGTCCTGATGAAGGACATCAACGCCGAGGCGCTGGCGAAGGGCATGGCCAGCATCCGAAAGCTTTTTGGGGACGCCACGAAGCGCCGCAAATTCACCGAAGCCGAGGCGCGGGCCGCGATGGATCGCATCTCGCCCGTCAGCGGTGAGGTTCCGATGCCGCGAGTCGACCTCGTCATCGAAGCGGCGGTCGAGCGACTCGACCTCAAGCAACAGATCTTGCGCGGCGTCGAAGCAGCCGTGGAATCGGACGTCGTGCTCGCGACGAATACCTCGGCGCTCTCGATCGATACGATCGCCGGTGGACTCCAGGATCCCTCCCGCCTCGTCGGGATCCACTTCTTCAATCCCGTGCATAAGATGCAGCTGGTGGAGATCGTGCGCGGGGACCGATCAAGTCCGCTCGCCCTGGAAACCGCGCTCCGGTTCGTGAAATCGATCGGGAAGCTGCCCGTCATCGTGCGCGACCGGCCCGGCTTCCTCGTGAACCGAATTCTCACGCCGTATCTCCTCGAGGCGGGCCATCTCGCCATCGAGGGCTACAGCATCCTCGAGATCGACAAGGCGCTCGAGCGCTTCGGCATGCCGATGGGACCGTTCCGGCTGATTGATGAAATCGGGCTCGACGTCGCCCGACACGTGGCCGTTGACCTCCTCGCGCGCCTCCCGCAGCCTTTTCCAATCGGGGGCACGATGCTCGATGAAATGATCGCGCGGAAATGGTTGGGGAAAAAGGCGGGCAAGGGATTCTATGTTCACGCGGGGCGAGGCAGCCGGGAGCTGAACGTCGAGCTGGAGCGGATGCCCGGAATGGCCGCCCGCAAAGCCGGCAACGCGCAGCATTTCCAAGACCGCCTCATTCTCCCCACGATCAACGAAGCCGCCCGCGTGCTGGAGGAGCAGGTTGTCGAAGCGGCGGAAGATGTCGACTTCTCCCTGATCATGGGCACGGGCTGGGCCCCCTTCCGTGGCGGACCGCTCCGCTACGCCGACACGCTCGGAGCCGCGAAAATCGTCGACGGCCTCAATGCACTTGCATCCAGCCATGGGGCCCATTTTGCTCCGTGCGAAAAACTGAAGGCGATGGCAGCCTCCGGTACCTTCTTTTATCCCGCCGCCTAACGCCGTTCGCTCTTCCCGGTCCACTCCAACTTCCCATCCCGTCATGTCTGTTGAAACCGCTGTCCTCAATCCTCCGCCGCAGGCGGAATTCCCGACCTCCTTCGCGACGGCGCCGTCGAGCGGAACAAAATACCCGGCGCTGAACGCGGGTGCGGCCTTGTTCGACCCTCGGCGCATGCAGGATCTCCTCGACGGGGAACAGCGCGGCATTCGGGAACGCGTGAAAGCGATCCTCACGCGCCCCGAGTTTCGCTACTATCAGGGCACCGACAAAAACGAGCACCGGAATGTCGTCTTCAACTGGATGCTCGAACTCGCGCATCAGGGCTTGGGCCGGCTGGGCTATCCGCTCATCGCGGGCGGAGAGGCCGACACGCGGAAATTCCTCGCCGCGTTTGAGACGATCGCGATGCATGATCTCTCGCTGCTGATCAAGTTTGGCGTCCAATTCGGGCTCTTCGGCGGATCCATTCAGCAACTGGGAACTGCCTACCACCACGAGAAGTTTCTCAAAGCTTGCGGCACGGGCGCCCTGCCCGGTTGCTTCGCGATGACGGAGATCGGCCACGGCTCGAATGTGAAGGACATCGAGACGACGGCGATCTACGACCCCCTCACGCAGACTTTCGAAATCCATTCCCCGACCCAGTCCGCGGGAAAGACGTACATCGGAAACGCGGCGCTTCACGGCCGTGCGGCCACGGTCTTCGCCCAGCTCCTCGTCAACGGGGAACACCACGGCGTGCATGCGTTCGTCGTTCCGCTCCGCAACTCGGAGGGGTTCCTCCTTCCGGGGGTTCGCATCGAGGACAATGGCCTCAAGGTGGGCCTCAACGGCGTCGACAATGGCCGGATCTGGTTCGATCACGTCCGGATTCCACGCGAAGACATGCTCGACCGGTTCGCCACCGTGTCCGTGGACGGACGCTACGCGTCCCCGATCGCGAATCAGAGCGCGCGATTCTTCACCATGCTCGGCACGCTCGTCGGCGGCCGCGTCAGCATCGCTTCCAGCGGCAACACCGCGGCCAAAAGCGCCCTGGCCATTGCGATCCGCTACGCTGCCCGCCGACGCCAGTTCACCGGGGGAAAGAACACGACGGAAACCCTCCTCCTCGATTATCCGACGCATCAGCGCCGACTCATGCCGCGGCTCGCCAACGTGTACGCCCTCCACTTCGCCATCCGCAATCTCGGCGAAGTCTACGCGCAGCCGAATCGGGACGAAAAAGCGACCCGCGCGCTGGAAGCACTCGCCGCGGGCATTAAAGCGTGGTCGACGTGGAACGCCACCGCCACCATCCAAACCTGTCGCGAATGCTGTGGCGGCGAAGGATACATCGCCGCTAATCGCTTCGCCGCGCTCAAGGCGGACTCGGACATCTTCACGACGTTCGAGGGTGACAATACGGTCCTGATGCAATTGCTCGCCAAGAATCTGCTTCTCGAAATGAGCGGCAAGTTCAAGAGCATGAGCACGCTCGAGATGGTCCAGTTCTTTGGCCAGCAGACCGGAACGCGGATCGCCGAGATGAATCCGATCGTGACCCTGAAGGTGGACAAGGACCACCTTCGGGACACGGCGTTTCACCTTTCCGCCCTCGCCTACCGGGAGCAGCGCATTCTCGAAGGTGCGGCCAAGCGCGTTCGCAAACTGGTGAAGGACGGACTGGATCCCTACGCGGCCTATCTCCAATGCCAGGTGCGCTTCGGTGAACTCGCCGAGGCGAGTGTGGAGCATGAAATCGCGAAGCAATTCTCGGCGGCGATTGCGAAGGAATCCGATCCCGGCCTGCGGACCGCCCTGCGCCCGCTGCTTGATCTCTTCTGCCTCGGTTTGCTGGAAAAGCACAGCGGCTGGTTCCTCGAGTATGGATATCTCGGAGCGAAGAAGACGAAGATGATCCGCCGCGAGGTCGAAGAACTCTGCAGCAGCGTGCGCGAGCAGTCGGTCGCGCTCGTCGATTCGTTCGGCATCCCGGACGAACTGCTCGCCGCGCCGATCGCGCTCGACTAACGGGTCAACCCGAACTTCGATCGGCGAAGGGACATCAGCCGACGAAGGCGCCGCCAGGGCGGCGTCTTCTGTCTACCTCCGTCGTGGCGCCAGGTTGCCTTGCTGCCCTTGATCGCTACGGACGAACTTGGTCCGCGCCTTCGTTCAGGCCCGGGCCCCAGGTGGCGTAGGGAAAGGAGAAAAGGCGCGAGTTGTAATACCGTTTGTCCGTCGTGACCTCCTGACCGAGCCATGGCGGGCGGGCGAACCCTTGATTTTCCTCCTTCAGTTCGATCTCAGCAAGCACCAACGGAGCGTTTTGACCGTGAAACTCGTCGACCTCCCACCGCATTCCCTCGAACCAGACGACATGGCGCGTCTTCTCGATGGAGGCGTTCGCGCACATGCGGAGCAATTCCTCGGCGTCGACGAGCGGAATCGGGTATTCAAATTCCGGTCTCACCATCCCCTTCCGCCGTCCCTTGATGGTCAGGAACGCTTGATCACCTGCCACGCGCACGCGGGCGGTGTGGAGTGGGTCGCGGGAAAAGTAGCCTTGTTTGATCACGGTTGACGTTGAGCCGACGCGCCATCGTTCTGAGAGCACGAGAAACTTCCGTTCGATTTCCTGACCCATTCACTATGCTCGCCGCGGGGCGGCGTAGTGCGCAAGGCCCACTTCGCCTGGGCCGCGCACCCCCTTTCGTCCACCTGCTGCTCGGTCAGGAATTCTCGCGAATGCGATGCATCCGCTCGCAGGGATGCGACGAATTGACGTTGACGCCTTTCGTCCCACCCCCCACGATTCCCCCATGCATTTCCTTCGGAAGTCGTTGCTCATCCCGGTGCTCGCCGTTGCTGGCCTGACCGGCAGAGCTAGCGCAGAGACGGCGTATTTTCTCGCCGGCGGCGGCACGCTGGAGACGGCGGCGCGCTCTCAGGCGTACGTCATCCCCATTTCTGACCCTGCGTCGATCGCGCAGGCGCGGGCGATCCTCGCCGGTCGCCCGAGTACCTTCGCCGCGACGAACTACCGACTCCGGGTGCGAATCGCGTCCGGGTCGGACGGAATTAATCTCAACTATTTCTCTCCGGCGCGGACGCCCTGGTTCTGGCGGGTCACCGAGTTCGTCCGGTTTGTGTTCGTCGACTACAGCACCGGCGGCGGCGCTGGGACGGGGGACCCAGTCCCTCCCCCCGATCTCCCGGATCGTGCGTATGAAGCCTCACCCGCCGAGATCAGCTTGGATCCGGCGGCGTTTATCGCCACCTACGGGAACACCATCGAGCTCTGGGGCTACAGTCTCATGGGCGAAGTCACCCCCGGTGCGGCCTCCTCTGCCGTATTGAATCTCTCGACGCGGGGGCGCGTTGGTACTTCCGATGACGTTTTGATCGCGGGTGTGGTGGTCCCACCAGGACCTCCGAAAAATGTGCTCCTCCGGGTCCTTGGCCCATCCCTGAGCGCATCAGGCGTCCAAAATGTGCTCGTAAACCCTAAGATGGAGCTCTTCGCAGGCGGAACGAAGGTGTTGGAGAACGATGATTGGGCGTCATCGCCCCGCGCCGCCGAGATTGGCGCGATGCCCGCCTACAAGCCGGGAGACAGCCGCGAACCCGCGCTGCTCACGACCCTCTTTCCGGGGGCGTACACGATTATTGTCAGCGGCGTGAATGGCACGACCGGCGTGGCGCTCGTCGAGATCTACGACCTCGATCCGCACTGAACGCGGTAGCCTACGGTCCGCGCTCTGCGTTCCCGGCCGGTTTGCGGTTGGCAGAAACACCGCGCGCGCACTAGTTCCCACTTCCGGGCCAGCTGGAGCGATGCAGATTGGAAGCATGACCAGCGCCTTCCGCCGCATCGGGCTCCTTGCCCTCTTCGCCGCCGTCAGCGCGCTCCGGGCCGCGGAGTATCCCGCGCCCGCAGAGGCGGACTTTGTCATCCGCGATTTTAAGTTCACCTCGGGCGAATCCCTCCCCGAATTGCGGCTCCACTACCGGACCCTCGGTAAGCCGGTGCGGGATGCGGAGGGTGCGGTGCGTAACGCCATCCTCATCACCCACGGTACGACGGGCAGCGGGGCCCAGTTCATCCGGCCCGAGTTCGCCGGCGAGCTGTTCGGCGCAGGCCAGCCGCTCGATGTGGCCAAATACTTCATCGTGCTCCCGGACGGAATCGGACACGGGAAATCCAGCAAGCCCAGCGATGGTCTGCACGCAAAATTCCCGCGCTACGGCTATGTGGACATGGTGACCGCGCAGCATCGCCTCCTCACCGAGGGACTTGGCGTGAAACATTCCCGGCTCATCATGGGCACGTCGATGGGCGGAATGCACACCTGGCTGTGGGGCGGAATGCACCCCGATTTCATGGACGCGCTCATGCCCCTCGCGAGCGTCCCTGCCGCGATGTCCGGCCGCAATCGGGCCTGGCGCCGGATGGTCATAGACGCCATCCGGGGCGACGCCGCCTGGAGGAACGGAGAATACGCGAGCCAGCCACCGAGCCTGCTGCTCGCGACGCAGATGCTGTGGCTCATGAGCAGCAATCCGGTGATCCGGCAAAAGGCCGCTCCCACCACGGCGAAAGCGGACGAGGTGCTCGATCTTTTCGTGGCGAACACGATGAAGACCCTCGACGCGAACGACGTGCTCTACGCGATCGAGGCCTCCCGCGACTACGATCCCGCCCCCGCGCTTGAAAAAATTAGCGCTCCGCTCACGGCGGTGAATACGGCGGATGATCTGATCAATCCGCCGGAGCTCGGGATTCTCGAGCGCGAGATCCCGCGTGTTCGGGGCGGTCGCGCCGTGGTCATCCCGCTCAGCGATCAAACGGCCGGCCACGGGAGCCACACCCTGGCAAAACTCTGGAAGGGCGAGCTTGAGGCGCTGCTCAAGCGCTCGGAGCAGTGACCATTCAGACACCGGATTTACGATCGCGCGCGGCGTCAAACATCGGTGGCACCATCACGCCGCTGGGATTGGCCGGATCGCGTTCGAGCGCCGTCAGCGCGTCCCAGACGCTTGGCGTGTACGTCAGGACGGTGTGCGAGGCAATCACGCCATGGAGGGACGTCTTCAGGACTGTGCCGGTCTTGCCGCTCGCAGAGTTGTAATAGCCGGCGGGAGGATCCCACTGACCCCTCGCAGCGCCCGCCAGGAGGAGCGCGATTCCCGCGCCCAAGAGGCGCTGAAACGAACGCTGAAACAACGCGGTCATCGGCGAGTCGAGATCGTCAGGCCCCGATCGGGTGCCAAACCGTCTTGAACTCGACAAAGCTCCGGATCGCGTCAACGCATTCGTGCTGAGGGAGGAACCAATCGTTGTCGCCCAATCCGGAGACGCGGAGCTTCAGGCGCTTGACGCTTTCCGCCGCGCCAAGTCCGAGCGTGCGGCGATCGGCCTCGTTCGCCACGGCATCGACTCCCCGCAGGTGGGCGTGCGTCGCAAACGTTGGGACCAATTCCGCCCGCTGCCCGGTGAGCAAGTTGATCACGCCTCCCGGCAAATCGCTCACCGCGAGCATTTCCCCGAACAGGATCGAAGGATACGGCGCGGTCTCGCTCGCGAGCGCGACCACCGTGCTACCCCCCGCCAGGATCGGCGCGATCTGCGTGATCAGGCCGAGCAGGGGACGTTGATCATCGGCGATGACGCCCACCACGCCGACGGGCTCACAGATCGTGAAATTGAAGAAGGGGGCGCTGACCGGATTCGCCGCGCCCAGAATTTGGGCAAACTTATCGCACCAGCCCGCGTAGTAGATCAGGCGGTCGACGGACGCCCCGACCTCGCGTTCGGCGTCTTTCCGCGCCACCCCGGTTCCATCGGCGATGCGGGCCGCCATTTCCTCCGTGCGACTTTCGAGCATCTCACCGAGCCGGTAGAGGATCTGACCGCGGTTGTAAGCGGTGCGTGCCGCCCAGCCGGGTCCGGCCTTCGCGGCCGCCTCGACCGCGTTGCGGACGTCCTTACGCGTGCAGCGGGGGATGTGCGCGAAGAAGGTGTCGCCGTGGTGCAGCGCGGTCACCCGCGCGCTCTCCGAGCGGATGAAGGCACCGCCCACGTAGCATTTGGGCGTCTTGGGGATGGGGAGTCGGGCCATGGCAGTGGTTCAGAGGGTCGCGGTGCGGTTGCTTACGCGAGATAGTCGAGCAGGCCCTGACGCCCGCCTTCTCGGCCGAAGCCGGATTCCTTGTAGCCGCCAAACGGGCTGGCCGGGTCGAACTTGTTAAAGGTGTTCGCCCACACCACGCCGGCCTTGAGGGACGCGGCCATTTTCAGGATTCGCGAGCCCTTGTCCGTCCAAACGCCGGCACTGAGGCCGTAGGCCGTGTTATTCGCCTTCTCCACCGCTTCCTCGAGCGTGCGGAAGGTCAAAACGCTGAGCACCGGGCCGAAAATCTCCTCGCGGGCGACGCGGTGACTCTGGGTGACGTTCGTAAAAAGCGAGGGGCGGAAATAGTAGCCCTTCTCCGGCAAACGGCAGTCAGACTGATGCAGCTCGGCGCCTTCCGCCACGCCGACGGCCACGAGCTCGCGGATTTTGTCGAGCTGGGCTCTCGAGTTGATCGCGCCCACGTCCGTATTTTTATCGAGGGGATTTCCGACGCGCAGCACCGCGATGCGGCGCTTGAGTCGTTCCACGAATTCTTCCGCGATGCTCTCCTGCACCAGCAGACGCGAGCCCGCGCAGCAGACGTGACCCTGATTGAAGAAGATTCCGTTGATCACCCCTTCGACGGCTTGATCGATCGGGGCGTCGTCGAAGACGATGTTCGCCGCCTTGCCGCCGAGTTCGAGCGTGAGCCTTTTCCCGCTGCCCGCGAGCTGGCGCATGATGATCTTGCCCACCTCGGTGCTCCCGGTGAAGGCAATCTTCTTCGCGGACGGATGGCCGACGACCGCCGCGCCCGTCGAGCCGAATCCCGTGACGAGATTCACCACCCCGGCCGGCAGCTCCGCCTCCTGCAGGATCTCCGCAAAGAGCATGGCCGTGACGCTCGTCGTCTCCGCGGGTTTCAGGACCACGGTGTTCCCGCACGCGAGGGCCGGGGCGATCTTCCACGCGAGCATCAGCAGTGGGAAATTCCACGGGATCACCTGCCCTACCACCCCGAGCGGCTGCGGATCCCGTCCGGGCACGGCATACGCCAGCTTGTCGGCCCAGCCGGCGTGATAGAAAAAATGCGCTGCGGCCATCGGAAGATCGAAGTCGCGCGATTCCTTGATCGGCTTTCCGCCGTCCAGCGTCTCCGCCACGGCCAGCGCTCGCGACCGGTCTTGCAGCAAACGCGCGATCCGGAAGAGATACTTGCCGCGGTCGCGCCCCGCCATCTTCGACCACGTCCGATCGAATGCCGTCTGGGCGGCGCCATACGCCGCATCCACATCCTCAGCTCCGGCCAGGGCCAGAGATGAAATCTTCCGCTCGTCACCGGGCGAGATGGAGTCGAAGCGCTGGCCGGACTTCGCGGGGACGGATTTCCCGCCGATGAACAAATCGTAGCCGCTGGCCTTGATCCCGTGATCGGCAGTCTCGGGTGCCGGATCATATTCCCAGAGGTCGCCAAAAACGAGCTCCGGCTTCCCGCGCTTTCCCGCGGGCACCGCTTTCGTCGCTCCATTTCTGACCGGAACTCCGGCGTTGGCGGCGCGACGGGCGGGCTTGATCGGCGGACGTTTCATCGGGGAAAATATCTGAATCTCGAATCTGAAATTTGGATTCCTAGTAGCTTTCCGCGGCCTCGCTGAAGACATACGGCGCCTGGTAGGCCCCAGTCTTCTCCTTCACGATCTGGCGGAGGAGGTCGTTCAGCAGCGCGCTGGCCCCGAACCGATACCGGCGGTTGTTGAGCCATTCGTCGCCCAGCGTCTCTTTGATCGCCACGAGGAAGTGGATCGCCTGCTTCGCGGTGCGGATTCCGCCCGCGGGCTTCATCGAGATCGGCACCCCGGTCTCAAGATAGAAATCGCGGATCGCCTCGAGCATGACTTGATTATTCGCGAGCGTCGCGTTGAGCGACGTCTTCCCCGTGCTCGTCTTGATGAAGTCACCCGCCCTCAACACGCGCATCGCGAGAAACGAAGCCGCGCGGATGTTGTCGTACGTCTCGAGTTCGCTGACCTCGAGGATGACCTTCAATCGCGCGGCCCCGCAGGTCTCGCGCACCGCCGCGATTTCGTCCTGCACGGCGTCGAGCTCCCCGGCGAGGAAGAGCCCGCGCTGGATTACCATGTCGATCTCGTCCGCCCCGTCGGAGACGGCCTGACGCACCTCGCCGAGCCGGGTCTTCAACGGCGCCTGACCCGACGGGAAGGCCGTCGCGACCGAAGCGACGCAAACGCTCGACTCCCGGACCATCCGCTTCGCCGTCTGGACGTGAAAGGGGTAGACGCAGACCGCCGCCGTCGGCGGGATGTCGGCGTCATCATGGGGATGCATCGCTTTGACGCAGAGCGACTCCACCTTTCCCGGCGTGTCCTTGCCCTCCAGCGTCGTGAGATCGACCATCGAGACTGCCGTCTTCAGCGCCCACATTTTGGAGGCCTTCTTGATCGAACGGGTCGGGTACTTCGCGGCGCGTTCCTCCACGCCCACGGCATCGACCGAGCCGACCTCGTCAATCAACCGGCGAAGGGGCGAAACGATGCGGAAAGTCTTGCGCGCACGCGCAGCAGGGACACTCAGGGGCATCCCGGAGAACACCATCGGATGAGCCCGGAGACAAGATGAAACGCGCCCGCCCGCTCACGAGAGGACGCACGCTGCGAGCAGCGAGAGGAGCGCGAGGCTGATGCCGAGCGTGGGCTTCCAGAACCAGAAACGCAGTCCGAGCGCGACGTAGAGCGCGTTCACGAACAGCGCGACCGCCTGTACGGCCCGGCTCCTGGCGAAATCCGGAAAGTGGGTGGCGGCGACGAACAGCAACACCGCACCGAAGAGGATGGCACCCAGACTGTGACTGAAATTGAAGCCGAGCCAGGCCTGCCAGAGATTCGCCGCTGGGTGAATCCGGAGACCGGAGCTCTGCATCGCGAGACGAACTGAGTCATCGACCGGAGTAAAGACCCGCGGCTTCCAGCAATCCCTTAGGGTTAGCCAGCCGTGGGCGCAGCCGAGGAAGGCGAAAATGAACCCAGCAAATCCGAGTAAGAACGGAGCCATACCGGAGATTGGGCCGAAGCGACAAGATTGCGAGTCACCCCGCTTCGCCCGAATTTACGCCTGCGCTTACGGAAGCGCCCGCGCGCGATAGAACCGCTCGGCGTTGCCGGTTGGATCGCTGAACTGGAACAGGCCGTTCGCATCCGCCGTCACGGTGCCTGGCGGAGTGAGGGAATGCCACACGCCGGTCATGATGTCGTTATACTCGATCGCATAGCTCAGGCCCGGAACACCATTGAACGACGCGGTAAATCCGGTTCCGTCCTTCACCACGGTCACTGCGTTCGGCGGATAGGTCGGCGGGTTCACCGTCACGTTGACGGTTCCCGAGGCGACGGCACCAGCGCTGTTCTGGATCGTGTAACTGAAGGAATCCGCGCCGGTAAACTGCGGGCTCGGCGGAGCGTATGTCACCGTGGTCGCGGTCGTCGTCACCGCTCCGCCCTGCGCACTTGCCGGTCCGGCACTGATGACCGTCAGCGTGAGACTGTTCGGATCGCTGCACTGCGACAGGATCGTCGCCTTCGCGATCGTGATTGATCGCCCTTTCGCTGCGTTCGCCGACAGCGTTCCCGCGAACGGCGTTGGCGTCGGCGTCGGAGTGACGGTTGGAGTCGGGGTGCTCGTCGGCGTTGCGGTCGGCGTGTTCGTCGGCGTGTTCGTCGGCGTGTTCGTCGGCGTGTTCGTCGGTGTCGCGGTCAGTGTCGCGGTCGGGGTGCTGGTCGATGTCGCGGTCGGTGTGTTCGTCGGTGTCGCGGTCGGCGTGTTCGTCGGTGTCGCGGTCAGTGTCGCGGTCGGGGTGCTGGTCGATGTCGCGGTCGGTGTG
>JBBQFQ010000039.1:0-53976 GCA_038322235.1 Chthoniobacterales bacterium
CAATGAGGGTGGCTTCTGCGGCGGAGAGCGGGTTGGATCGAGGCGAGGGTTTTTTGCGCATCTCAACCTTAAATGAGAGACGGTCTCAAAAGTACAGCTCTTTCTCAACTATTCTACCGCACCCACTTCTAATCGCACCCCGAGGCGACTGGGAGTTTTTTCGCTGGGCGTAGCCCCAATCCCGGTCTGGGCGTAGCCGACCGTTACGGGCGCTGGCCGTTGCGCGCGTCGGTCGGCTACTGCGCGGTGGCCATGAGGCGGATGAAGCGGTGGACGTTGCCGGTGAGGGGCACGTTATCGCGCGTAACCACGGTCTCAGTGCCGTTGCCGTTGTCCGTCCGCGAAACCTCCGTGGTGAGCGTAGTGCCGCCCGCCCAGCCTGAATTCACGCCGCCGCTGGCCAGGTTGCCGGTGACCTGCACTGCAAGCGCCACGTCGGTGGCGGTGCGGTCGCGGGTGTAGGTCAGAGTGAGGTACCGAGTTCCGGTGTAAAAGGGAGTCGAGACAAACGGCAAGCCGGCGGTGCTGCCGGTGCGACGGGCTGGAATGCCTAGGGCGTAGCGCAGGAGATTCGGGATCCCGGTGCCGGTGGCATCTCCCAGCGCACCGGAAATCGCGGGGTTGCCGAGCTCCGCCGGAGTGAAGTACGTGCTCTGCCAGTTTCCAAACCGGTTGGCGATGAGGACGGAGAGTGGCGTCGGCGTAGCGCCGGCGATGTTCGCGGGCGTGAGGGTAACGGTAGAGAAGCCAGGGGTGGCCGTGCCGGTGATGGACAGGATGCCGGTGTTTGGGTCGTAGATCGCCGTGGCCCACGCCGGCAAACTGGCGGCGGTGAACGACGTGAGCGGTCCCGTGGCGGTGCCTTGGTAGGTGAACGCTTGTCCGATCACGCCCGCCGCGGTGAGCGCCGAGGTGACCGCGGGCGGCGTCGTGAGCGGGCCGACGGCATAAGATCGGGCGGATTCGCGCGAGGAGTTTTCGACGCGCGCGCGGAAGTACGTCGTACCCGGCGGCAGAGCCGGGACGGCGAAGGTGGAGAGGCCGGACGAGAAGTCGACCGTTCCTGTCGTGACCGAAACAAAATTCACCCCGTCCGAGGAAGATTCCAGCGTCGCGAGGCTGACGGGCGAGACGCTTACCGAGGACAATTGCGTGGGAAGGGTGAGCGTGGCTGCCGGGCGCGTGGCGAAGACGGGGCCGGCCGGCGAGATTCCCAGCGTGCCGGGGAGGAGGTGGTTCGTCGGCACCATCCGCGCGAAGGCCGGACGGGCGCGGGTGAAGGAATCCCCGTAGACCGGCGGCGGAGGGACCACCGGCCCCGCGGGTGTGAGATCACCGTCGAGGATGGCGCAATTGAACTTGGTCACGTCGTAAGAGAATCCCCCGCGGATGCCCATGGTGAAGTCCACCGTGTCGCCGGTTTGGAGAACGAGCGATTGCGCGGCGGAGCAGCCGCCGCCGTTGTCGAGTGTGCGGCTGAAAACCTGCACGCCATTCACCACGATGTGGGCCGAGTAGCCGTCGCCGCCACCGTTATCGCCGTCCTGCCAGAACGCGAGCACGTCGTAGGCGCCAGCGCGCGGGGCCGTCCAGCGCACCACCGGCACCACGCCGTCGGCGCTGGGGAAGATCAGCATTTCTCCCGGCTGAAACGGAAGCCCCGCGTAATAGGCAGACGTCGAGGCGACGTTCACCCCCAAGCCAGTGTTATCGATCGCCCAGCCCTGGATGTTTGCCGCGCCGATGGCGTTGTTATGATCTCCGGCGCCCGACCAGAGCAACAAATCGGAAGCGACGGGCGTGGAGCGACGGCCGTAGCGCCACTCGGGCACGGTCGCGTTCGGGTTTGTGAGTTGGTTCGCCCCGCCGTTTGACAACTCGTTCGCGGTGAGGTCGCGACCGGAAACCCACGTGCGCGCCTGGACGGCTGTGGCCTTGCGGATGATCGCGTTGAAGCGGGTCGAATCCGCGCTGGCATCGGCGCCCGCGCCGAGCACGAAGTCCACGGTGGCGCCGGCCGCGAGTGTCGCGACTTGCGTGGTGAACGCGTTGCCGGCGTTGGGGAAGCTGAACGAATAAAGCGTCGCGCCGTTGATGACGAGGCTCGCGCTGGCCCCATCGCCGCCGTTGAAATCCGCGTCCTGCCAAAAGGCCGTGACGGAGTAGGTTGCGGCCTCCGGCGCGGTCCAGCGCACCACCGTGAAGGCGCCGTCCGCGCGGGGGTAAAGCAGCATCTCCTTCGCGCTGGCGTTGACGGCCACGAAATTCCCGCCGTCCACCCAGCCCTGGAGATTGGAATTGCCGATGATCGAGTTGGAGTGCTGCGCGCTGGCGTAGAGCGTGAGCGCGTTGGAAGCGACGGCCGCGCGGTAGCCGTAGCTCCACGCGGGCACGGCGGCGTTCGGATTGGTGGCATCATTGGCGGTGATCTCGTTTGCGAGGAGGTCGCGCCCCGCGATCCAGTCAAGGCTCGGGTTGACTCCTGGGATCACCGGCGCGTTCTGGTCCACCTCGATGACCCCGTAGAAGCCTCCGACGAGCGCGGGAGGAAAGTCGGGGTCCGCGCCGGCGTCCGGAATGTCGGTCCAGACCCCGGGCGCTTGGTTATCATAAAGGTAGCGGAAGTTCATCACGCCCACATGCTCGGTGCCGCGGTAGTTGTCGGGCTCGTTGGGGGCCCAATTCGTGTAGGTGAACGGTTCGCCGGTGGACCAGCCGTAAGCGGGTGGGTTGTCGTAGTTATTCGCGCCGATCCAATACGGATGCTGCAGCGCGCCATCGCTCACCCGCAGCGGGGCAGCGGCGGGCAAAAAAGTTTTCAACAAAAAGTCCTGCTCAAACGCCGAATTGATCGCCACGAGATGGCCGCCGATCGAAGTGGCCTGCGCCTCGGCCGCCGTCCAGCTCGAGCGCGAGGAGGTAAGGAAATAGGCGTGCTGGTTCTGCAGCGGGGCGCCGGGCGAGACCTGCGTGAAGGCTCCGCCGAAGAGGACGGATCCATCTGACGCAACCGCCACCGCCCCGACGGGCGCGTTGGCGCGCGAGACCGCGAAGCCCGCCGGATCCAGCGAGCCGTCGGCATTGAGGCGCACCGCGTTCGCAAGCGAGGGGCTCGTGACGGTGAAGTTACCCACGCCGACAATGCGGCCGTCGCCTTGCAGCGCGAAGCCAGCGAAAGCGCGATCGGGAAGGGCGGTGCGCACGCTCGTGTTGAACGCTTCATCGCGGGTGCCGTTGGCGTTCATCCGCACCACGGGCAGCGCGTAGACGCCGAGGAACTGCACAAAACAGACGACGGAACCGCCCGCCAGAATTCGCCCGTCGGGCTGCACGACTACCGCCAACGGCGCGGAACGGACGCCACCGTCCCCGTCGGGAGCAAAGGTCGGATCGAGCGCGCCGGAGGCATCGAGGCGCACGAGCTTGGGAACACTGGTGCCGTTGACCTGCGAGAAACTGCCGCCGAGCATAATTCTGGCGTCGGGTTGCATGGCAAGGGCCGTGGGTGCACCATCGAGGGCGGGGTTGAACGCGGCGTCAAGAGAGCCGTCGCCGTTGAGGCGGGCGATGAAGCGGGAGCTCGCGCCGACCCAGAGCGCTCCGCCATAGAGCACCTTGCCGTCGCGCTGCACCGCTACCGCCGCGGCTTGGGTGCGGTTGGTTCCCTGGCTTGCGGGAACGAAGGAGCTGTCGAGCGTCCCGTTCGCCAGGAAGCGCGCGACGCCCGGGCGGGCCTGGCCCCCAATGGTCGCGAAGCTTCCGGCAAGAAGGATCTTCCCGTCGGACTGGATCACCGCAGAAGTGACGAGATCATCCGGTGCGGGAGCGAAATTCGCGTCGAGGGAACCACTGGGTAAAAGTCGCGCGACGAACGGACGCGCGACGCCGTTAACGCGGTCGAACGTGCCGAAAACGATCGCCGAGCCGTCTGGCGCCGGGGCGAAGCCGGTCACCTGCGCGGCGGAGCCATTCGCGTTTGTGAACGCGGGTGAGGACACCGTCTCCTGCGGGGGCAGCGCGCCGTAGAGCCCGATGAGCGCCACATCGCCGACGAAGCTGCCGCCGGCGGGAAATCCGAAGAGGAACGACTCGCTCAAGGAGCGGTAGGTTCCGGTCCAGCCGCCGAACTGCAGCTCGCCGTAGGGAATGGCTACGGCCGTCGACGTGGCGCCGCCGGCGTAGGTGTCGCGCACGGGCGACGCAGCGACAAGGCCACTCGGCCCGCGCACCGCGAGCCGTCCAAGGCGCGAGGAACCAGCGTTCGGCGTGGTGCCGTCGCGATATTCCTGGAGGTTGGAAACGCCGTCGCCGTCGGTGTCGGCGCTCGGATTTACGCCGAGCGCGCCGAAGTACTGGACCTGCCACCAATCCGCCATTCCCCCGCCGTTGGTGTCGAGGTAAAGCGCGACGGTCGTGCTGGTCACGTTGCCAGAGGCATTGGTCACCCGAACTGAATACTTGGGCGTGCCAGCCGGATTTGGCGTGAAGTTCGCCGTCGTGAGGTTCGAGAGCACGAGAGTGTCGCCCGTGGCTCCCGCGATGGGCGACGCGTCCGCGAACCACTGGTAGGTAAACGGCCCCGGCCCACCGGCCACCACGCCGAAGCGCGCGGCACCGCCGATCTGCCCGAGTTGATTCGCCGGCTGGACGGCGATCGTGGGGGGTCCAGCCACCGCCGCCGTCTGCGCCGTGCGGTTGCCGGCGAGGTCGTGCGTGAGCACGGTCTGCGCCGAAGCGAGGAGCGGCGCAACGAGCGGGATTGCCACCAAGACCGTGGTGGCGAGACGCCGCCAAGAAACAGAAAAGGAGGAACAGGCTTTCATGGAGAAAATAGGGTCGGGTGAAAATCGGAGGCTACTTCGCGCAGTTCCCTGTGCCGTTGCCTCGCGGCCCGCTGCCCGAACCCCATGGCCCCTTGGGGCCCGTGCCCCCGCCAGGGCTTCCCTTCCCTCCCGGGCTTGCGCCCCGAGGGCCGTTGGGTCCGCCTCCGCCGGGGTTATCCCGGCTACCACTTCCGGAAGCTCCATTGCTACCGTTGGCACCCTTCGCGCCGCCGCTTCCGCCGTTTCCGCCGCCACCCCCGGGCGCCGTTGCCGCATCATAGACGTTGCTCCCCGTTGATCCGAGGGCACCGATGTTCAAGATCTGATCGGCGCGCGCCGCTTCTCGGAAGATCACTTTTACGCTGCCTCCGAGATTCCCGCTGGCAATACCCAGCGCACCGTCGACGAGATTCGAGGCGACCGCGGCGGCCTTGCTACCTGGAAAAATTGCGGCTGACGCGTCGGTGAGGGGAGACCCCTGGCTCAGCGCGGGCTGGTCCGTTATGGCCAACAGCAAGTTAGCGCTATTTGCAAAAACTCCGTAGGCGCCATTCGCAGCCACAGCTCCTCCACCTATGGCCACCAGCGGGCCAGCAACTTGTCCGATCACCGGCAATGTCACCGTGGCTGTGGCGCCGCCGAGAGCGATCGCCCCGCCGCCTACCGCCGCTACAGCACCGCCAGCGATCCCTGCGGCGGCCACGGCCGCGCTCCTCCACTGGACCAGGCCGAGCGGGTCCACGGCATTGACCGGGTTGTTACCCACGTAGGCATAGAGATTCAAGCCAGCCACCTCGCCGAGGGGATCTCGCGAGAGCCATCGCCCAGAGGCGGCGTCATAGGCGCGAGTGCGCGTGAGGTGCAGTCCGCTGGGCGCGTGAACGAAGTGACCAGTGTATCCTGCACTGGGCTCCAGGTCGCCGCTCACCTTGGTGCGAACGCCGAAGGGGTCGTAGTCGTAGCGGGCACGCACGGCGCCCGCGGCGTCGGTCAGTTCGCGCACGCTGCCGAGGTGATCGAAAGAGTAGAAGTAATTCGTCCCGCCGACCTGCTCGCCTTGATCGAAGAATCGGCGCGTGACGTTCCCGGCCGCGTCGCGCTCCTCGCAGAGCTGGTCACCGCACCACACGAAGCGGCGCTCGGTCGCGATGGTAGAGCCGTTCAGCTCGGTGATGCCTACGCGCCGTCCGATGCCGTCGTAGGTAAAGCGGGTGTTCAGCGCGGTGCCCGGGTAGGCAATACCCACGAGCTGATTCGCGGCATCCCACGTGTAAACCTTGTCGGCTCCGAGCGCCGGAGAGGCACTCTGAATTTCATTGAGGAGGTTGTAGCCGAACGAAGTGGTTCCGCTGCTGCTTGCCGTGCGGGTCAGGCGGTTGCCGACCTTGTCGTAGGAGAATGAGAACGAACCGCTGGAGGCGGTTGCCGCCGTGAGCTGCGAGACCAGGTCGTACGCTAAGGTCAGCGTATCGGCAGGGTTGGCGCCGGCTTGCGCCGTCCAAGTTCCGATGTCGCCGACGGCGTTGAACGTGTAGTCGAACTGAGAGAGCGGAGCACCGCCGGGAGCGACGTTGCGGATTTGGCGCAGGCGCCGATCTCCCGCGTTGTCGAAGTATGCGAACTGCGCGCTCTGACCGTTTGGCAGATCGGTGCGAGAGATCCGCCCGGAGATGCCTTCGTAAGAAAACGCGAATGAGCCAAGCGCGTTCGATGCGGCGGTGATTCGGCCGAGGCTCTCGCGCACGCAGGACTCGGTCGAGCCGTTGATCGAACGCGAGGTAGTGCGGCCGAGTTCATCGTAGCCGAAAGTGACCCGCGAATTGGTCCACGCGGTGTTCACTTCAACCACCCGGTTGGCGCTCCGCGAGACCCCGCCAGTCACGGGCCCATAGGCGTATGTGGTTAGCCCCGTACCGTCCCGCATTGCGGTAAGCCGTGGATACGCGCTATCCCATGCATATGTGACGGACGCCGTTGATGGCGAACCAGCCGGGTAGAAAACGCCGGCCGTGGTGTCGTCGGCGTTGTAGAGGACAAAGCGCGATTGACCACGCGCGTTCGTCCCTCCGATCTGCCGGCTCGTCGTGGACTCGTATACATAGGTCTCGACTGAGCCATCTGGGTAAGTCTTGGAGATCGGACGACCCTGCACATCCTGCTCCCAAGTGATGGACCGGCCGAGTGGGTCGGAGAGGCGACGCAGCGAGCCGCAGTTGCACCACTCCATTGTGGTTGTCCGCGCAAGCGCATCGGTGACCGTTACGGGTTGCCGGACGGCGTTGTAGGCAAAGGTCGTGACGCGCGCGAGGCGGTCTCGCAGCGAGGTCGCGTCGAGCGCTGTATAGGTGACCTGGTCGTAGGTGCCGTCGGGGTAGGTGGTCTTGGTCCAGCGGTCGAGATTATCGTAGTCGAAAGTGGCTGCGTAGCCCTCGGCGTTAACGGTCGTGCGAACGCGTCCAAATGCGTCGTAGGTGAAAGTGATTTGGTCCGACGCGCCCACCAGCGGGCCGTCGATCGAGAGGAGATAGCCGTTTGGGTCGTAGACGAACGTCGTTGTTTCGGAGCGGGCGTTCGTGGTGGCGAGGACCTGACCGCGCGTGTTGTAGGAGAAGGTCAACGTGGAACCAGCGGCATCCGCAAACGTGAGCGGTTGGTGTTGCGCATTCCAAGTGAAGGTGGCGAGGCGATCGGACCCGCCCTGGGCATTGACCTGCGAAACGTTGAGAACGTCGAGGCCGTTGGCCGCGTAAGTGTAGTTCGTGGTGCGGCCGAGCGGGTCGATGGCCTGGGTGAGATTGCCCTTGTCGTTGTAGGTGTAGCGGTCGAGCTGCGTCGTGCCGTCGTCGAGAACGCGACCGATGTGCGTCGGGTTCGCGCGCATGCCCTCGCGCGTGTAAATCGAGTCGTTCCCTTGATCCTGGTAGTAATACCAAACACGCCCCTCCAGCGGCGCCTTGGTGCTCTCGATCACGCTGCCCTTGATGTTTGAGACATTGAAGTGGAGGAAGTGCGTGAGGCGCGCTTTGCTGTAGTCGCCAGGCGCGTCAGCCATCGCCTTGCGGTCCCAGAAGTAGGAATTGCGCCACTGCATGTAGTCGTTGTGCGTGGGCATTCCGACGGGCACCGCGGCCTCGGTGGGGGGTGTGACGGAGGTCTGGACAAATTCGACGCGCTGGCGGGAGCCGTTCGCCTCGAGGACCTCCACGAACGTGACGACGCCAGCCGGAGCGACGTTGGTGGTACCGAACGAAAAATCGGTGTTTCCGTAAGGGGTCGTGAGGCGGTCGATGAGGTTCGCGGCGTTATACCGGAACTGAGAGGTGATGCCGATCACGTCGGTGACCGAGGCAAGCTGGCCGTTGGCCGTGTAGGTCAGCGTGGTGAAGCGGCCAAAGGGATCGGTGACCCTCGTGACGCGATAGAACGCTGGGTCGGCCACCGTGTCTGAGCCGTGCGTGACCGTGGTGACCTGGCCAATGGCGTCCGTGACGGCGACAAGGCGGAAGTTCGCGTCGTAGGTGACCGTGGCTGCGTTGCCCTGCGGATCGATAACCTGCGTGAGAAACACGCGGCCGGAGCCGTCCGGAAGGTTGAAGACCATCTTTGACCCATCGGTGGCGCGACGTTCGAACACCGTGGCCGAGACTCTGACCATCAGCGCGCCGGTGAACTGCTCGGGATCGTAGGTCGTGCCGTTGAAGTTCGTGAAGAGCTCCGTGCCGCCTTCTCCCATGTGCGCACGGGCGGCGGTGGAGTCGACGGTGAGGTAGGCGAGGAAGGAAAAATTCCAGAGCGGACCGACGTTCGAGTAGTTCAGCGTGGTGGGCTGGTTCTGCTCCATCTGGGAGTAGTTTACGAGAAAGTTCACCGTGGGGCCGACCGGTGGGCGGTAGCCGAGAGGGATGTCGTAGATGCGCAGGCTGGCGAGTGCGGTGTGGAAGCTCCACGTGGCCATGCCGCAGCCCGAAGGGCCTTTCGGGCCGCCGGGAGGGCCACCCGCTTGAGGGGCGTTCGGGCCGGTGGGTGAGCCATCGGGAGTGGGGCAATTGCCCCGGCCCCACACGGTGCCAGCTTCCTTTTCATCGACGGCCACCCAGCCGGCCGGGAGCGGGCCGGCCGGAATGAGGAAATAGCCGGAAGATTCCTGCGCGATGGCCTCGGCGCCGATCCACTGCGAGGTGCCGAAGGTGGGATCGGTGAGCAGGTAGCGGCCGTCCTTCTGCTCGAGGAGCGCGCCGTAGTGATTCAGCTTCCAATTGACCACCGCCGGGATCGGCACCGCGGCCGTCAGCGATTCCCGGCGAGCCGGCTGCATCTTCATCCCGAGCTGCTGGGAGAGGGCCGCGACCTGCGCGAGCGAAGTGCCTTGGGGCGTGGTGGGATAATTCGAAAGGCAACCGAGCGTCTGGGGAGATTCCGCGCGCTGATGATGGAGAATGGTCGAGAGCGCGAAGGGTCCGCATTTGAAGCATTCGGCGGGGGCGGTCTCCATCTGGCCGATCGCCTTGCGGGCCAGGTCGAGCATCGAGGCGTTGCGTCCGGCGGTGGGCCGGTCCCCCAGCTCGGCGAGCAGCGCTTTCGCGTCCGCGACGCGACCGATCCGGCAATCCATCTTCACGGCCTCGGCGAGGGCGCGCACCATCAAGGCATCGGCTTCCGGCGAGAGACCCTTGGCCTCACGTCCGAGAGCCCAGGCGCGGCTCCAGTCGTCGAGTGCGCCGGAGAAGTATCCGGCGTCGTAGCGCAGCAGGCCGCGGTTGAGGAGCACGGTGGCCAGCCAGCGAGAGTTCGGGTTCGCCTGGATGAAGCCATCGAGCGCGGAAAGCGAGCGCGAGGCGGCGAAGGTCCGCAGCGCGTCGGAGAGGGCGGCGTTCTCCGCTGCGGTGGGTTCGCCCCCGACCGGCGCGAGCGTTTCCGGAAAGAGTCGCACTCGGGAAAGGACCGCTGCGTCCGCTTTTTCCGGAAGCGAGAAGACGGTGCTCGGCGCGGTCACGACGGGCAGCGTCCGATTGACGCGGACGACACCGACACCGGCGGGACTATGCTCCGCGAGGGAACTACCGAGACCGACGAGGCCGGCGCCGATGCCGGCCAACAATTGCGCCAAAGGCGACAAGCGAAGGCGGGGCGAGCGAAGGAGCGGAGTGAGCATGACAGGGAAGGCGGGAAATCGGAAATTGGCTTGGCGCAGCGTTGCGACTCCCCACCGGTCAACGCCGCGAATTCGCGTAAAGGGGCTCATGCGCGTCACAATTTTTCATTTTCCCGGCGGAACCCCTTCCTTCGCTTACTGTTTAGGGTCGTGCCCCATCCTGAGGATCCGCCCCTTTCGGCCTTACCGCCGGCAGCCGGCGCAACGTTCTTTCCTGCGAGTTCCCTCGGGGACACCCTGCCGCGCGTGTACGGCGAGTCGCGGGAACTGGCAGCCGGCTATTTGCGGCGGGAACGGCCCGGCCACACCCTCCAACCCACCGCGTTGGTTCATGAGGCCTATCTTCGCTTGATCGGCCAGCGCCAGATCGATTGGAATAACCGCGCGCAGGTCTTGGGCATGGCCGCCCAGATGATGCGGCGAATCCTCGTAAATCATGCCGCGGCGCGAAACACAGCCAAGCGCGGCGGCGGCGAGCCACTCCTCCCGCTCGAGGCCGCTCTCGAGCAAGGCGAGGACCGGCCGGTTTCCCTGGTGGCGCTGGACGAGGCGCTGCGCGCGCTCGAGGCGATGGATCCTCGACAGGGGCAGATTGTCGAACTGCGGTTCTTCGGCGGTCTTTCGGTCGAAGAGGTCGCCGATGTCCTCGAGATCTCCGAGGCAACGGTGAAGCGCGAATGGTCCGTCGCAAAGCGCTGGCTCCGGCGGGAAATGACGGACTGACCGCTGGCAGAAACGGGGCAGTGCCGTCAGCGCGCTGCGCCTTTTTCACCCGACATCACCGGGGCCGCACGAGCGGAGGGAAGCGCCATGACCAGGTCGACGAGACGATGGCCGTACGGGGAAAGCGTGGCCGCACTGCCGCTGCCGTAGATGAGCCGGCGGGTGAGCATCCAATAGGCGACCGGGGCCGGCTTTACCCACGAGAGCGCGGGCGCGGAGACCGGGCGATCGGACGCGGCGATGCGCAGCGGCACGCCGGAACGCGTGAAGGAAATCTCCCACGACGCAGGCTTCGATCCGCCGCCGGAGACCATCCAGGGATACAGCCGAACGAGATCGGGCGGGGTCTCGCGGGCCGGGGCGAGGACGCGAAAAAAAACTTCCTCACCCCCGAGAAATTCCGGCACCGAGAGCGACGGATTCCGGCGCTGGGCGAGGTAGAATTTGGCGACGTCGAATCCCGCCAGATTCAGTCCGTTATAGTTCCCGTGGTAGTTCGGTTCCGTGGGAGCGCCGGCGGTGTACCAGTCCTCGAACTTCTGCGAGAGCATCACGTTGATTTCGAAATGGAGATGGCTCCGAACCTTGTTGATCCCAGCGCCGGTGTGTCCCATGCGCCCCAGCTGCTGACCTTGGGAAACGTCCTGACCGGCGTTGACCGCGCTGGCCGCGAGATGGGCGTAAAGGCTGTAATACGGCGAGCCGCCCCAGCGATGTTCCACGACGATGTAGCGGCCGTAGTTCGAATGTCGGGGCTCATTGTTCACGTGGACCACGCGGCCAGCGGCCACGGAGACCACGTCATCAAGCGGCTCCCCTTGCGCATCGCGCCGGAGCGGGCGGATATCGACCCCCTCGTGGAAGTGGGTAAAGACCGTGCCGGTGCCGGTCTCGTGCGGATCGCGGCTGAAGCCATACTGCCCACCTTCCCAAGGATAGCTGATCACGCCCTGGACGTTTCGCTCGACATATTGATAGAACGCCTCTCCGTCACCGCGAAAGAGCGCGTCATTGGCGGTGGGGAGGATGAGTCGCGGAGTCTGGGCCGAGACAGCGGCGCCCAGGGCGATCCAGAGAACGCAGGGAAAAAAAGAACGCATGGCGGGGAAACGAAGGAGTCGCGGATGGCCGCGGACCATGCCGGAAATCCGCGCAGATGCTTCCGAATTTCCGACCTTTCATTCCAGCTCGCGCCGTTGCATCCTGACTCGCGGCATTGCATCCTGACTCGCAGCGTTGCATCCTGACTCGCAGCGTTGGATTCCAGCTAGCGCCGTTCCATTCCATCTCGCGGCGTCGCATTCCATCTCGCGACGTTCCATTCCATCTCGCGGCATTGCATCCCAAGTTCCTGCATTGAATTCCATCTCGCCGCGTTGCATTCCAAGTTCCTGCGTTGCGTTCCAAGTTCCTGCGTTGAATTCCAAGTTTCTCCGTTGAAATCCCAGTTTCTCCGTTGAATTCCAAGATTCTCCGTTGAATTCCAAGTTTTTCCGTTGGATTCCAAGTTTTTCCGTTGGATTCCAAGTTTTTCCGTTGAATTCCAAGTTTTTCCGTTGAATTCCAAGTTTCTCCGTTGAGTTCCAAGTTTTTCCGTTGGATTCCAAATTTTTCCGTTGGATTCCAAATTTTTCCGTTGGATTCCAAATTTTTCCGTTGGATTCCAAGTTTTTCCGTTGGATTCCAAGTTTTTCCGTTGGATTCCAAGTCGCGACGGAAAGGGCGCGCTCGAACTGCCGGCCGTCTCAACCGCAAAACCGCCCTACAGCCCTCCAGCCTTCTTTGCTTCCGGCATCACCGGAATGCGATCACCCAACCCGCGAATCTCCAATTCGGTCAATCCCAAGGGAATGGAAATGATTCCATCCGAGACGATACGATCGATCGCGATGGGCGTGACGACCCGGCCGTTGACGATCGCGTACATCCGGCCACCCCGCTTGGCCACGCTGATGGTCTGAAGCGCGAGGCGGCCCGGATCATTCAGGCGAAACGCCGCCGCGAACGAACCATCCGCGGCGCGATACGGGAAAAGTCCGGTGAAATCGTGCTCGGTCACGACCGAAATTTTCGAGACGTAGACCACCCTGCCCTGCCACTGGATCGGGCGGACGAAGGGAGTGCCATCTCGTTGATCCGCCTGGAGGACGAATTGCACCGCGACGTTCGGGGCCTTCTTCGCCCCAGCCAGCAGAAGCGATGGAACGGCCGCCAGCGCGAGGACGCCCACGGCGATGAGGGATCGGAACACGAGAAGCGCTTACGCAGCCTCCCGCGCGGCGCCACTGGATTTACCGAAGCGGCGAACTCACCCTCATCGCCGCCAGCAGGTCGAGCTTTCGCGAAGTGGTTGTCGTGCTTCCATTACGATCCTATTTTTCTCCCGCGCTCCCTCCTCCCCCACCCCCTGCCCCACGATCCTATGCGCTTCCCTGCTTCCCTCGCCCTCGGCGCTCTCCTCGCCCTCACGGTTCCGGCGTGCCAGAAAATTCAGGAACTGGACTCGACCGGTCGGGAAACTGGCCGCGGCTTCCTCGGCATCGGGCCGCAGGGGAAACAAGGCAGCGGGGTGACGATAGCCCTCGACTATGCCCCCAAGCCGGTGCGCGTCGGCCGCGATCGCTCGATCACGGTCGCCGTCGCGGTGAACAACAGCTCGAAGCGCCAGCAGACCCTCGAAAACAATGGGCAGCGGATCGAGATCCTCCTGCGCGAGCCAGGCGGGAAAGTGCTCACCCGCTGGAGCGAGTCCCGCTCTTTCGACGCCAAACTCACGTCCTCGATCGTGAATCCGGGCGAGAAGATCGAGTTCACGGAAAAGATCAGCACCCGGGATCTCCGCCCGGGCGGTTCCTACGAACTGGTCGCCTACGTTCCCGGGGCGGAGGACCGCTTGAAGGCCGTACTCGCCTTCACGGCGGAATAACCGAAGCCCCGCCGCGGCTGGCCCCCGGAAGCAATGATGACGCTTTTCTCCGACTACCACATGCACCCGCAGGGTCACCGGCATCAGCCGTACGACCTCGCGCTGCTCACCCCCTGGGCGGTCTCGGCCCGGGAAAGGGGGTTGCGGGATATCGCTTTCACGGATCACGACCGGTATCACGAGGGGGTCGATTTCGACGCCATCGACCGCTTGAGGGAAGCGAATCCAGACCTGCGAATCCGGGCCGGGATCGAGCTCGATACGGACCCCGTGACCGGGGAAGCCGGGCGGGCGTGGGTGGAACAGAACTGGGACAGGCTCGATTTTGTCCTAGGCAGCGTGCATCACCTCGCGGCGCCGGAAATGTTCGACTCCACCGGGCAGGAGGGACAATTCGTGGGGCGTCCGATCGACGAGATCTACACGGATTACTTCGACCGTGTCCGCATGATCGCGGAATCGGGAGTCGTCGATTGCGTGTCGCATCTCGACCTCATCAAAATCCACGGCCACCGGCCCGAGAGCGATGTGCTCACGCTCGTGGAACCGCTTCTCCAGTGCCTCCGGCAGCGCGAGCTGGCGCTCGAACTCTCGACCGCTGGGTGGCGGAAGACGGTGCGCGAGGTGTACCCGGAAAAGAAGATCATCCTGCGCGCGGTGGAGCTGGGAATTCCGTTTACGACGGCCTCCGACGCCCATTCCCACGTCCAGCAGGGCGAGAATTTCCCGCGGCTCGCCGAGCTCATGCGCGAATGCGGAGTGCAGGAGGTCGTGACGTACGAGCACCACCGGCGGACGGTGGTGTCGCTGACGGCTTGACCCGCTCAGCCCCCTTGGCGCGGGCCGCCGTCGGGCCAGGGGCGTTGCGCCGGCAGTGGTAGCCGCCGAGGATGTTTGGCGGGCGTCACTATCTCACCCGCCGGAACGTCTGTCCGGATATGGCAACTGCCGAATATCCCCTGATCGTCCTCTTCGTCGCCACCGCATTTTCCTTCACGCTGCGCGTAGCGCTCTTCGCCGGCCTCGCGGTCCGCTTCCTGACGCAAAATCCCCGGCTAGACTCACGCCGGATCTTCCGCGTATCCTACCCGCCCGGACAGCTTCGGGAGGAACTTCTCTCGACCATTCAGAATATCCTTTTCGACGCCGGGATCGGAGCGCTGCTCGTCTTCTTCGGCGTGCTCCGGCTCGATGGCTCAGGGCTGAGTTGCCACCTCGGCACCTTCGTCCTGCTGTTTGGCTGGTTCGAGGTCTGGTTCTATGTCACCCACCGCTTGCTGCACACGAAGGCGCTCTATTTCATCCACGCCCAGCATCACATCGCGAAAGTGACCCACCCGTTGACCTCGATGTCGTTCTCGTTGCTGGAACGCTTCATTCTTCAGGCCGGCGTTCTGGGATTCGTCCTGATCACGGAACAATTTATTCCGCTGAGCAAAGTGGGGATCAGCGCGTATCTCGTGGGAAACTATATTTTCAACGTCCTCGGCCACTCCAACACGGAGTTTACACCTCCCACCCTCCGTTCGGGCCGGTTGGGTCGCATCTGGGTGACGCCCACCTTCCACGCCCTGCATCACGCGCGCTTCGGGGGGCACTACGGTTTGTTTACCCAAACGCTCGATCGGATGTTTGGGTCCGCGTTCCGCGATTACGAGCCGATTCTCGAGCGCGTGACCCGGGGAGGCGGGCTGCATCGGCTCGCAGAACGTGCACTGTTTCCGGAGGCGTTCGGACCGGACGGTGATGCCCCCACCCCGCGGGCCGACAACATTCGATCGGCGAAATCCCCGTGATCTCTTCAGGTCTCGCTCGTCGTTAGAAGAATGACGCCAATGAGAAGTCTGCGCAAAATTGACTTGGAAACCCTCGACTGCGTTTTGAGCGAGGTGGAGGCTGGCGAGGGCCCGGAGGAACCGTTTGCGCGGCACGGCGTCGACGCTCGGCTGCTCGAGAACTGGCCAGTAAAGGGTTCGCCGTCGACGAGGTCCGCCGTGCCATCTCCTGTGCCATTCTCGAAAAACACTCCGAACTCAGCGGGGCTGGTTTGGCCATCGGGGGACTTCTCGTGGTGGCAGCGGCCGCGACGCCCACGGCAGGCCTGCACGTGTCGATCCACCCGAAATCAGGCGACGCCGCCGTGCTTGGGACAAGTCCGCGGCGTTACCCGCGCCGCCAACCTTCCAAGGCTGATCTGGATCGAATCGAGGCCTCTGGCACAGCCCCACCGGACCCGCATGTGGACCCCTACTAGCGATCCATTGGTTTCATCCCGGTTTTGCCGATACTCGATCCGCGTTCTCGAAGATCGACATCGCCGGGAGCGCCGACCTCCCGCCCGCATGGCGCGCTCATTTTTTTGAAGGTGGCTCCTGAGGAAGGACTCGAACCTTCGACCAATCGGTTAACAGCCGACCGCTCTACCACTGAGCTACTCAGGACTTCCCGTCGATCGCCAGTCCAGGCCCGGCGAAGGGAGGAGGAACATGCGAAAGGCCGGCAGATTGGCAAGCGTTTTTTCGCTAATGGCTTGACTGCGGACCCCGTTGCCCCTTCTGTCTCGGTGTCTTCACAGGCCGGGGCGACCCCCTAGGCGTCTTGAATTCTTTACCCGACCATCGGAATCGGCGGACTCGCATGTCGCCTGTCAGGAAAGCCTTCTCGCCGCCGGGCGGAATCTCCGGCCCTGCGTCCGGGGAAATTTTTCTTCGGGCGCTGCCCACCCGCTCTCACTCCGTCAACTTTCCGAACTTCCCGACTGAATGTTCAACAGTATTCTCGGTCTTTTCTCCAACGACATCGGCATCGACCTCGGCACGGCCAACACCCTCGTCTATGTGCGCGATCATGGGATCGTGCTGCGCGAACCCTCCGTGGTCGCGGTCAAGGCAGGAACTAACAAGGTTCTCGCGGTCGGAAACGAAGCCAAGCGGATGCTGGGCCGCACGCCGGCCAACATCGTGGCCGTCCGACCGCTCAAGGATGGCGTGATCGCCGATTTTGAAATCACGGAGGCGATGCTCCGCCACTTCATCACGAAGGTTCACAGCCGGAAAAAATTCGTCCGTCCGCGGGTCGTAATCGCGGTTCCCAGCGGCATCACGGAAGTGGAAAAGCGCGCCGTGAAGGATTCAGCGCAGCACGCCGGCGCGCGGGAGGTTTATCTCATTGAGGAGCCGATGGCTGCCGCCATCGGCGTGGGTCTGCCCGTCCAGGACGCGGCGGGCAACATGATCATCGACATCGGCGGTGGCACGACGGAAGTCGCGCTGATCTCGCTCAGCGGCATCGTCTTCTCCCGCAGTGTGCGGGTGGCGGGCGACGAACTGGACGAGTCGATCGTGCAATACATCAAGCGCGCCTACAATCTGATGGTGGGCGAGCGCACGGCGGAGGAGATCAAGATCAAGATCGGCTCCGCTTACCCCATGGAGAAGGAAACGAGCATGGAGGTGAAGGGTCGCGACCTCGTCGCCGGCCTGCCCAAGACGCTCACGATCACCTCGCAGGAGGTGCGCGAAGCGTTGCTCGAGCCGATCTCCACCATCGTCGACAGCGTCCGCATCACGCTGGAGCGCTGCCCTCCCGAACTTTCGAGCGATCTGGTGGATCGCGGCCTCGTCCTCGCGGGCGGTGGCGCGCTCCTGCGAGGCCTCGACAAACTGCTCAGCGAAGAAACCGGCCTGCCGGTGCACGTGGCGGAAGACCCGCTCAGTGCCGTCGCGGAAGGCACCGGTAAGGTCCTGAGCGAAATCAAATTCCTGCGCCAGGTGGCGGCGGCCGACCGCCCATGGCGCTCCGCGACCGCGTGACCCGCGTCGCAGGAAAACAAGGGCGAACATGACCACGCGCCCCTCCCCTCTCTCCGCCACCGCGATCACTCCGCGCCTTGGTCCCGCGCGCCGTGAACGCCTGGGGGAATCGGACGGATGACCCGCGCCGGGTTGATCGCGCTCGCGGTATTCCTCATTGCCGCGGGCATCATTCTGAGTCTGAAGCCGGCGACCCAGCAGCGGCTCGCGGCCGCCCTGCAGGCCTCCGTCGCCCCCGTTTTCACCCTTGGCTCGAACGCGAAGGACAAGGTGACGGCCTACACGACCGGCGTCAAGAAACTCGAGGAACTCGAGCGGGAGAATGCCGACATGAAGAAGGAAAATCGGCGCCTTCAGGAAGCGGGGCTGCTGCTCTCCGGGCTCGAGGAGGAGAACGCGAAACTCCGCGTCGCCCTCGATTTCAAGCAACGGTCAAAATTTCGCCTCGTGCCCGCCCGCGTCATCGCCCGGGAGTCAGGCACGTGGTGGCACAGCCTCCTGATCGACCGGGGCGAAGCGGACGGAATCGTCAGCGACATGCCGGTTCTGACGGATGCGGGGGTGGTCGGAAAGACCACGACGGTCTCAGCCCGCAGCGCGACGGTCTTGCTGATCGCGGATGAGAACTGCAAGGTCGCCGTCACGATCGAGGGAGCCAAGGAGCAGGGCATCCTTTCCGGGGCGCGCGCGAGCGAGAATCAGGAGCTCATCATCCGTTTTCTGCCGAAGTCCGCGGAGATCAAAGCCGGACAGAAAGTCCACTCCTCCGGCGTCACGGGGGGGGTTTTTCCGGCCGGCTTGCTCGTGGGGGAGGTGCTGGAAGAACCCAAGGCGAGTACTCTCGACGCGCAGGTCAGGGTGAAACCCGCCGTCCAGCTCTCGCAGTTGGAAAACGTGTTCGTGATCGTCCCGGGCAAGGAGGCCGTGGTCGAGCGATGATGGCCTTCTTCGTCCTGCTCCTGCTGACGTCGCTGGCGGCGCAGGTGCTGCAGCCGTTGGTGCCGCCCATCGCCGCTCTCCATGGAGCGCGCATCCTCCTTTTCCCGGCCGTGCTGGCGTACGGCTCTCTCGCGCTGCCCTACCCGCTCGTGCTCGCGCTCGCGTTCGCGACCGGGATTTGCTGGGACCTGCTCACGCTCCAGGTCGTGACGCTCTCGGCCGAGACGGCGATGCGCCTCAGCGGGCCGCTGGTCGAGATCAGCGCCGGGACGCATGTGATGCTCTTCGGAGTCCTCTGCACGATCATCCATGGCCTGCGTCCGCTGTTCCTGCGCGGCCGCTGGGAGCTCCACGTGCTCGTGAGCGGGCTCTCCACCGCCGGCCTGCTCGTCGTGGAGTACCTCCTCATCAGCCTCAAGCGCCGTGGCTTCGAAATGACGCCGGTGATTTGGTGGCGCATTGCCGCGCCGGCGGTTGGCTCAATGCTTCTCGCCCCCTTTGTTTTCGGCGTCTTCCATCTCGCCGCCCACCTTTGCGGCTTCCCGGTGCGGGAGCAGCCCCGCGAACGCGAGGCGCATGCCCTCCGGGCCATCTAAACGCCGCATTCTATCCCCCGATGGCACTTTTCGGCAAAGAAATCCGCCTCCCGCTCCTCGGCTTGCTCGTTCTCGCCGCGGCCGGCGGGCTCGTTGCGCGTCTCTGGTGGATCCAGGTCCTCAAAAGCGACCAGTACGCGCAGAAGATCCGCGGCGGTTCCAATGTAACGGTCCGCATTCCCTCGGTCCGCGGCGAGATCCGGGACCGGACCGGGCTCACCCTCGTGGGCAATCGCGCCAGCTATCAGCTCGAATTCTATCTGCCAGACATGGTCGATGGCTTTCGGCGCTCGGTGGGACCGAAGGCGATGCCCTACATCCCGGCCGTGCACACGGTGAAGGGAATGCTGAAGGATACGAAGGAGGTGGATGTCGTCCGCATCGTGAACGACGTGGTGCAGGACCGTCTCACGCAGCTCGGGGTCACGCAGGAGTACAACGCCGAAAAGCTGCAACGCCACTACCGGAACAACACCCAGGTTCCGTTCACGTTCATCGAGGATCTGAAGTTCGCAGAGATGGCGCGACTCTCCGAGAGGAGTCTCGGACTCCCCGGCGTGAACGTCTCGCCGCGGCCGGTCCGCCAGTACCTTTACGGCGCGCTCGCGGCTCACGTGCTCGGCTACGTCGGCGCGGAGGATACCGATGCCGAAGAAGCGAAGCGCTTTAATTTCTACCAGGCCGACGTGATCGGGAAGTCGAACATCGAGCTGACGATGGACAAGTACCTGCGCGGCAAGCCGGGCGTTCGGGTGCTGAAGCGCGACGTCAAAGGCGTGGTCGAGGGCGAAGCGAGCTTCACCCCGCCGACTCCCGGGTCGAATGTCTATCTCACGATCGATGCCAGGATTCAGATGATCGTCGAACGCGCCCTGCGCGCGGTCGGTCGTGGGGCGGCGGTCGTGGTCGATCCCAGTAACGGCAACGTTCTCGCGCTCGTCTCGGTTCCCTCCTTCGACCCGAACGCCTTCATTCCGTCGATCACGGGCAAGGACTGGAACACGCTCGTGAAGGACGAGACGAATCCGCTCGTCAACCGGGCCATCTCGTCCTTTGCGCCGGGCTCGACGTATAAGCCCATCACCGGTTTGGCCGGGCTGAAGAAGGGCACGGGGACGCGCTCCTACAATTGCTCCGGCGGCGTGCAGTACGGCGACAAGTTCATGAAGTGCCACATCTTCGGACGCGGCGTCCACGGCACGGTGGGCCTTTCCGATGCGCTCAAGGTCTCCTGCAACAGCTTCTTCTTCCAGCTTGGGAACGATACGGGAATCGATGCGATCGAGGCCACCGCCCGTCTCCTCGGGCTCGGACAGAAGACCGGCATCGAACTCTCCAGCGAAGCCTCCGGCCAGCAGCCGGGCCGCGACTGGCTCGCCGCCCGCACGCCGCGGGCCAGGTGGTCGGACGGGCAGACGGCCAATACCTCGATCGGCCAGGGCTACGTGGAGGCGAGCCCGCTGCAGATGGCACTCCTCGCCGCGACGCTCGCAAACGGGGGCACGTGCTACTACCCGCGCCTGATCGACAAAGTCGCGGACAAGGACGGCAACATCGAAGTCCAGGATCCACCTCGTGTGCGGACGAATCTCACCGACGAAGGCTGGAGCGCCGCGCAGATCGAAGTCGTGCGGAAGGGGATGTGGAAAGTCGTGAATGACAGTGGCGGGACCGCGCAGCGCGCCCGCCTGAAGGGAGTCCAGGTCGCCGGCAAGACGGGGACGGCGGAGTTCTATCGCAACGGACAAAAGGACAACCACACGTGGTTCATCTCCTTCGCCCCGTACGATGCACCCCGCTACGCGATCGCGGTGATCGTGCAGGGCGCCAAATCCGGCGGCGGAGTTTCCGCCCCCATTTCGGCGAAGATCATGGAGGAATGCCTCGCGCTCGAGCAGGGCGGCGAGGTGAAACTCACCGCTCTCGCCCCCGCCCCGGGCAGCTTCCAATTCATCAGCGAAATCGATTTCAGCAAGACCACGCCGACGATCACGATGCCGGACGCGCAGTCGGCTCCCTCGGAGGAAGCCGACAACGGCGACGACGATGACGACGGTGTCCAGGTCCAGCGTGGACGCGAGCGCGACCGCGAACAGCAGCGCGAGGCCAAACGCGCCGAGCCCTTGATCCGCGCCGACGCCGACGCGCGGGGCCAGCGGCCGGGCCAGACCGAGCCGACCCCCGCGGGCGCCGCCCGCAAGCTTTCCCCCCGCGACGATTCGCGGCCCGAGACGAAACCCTCACCGACTCCTCCACCGCGCGCCCAGCGTCCGTAGAACGACGAAGGCACGCAGTTCCCCCCACCTCTCAACCCTTTACCCCCAACATGATTCAAGCCGTGAAAGACACCGTCAAAAAACTCCTCGGCCTCGGGAAGAAAAAGCCTTCCAACCTGATCGCCATCAACGTCGAAAAACTGGAACGCCGCGTCGCGCTGCTCGAGGACGGCGTCCTCGAGGAATACAGCGTCGAACGAGAATCCGACAAAAATATCGTCGGTGGCATCTTCAAGGGCCGCGTGAAGAACATCGAGAATGGCCTGAAGGCCATGTTCATCGACATCGGATTCGACAAAAACGCATTCCTCCACTTCTGGGATGCGCTCCCGGCCGCGCTCGATAGCGGCATCGAGGAAATCACGCGGGAGGGCAAGAGCGGCAAGGCAAAGCAGCCGAAGCGGCCCACCGTGAAGGACATCCCGAGCATCTACCCCGTGGGCGCGGAGGTGATCGTGCAGGTCACCAAAGGTCCGATCGGCACGAAGGGACCGCGCGTCACCACGAACCTCTCCCTCGCCGGGCGCTATCTGGTGTTGATGCCGTATTCCGACCAGAGCGGGATCTCGCGGAAAATCGATGATCCCAAGGAGCGGGACCGCCTCCGCAAGATTCTCCGCGAGCTCGACATTCCGGAAGGCATGGGCGTGATCATGCGGACCGTCGGGGAGGGCCAGCGCTCGCGCTTCTTCGTGCGCGATCTCTCCCTGCTCCTCGAGCAATGGCGCGCCATCGAGGATGGGCTGAAGACCAAGCACGCTCCCGCCTGCCTTTTCCAGGAGCCCGATCTCATCGAGCGAACGGTTCGCGACTTCCTCACGGATGAAATCGACCGCGTGGTTTGCGACGATGAAGCCTCCGTGAAGCGCATGCAGGATCTCGTGGGCCAGATTTCCAAGCGCTCGCGCAGCCGGATCGAGTGGCACCAGGGACAGGTGCCGATCTTTGAGAACTACCGCGTCGAGAAGCAGATCGAGGACGCCTATCACCGCCAGGTCTGGCTGCCGTGCGGCGGCTACATCGTCATCGACGAGACCGAGGCGCTCATCGCCATCGATGTGAACACCGGACGCAACAAGGGCGGCGGCAAGGATATGGAGAAGACCATCCTCCAGACGAACCTTGAGGCGGCCGACGAGATCGCCCGTCAGCTCCGGCTTCGGAATGTGGGCGGCCTGATCATTTGCGACTTCATCGACATGAAGCACCGCCGCGACCAGCAGCAGGTCTACGACCGGATGAAGGAGCGCCTCCGGCGGGACAAGGCCAAGACGCACGTCCTGCCGATTTCCGCGCTCGGCCTCATGGAAATGACGCGCCAGCGCGCGCAGGAGAGCATCAGCAACACGATGTTTGTCACGTGCCCGCACTGCAACGGCCGCGGCCGGGTGAAGAGCAGCGAATCCATGAGCGTGGAGCTCCAGCGCGCCCTTCACTCCATCATGCGCAAGCACCGCCGGGAAGTTCACGAGTACAAGGTCGTCATCCACCCCGAAGTCATGGCCCGTCTCCGCGAGGAGGATGAGGATTTGCTCGTCGATCTCGAACGCAAGTACGAGGCCCGGCTCACCTTCCGGACCGATCCGCTGGGCTCGCTGGAAAAATTTGTCGTGCTCGATGCGATGAATAACGTCGAGCTCCATCGCTGACGACCCCAGAGACTTACCATGCCCCGCCGAGAGAGATCCTCCCAACGCCGCACGTCCGCCAGCCCGGTCGGGTACATCCTGAGTGCGCTCGGTGGGATCGCGCTCGGCGCGGGCGTCACCTGGTGGGTGATGCATGACGATTTGCCAACCCCTCGCGGGGCGCTGCTGGGCGCGCCAGGCCCGTCGGCGGCCCCGGGTGGAGTGGCGGCCAACTCCGCCCCTCCCAGTTACCCCGATCTCCCGCCGGGCGTGCGCGCGGCGAAACAAGGCGACTGGTTTTACGACCAGAGCCGCTGGAGTGAAGCGATCGTCAGCTACGAAGCCGCCATCAAACTGGGCGAGGACAATCCGGATGTACGAACCGACCTCGGCAACTGCTACCGCTTCGGAGGCCAGCCCACGAAGGCGCTTGAGAACTACCAAATCGCGCAGTCGCAGAGCGGCATGCACGAGAACTCGCTGCTGAATCTCGCGAATCTCTATCAGCAGGTGCTGAACGATCCGACGAAGGCCCGCTCGGCCTGGCAGCTTTTTCTGACGCGCTTCCCGACGAGTTCAAACGTGCAAAAGGCGCGGGAGGCGCTCAGCGCGCTCAATTCGGGTGTCGCCCTCCCCGGTGACGCCGGATCGCTCGTCGACCCGCGGGCGGTGAGCACCGGGCAGCGCACCACGCCCATTCCCGCCGCACCTCCCGCTGCGCCCGCGCCTGACCAGGAAAAGATCAAGGCCTGGATGGAGAAAACCGGCGGGAAGTAGGGGCCGCCCGCGTTGAACGCAAGTCAAGCCGGGCGAACGGAATCGCGCGACGAAGGGGTGGGTGCGCGACGTGATGCGGAGACGATCCGGGCGAGCCAGCCGAGCCCGATTGCGCGGCACATCGGCAGACGGAAAACGAGGATGTCGAAACGAAAAAGCCGCTGTCCAGCGCAGCTGGACGACGGCCGGGAGTAGACGATTGAGTGGGCTCAGCGCCCGAACTTCAGATCAGTGCGACTTCTTCCAGTCGGAAAGGAACATCTCGAGACCGGACTTCGTCAGCGGATGTTCGAGGAGCGCCATGATGACTTTGAAGGGAGCCGTGATCACGTCCGAGCCGATCTTCGCGGCCTGCAAAAAGTGCATCGGGCTGCGCGCCGAGGCCGTCAGGATCTGGGTCTCGAAGCCGTAGTTATCATAAATCACGCGGATGTCCTCGATCAGGTGCATTCCGTCCGTGGAGATGTCATCGAGGCGTCCGACGAACGGACTCACGTAGGTCGCGCCCGCCTTCGCCGCCATCAAAGCCTGGGGGGCGCTGAAGCAGAGCGTGACGTTGGTCGGCGTGCCTTCCTTCTTGAAGATCTGGGCGGCCTTCAGCCCTTCGGCAATGAGCGGCAGCTTTACGACGATGTTCTTATTGATCTTGGCGATCTTGCGTCCCTCCTCGACCATTTCTTTGCACGTGATGCTCGCGACTTCCGCACTGATCGGTCCGTCCACGATGTCGCAGATTTCCTTGATGAGGTCCTCGAAGTGCTTGCCGCTGGCGGCGACGAGGGAGGGGTTCGTGGTCACGCCGTCCACGAGACCGAGTGAGGCGGCCTCCTTGATTTCGGCGGTATTGCCGGTGTCGATGAAGATTTTCATGTGATGCGGTTTCCAATGGCTTCCAAGCTGGAGCGCTCAACTTAGCGAGATCGCTTCCGCGACGGCGAGGCCAAAATCGCGTCCGCGCGCCAAGCGCCTATTTTATCACCTTCACCTGCCGCGTCTGATCGACCATCAATCGCAGCGCCCCCTGCCGCTCCGCGAGCGTCCCCTCGGCGCGCACGCGCTTGCCGATAAAGACCCGGAGTTGCTCCGTCGAAGCGTCCTTCCTGACGTCTGACTGCAAAAACACGAGCGACAGGCTGGTCCGGTAATCCGCGCCGAAATTGAGATACCGGACGTCGCCTTTCTGATTCTGATTCATTCCCACAATCACGCCCTCCACCGTCAAGGTCTGCCCGAGGTGCTCCCGCAGCGCCGCCGTGTCGCCCGCATCCAAAGGCTTGTCCGCGCCCGCGGGGTCAAGAATATCCCGGACGCCGGGAGGCTCGGGCGTTGGCTCGACGGGCCCAGAATTCACCGGAACCCGCCGCGGCGGGGTTTCCGCCTCCGCATTTCCCCTCATCAGCAGCGGCTGAATGAGGAAGACCCAAGCCAGGCTGAGGACCGCGCCGAGAACAAACGCCGGCACCACCACTTTGGCCCGCGCCATCGGCTGGGGCGGAGGCGGCTCCGGCAGCTTTGGCGCCGTGATTCGCTCGAGGTCCACCAGGGCAGCCGAGGCACTCTCGTGCCGGTCGTCCGGTCGAAGAGCAAACAATCTCGTGACCCAGTCCGCCAGTTCCCGCGACAGATCCGGGCGGAGCGCATCCAGTGGTACGAACGTGTGCCCGAGGTGCGCCGCCATCACCGACGTCACCGTCTCCCCGGTGAAGGGACTGGAACGCGTGAGAGCATAATAAAACAAGCAGCCCAACGCATAGAGGTCGGTCCGCTGATCGAACACCTTCCCCTCGAATTGTTCGGGCGCCATGTAGTGAATCGATCCGAAGACCGAGTTGTCCACGAGTCGCGTCTGGAGCGACGGCTTCTCCGAGATCTTCGAGAGGCCGAAGTCGAGTAGCTTCACCTGGAAGCCGCTCGTCGTTCCCCATTTCAACATCAGATTCCCGGGCTTCAGATCCCGATGCAGCAGTCCGATTGCGTGGGCAGCCGCCAGACCATCGAGCGACTCTCGCGCCAGACGCAGGAAGTCCGCCTCCGGAAACGCGGCCCGTCCGGCGACCGCTTCCAGCGTCTCGCCTTCGACGAGTTCCATCACGACATAGGGCCCGCGCTCGTCCATTCCGAAATCGTAGACGCTGACGATGTTCGGATGTTGCAGCGCCGCGAGGTGAGTCGCCTCCGTCAACGCTCTCGCATACGCCTCCCCCGGAACCGGCCCACCCGACATGATCCGCTTCAGCGCAACCTTGCGCTGCAGTTGCTTGTCCCACGCCCGATAAACCTCCCCCAAGCCACCAGTCGCGATCAGATCGCCCAACTCGTACCGGCCACCGGTCGCAACGGGCATCGTCCCCTCCGCCGCATCCGTTTGGTGGGCGCGGGTGACTTTCTGCAAAATCTTGGGAGTAAGTCGGGACAAGCGCTCGGACCTCAAAGGGTTCAGCGAGGATTTGTCCGCCCGCCCGGGGCCGCAAGGAAAATTCCGTACGAATCCTGCCCCTCGTCAGCCAAACGCGAGTCGAATCGCCTCCGCCAGAAGCCGGGCGTGAGTCTCCGCCCTCCGCTCCAACTCGGCTTCGGAAGGTGTCTCGAACGTGAAAATTCGTTCCGCCTTCCCGGAGAAACGGAGCCAGAGGGCTTCCGGGCAACCCAACTTCAAAAATTCCTGCGTCCGCGCATCCAGGCGCGGCCGGACCACGCCGCCTCTCGCGGCCCGACCCTCGATCTCGCGCCGGCCATCCGCGGGCATAATGTCTTGGACACACGCCATCAGTCTCTCTCCCCAGTACGGGCGCGGACCGCGCACTTCGTAAAGATACAAGCCGCGCGCGTCGTAGTCTTCATGCAGCGTCACGGCGAGGCGGAACGTCTGCTGCGCGATCGTGTCCCGGAGCTCGAGCATGGGACTCGGCCAATCGTGGCTGAAGCGTCGGTTGAGGTCTTCTCCCCGCGAGTCCGAGCGCCGGTTATTCGCTACCCCCCAGGGGTTCAGGCAGGGAGCGAGGAGGAAGGGGATTTTTCGCCGCTGAATTGCCGCGAGTCCACCCTGCTCCGCCCACCGGAGCAGACCCTCTGTGGCTCCCACTTCGTCTCCGTGGATTCCCGTCGTGAGATAGAGACCATCCGAACCCACGCCCGAAACGAGCAGCGGAATCGGGTAACCGTCGGCCTCCGCCACGGTTGGAAAAGGCAGCCGAAGGGAACGCGCAAGCTTCCGCCAGCGGGAGTGCAGATGCGCGACATCGTGGGCGCGATGGGAGGCGAGAAAGGCAGCGGCGGGATCCATCATGAAAGCCGCGGCGAAAGAAGCGCGGGACACGTGGGACAACAAGGAACAACCATCGACTGAGGCCGCCGGTTTCGTTGCGGGAGCATCCGACAGCGAAGCCGGACGCCGTCGCCGCTCGACGGGTTGGGTTCGCTCGGCGAATCCCCCGGATCCCTCGCTTGCGGGGCGGGCTACTTGATCGCGAAAAACGAGGGGAGCCAGAGCACCAGCTGGGGAAAGAAGCAGAGGAGGAGGATGCCGATCAGCATCAGTGCGATGAACGGCATCACGCCCCGAACGATTTCCGAGAGAGAGATGTCCGGAGCGATGTTTTTGATGACGAAAATATTCAAGCCGACGGGCGGATGAATCAGTCCAGTCTCCATCACGATGGTCATGATGACGCCGAACCACACGAGATCGAAATCCGCCGCCCGGAGCGGTTCCAGGATGATCGGCGCCGTCATGAGGATGATCGAGACCGGAGGGAGGAAGAACCCCAGCACCATGATCATGACGACGAGAGAGCCGAGCAACACCCACTTCGAGAGGTGCAGCCCCACGATCCACTGCGCCGCCGACTGGCTGATGTTGAGATGGCTCATCGCCTGCGCGTACATCAGCGACATCCCGATGATGAACATCAGCATCGTCGATTCCCGCAACGTTGCGGCCAGGATCGGAGAAACCTGGCGGAAGCGCCACATCCGATAGACCACCGCGATCAGAATGAATGCGAGCACGGCGCCGAGGCCCGCGGTTTCCGAGGGCGAGGCGTAGCCGCCGTAAAGAGCGAACATCACGCCCAGAAGCAGAACGAGGAACGGAACGACGCGCGGCAGGGCGCGGAGCTTCTCCTTGAAGGAAAACTCCTCCTCCGCGAGGATCGGCGAGCTCTCGCCGGTGCTCTGGACATGGGCGAGCGCCGCCGCGTACTCCCGTTTGTAGCGCCATCCGACGTAGATCGAGAACAGGGCGACGAGGAGCAGGCCGGGAATGATCGAAGCGAGGAAAAGCTGTCCGAGGGAGACGCGAGCCGCGACCGAATACAGGATCATCGTGATCGACGGCGGAAGCAAAATTCCCAACGTTCCACCCGCCGCAATGATGCCCGCCGCGAACCCCGGCGAATAACCGCGGCGCCGCATTTCCGGAATGCCTGCCGTCCCGATGGCGGAACACGTGGCGGGGCTGGAGCCCGCCATCGCCGCGAAGAGCGCACAGGCGAAGACGTTCACAATCCCGAGGCCACCGGGCACCCGGTGCATCCAGGCATTCAGCGAAGAATACAGGTCTTTCGCGGCCGGCGATTTCCCGAGTGCGGCGCCTTTCAGGATGAACAGGGGAATCGAGAGCAGCGTGATGGCCGACATCTCTTCGTACACGTTTTGCGTGACCGTATCGAGCAGTGACGCCGGCAGGAAGATGATGATGAACAGCACCGCGACCGAGCCGAGCGCAAAAGCGATGGGCATGCCTGAAACCATCAGCAACAGCGTCGCGACGGCGAAGAGAATCCCGATCGTGGTGGGACTCATGATGCTTGCGCCGGCCTCCTCAACCAGTCGAGCAGCTGGGCGAGATACTGGAGCGTCAGCAACGCCATTCCCGCTGTCATCAGCGAGTAGGGAATCCAGAGCGGCGGACCCAGCGTGGACGACGTCCGGTGGCCTTCGACGATCGCCTCGTGGCACAGCGTCCACGATTTCCACGCGAAGAACCCGCAGAACGCACACGAAACCACATCGCAAAGGAACAGGCGCAGGCGGTTCGCCGCCGGGGAAAGGAATCCCTGCAGAACCTGGATTCCGATGTGTCCGCGATGCGCCTGCACCATGGCACCGCACAAAAACGTCGCTCCAACGAGGAGGAAGACCGCCACCTCATCCTCCCAGTCGGTGGCCGCCCCGAAAAACTTCCGGGCGATTACGCTGTAAGTCAGGACGATTGACGCCGCGGCGAGCGCGAGCATCGAGGCGACGACGATGGCGCGATTCAACCCGTAAAGCAGCCAGTCGAGCCAGATCCCGCCCTCGGGAAGCGGGACCGCCGCTTTTTCCACCGGACCGATCTCGGAGAGTTCGACGGAATGACTCATTTCGTTTCGCTCGCGAGTTTGATCAGCCGGGCGCAGGTCTCGTTCCGGGCCGCGTAATCTTTCCACGCCGTCTCGCGCGAGAGGGCGACCCATTTGGCGAGCGCTTCCTCGCTGAGGTCGAACACCTTCGCGCCCGCCTTCGAAAAGACGTCCGCGACCGCCTGATCGTCCGCCTTCGCGGCTTCGACGCCGAATTTTTCCAGTTCCTCGCCGACGCTCATGATGGCGGCCTGCTGATCCTTCGGGAGACTCTCGAAGACAGACTTCGACATGAGCAGCGGTTCGAGCATGAACCAGTACGCCCGGCCGCGGCCCGTGGTGAGGGATTTTGCGACCTCCTCGAGCCGGAACGAGATCAGGCTCGTGGACGAAGTGATCACCGCATCGGCCGTCCCCGTCTGCATGGCGGCGTAGGTCTCATTTGAAGGAATCGACAAAACCGCTGACCCCGCGGCTTTGAGGACCATGTCCATCTCACGGCTGCCTCCCCGAACCTTCATGCCCTTCGAATCCTCGGGGACGACGAGTGGCTGAGTGCGGCTGGCAACTCCGCCGGCCTGCCAGACCCAAGAGACGATCACGACCCCCTTTTCCGACATGATGGCGGCGAGTTCCTTGCCGACCGCATTACTGCGCCAGGCGGCACCTTGTTCGTACGTGGTGACCAGGCCCGGGATGAGGCCGATATTCAACTCCTGGACCTCGCCACCGGCGTAGGGGAGCGGGAAGAGACTGAGATCCAACGCGCCTTTCCGCATGGCGCTGAATTGCGCGTTCGTCTTCACGAGAGACGAGCCCGGGTAGATCTCGAACTTGAGCGCGCCGTTCGTTTTCTTCTCCACGGCGGCGGCGAACTTTCGGACCAGGCGATCTCGAAAATCGCCTTCGTCGATCGTGCCGCCGGGGAACTGATGGGAGATTTTCAAGGTCCGCGTTTGCGCGGAGAGGAAGGAGGGTGCGAGCGCGGCAGCCGCGATTGCCGCGGCCGCAAAGAGTCGGAGGTTCATGGTTCTGGGGGTGGTGTTGGGGAAATAAAGCGGAGGGGAAAAGACCGGCGAAGTCCAGCTTACGCCGGTGCCGAGTAGGTGATCCGGAGGGCATTTTTCTGCACTTTGCCCATCGCATTGCGAGGCAATTCCTCGACGATGTGCACGCGTTTTGGAACTTTGAAGCGGGCAATCCGATCGCGCAGCGTCGCGATCAGTTCTTCGCCGGTCAGCGCCGCATCCTTTTGCAGGACCACCGCCGCCGCCACGGCCTCGCCGAAGTCCGGATCAGGAATCCCGAAAACGGCGCTCTCCACGACGGCGGGCAGCTCGTCGATGAATCCTTCGACCTCCTTCGGATAGACGTTGTACCCTCCCGTGATGATCAGGTCCTTGCTCCGGCCGACAATGGTCAGATATCCCGCTGGCGCCCCGCTACCTCCGAGTCGGCCGACGTCGCCCGTCTTGAACCAGCGGTCCGCCGTAAAATCCTCCCGCGTTTTCTCGGGAGCGCGCCAGTAGCCGAGAAAAATGTTTGGTCCACGAACCTGCACGCCGCCGATTTCTCCAGGCGCGCACTCGACCCCGGCGTCATCGGCAATCCGGAGCGAGACCCCGGGCAACGCCGGACCCACCGTGCCACCGACCCGCGGTCCGCTCGCCGGGTCGTAGGGATTCGAACAAAGCATGCTCGTCTCACTCATCCCATAGCGTTCGAGGATGGTGTGCCCCGTCCGGGCGCGAAAGCTCTCGAAGGTCTCGGCGGCGAGCGGCGCCGATCCCGACACGAACAAACGCATTGTCGGGCAATCCTCCCGCCCAAAAGCGGGATCCGCCAGCAGCCGGGTGTACATCGTGGGTACGCCCATGAAAACCGTGCTGCGCGGCAGCTGCCGGCGAACCTCGGCGGCCTCGAACTTCGGCAGCCAGATGATTCGCGCGCCACTCCGCATCGCGCCATGAAGCGCGACGAACAGGCCGTGCACGTGAAAGATTGGCAGCGCATGCAGCAGGATGTCGCCACCGCTCCAGCCCCAGGCGACGTCCAGCGTTAGCGCGTTCGAGGTCAGGTTCCCGTGCGACAGCATGGCGCCTTTGCTGCGGCCGGTAGTGCCCGAGGTATACAGAATGCAGGCAAGGTCATCCGGGCTCCGGTCCACCGCCGAAAAATCGCTGGATTGGTCTGCGGCTCGCTCAAGCAACGTCCCGCCGGTCCCGGCTGCATCGAGCGTGAAGACATGGGGCACTCCCAAGACCGAAAGGCGCGCGGCGTCCGCCGGAGCGCACACGAGCACCCACGGCTCCGCGTTCTCAATGAAGTAGGCGATCTCAGAGTCACGGTAGGCGGTGTTCAGCGGGACGTAGACCAGTCCGGCGCGCTGAGTGGCGAGATAGAGGATGAGGGCGCCAATCGACTTCTCGACTTGCACCATGACGCGCGCATCCGGGGCGAGCTGGAGCGAGCGCAGGAGATTCGCGACTTGGGCCGTTCGCGCCTCCATTTCGCCCCACGAAAGCGACACCCCGCCTGGGGTCTCGAGAAGGATGCGCGATGGATCTGCCGGGGTGCGCGCCGTGAGGACAGAATAAAGGCTGCCGGACATGGGGGAATTGCGAACGCGGCGGCAGTGGAAGCTAGGATCCGCGGAATTTCGGCGAGCGCTTCTCGAGGAATGCCGCGATGCCCTCCTGATGATCATGCGTGCCGATGAACGAGAAGAATTCATCAATTTCCGACGGCGTCAGTGCCGCGGGCTCCGGGCAAAGGCGGCGGATCAGTTTCTTATTCAGCCGCGCCGCGATGGGCGCACCCTCGGCAATGCGGGCGGCCGTCGCGTACGCCTCCTCCTCCACGTTCTCGTCGGCGACCACACGCGTCACCAATCCTCGCTCGCGAGCCTCCCCGGCGCTGAGGATTCGTCCCTCGAGCAGAAGTTCGGAGGCGACGGCGCGGCCGGCGATCGCGACGATGCGGCGAAGTTCCTCCGGGGCCATGGCGAAGCCGAGCTTCTTGATGGGCGCCCCGAGGCGGCTGCCGCTCGCCGCCACGCGCAGATCGCACTGCGAGGCGATCTCGAGTCCGCCACCAACGCAAAAGCCCTCGATGAGCGCGACGGTGGGATGCAGGCATTCCGCGATCGCGCGAAGCGCGGGCCCGATCGTCTCGTTGTGGTAGCGATGCACCTGATCGTGCGTCATCCGCTCCGTCGGGAACTGGGCGATATCCGCCCCGGCGGCAAAGTTTCCGTCCGCGCCCCGGATCAGAATACAGCGCAGCGTGAGATCCGCGGAGAAAGCCCGGAACGTCTCCCCCAGAGTTTCCCACATCCGGATCGAGAGCGCGTTGAGCTTATTCGGATTGTAGAGAATGACCGTCGCGAGACCGTCTTTCCGCTCGAGCAGGATCTGGCCCGTGTCCGCGGGTGCCGCACCCTCCCGATGCCGCTCCCCGGGCCACACCCGGCGGGCAATCTGGCGGAGAGTTTGGAAGGTCATGAACGCGGCGCGGTTGCGCGGGTGAATTGCATGCAATCACAGCAAAGCACCGCCAACGCGTCAATCGGTATCTCCCGGAAATCTCATTCCATCAGCCTTGAGGAACCGTCCAGCCCTTGCGGTAAATTGTATGCAATTCGTTTGCTCAAGGGCAGTCAGCCGATCCGGACACCCATCGCGTCCGGGCTCGTCTCGGTCGGAAGGTTCGCGACCGTGACACGGAATGACGGCACCACGCCGGAATTCCCGTTGAGTCAGCGTGCTCCAGTCGTACGCTCTTCCGTGTGAAGCCCTCACTGCTGCGCGCCCTGGCATTACTGCTCGGTGCGCTCGCGACTCTCAGCCCCGTCCTCATGAATGCATCCAACGCTTCCCCCACCGCTGCCTCGACGGAACTTGCGACTCTCGGAGGAGGGTGCTTCTGGTGCGTCGAGGGCTGCTTTCTCATTGCCCCGGGCGTGACCAAGGTGGTTAGCGGATACGCCGGCGGCGCGAGCGACAACCCTTCGTATCAGGAAGTTTGCTCAGGCATGAGCGGTCACGCGGAAGTGATTCAGGTGACGTTCGACCCGCGCACGATCAGCTACGGCCGAATCGTGGACCTTTTTTGGGAAGCGCACGATCCCACGCAGCTCAACCGCCAGGGGAATGACGTCGGCACGCAGTACCGTTCGGTAGTTTTTACCCACGATGACGAGCAGCTCAAAATCGCCGAGGCGTCGAAAGCGGAAGCGCAAAAAAGCTTCAGCCAGCCGATCGTGACCGAGATTTCACCGCTCGTGAAATTTTTCCCGGCCGAGGATTACCATCAAGACTACTTCGCGCGGAACGGCAGTCAGCCGTACTGCCAGTTCGTCGCGAAGCCAAAGATCGCCAAGTTCAAGAAGGCGCTCGAGGACTGATCCCGCTCAATTCGTCCGCGCGGCGGGTGGCCATGCGTCGGAATCCGGCCGGTGCCGGCGGTATTGCAAGAGCCGATCGCGCAAGTCCAGGGGCACGGCGGTGTAGGAGGTCACTTCGACATCCTGGTCGAAATAGATCGCTTCGAGGCACCCGAAACACAGCAGCATCCGGCGGAGCTTCCCCTCGTGTGTCCATTCGAGCGCATAGTCAGCGTGGAAAAGACAAAACTTGATGTCGCCGACCTCTTCGCGACCGTCGCAGAAGCGGACGCCAATCGCTTCAAACCAACCTGGGCGGGAAGCAACCCCGTGGATGAAGGCGACGTCCGCCGCTGCGGCAACGTGGGGTTCTGGATAGAAACGCTCCGTGAGAAACTCCGCCGGCTTCACCCGCTTCATTTCCGATCCGAGGAGATCCGGCTCGTCCCGAGGATGGGGCAATCCTTCGTAGACGAAAATCTGATCCGCCTTCAGAAGGGTTCGCACTGCCGCCATGGCCGCTGGATCACGCAAGAGCATCGGAGAAGGAATTCGGGAAATCGCTGACAGTCCGCTCCCTTAGATGCGCTGCAAGCGGCGCGGAGTAAAGTTCAACCGCGCGCGTTGCGCACCGCTCCGATGTCCCCATCTTCCCCGCGTCCCGATCGGCGCCCGAACCGCGTGCCTTTCGTGGCCTACTACATCGAGGACATGACCAGCGAGCGACGGAAGCCTTACCCCTACGACATCATCGAGCCCAAGTGGCAGCAATACTGGGCCGCGCACGAGACTTTCCGCTCGCGAAATCCCGGAGAACCGGGCTTCGATGCCTCGAAGCCCAAGTTCTTCGTGCTCGACATGTTTCCCTACCCGAGCGGCACCGGGCTCCATGTCGGACATCCGGAGGGCTACACCGCGACCGACATCGTTTCGCGGTACAAGCGGATGAACGGTTTCAACGTCCTGCACCCGATGGGCTGGGATGCGTTCGGCCTGCCCGCGGAGCAGTACGCGATCAAGACGAACCAGCACCCGCGCGTCACGACCGAGCAGAATATCTCGCATTTCCGGGGGCAGCTCGAGCGCATCGGATTCGACTATGACTGGTCCCGCGAGGTCAACACGACGGACCCTGGATTCGTCAAGTGGACCCAGTGGATCTTCCGCCTTCTCTACGACTCCTGGTTCGACCCCACCGCGCAAAAGGCTCGTCCGATCTCCGACTACGTGGCTGCTCACCCAGAGGCCAGCCGCGATGAGATTGATGCCGTTCGGCTGGCGTATGTCGCGTTCGCGCCGGTCAATTGGTGCCCGGGGCTCGGCACGGTGCTGGCGAATGAGGAAGTCATCGACGGGCGGAGCGAGGTGGGAAAGTTCCCGGTGGAGCGGAGGCCGATGAAGCAGTGGATGCTCCGCATCACCGCCTTCGCAGAACGCCTGATTGACGAACTCGCCGGCCTCGACTGGCCTGAATCCATTAAGCTATCGCAGCGGAACTGGATTGGACGAAGCGAAGGGGCCCGGGTCCGCTTCGCCGTCGCCCAACCGGCAGCCGGCGACGCGCCCGCAGAGGACATCGAAGTTTTTACGACGCGTCCCGATACGCTTTTCGGCGCCAGCTACATGGTGCTCGCTCCGGAGCACCCACTGGTTGATCGCGTCACCACGCCGGAGTGGCGCGAGGCCGTCGCGGCCTATCGCGTCGGGTGCGCGAGCAAGTCGGATCTCGAGCGGACGGAACTCGCGAAGGAGAAGACCGGCGTCTCGACCGGCGCCTTCGCCGTGAATCCGGTGAACGCCCAGCGGATTCCGATCTGGATCGCTGATTACGTCCTCATGGGCTACGGCACGGGCGCGATCATGGCGGTGCCCGCGCACGACGAGCGCGACTGGGAATTTGCGACGAAGTTCGGGCTTCCGATCACCCAGGTCGTCGCGCCCTTCCCACCCGTCGCGGGAGGCGAGGCTCCCTGCCACCTTCCTCCCGTCGAGTGCACCGCCGGCGATGGCTATGCGGTGAATTCGGACTTCCTCAATGGCCTGACGACCCGCGACGCAAAAGCGACGATCACCGCCCGGCTCGAAGAGCGCGGTCTCGGAGCGAAGACCATCACGTACAAACTGCGCGACTGGCTCTTCTCCCGCCAGCGGTATTGGGGCGAACCGTTCCCCATCATCTGGCGCGACGGCCGGCACGAAGCCGTCCCGGAGTCCGAGCTTCCCGTCCGTCTGCCGGAGCTCGCCGATTTCCGGCCCACCGGGACCCCCGAACCACCGCTCTCCAAATCGCTCGATTGGGTGCGATACTCGGAAGGGGCCGTTCGCGAGGTGAACACGATGCCGCAGTGGGCGGGCTCAAGTTGGTACTACCTGCGCTACTGCGATCCGCGAAATTCCGAGCGCTTTGTCGCAGCCGAGGCGGAGTCGTACTGGATGACGGGCAGTCTTCCCGGTCAGGCGACCGCGGGGCCCAGACCGCACGCCGGGGTGGATCTGTACGTCGGCGGCACGGAACACGCCGTTCTGCACCTGCTTTACGCCCGCTTCTGGCACAAAGTGCTTTTCGATCGCGGCTGCGTGTCGACCCCCGAACCCTTCCAACGCCTCGTCAATCAGGGGCTCATTCTGGGGGAAAACGGGCAGAAGATGTCCAAGTCTCTCGGTAACGTGGTAAATCCGGACGACGTCATCAATGAATTTGGAGCAGACTCGCTTCGGCTCTTTGAGATGTTTATGGGTCCGTTGCAGGACGCGAAGCCTTGGAGCACGACGGGGGTCCAGGGCGTTCACCGCTTCCTCGCCCGGGCGTGGCGACTGATCATGGAGGAGAATGCCGCCGGCGAATGGGTGCTGTCGGCCGTCGTACAGGACATCACGCCATCGCCCGCGCTGCGTCGTGCCGAGCATGCCGCGATCAAAAAGGTGACCGCGGATATCGAGGCGATGGCATTCAACACTGCGATTTCCGCGTTGATGGTGCTGACGAACGAACTCACCGGCGCGAGCACCCGACCAGTCGCCGTTCTGCAGACGCTCGTCGTGCTCGTTTCGCCCTTCGCACCGCATCTCGCGGAGGAACTCTGGAGCGTGCTGCACGGAAAATTTGGGCGCGCCACCGGCGTCGACAGCGCGAGCAATCTGGCCTGCCGGCAGGAATGGCCGCGGCATGACGAAAGTTTCCTCGTCGAAGACGAGGTCGAAATCGTGATTCAAGTGGCCGGAAAACTGAAAGACAAGATCACGGTCAAGAAAGGACTGGCCACCTCGGAGCTGGAGCGCTTGGCGCTGGCTTCGCCAAAGGTCGCCGACGCCATCGCGGGAAGAACGCCCAAGAAGGTGGTCACCGTGCCCGATAAGCTCGTCAATGTAGTGCTGTAAGCCGGTTTCAGGCCCCCGAAGGCTTCAAACTACGAAAAATTGACCGGGATTAATTGGGGTCGTTCGGGCGCGGACTGACGCCCCGCCGGTCGGACCAAACCGCTGTTCACCAAACATTTCGCGAGACCGGAAGCCGTTTTGGGGCCCAATCCACGGCTTGCCCGCACCTGGGGTGGACGAATTTCTCCATTGCGCGGCAGGCGGGCCTCGTTCATAGAGCTTTTCCTCAACGGGGCAATTTTTACCTTAACCCTCTGAGAAGGGGCTCCTTAGAGGCGGACAATATCGTGAATATGAAAATTCTACGCTCATGGTTGCAGCGAACCGCGCCCACCCGACTCACTCTGGCGCTCCCGCTGATCATGACTGGGTTGATGGCCGCGCCCGGGTTGGCGCAGGATCTGCAGCGCAACTCACTCGCGTCGACGCAAGCCGCCGAAGCGAACCGATACGGGATTTCGGCGGAGGAAAACAACTACAACCTGAAGGTGGGCCCGGTTCGCTTTTTGGCGAGCGCGTTTGCGGGATTTGAGTTCAATGACAACATCGGTTACAGCAACACTAATCGCATCGCCGACGTCGCGATCCGTTTCGGCATAAATCTGCGCACGATCTGGCAGATCACGCGGCTGAACGCCCTCACGTTTGACCTCGGTCTCGGGTTCCAGCGCTACCTCAGCCATCCGGACGTGATCAAAGGAAACGTCCTCATTGCGCCAAACAGTCAGCTTGGGTTTGACGTCTACATCGCGGATATTTTCCGGCTGAATTTTCATGACCGGTTTGAGATTCGCCAGGACGCACTCGATGCCTCCACTATCAGCAACGTGCTGAACTTCGGCCGTTTTCTTAACACCGCAGGAGTCACGCTTGTCGCCGATCTGAACACTGTCATCGTGACCGCGGGATATGACCACTTCAACTGGGTCTCACTCAGCCGGGAGTTCGATTATCTAGAGCGCGCGGACGAACAATTCAACGCGTCCGTCAGCTACACTATCGCGCCACGCACATTCGTTGGCCTTGAAGGGACGTATTCGATTTCGAATTACCGCCAAAACACCCTCAACGATTCAAGCGGTTACTCGATTGGGCCCTTCCTCGACTGGGCCGTTTCCCCCTATCTGCGTCTCGTCCTCCGCGGTGGCTTTGAGCATCGCAGCTTCGAGCGAGGCGGACTTTACGGCGACACGCACAATCTCGATGGTTGGTACGGGAGCATTGGGATCACTCATCGCGTGAACGCTTACGTGACGCAGACGCTCAGCGCCGGCCGGACGAACGAGCTCGGTTTCACCTCGAACTTCAACACGGTTTATTTCGTCCGCTACGGCGTCGACTGGCGGGCCAACAGCCAGCTCACGTTTCATGGCGAAGCGTTTTTCGAGGACGTGACGACCTCGGGCGGTTCGCTGGAAGAAGCGCTGACGCGGTACGGAATAAGCCTCGGGGCGTCCTATCAGCTCACCCAACGGATCGGCAGCAGTCTTCGTTATTCGTACACCCGGAAGAATTCGGACAACAACGCGAACGACTACTACCAAAATCGGGTCACGCTCGACTTGAACTACCGCTTTTAGTCCAGCGATTTGAGGCTACTTTGCCGGATGTCCGTCTCGCTCCGTTTCCTTAAAGGGGCCATTTGCGCGTTTGGTCTTCTGGCGGCCTCGCTCGCGGCGAACGCCCAGATCGTCCAGCGCCGGGAACTTCCCCCACCCTCGTCGGCCGGACGACCCAGCCTCGCCGCGCCGGTCGAGTCCACGGCGACGCGCTCCTCGGGTCCAACCTCGGCGCCGGGTGAAGGTGCGCCCGCCACTTCCCGCGACGCTGCGTCGGTGGTGGGAACACTGCAGTCGATGACGGGCCTCGACTCGAGCCGCCGGTTGGGCGTGGGTGACCGCCTGAGCTATCGGGTCGTCGAGGACAAAGACAAGCCTGTCAGCATGATCATCACCGATGCGGGGGAGGTCGATGTCCCCTATTTCGGCCGGGTCCGGGCCGCCGGGAAGTCGTGCTTGGAACTTGCCCAGCTCATCAAGTCGAAGCTCGAAGCCGAGTTGTACTACCGGGCGACCGTGATTGTCGCGCTGGACGCGATCAACGCGCGCGTCACGAGCCCCGGCCGGATCTATCTGAGCGGCGCCGTGCGGCAACCGGGAGCGATGGACATTCCCGGCGACGAAAAATTGACGGTCAGCAAGGCGATTCTCCGGGCCGGCGGTTTCGCCGATTTCGGCAATCAGCGCAAGGTGATGCTGATCCGGAAAACTCGCGACGGGAAGAATACGACGACGATCGTCGACGTTAAAGCGGTGTTCGAGGGAGCGCTCGACAAGGACGTCGCGATCGAGCCGGGCGATACGATTCGCATCCCGGAGAAAACGTTCAACGTGGGCTTCTAAGGGCCACCGCGACCGGACGCGTCCTTCCTCCCCGCGCCCTGCCGCACCCATCATTTCCATGCCTGCCCTGATCCCCACCCACAGCACGACGGGCGGCCGAAATCCCGCCGCTGCGCTGAACCTCCTGAACCGGCTGCACCGCTATCGCCGCGTCTTTCTCAAGCGCTGGTGGGTTTTCCTGCTCTGCGTGGCGGCGACTGTCGCCGTCCAGGCATACCTCCTGTCCATCCGCCCGCCGAACTTCCAGTCGAGCGCGAAGATTCTCATCACGGGTGGCGTGGTCATGCCCGGCACGAGCCAGGCCGGCGCGAAGGATCAGGCGACGGAATTCATCGGCACGCAAATCGAGCTGATCCGCAGCGGCCAGGTCCGGCAGCGCGCGCTCGAGCGTCTTCAGGTGACGAACCCGGAGATGCTGCCGTCCCCGGTCGCTCTCGACATCTCCAAGGCCACCGGTGCGCTCATTCTGATCTGCCTCGCCAACGGAACGGAGCCCAATTACACGCAGCGGTTTCTGCGGGCGCTCACCGAGGAGTACGTAAAATACCGGCAGGATCTCCGTGGCATCAAAACGGAGAGCACCGCCACGAAGCTGGCGGAGGAAGTCTCCCAGTTGGAACGGCAGATTCGCGTGCTCGACGACGAAATGCTGGAGTTCCAGAAGAAGCACAACGTCGTGATGGCGGAGTACGAAGGGAACAGTCTGGCGAAGGATGTCGTGCGCCGGAAAACGGACCTTTCAAGTCTCAAGTCTGAATTCGACGTGATCCAACTGCTATCTCCAGAGCAGCAACTCGAGCGCCTCGACGCCATCGACCGCCGGGTGGCCGGTGGGGAGAAGCCCGAAGGGCCGGCCGGCAGGCAGGTGGATACGCTCGCAACGCGGACCGACTACCAGAGCACCCTCCAGCAGATCGCACTCCTCAAGGCGGACCGCGAGGATCTCTCGCGCTTTCTGAAACCGAAACATCCGAAGATCATCAATCTCAACGACGAGATCACGAAAAACGAGCGGATCATCGTCAACCTTCGGGAAACCGCGCTCACCCAGATCAACAGCCGTCGCGAATCTCTCCGGCGCCAGATCGACAAAATGGAAGCGGACGTGAAGAGCGCCGAGGAAAAAGCCCGGGAGCTTCAATCGACGTTTTCGGAGTACAGCCGTCTCAAGGAAACGAAGGAGCGGGCTCTGACTCAGCAGCGTCAATACGAGCAGAATCAGCGCGACGTCACGGTGATCAACAAGGTCGATCCGGACATCGTTCAGATCATCGAGCAGGCGACTCCGGCCTACGCCGTCGCCTCAGGCGTTCCGAAGTCCCTCGCGATCGCCGCGTTCATTGGACTGATCGTCGGTCTGATCATTCTGATCATCCTCGACCGGATGGATGACCGCATCAATTCCCTCGCGGAATTGCAATCGGTGTTCGGAGAACCCATTCTCGGTCAGATCCCCAGCGATAAGAGCGGGCGAATCGACGAATTCCTGCGGGCGGACGACACGCGCCCCATGATGGCGGAATCGTTTCGAAACATTCGCTCATCGCTGCTTTACATGCCTCAGGATGGAGCCAGGCCGCGGACTTTGCTCGTCACCAGCGCCGTACCAAACGAAGGCAAATCCACCATCGCGACGAATCTCGCCCTCGTCCTCGCGTTCGCCGGCATTAAGACGCTCCTCGTCGATGCCGATCTTCGCCGTGGGCGCATTGCAACGGCCTTCGGCCTGCCCAACGAACCCGGCTTCGCCGACGTCCTCGGCGGGGCGCTGAGCTGGCGGGATGCCGTGCTCAAAACCTCGGTGGAAAACTTCTTCCTCCTCCCTCGCGGCCGGATCATTCAGCAGCCAAGCGAGTACCTGCTCAGCAGCCGCACGGATCACTTCCTCCGGGACGTGTATCCAGAATACGAATACATCATTTTCGACACGGCTCCGGTCCTCGCCGCGGATGACACCGCGAGTCTGGCGCCGAAAATGGATGCGGTCCTCTTCGTCGTCCGGCTTTCGCATACCTCCGCGAAAATGAGCCGGAACTCGCTCGAGATTCTCTACAAGCGTCAGGCGAATGTCCCGGGGCTGATTCTCAACGCCGTCGACACCTCGTCGCCCGAGTTCGTTTACTATCGCTACCCGGAATACTACTATCAGATCCCGGCCGCGGAGCGGAAGGACGCCGCCAAGCGGCCCGCAGAGCCGGCCGCCAAGACCTGATTCCCAGCGCTCACCCGCGCGAGAGAAGACTCGTCACTGCAGTTCGCGCGTCAGATAGCGCACGAGGAGGCGAAGTCGTTTTGTCTCGGATCTTTCTTCGAGCAGCTTCTGCCGACCCACGGGGCTGGCGACGAACGTGTTCGCCACGACGTCAGCGAGCACACCCGGTTCGGTGATCTGCCCGAGATATTGGTCGAGCTGCGGTGGGAGATCGATGCCGCGCTCCTTGAAACGGTGGCAAAGCGCGCGGGTCCGATCGGCCAGTCGCGCGGCCTCGGGGCCTTCGGTCGCCTCACTGGGGAGTTCCTCGAGCTCCGCCACGACAAACGGCGCGGAGCGATCAAAGCCGCTCAGGCGCACGCGGGCCAGACCCTGCAGCACGAGATTCGAGCGCCCGTCCTCGCGCTCGACGCACGCCCGAACCAGGCCCAGTCCGGCCACGTGACAGAAATCCCCTTCGTCGACCCAGTCCTCGACGCCTCGCCGCACCATGGCGACACAAAACATCCTGTCCCGCTCGAGCGCATGTCGGAGCATGGTCCGGTAGCGCGGCTCGAAGATGTGCAACGGAAGGAGCGCCTGCGGAAAGAGCGTTGCGCCCGGGAGGACCATCACCGGAGCGCGCACAGGAAGTTCCATCGCAGTATTATCGGCCGCTCCGCGATTCGCGCAAAGCGTCGGACCGCTTTGGGCCAATTTCGTCGAGCCGGCGCCGAAACTCCGCCACACCCCACTGCCCGGGTGCATTCGGCTCACCCAGATGGCAGTAGCTGAGCACCGATCCCGCGACCGCCAGCGCGAGACGCGAAACCCGGCCGAAGGCACCCATGCCCATCGCCGCGCGCGGGATCGTGGAATCCCCCGCCATGAACTCGAGCAACCGGGCCAGCGCCGCGGCATCATCGGCCCGCGTGGCGACCTTAAAGATATCCGCGCCGGCATCGGCGGCCGCTCGAGCAAGCCGGCGCAGCTTCCGGACGGATGGCGTCCCAGCAAAGTCGTGGAACGACGCGAGGATCCCGCAGCGCCGCGACCGGGCCTCCGCGATCACCGTCGCGGCTTCATTGAAAGAGCGCAGTTCCAGATCCAGCCACGCCGCCCGGTCCAGGTGCGTCGCGAGGCGTTCCAAGCGCGCACTGGCCGCGAGGCCGCCAAGGCCGCCTTCATCTGGACGCCGGGCCGTGAGGAGGAGCGGACGACCGGTCGCAACCAGGGCGTCCCACTCGCGCGGCGCGGGCACGAGCGCATCCAGCCGAACCTCGATCCATTCCGGCGCCGCCTTGCCAGAGGCGCGTCGCGCCCGCTGCAGGGAGCGCGGGTCGTGCACGGAACCTACGACGGTCGTGGAGATTGTGTTTTTCAAATTGCGGGTATTAGTGGGACGAGATGTTGCGCCGCCGACAGGAGATCAGCAACCAGCTCCAGCAGTTCGTCGACGCGTTTCTGCTTCTGATCGCGTTTTGGGGAGCCTACGTGCTGCGCAACGCGGCCACGGAATGGTTTCATCTCGACGTCCAGATTCCGCCCTTCCGGCAGCATCTCTGGATGATCGTCATCATCATGCCATTCGGGCCGCTGCTGCTCGAGATGCAGGGATTCTACCAGCATCCGCTACAGAAGAATCCGGCCCGCTCGCTCGGCCAGATCCTTCGCGCCCTCCTCTGGCTCGGCTTGCTGGTCGGCGTCTGCGTCATGTTCCTCCGCGTCGAACTCCCGAGCCGCTCGGTCCTGATCCTGTTCGTCATCGGGGGAACGCTTTTGCTGCTCGCGAAGGATTACTTCCTCCGCTTGCAGGCCACCCATCTCGCCGCCCACGGAGAGCTGTACGAGCCCGTGTTGCTGGCGGGCGTGCCTGATGACATGGACCGCCTCGTCAGCGGCTTCACGCCGGTCCAGCGCCTCCAGATTTCCGTCGTCGGCCGCATCGACATCGCCACGCAGCCAGTCTCGGATCTCGTGGCGGCGCTGCATGAGCACAGCGTCACGCGCGTTATCTTTGCCGCCGGCCACGGGCAGTTCGACCGGGTGCAGGCTGCGATCGAGGCCTGCGAGATCGAAGGCGTCGAAGCGTGGCTGATGGCGGACTTCATCCGGACCGCCATCGCGCGTCCCGTCTTCGATTCGCTCGGCGAGCGGCCGATGCTCGTTTTCCGCTCGACCTCGGACGCCTCCTGGGAGCTCCTGGCGAAGCGCGTCATCGACGTCGTCGGCGCTTTCTGCGCGTTGACGATTATGGCGCCCGTCTTCGCCGCCATCGCCATCGGCATCAAGCTGACGTCACCGGGGCCGGTTCTTTTCCGGCAGCAGCGCGGGGGCTTGCACGGGCGTCCGTTCTCGATGTTCAAATTTCGCTCGATGGTGGCGGATGCCGAGGCCCGGAAATCGGAGCTCGACGAACGCAACGAGATGCAGGGGCCGGTCTTCAAGGTGGATGATGATCCGCGGGTCACGCCGCTGGGGCGCTGGTTGCGCCGCACGTCCCTCGATGAACTGCCGCAGTTCTGGAACGTGCTGCGCGGCGACATGAGCCTCGTCGGGCCGCGGCCGCTTCCCCTGTACGAGGTCGAGAAATTTGCCTCCCGTTCGCAGCGCCGGCGCCTGAGCGTTCCTCCGGGAATCACCTGCCTGTGGCAGATCAGCGGACGCAATCACATCACAAGCTTCGACGAATGGGTTCGCCTCGACCTCGCCTACATCGACGATTGGTCGCTCTGGCTGGACATCAAAATCCTCGTGCGGACGATTCCCGTCGTCCTGCTCGGCTTGGGCGCGAAATGAGGCATTTGCGCGCGGAACGCGCGCGAATTTGCTGGCAACGTGGAGCTTCCCGCCTAGATACCTCACGCTTATGTCCCAGGCCGCCTTGTTCCATCCGGAAGTCAGCAAAGACCGTCCGATCACCGTCGTTACTGGAGGAAGCGGATTCCTCGGTTCCCACCTCAGCGACCGGCTGCTCAAGGAGGGCCACTGCGTCGTCGCGATCGACAACCTCATCACCGGCAACACCCGGAACATCGAGCACCTCGCGGGAAACGAGCGCTTTTGCTTCATCAAGCACGATGTCACCCAGTACATCTTCGTGCCGGGTCGCGTGGATTTCATTTTCCATTTCGCGTCGCCGGCGAGTCCGATTGATTACCTCGAGATTCCGATTCAGACGCTGAAGGTCGGCGCGCACGGAACGCACAACGCACTCGGACTCGCGAAGGCTAAGGGCGCGACCTTTCTCCTCGCGTCGACTTCGGAGTGTTACGGCGACCCGCTCATCCACCCGCAGAGGGAGGACTACTGGGGCAACGTGAACCCCATCGGGCCTCGGGGCTGCTACGACGAAGCCAAGCGTTTCGCCGAAGCGATCACGATGGCCTACCACCGCTTTCACAAGGTGAACACGAAGATCGTCCGCATCTTCAACACCTACGGCCCGCGCATGCGCCTCCGCGATGGTCGCGTCGTGCCGGCCTTCATCGGGCAGGCGCTCACCGGCAAGCCCCTGACGATTTTCGGCGACGGCAAACAGACGCGTTCCTTCTGTTACGTCAGTGACCTGATCGACGGGATCTTCCGCCTCTCGCAAGCGGACTTCCACGAGCCCGTGAACATCGGGAACCCGCGCGAGATGACGATCCGCGAATTTGGCGAACACATTCTCCGCATCACGGATACGAAGGCGGAGATGGAATACCGACCCCTCCCGGTCGATGACCCGAAGGTTCGCCAGCCCGATATCACGCGGGCCAAGGCGCTTCTCGGGTGGGAGCCGAAGGTGGACTTCGAGATCGGCATCCGCGAGACCCTCGAATACTTCCGCGGCCAGACGGAACAGCTCGAAGCCTTTGCGAAGGCTTGAGGCTCGAACCTCATTCCGGCACACTTGGCGCCATGTCTCTCCTTCGGCTAGCGCTCCTCTCGCTCGCGTTTCTTCCCGCCGTTGCCCTCGCCCAACTCCGGCCCGGGGAAGACTTCGCGGTCAAGCAGGTCTCGCCGGCGGTGGTGAAGTCGCCCGAGTTTGCCTACACCGGCGCAGACCAGCGGCGCTTCCAGAGCGGTCAATGGCTCGTCGCCGAAGTGGAATTCGCGGCGCGCCCGGAGTTCACCCCGGAGCTCACCTTCCGCTACTTCATCCTTTTCAACGGCGCGCTCCTCACCGGTGAGGTCACTCATGTGAACATCCCCGCCGGGAACAGCCTTTTCTCGGTGATGTACGTCTCTCCCCGCACCCTCACCCGCTACCTGAAAGGTGCCACCCTCTCGTCCGCTTCGATCGAGAATATCGCCGTTCAGATCGTGAAGCCCGGCGTTAGCGCGCCGGTTGCAGAGTTCGTGCTGAAGCAAAATCCGCGCGGGCCGTGGTGGACGACTCTGCAGGCGGTGCCTGGATTCGTCCTGAACAAGAACGAAACCCCGTTCGCCCCCATCTACTGGGACCGGTACGAAGCGATCAAGTCCGCGAAGTAGGTCCCGGTTCCCGCCTTTTCCCTCTCGACTGCTCCTCCTGCCGTGGCTTCCGACTCGATCATCCACGTCCTCAACCTCGGAACCCAGGCGGTCACGCTGGCCGAGTTCGCCCGTGGTCCGGCCGATTCCCTGCTGCTGAAGCGTTACGCGCGCCAGGAAATCCTCGCTGATCCGGCGACCGATGCCACGCGCCTTCCGCAGATCCGGCTCGCGATCTCCGAGGTGAAGGATGAGTTGAAGCTGAAGGCCGGCACCGCCGTCATCTACGCGCTTTCCGGCCACACCCTTTTCACGCGGTTCGTGAAGATCCCGTCCGTCGCCCCGGAAAAGGTGGCGGAGATCGCCGGTTTCGAGGCCCAGCAGAACGTCCCCTTTCCGATCGATGAGGTTATCTGGGATTATCAGCTCGTCGCCGATTCCAAAGGGGCCGCGGACCAGATCGAGCTCGTCCTCGTCGCGGCCAAGGCGGACGCCCTCGAGGAGCTGCACGAGGCGATCGTCGACGCCGGGTTTCGTCCGCGCCAGGTCGACGCCGCGCCGATGGCGCTCTACAACGCGTTCCGCTACACCCACGGCGTTCGTTCCGAGTGCGTGCTGCTCGTCGACATCGGCTCGCGGAACACGAATCTCATCTTCATCGAGGGCGGTCGGATCTTCGCGCGGAGCGTTCCGTTCGGGGGTTCGAAGGTGACCGAGGCGCTCGCCAAGGAATTCAGCGAGAGCTTTGCCGCCGCGGAGAACCGAAAAAAATCTGGCTGCTACATCGGCCTTGGTGGGGCGTATGCGGAGGATCGGAACCCGGAGATTGCGAAAGCGGCCAAGGTGACGCGCAACGCGATGACGCGGCTTCACTCGGAGATCGTTCGAAACGTCAATTCCTACCGCGCTCAGCAGGGCGGCGCCGCGCCCTCCCGGCTCGTGCTCTGCGGCGGCGGCGCGAATCTGGGTTACACCCGCGAATTCTTCGCGGAGAAATTCGGGCAGCCGATCGAATTCTTTAATCCGCTCCAGAACGTCGCGATCACTGCGACGGTCAATGCGGAGCTCGCGTCGCGCGAGGCACATCTGCTCGGGGAGGTTACCGGCCTCGCGTTGCGCGCGGTGACGCATTGCCCCATGGAGCTGAACCTCCCGCCCGCGAGCCTGGTGGCGGCGCGGCGCGGCGCCCGGAGGCAGGGACCACTCGTGCTCGCCGCCATCTGCTTTCTCCTCACGCTCGCCGCGTGGTGGCTGCTGCTCCAGCGCTCAGGCACGGTGAAGGAGGCCGCCCTCGAACCGCTCACCGCCCGCGTCACGCAGATGCAGGGGTACGAAAATGCGATCAAGCAGACCCGGACGGAAATCACCGCCCTCCAGCAAAGGGCGGCACCGCTGCTCGCGGTGGTCCAGGATCGGGAGTTCTGGCCGAAGCTCATCGCCGAGGTCAATGCCCGGCTCCCCGAAAGTTTCCTTTGGGTCACCCTCATGGAGCCCACCCAGGGCGGACGGATCCTGGGCTTCACCGATCCCGCGCGCCTGACCTCCACCGGAGTGGCCACAGCTCAGGAGACCGAGACCCCAGCCCCCACCCCCGCCGCGGGCGCCAGGAAACCCGCCGAGCGCGGACCGGCGATCGACGGAATCCGCGTCCGGGGCCTGTATCTGGTCAATCCGAATCAGGACCGCGTGATCGTGGACTTCGTGCAAAACCTCGCGAAGTCACCCCTCTTCGACCTCGATCTGAACAACCAGGCCGCGATCATCGTGAAGAAATCGCCCCAGAACGAACGGGAGTGGGCCTTCGATTACGAACTTCAGCTCAAGCTGAAATCTCCCCTTCCCCTGCCATGAACTGGGTCCGCTCCAATCCGTTTCTCGCGGGCCTCGTCAGCGCGGTCGTGGTCCTCGGCGGTGGGCTCGGCTGGCTTATCTGGTCGGCTTCGGACCGGCTCGCGGAGGTCGACGAACGCTACGAAAAACAGCAGGCTGAATTCCAGCGCCTGACCACCCTCGCGCCCTTCCCGGATCCCACTAACGTCACGAAGGTCGGCGAGCAAAAAAAAGCGTACGCGGAGTCGGTCAAAAAGCTCGAGGAGCAAGTCGCCGCCTTTGAACCCGCGGCCGAGACCCTGGACCCCGCGGGATTCCAGGATCGCCTGCGCAAGAACGTGACCGAGGTGGTCGCCAAGGCAAAGGCCGCCGGCGTGCGCGTTCCGGACGACTTCTATCTCGGCTTTGAACGCTATCGCGCGGAACTCCCGCCGGAAAAGGCTGTCCCCCTTCTCGCCCGCGAACTCGCCGCCATTCGCGGCGTCGTGCATACCCTGCTGGAGTCGGGGATCGACGCGATTCCGTCGATTAGACGCGCCCCGCTTCCCCATGAGCCGGGAGCGACGACAGCAGCCGCAGTCCCGAGCGCGCCAACGCCAGGCCCGAAGAAGGCGCCGGCCCCGGAACTCGTCACGCGCCATCCCTTCGACATCGTCTTTACGGCCGAACACGGCGCGTTTCGCCGCGGCCTCGCCCGTTTGATGGAACAACGACCGATCGTGCTCGTCCGAGGACTCCGGGTGAAGAACGAGAAGGAAAAGGGCCCGCTGCGCGGACCCGAAATTGCGAAGGCGGATCCCTCCACCGCCCCCGGGCCCAACGCGAGCGCCAGCAAGCCTGCCGCGCCCGCGACCGACGAATCCGTCCTGCGCTATGTCGTCGGGCAGGAGCACCTCGAAGCCACGCTCCGGATCGAGATGATCCGGTTCGTGCCGGCCTCATCGTAGGCGCGATCGCCCCCGGCAATCGTCACCGGGCGTTCGGATGCCGTTCGACGACCGGCGGCAGTTCCGTGAGCTCGCGGATCATCGCAACGACCTCCGACATTCTCAGCCGGCGGACGACGTCGCCGGTGATCACCTGTACCTTCCCTTCCATCCCTTCAGCCTCGCGCGCGCGGACGACGAAGCGATCGCTCTTCGCGAGCTTCAGACCAGCGAGGATATAGGCCCGCGTCTCCGAGCCTCCGCCGCTGAACTCGGCCTCGAGTCGCGCCGCGGAATCCCCGCGCGCGAGAATCGTCCGGAGCGCCCGCGCCTCCGGTGGCGTGGCCCCGCCTCGGCCGACAGGTCCAAGCGAGAAAAACTTCGCCTCCCGCAGGCAGCGCAAACTTTCACTCAATGCCGGTTCGTCCTCCCCCGCCAGCGCGCGAAGCAGCATACCCACCCCGAGCAGAAGTCCGATGCCAGCGACCAGCGCGCGAAATCTCATATCGGACGATGACATCGAACCCCTTGAACATCGAACCCGTTGAACGTCGAACCCGTTGAACGTCGAACCCGTTGAACATCGAACATTGAACTTCGAACGTCGAACTTCGAAGTAGCTGGCGCGGAGATGTTCCAGCGCGGCGAGCGAACGTCTCCGAAGCGCCAATTCAGTGGTCCCGACTCAGTCGGTGTGCCGATTGATTGATTCCCGGAGGGCCCTCGACGTTCGTGTCATCCTTCGAAGTTCGAAGTTCGACGTTCAACGTTCGAAGTTCGCAGAGTTCACAGGGTTCGACGTTCGACGTTCGACGTTCGATATTGCGGCCAATGCCCGAAGACCCAACCGCTCCCACCGCTTCCTCAGCGGGCAGCACCACCAAGAATGTCGGAATCATCGGGCTCGCCGTGATGACATCGCGGGTGCTCGGGTTGGCGCGCGACCTCATCATCGCCGCCCTCTTCGGCGCGGGCCGCCACCTCGACTCGTTCCTCATCGCGTTCCGGATTCCGAATCTGCTCCGCGATCTCTTCGACGAAGGCGCGCTCTCCACCGCCTTCGTCACGGTCTTTAGCCAAAAGATCGCGAAGGAGGGCGATGCGTCCGCCTGGCGGCTGGCGTCGAAGGTCGCGTCGCTCGTCGCGGTGCTCATGAGCGTGACCGTGCTCGCCGGCATTCTCTGCGCCCCGCTCCTCGTCCGCTTGCAGGCTCCGGGCTTCCTCCCGGAAGACGTCGCCTTCACCGCGACGCTCCTGCGGATCATGTATCCCTTCATCCTGCTCGTCTCGCTCGCGGCGCTCGTGATGGGAATGCTGAACGCGCGGGGGGTCTTCGCCGCGCCCGCCATGGCCTCGAGCTTCTTCAATCTCGGCTCCATCGTCGGCGGCGTGGCGCTCGGCTGGCTCTTCGATCCCGCGTTTGGTCCGCGCGCGCTCATCGGGCTCAGCTTCGGCACGCTCATCGGCGGACTCCTCCAGCTCGGCGTTCAGCTCCCTGCGCTCACGAAGGCGGGATTTCGCTTTCGCTTTGATCCCGACCGGCACGACGACGGCGTGAAAAAAGTTTTCGCGCTCATGCTCCCCGCCATCATCGCCGGCAGCGCCGTGCAGGTGAACGTCGTCGTGAACGGCGTCTTCGCCTCGTATTGGGAAGGCGCCGTCTCGTGGCTGCAGTACGCCTTCCGCCTGATGCAGCTCCCGCTCGGTGTGTTTGGCGTGGCCATCGCCACGGTCACGCTGCCGCTCGTTTCCCGGAGCGCAGCGCTCGGCGATTTCAACGAGTTCCGGACCGTGCTCTCCCGGGGCCTGCGCCTGGCGTTCTTCCTCACCATCCCTTCCGCGATTGGCCTGATGTGCCTCGCCGAGCCGATCATCGGGATGATCTTCGAACGCGGCCGCTTCGACCACCACGCCACGATCGAAACTGCGGGCGCGCTCCGATTTTACGCGATCGGACTCGTCGGCTACTCCGCGATCAAGGTGCTCGCGCCCGCCTTCTACGCGCTCGATCTCCGCCGCATCCCGATGAACGTCAGCTTTGTCTCGATCGGCGTGAATCTCGTCCTCAATCTTCTCTTCGTCTTCGCGCTGGGCTGGGGCCATCGCGGGCTGGCCTTCAGCACGTCGATGATCGCCCTGCTGAATTTCGGGCTTCTTTACTTCTACATGCACCGTCATCTCGGCCGGCTCGACACCGCGGAACTCGCGCATTCGCTCGCCCGCATGGCGCTGCCTTGCGTCGGCCTCACCGTCATCTGCCTGTCGGCGCGAGAGTGGGTCCTCACCGACTTTTCGTCGCACGGTCTTGCTTGGAAGATCAGTACGCTGCTCGGCACCATCGGCCTCGCGGGCGGTCTGTTCTTCGCGAGCTGCCAGCTTCTCCGCGTTCCCGAGATGACGCAGGCCATGGATCTCGTCCAGCGGCGGCTGAGGAGAAAGCGGTCATCGTAGGAAATGGAGTGTTCCCCGCCTTGGCAGCAACGCGGCGGTTCGCTAGAACGGACGCATGAACCGCCCGATTCACTTTGAAATTCACGCTGCCAATCCCGAGCGCGCCATGGCCTTTTACTCGGGCCTGCTCGACTGGAAATTCACGAAGTGGGACAGCCCCATGCCTTACTGGCTCATTCAGACCGGTGATCCGAACTGCCGCGGGATCGACGGCGGACTCATGGGCCGGATGGGGCCGGAGCGGGTCGAGATGCAGCCGACAAATTCCTGGCTCTGCACCGTGGACGTCGTTGACGTGGTCACCGCGGTCGCGAAAGCAGTGGAACTCGGCGGGACCGTCGCCGTGCCGAAAATGCCCATCACCGGAGTGGGCTGGCTCGCCTACGTGAAGGACACCGAAGGGAACATCTTCGGCCTGATGGAGAACGATCCCGCGGCGAAATAGCGCTCGCGACTCCATCTCCCCGGAAGGCTCTGAGTAAATGAAGCCGACGAAAATCCTCTCCACGCCTCCGCGCCTCTGCGCCTCTGCGCGAGACTTTAGCCATGAAGGAGAACGAAATCGGCATGCTCATCCTCGCCGCTGCCATCGAGGTCCATCGCGAACTCGGTCCGGGCCTCTTGGAATCGGTTTATGAAGTGGTTCTTGCGGTCGAGCTTTCCACGCGAGGGTTGACGGTCGCGCGTCAGATTCCCGTGCCCATCGTCTACAAAGGTATCCGTTTCGACGAGGGCTTCCGGGCCGACCTGATCGTGAACGGCAAGGTCCTGGTGGAATTGAAATACGTCCCTCAGTTCGCGCGCGCTTTCGCCGTGCTCAAGCCGATCCGCCAAGGTTCGCAGGACCAGCGCTTCCACTCGCGCAATGGCTTCGTCGCGGGTGGTGCCATACGCCATGGCACCCGGTAAGTCGGCTACTTCGGCGATCCAGCGACCGTCCTCTTCGACTTCGATTTCGACCTTCATTTCTTCACGACGGGCCCCCGAGTGGCTCGTTCAAGTGGATTCGGAACGAGGCGCTCATCACGCCGTTGTTACGCCGAACGAACCCAGACTCAGCCGCCCGTTCGGTCGCGAACGCGCACCGACGGCGGTCCCACTCCGAGCACACGCGCCGCAAGAAGTCCATGCCCACTCGCAGATCAGCCCGCGCGCGACCCTTCCGTGAATCCACCGCGCCGGAGCCAGCAAATGCCATCCGCATACCCTCACCACCGGCGCCTCTACCCCCCGTCTGCCAGGCTTGTTCGACGACAGTTGCTTGCCAGCTCCGCGGCAAAGCAACTCTCCATGTTAGGGGACGATCGATCACTCTCTGATCCCTCTCTGATCCGTGTCCGGCTGTCGTCCACAATCCAGAGCCGGTGTTTAATGGGTTCTGTCTGAAGGAGTGCGAGTACGCGCGAAATAATGGCGAGCACCAATCCAGCGTGATGAGAATGCGTTGCTCGTCCTGGCAGACCTTGGCGGTAGAAGGGTCGGCAGCGCCGCGCAAATCCTCGTCGAGAACCGAATGGGCGTCGTGACCGTCTCGGCGGAGCAAGGCACCCAAATCTGACGGGAGGTTCTCGTCGAACTTGAACTTCACGCGGCTGCTCCGAGGGGCGCTAAAACGACCCGCTCGCGAGCAATCTCCGCTGCGTAGGCCATCGCCGCAGCGATGTCGTCCGACTGGAGCGACGGGTAGCTGTGGACGATTTCAGTTGGGCTAAGCCCTGCGGCCAAGTTGTCGAGCACGACGGACACCATGATACGGGTTCCTTGGATACACGCCTTGCCGTGGCAGACATTTGGGTCAATAGAAACGTGTTCAGCCCAGTTCATGTGAGGCAAGGTGGGACTTCTGAGTCGTTCGGTCAAGAACCGGCCAGTCGGCTCAGCGACCCCAAGACCAGCGACCGCGGAGCACGGCGCGGTAGCTGCGAGGCGGGTGAGCGGGGAGAAGCTACCGAGCCGCCTCGATGAGTTCCACTCCCTCTTGCGGCCAATCCCGCCGGCAGGAACGCCCGAACGCGAACTCGTCACAAAGAGCCTCACGAGGCACTGAAAATCTCATTGCTCGCTCCAGGTACGAGCAGCGGCGCCCTGCTTCGGGCCAGGCCACCGACATAATGCTCGTTCCGGCCGCAAAGCTTCCCTACGATTGCGGGGACTTCTTGGCGCGGCACCTCGTCGCTCTTCGCCAGGCAGTCGGACCGGCCCGCGCGAACTTGCCTCTTCACGATCCCACCCATCGGTCCGCCAGCCCACTTAGCATCCCAGAAATCCGTCCGCAGCTTTCGGTATCCCGAGTAGGCCCGCCGGGGCCCAACATTCCTTCCCATGAATCTCCCAAAGTCCTTCGTGTCCCTGTCCTTCGGTTCCTTACTTTGTTTCGTGCCGGCCGCCTTTTCTCAAGGGCCGCTTGCCCCGACCGGCCCGCCGAATCCGACCATGAAGGCCCTCGACCAGATTGCCTCGACCGGCGTCGCGATCAACCAGTTGAACACTCCTGGAAACGCCAGTGCGACCTTTGTCATCAACTCGCCAGGATCCTACTACCTGACCGGTAACTTGTCCGGCGTCAGTGGTAAAAGTGGCATTCTCCTCAACTCGAACAACGTCACCATCGACCTCAACGGCTTCGCGTTACTTGGCGCGGTCGGCACCCTGGCGGCCATCACCGATGGCGGGAACAACCATGGGAGTCTGACGAGAATGGCACTAAGATAAGGGCGGTTTAGGATGATTTTCTCGCGGTGGTGGACTTTGGGCGCTTGCGGCGGGAAACGTTGCCCATTTTGTGGCGCGGCTTGGTGAGGAGGCTGAAAGCCTTTGGTCGACGTTTGACCGCCCGCGGTTCGGAGCGCTCGGGCCGAAACGGCACCGGGTCGCCGGCGATAATGGCGAGCATTTGGTCGATGAGCGCTTGCTGCAAGCGTGGGGTCGCGGCCGCCGCGTAGATGGCGTCGGCGAAGTGGCG
>JBBQFQ010000040.1:0-49940 GCA_038322235.1 Chthoniobacterales bacterium
CCTCCTGCTGGAAGTCCGTGCTGAACCGTTTGGCCTGCGGGCTGCTGCCCGCGGCCGTCTTCTTCAATGATGGTGCTTTAGTCATATGGGACATCCGATCTGATTAGTCTCCCGCTGTCCGCAACTTCAGCACAGGCTCACTTTCTCTGCCCGCGCTGCGGGACCACCTTCAGCGTCCTGCCCGAGGGTCACCTGCCTTATCGCGCGCTGGCTGTAGCCCGACTCGAAGCCGGTCTCGATGCGCTCTGCGAGCGGTCCGATCAGGCCGACGCTGGCACTGCCCCATCAACCTCGATGGGCGGGGGCGCGAGGCCCCCGCCCATCTCCGAAGTCGAACGGGGCTGCTTGGAGCGGGCGCGCAAAAGTCTGCTTCGTCGCATCCCAGTTCTTCGCGGGTGGTTGGGCCAACAGCTGCCCGTCCTCGTGGACGACGACCTCTGCGGCTTTTGGGTCGCCCTGCGCGCCATCGGCAGGACGACGGACATCCTGCTGCGACTGGCGCGGGACTTCAAGAGTTCGCTCCTGGCAGATTACCGCAGTTTGCGGCCCCCACCGCCGCCCTGGGAGCGGGAACGGGTCCCGGTTTGAGGGTTCGCACGCTGGCGGGAACGATCCCACAAACCTGTTCGATGGCTCGGCGCGAGCGGGGTTCCTAAACCGGCGGACGTAAGCCAACCAACCCATCCGCCCCCAAAGAACGACTCGCGCTGCTGCGTTTTGAGATCGTTTGCCACCTCCAATCCCACCACCAGACCGGTCTGCCGCTGTGCGAATGCCTCCGGACCGCCTCGGCGCGCCCCAGGCCCGCCGAGGGCGGCGCCTATTACGCGTATCGCACGCTCGACTGCCCGCGCGGTAGCGGATCTTCCAAAGGGCCTCAAACTGGCAGGTCCTGGGAGGACAAACGTGGTGGTACGACTACCGCAAAGGCGGCTATCCCGCGCTGTGCGGTAAACCCGCGCGCACCGATGCCGGCCAGAGCCGCTCGCTCGACGAACCCACCGGCCTCTGGCTCATTGAGCAAATCAAAGAGAGTCCCGGCACGCCGCTCCAGGTCCTCGTGCGCTACTGGCGCCGGCAGGGCAAGCCGCTGCCCAGTTCGTCGTCCATTTACCGCTATCTCAAAGCCGCGGGCTACGACCGCCGCACTCTGCGCGCGGGCCGCCTGGAAAGCGGTCCGCAAAAGGCCTTCGAGGCGCCTGCGCCCAACGACCTGTGGATGGTCGACTTTGCCAACGGCCCGAGCATGCACGGGCCCGACGGCAAGGCGCTCTCCACCCATCTGTGCGTGCTCATCGACGATCACAGCCGGCTCATCCCCTTCGCCGCGTATTATCTCGCCGCCGACACCGCCAGCTTCCTGCACACGCTCAAGGAAGCGGTCCTGCGCCGCGGCCTGCCGCACAAGCTCTACACCGATCAGGGCGGTCCGTTCATCAATCACCACGCCAGGATCGTCTGCGCGAATCTCGGCATCCGCCTGCTCCACGCCAAGCCCTACCACGCCTGGAGCAAGGGCAACGTCGAACGCGCCATTCAAACGATCCAGCAGGACTTCGAAATGACGCTGCGCCTGCCCGGCGGCCGCCTCGAAGATCTCGCCGCGCTCAATGCCGGGCTCTCGCGCTTGATCGCCGAAATCTACCAGCTGCGCGTCCACTCCTCGACCGACCAGAGCCCGCACGCGCGCTTTACGAGCGGCCCGGCGCCGTTGCGCACGCTGGAAGATCCCGCCCGCGTGGAAGCGCTCTTTTACACCCGCGTCGAGCGCGTCGTGCGCAAGGACGGCACCGTCACGCTGGGCAAGAAACTGCTCGAAGTCCCGCTCGAACTGCGCGCGCTCAAAGTCGAGCTGCGCTTCGACCCGGTGCTCTTCGATCGCATCGAAGTCTGGCACCGCGGGCGGATGCACGGCCTGGCCCGCGTGGCCGATCTGCATCACAACAGCCAGACCCACCGCGGCAGCAACTACGACCGCTGAAAGCCATGACCATGACGACTTTCGCGATGCCCACCCCGGCCCTCTCCCTGGCCCCTGCCGCCCACCCCGCCAAAGCGCCCGGACTCGACGAACTGCTGCGCGCCTGGGGCCTCTTACGCGTGCCGTTCTCGGCCGATGAGAAGTCGGCCGACCTCTATTCCAGCACCACCCAGGCGCAGATCCTCGGCGCGCTGGACACCACCGCCGCGCTGCGCGGCGTCATGCTCTTGACCGGATCGCCCGGCACCGGCAAATCCACGATCCTCAGAAGCTGGCTGCGCGGGCTGGATCCCAAGCGGCACCTGCCGGTGCTCTTGACCCAGTCCTCGCTCTCAGCCACCGGCGTGCTCGAAGTGCTCCTGCAACAGCTCGGCGAGACCCCCCGCTTCAAGCGTTCGCAGAACCTGCAGGCGCTCGAAAAGCATCTGGCCGGACTGGCGCCCGTGAGCCTCGTTTTGATCCTGGACGACGCACAGAACTATCCCCACCAGGCGCTCGAGGAAGTCCGCCTCCTGCTCAGTCTGGGCGGCCGCCAGCGCGCCGCGTTTAGTCTCGTCCTCCTGGGCGATGACTACCTGCTGGGCAGCCTGCGCCTGTCCGTCCAGCGCGCGCTCTTTAGCCGCATCAGCGCCGCCCACGAACTGGGGACGCTGGCGCGCGAGGAGATCGCGCCCTACGTGGACTGGCATCTCGCCCACGCCGGGCTGGCGCGCGAGTGCTTCAGCGCGGCGGCGCTCGATCTGCTGGCGGAGGCCAGCGAGGGCAATGCGCGCACGCTGGGGCTGTTGGCCCAAGCCGCCTGGCTCCTGGCCGCCCGACAGAGCCCGGCGCAAAACACCATCGAAGCCGAGCACGTCACCGCCGCGATCCGCCAGGTCCCCGCCGCCAGCGCGAAAATCCCCGCGCGTTAAGCGGTCAGTGGCCGCCTGTCACCGCCCGGACGGGGCCGCTCCCGCGGCCCCGTTCCGAGCGCGGTCACAAGCCCGCGATAAGCCGTTCGCCGCCAAACCTCCGCGCCGAATCCGACAAACCCCGCGTCGAGCGCGAAAAACCAGACCTCCAATCCACAAATTATCTCGGTCAAAACCCCCGCGAATACCTCGAAGAGCCACACTCTGGGTAGGCCAGAAGCGCACGCAAGCCACGCTGGCGGCGGGGCTGCAAAGTTTGGAGCGCGCGCGGCGGGGGCTCTTGGCCGGGATCGAGGTGGTCGGACATGTGGAAGCCGTATCTGGCGGAGGTGGCCAAACGCATCGGCTGGGCGCTTAATGTGCTGGATCCCTTCCGCGTGGTCGGGCATCTGAACCTGGCGGTCGATACGGTGCGCCGCGGCGAACAAGGTCGGCTGCGGGGAGAGGCCCGGAAGGCGGCAAAAAGGAGCCGGTTCTTGTTCTTGCGGCGCAAGTCGCGGCTGTTGGGGGCGGGCCCGGGCCCGACTGAACGCGGCGCTGGGTAGCTTGCGCCAGACGTCGGTGGCGTGGGAGCTGAAGGAAGCGTTCCGGCGGTTTTGGGGTTACCGGAGCGTGACGTGGGCGGGCGGATTCCTCGACGCTTGGGTGGAGAAGGCGGAAAAGACGAAACTGGAGCCGATCGGCCAAGTGGCCCGGATGCTGCGCCGCCATCGCGATCTCCTCCTCAACTACTTCCGCGCGAAAAAGGCCTACAACAGCGCCGTGGTCGAAGGCTTGAACCACAAGGCCCGCGCCAATCTCGCTCGCAGCTACGGACATCGCACCTTCGACGTGCTCCAAACCGTGCTCTACCACAACCTTGGGCATCTTCCCGAACCTCCCATCACCCACAGATTTTGCTGACGAGGCAATTTTATTCTCCAGTTTGGCCGGGTCATTCTGCCGATGCAGCACAAAGAGACGCCGCGCCACCGTGCGGCGTTCTTGCGTTTTAGAGGATACAGATCCTTCGGGCCATCGCTTGCGTGACCTCCAGATGAAACGATATTGAACAAAGGATCATCAATCACGTCAATGTCTGCTCATCTCCATGAATTTTAAGCAATACACTCACAAAACGCAGGAAGCGCTCCAGGCGGCGCAGGCGCTCGCGGGCGAGCGCGGCCACGCGGAACTGACGAATGATCACATGCTGGCGGCGCTTCTGGCGCAGCCCGAGGGCGTCACGCGTCCGCTCTTTGAGAAAATGGGCGTCCCGCCCGACACCGTGGGATCGCGAATCGAGGCCGAGCTCACCCGCCGGCCGAAGGTCGCAGGCGGGGCGGAGCCCGGACTTTCTCGCGGCTTGCGGGAAACGCTCGCCCTCGCGGAGAAGGAGATGGCGCGCTTGAAGGATGAATTCGTCAGCGCGGAGCATTATCTCCTGGCGCTGAGTGAGGGGAAGGATCCGGCGGCGCGGATCCTGAAGGATCTCGGGCTCACTCACGCCAAGCTCATCGCCGCCCTCCAGGAGGTGCGGGGCAATCAGCGCGTCGTGGACCAGGATCCGGAAGGAAAATACCAGGCGCTCGAGAAGTATGGGCGCGATCTCACGGCCGACGCGAGGAAGGGCAAGATCGATCCCGTGATCGGTCGGGATAGCGAGATCCGCCGGGTCATGCAGGTGCTCTCTCGGCGCACGAAGAACAACCCGGTCCTGATCGGCGAGCCTGGCGTGGGAAAGACGGCGATCGTCGAAGGCCTCGCGCGTCGGATCGTCGCGGGCGATGTGCCGGACTCGATCAAAAACAAGCGCGTCATCTCGATGGATCTGGGCGCGATGATCGCTGGCGCCAAATTCCGCGGAGAATTCGAGGACCGGCTGAAGGCGTTTCTGAAAGAGGTCACGTCCAGCGAGGGCGAGATCATTCTCTTCATCGACGAGCTGCATACCATCGTGGGTGCAGGAAAGGCGGATGGCGCGATGGACGCCGGCAATCTGCTCAAGCCCGCGCTGGCCCGCGGGGAACTTCACACCATCGGCGCGACCACGCTCGACGAGTATCGGAAGCACATCGAGAAGGATCCGGCGCTCGAGCGGCGTTTCCAGCCGGTGCTGGTGGACGAACCGAGCGTGCCAGACACGATCGCCATTTTGCGCGGGCTCAAGGAGCGGTACGAGGTGCATCATGGCGTCCGCATTCGTGATGCCGCCCTCGTGGCCGCGGCCACGCTTTCGCACCGCTACATCAGCGACCGGTTCCTGCCCGACAAGGCGGTGGATCTCATGGACGAGGCGGCTTCCCGGTTGAAGATCGAGTTGGATTCGATGCCGACGGAGATCGACGTCATCGAGCGCGAACTGATGCAGATGGAAATGGAGCGGCAGGCGCTCGGCAAGGAGAAGGACGCTGTCTCGAAGGAGCGCCTTGCCCAGATCGAACGCCTGATTGCCGAACGCCGGGAGACGGGCGATGCGCTCAAAGCGAAGTGGCAGGCGGAAAAGGCCACGCTCGACGAGACGCGGAAGATTCAGGCAGAACTCGAGGCGCAGAAGCTTCAGCTCGAGCAGGCGCAGCGACGGGGGGAACTTGGCCGCGCCAGCGAGATCCAGTACGGCGTCCTTCCCGAACTCCAGCGAAAGCTCGCCGAGGCGAGTGCGCGGATCGACGAAAAGGGCGGCACCATGCTCAAGGAGGAAGTGACCGAGGAGGACATCGCGGAAGTGGTCTCCGCGTGGACGCGCATCCCCGTCTCCCGGCTCCAGGAGGGCGAGCGGGAAAAACTCGTCCAGATGGAATCACGGCTGGGTGCTCGCGTGATTGGTCAGCGGACCGCGATTGCGGCCGTCTCCAACGCCGTCCGGCGGAGTCGCGCTGGGTTGCAGGATGAGGCCCGTCCGATCGGAAGCTTCATTTTCCTAGGTCCGACCGGGGTCGGAAAGACCGAGCTCTCACGGGCGCTGGCCGAGTTTCTGTTCGATGACGAGTCGGCCCTCGTCCGGCTCGACATGAGCGAATACATGGAGAAGCACACCGTGGCCCGCCTCATCGGCGCGCCCCCGGGCTACGTGGGCTACGAGGAGGGCGGCCAGCTCTCGGAAGCGGTCCGGCGGAAGCCATATTCCGTCGTGCTCTTCGACGAGATCGAGAAGGCGCATCCCGATGTCTTCAACGTGCTCCTGCAGGTGCTCGATGATGGACGCATCACGGATGGCCAGGGGCGCACGGTTGATTTCAAGAACACGGTCATCATCATGACCTCGAACCTCGGCTCGCAATTCATCCTGAATGAGAGCAACGCCGAGCAACGCGAGAGTCTGGTGATGGACGCGCTCCGGAAGCATTTTCGACCCGAGTTTCTCAACCGGGTGGACGAGATCGTCATCTTCGACCGGCTGAACGACGCCGAGCTCGAGCGCATCGTCGATCTGCAATTGGGTCGGCTCGTGAAGCGGCTGGAGGCGCGGAAGCTCACGCTCACGCTGACTCCCGCGGCCCGCTCCCACCTTGCGGCGGCAGGCTACGATCCCGTGTACGGCGCCCGTCCGCTCAAGCGGGCCGTGCAGCGCGAGATTCTGGATCCGCTCTCGCTCGACCTGCTGGAGGGGAAATTCCCGCCGGGCACCGCCATCACGGCACACGTCCACGAGGGAAAGCTGACGTTCAGCGCGACGCCGACAGAGACCTAGCCGCCGGTCGAAATCCCGGGATGGCCCGCGCGAGCGTCGCTCGGGCTAAGTTTGATCCTCGTCGAAGCGACTTTTGATCAACGCATGGATCTCGTCGAGGGCCTTCTCGGCATCAGGCCCCTCGGCGGTCACCTTGAGAATGCTGCCCTGACCGGCGGCGAGCATCATGAGTCCCATGATGCTCTTGCCGTTGACCTGCTCCCCATCTTTTTCCACCCAGATCTCGCTCCTATAGCGGCTCGTCACCTTCACGAAGCGGGCGCTCGGACGAGCATGCATCCCGAGGCGGTTCTCGATGGTAAACTCGCGGCTCTGTTTTTGCCCAGGCGAAGGCGTGGATCCGGATTTGCGGCTCAGCAGCGACATGGTCAGGCGATCGAAGTCGGTTGGGTCTGGGGCTTGGCGCCAGGTTTCCTCTTCTGTTGCATCGATTCGAGCAGACGTCGATTGAACTCCGCTGCGCTATCGCAGCCATGACTCTTTAATTTCTGATCGAGGGCCGCCACCTCGACCAGTCGAGCCAGGTCCCGACCGGGTCGGACGGGGAGCGTCACGTGGGGAACATCGATCTCCAGGATCTCGTAGGTCTCGGCGTCCAGGCCGATCCGATCGATCTCTGCGCATTCCTGCCAATCCTTGAGGGTGACGACGAGGTCGAGGCGTTTCTCGTCGCGGATCGCGCCGACCCCAAAAATCGCCTGAACGTTGATCACTCCGAGCCCCCGGATCTCCATGTGGTGCTGCGTGAGGGGCGGGGACGTGCCCATCAGATCCCGATGCTCCAACGCACGGAAACGCGTGATGTCATCCGCCACGAGGGAATGGCCCCGCTCGATCAAGCCGAGGGCGACCTCACTTTTCCCGATGCCGCTCGCGCCCCGGACCAGCACGCCGATGCCGAGAATGTCGACCATGCTGCCATGCTCGAGGCTGTTGGGGGCGAAGTCGCCTTCGAGGGCGATGGTCGCAGCGTTCACATAATGTTTCGTCACCATCGGGGTGCGGAAAACGGCGACCCTTGCTTCCTGCGCCACCTCGAGGATGGACTTCGGGATGATGGCCGAGCGCGAAAAGACGAAGCACGGGATGTGGAGCGCGCAGAGGCTCTGGAGGCGCTCGCGCATCTGCGCTTCGGGGAGCGTCTTCAAATAGGCCAGCTCGGCGCTCCCGAAGACCTGCACGCGCTTCCAGGCGAAGTATCTCAGGAAGCCCGCCAGGGCGAGGCCGGGCCGGTTGATCGTCGGCTCGCGGATCTTCCGATCCTGCCCCACGAGGTCGCTGACCAGCTTCATCTGGAGGGCTTCTCCGTGGGCGCGGAAAAACTCGCCGACCGTGATGCCGCCGGGGCCGCTGTGGGGAACTTGATCCATGCGTCGAGAATCGCGGGTCGGAGCACGCGGTCGCGGCGGACTCCCGTCTCCTAGAGCGAGGCAAACACGCCGCTGGAGCCTTCACCCACGTAGGTGGCGGTGAAAGTGGGGAACTTGACCGTCGAGGGGACGGGGGGCGCATTGATCAAATCGTAGGCGTTGTTTCCCACAAAGCTTTGGGTCTGCGTGTCCCAGCTCATGCACGTCACGCTGCCCGGACTGCCGGCGGTGCGTTTGGTCGTCACGCAGATATAGCGTCCGGCCTCGACGAGGTTCTTTTCCGCGGGCTTGAGACCCACGAGGAATGCGATCACGCGTTTCCGGGCGATCGCCGCCTGCTCGGGGGTGGCCTGCGATTGGCGCGCGATCACGACCGCATCGGCGGGGCGGTTGGGCTGATCCTTGCGCACCGCGACGAACTTCCTACCCAGGGCCGCAGCCGCGGGTCCTGCCGGTGTCGCCGGAGTGTCGGCGCAGCCGGCGGCGAGAAGCACAGCCACGGTGAGGGAAAGCAGCGAGAGAGTCTTCATGCGCGCCACCCTAGCGGGTTCGCGGCCAGGGACGGAAGCGAAAACCGGCACCGGACCGGCTCATCGCCTAAGTCTCAGAAAGCGCAAAGAGCCGTTCACGCGCCTGCTCGGTCCAGCGGCTGAGATACATGAACACCTGCTGGAGCTGGGCGGCGGCGGCCGGGTCGGGGCTGCCTTCGCGCCATCGGCGGTCGATGGTCTCGAGTGCCCGATTTGCCTCGACGGTGAGCGACTGAACGCGAGCCAGCCAGGTTTCGACTTCATCACGGAGCGCGAATTGCTCCGGGCCGAGCAGCGCGCGCGTGAGCGAGGAGGACGCCACTCGCCGTCGCGCGAGGAGGCCGTCCACGCGCGCGCAGAGTTCTCCCGCGGCGGCGAATTCGGCCGCGATCGTGGAGGGAATGGCGCCGGGCGCGCGCGTCGCCGCCTCGGGACATTCCAATTCGAGGAAGTGGCGCAGTCGCAGTCGCGGCTCCACGAGCGTCCGGCGGGCCGCCTCGAGTTCCCCGAATCTCGCGCTGTCCCCGCCCGCATCGGGATGAGCTCCCGCGGCGCGGGCGTCGAACGCGGCGATGATCTTCTCTTCCTCAAGCGAGAGGGAACGCTTCAGGCCCAGAGATGCGAAAGCGTCCGTCATGGGCTCACGCGGAGAAGCTTTCGCCGCAGGAGCAATGGGCGACGGCGTTGGGATTCGTTACCTTGAATCCACCCTTTTGCAGATCGTCGCTGAAATCGAGCAGCGAGCCGCTCACAAAAAGCGCGCTCTTCGGGTCCACCACCACGCGCACTCCGGCGGACTCGACCATGATGTCCCGATTCGCGGGGCCATCGACGAGATCCATCTTGTATTGGAGCCCAGAGCACCCGCCGCCGATCACCGCCACGCGCAGCGCTCCCCGTTCCGCGCGCCCCTGCCGCTCCAGCAATGAGCGCAGCTTCGCACTCGCCGGCTCGGTCACCTTGACGAGGCGTTCATTGCCGATCTTGAACTGAATCGCAGGCGCGGCCGGGGCGGAAGTGGACATCAGCGACCAGTCTACCGGCGGCTGGCGCCGGAGCAACCCGCGCTCGTGGCATGGCCGGGACGGTTCACGGTTCGCCCATCGCGAGGCGCCAGGTGTAGTGAAAAATCTGGTCGAACTCGACGCGCTGGAGCCGGCGGAGCTCGCGTTCGAGTTCCGCCTCGCCGAAGCGAAACTGCTCCCACAGCGCGTTCAGGAGGTAGGCATCCCAGTTCCGCTGTCTCGCCATGCTGGGCGAATCGTCCTTCACGAGCCGGAGCATGAGCGAAAACGGCGCCAATTCACCCGCCCGCCGCCCGAAATCGCGCGCCTGCTCGAACTCTCCCAGCCGCCGGTGGATCATCTGGCGCCAATAGTCCGCGAGCGGGCCGGGCACATCGGGGACGAGCCGCCGCGCTTCCTCGAGCGCATCGTGAAAGTAGAAGAGACCGGCCCGGAGCACCGGAACCAGCGCCGGATCCTGGGGCGCCGCCGCCCCGAGCAGGACCTCGTCGGGGGTCTCGCGGATCCGGATCACCGTCTCCACATCCAGCGGCTCGCGCGGCATCGGCCGGCGGAGCGTGTCATCAAACACCAGCATGCGCCCGACGAAATCGGAATATCCCCGGTCCATGAGAACGATTTGCCCGTGCGACCGGGGAACGCAAAGGTTATGAAGTCCTTGTTCATGCGCCGCACCGTCCCGCTCTGGAAAACGCCGCTCCCCTGGGTCTGCCTCGTCATGGCGGTCCAGGCCGTGCTCGTGGTCGCGATCTTCGGAAAGCTCGTGAGTAACCGGAAGCGGGCCACCGCCGGAGCGGCGGCATCCGTCCCCGTGAATGTTGGCCGAAGCACGACTCCGCCGCTCACCGTCGCGAAACCGGGTGGCCTCGCGTCGCGCGGCCCGGCTCCCATGCCAACGGGCGACGTCAGCATTTCGCTCAACGATGCGCTGGGCCGGGAGTGGATCACCGCCACCTACCGGGGAAATGGCCGCGACCGTCTCACGGCCAGCCTGGCTAACCGCACCGACAAAGCCCTCGTGCTGACCGTGCCTTCCGGCCTCCTCTTCGAGAGCAAGGATCGCTTCAATCAGGTGGTGGTCGCGCGGGGCGAGACGGTGGCGCTTGGTCCCGGCGAGCGCCGGGAGCTCCCCCTCGTCAGCGCGGCGACGCGGGCGAGCAATCAGCTCGGACAGCATGAGTTCACTCCCCGACCCGGACGGCTCGTGCAGCTCGATGTCCTTTTGACCCACCTCGAAAAGACGCCGGAAGTCTCCGCCGAAGCCATCCAGACCGCGGTCCTCGTCATCCTCGAAAATCCTCCCGTCTCCACGTTCGCGAAGTTCATCCTCGTCTCCGGTGCCGTGGCGGCCGCGCCGCCGCCTCCCGCTCCAGCGGGTCCGTTTTTGGTCGCGACCCAGGACATCATCGCGGCTCTCACCCTCTTGAAGGATGGAGGCATTCCCACGCGCGACCTCCTCCTCGCTCATGAGCCCCAGCTCAAGATCGAATCGATGATCGACCCGCTCGCTCACGCCGACGCCATGCGCTACTTCGGGATCGCGGGCGAAAAGGAATGGTCCTTCTGGCGGGATGAACTTCTGAACGGGGACGTCAGCACCCGCCATTACGCGCTTTACGGCATCGCCCGCTATTTCCCCGACGTCGCGCTTCAAATGTTGCCGCAGTGGGCCCGGGAGCAGACGCTCCCCATGGTCATGCGCACGGCCGCGATCAACGCCCTCGCGGAGACGGGTCGGATCGAGGCCGTCTCCGTCCTGCAGCAGATCGCCTATGAAGCCGGCGCCACGACCGAGATCGGGCAGTCGGCGAAGTCGGCGATCGGCTATCTGGAGAATCGGCGGGTCCGGCCCGCCGCCGTCCAGCCGTCGATCCCGTTCAAGGATTCGTCCGCTCCCTCTTCCGTCAGCGCCGATGCCTTTCGCTCTTCGTGAGCGCCCGCGGCGGCCGACGCGACCGATCGCTGACGCCGACCCGATTTCGCACTACGTTTTCCGATGCCGTCTCTTCCCCTTTCGCGTCGTCCCCGCCGTCTCCGGGCCACAGCCGTCCTGCGCGAGATGGTGCGCGAGACCGAACTCCACCCGGCCGACTTCATCCTCCCGTTCTTCGTCAGCGAAAAGATCACCAGCCGGCAACCGGTTTCATCGATGCCGGGAGTCGCGCAGCTCACGGTTGAGGAATGCGTTGCCGAGGCCGCGGAGGCCCATGCCGCGGGCATTCGCGCGGTTCTGCTCTTCGGGATCCCCGCCGTGAAGGACGAGGTCGCGAGTGGCGCTTACGCCGAGGACGGCGTCATGCAGCGCACCGTCACGGCCCTAAAGGCCGAGATCCCGGATCTCGTCGTGATCACGGACGTGTGTCTTTGTGAGTACACCAGTCACGGCCACTGCGGGATCACGGAGCGGGATGACGCGGGTCACGCGCACGTGGAGAATGATTCGTCGGTTGAGTTGCTCGTGCGCTCGGCCGTTTCCCACGCCCGGGCTGGCGCGGACATCGTCGCGCCGAGCGACATGATGGATGGCCGGGTCGGCGCGATCCGTCAGGGACTGGATGCCGCGGGGTTTCCGGACACGATCATCCTCAGTTACGCCGCGAAGTTTTCCTCGGCGTTCTACGGTCCGTTCCGCGAAGCCGCGGAGAGCACGCCGCAGTTCGGCGATCGCCGGACGTATCAGATGGATCCCGCGAACGGTGAGGAAGCCTTGCGCGAGGTTGCGCTCGATATTGAGGAGGGCGCGGACATGGTGATGATCAAGCCGGGTCTCGCCTACCTGGACATCCTCCAGCGCACGAAGGAGCGGTTCGGGCTGCCGACAGCGGTCTACCAGGTGAGCGGCGAGTACTCCATGATCAAGGCTGCCGCGGCGAACGGCTGGATAGACGAACGAGCGACCACCCTCGAAGTCATGACCGCCTTCAAGCGCGCCGGCGCCGACCTGATCGTCACCTATGCGGCGCGGGATGTGGTGCGTTGGTTGCAGGAGTGAGACGGGAGACACAGGTTACATGAGTCCCATCACTCCCATCTGTCCCCTGGTTCCGATCCTTCACGCCTTCACCCAAGTCCGGTACGGCATCTTCGAGAGACTGGAGTTGTAGTAGCGCGCGTCTCCGGAGACCTCAGCCCCGATCCACTCCGGCAGCTCGATTTGCTCGCTCTCGCCGGCCATCTCGATCTCGGCGACCACGAGGCCGGCATTCTCGCCCTGGTACTCATCGACCTCCCAGACGTGGCCCGCATGTTCCACCTTGCAGCGGATCTTCTCCACCAGAGGCTTCAGACACAGCGGAAGGAGTTCTTCCGCGTCGGCGAGCGGGATGGCGTACTCGAACTCCGGGCGGCTGTTCCCCACATTCGCGCCCTTCACCGTGAGATACGCTGTCTCCCCGGCGATCCGGATTCGCACGGTGCGTTCCGGATCGCGCGAAAGGTAGCCCTGTCGATAAGCCACGCCGGGCGCCAGTCCCCGCCAAACCTCAGACTTCAGCAGAAACTTGCGTTCGATTTCATGCGCCATAGCCCGGTTTTCGTCTTTCCCACTGCGCCCGGCGAGCGGAATTCACCGAGCGCTCTGCTGCGCCGTGACGATTGCCGCGAGCTTCTGCACGGTCAACGCGCCTCCCGTCTCCCCGCCGCCGACGTCAACGGCTTCGTCCGGGATCTCCAGCTCGAACGCGTCCTCGATCGCCTGCACGATCTCCACGACATCGAGTTCATCGGCGCCCAGCAGGGCGAACGGCTTCGTCACGTCGATTTCGTGAGGTTTCTGCTTCAGCACGTTCGCCACTTCGAGCTGCACGCGGTGGACGACGGCCTCGTGCTTTTGCGGAACATGCGCCGAGCGGTCGCACCCGGTCAGATTTACCGCCGCCAGGAGCGCGGCAAAGGCCGGCGCGATCGTGTTCCAGACGCTGGGCGGGTTCATAGGGAGGGTCCGTGAGAGGATGGAACTCTCCCGTTCCTTTCCAGTAGCAGGAATTGGACGAAATCGCCGGAAAATCGCGGGACTTCAGCCCGGGGCCCGTTTCCGGCCTTTCGGGCGCCAGGCCCGAATTCCCGCTTGGCCGGGCGGATTTCCCGCTGCCATGCTCCCTCATGGCTGATGCGCGTTCACTGCGGGGACCAGCCGTCGCGGCCATCGCGATCGCCGCGTTCATCGTCGCCGGGCTCTTCGTCCCGGTCTTCGCGGTCGTGAAATCCGCGTTCACGGATTCCGATGGCTCCCTCACCCTCGGACACGTCGCTTCGCTCTTCACCGTCAGTCTATTGCGGGAGTCCTTCTGGAACTCCCTTTTCGTCGCGGTGCTCGCCTCGCTCGGGGCGTCAGTTATCGCTCTGCCTCTCGCCTACCTGACCGCGCGCTTCCAGTTTCGCGGCGGCGCGCTCGTCCGGACTCTCGGCATCCTCCCGCTCGTCATGCCGCCCTTCGTCGGTGCCGTGGCGATGCAGCTCATCTTCGGGAAAAACGGCTCGGTGAACCTGCTCTGCCGGGAGTGGCTCGGATTCCGGCTGCCGCTCATGGACGGACTTGGCGGCGTCATTTTCGTCCAGTCGCTCCACTATTTTCCCTTCATCCTGCTGAATGTTTCGGCCGCCCTCGCGAATCTCGACGGCGCCATGGAGGAGGCCGCGGAAAACCTCGGCGCGACGGGCTTCCGCCTCTTTCGCCGCATCGTTCTGCCCCTGATTCTTCCCGGCTACCTTGCGGGCGTTCTGCTCGTCTTCATCAAGGTCTTTGACGATCTCGGCACGCCGCTCGTGCTCGGCGTCACGAACATGCTCGCCCCTCAGGCCTATCTGCGGATCACGTCGGTCGGGGTCGATGACCCGCTCGGCTACGTGATCAGTCTGGCGCTGGTGGCGATCTCGCTGGGAGCACTCTGGCTCTCGAATCGGGCGACTTCCGGCGGCGATTTCGCCACCGCCCAACGCGGTGGCACCGGCGGCGCGCGCCGTCCCCTCCGCGGCTGGCGGGCGATGCTCGCATACACCTGGGTGGTGGGAACGCTCTTTCTGGTGCTCTCGCCTCACGTCGCGCTCGTCTTCATGTCGTTCGCGAAGGTCTGGAGCTTTTCGGTCCTCCCGGATTCCTGGACGGGAGCCCACTACCTCACGGTGCTGGGCGACTCGCCGCGGTTGCTGTGGAACACCCTGCTCTTCTGCGGCATAGCCGCGACCATCGATGCCCTGCTCGGCGCGGGCATTGCCTACCTCATGCTGCGCACCGCTCTTCCCGGCCGGAAGGCGCTGGATTTCCTCGCCTCCGCTTCGTTGGCCGTGCCGGGCGTCGTTCTGGGGATTGGCTACCTCCGCGTTTTCAAGGGTGCGAACGTGCCCTTCACCGAGACCGCCGTGCTCTCGACGTGGATGGCGATCACGCTCGCTTTCACCATGCGGCGCCTGCCGTATGCCCTGCGTTCGTGCGTCGCTTCGCTCCAGCAGATTCATCCCTCGCTCGAGGAGGCGGCCGAGAATCTCGGTGCCCCGCGGGGTCGGGTCATTCGGAGGATCTTGCTGCCGCTCATGCTGGGCGGCATCGTCGCCGGCTTCATCACCGCGTTCGTCACCGCTGCCGTGGAACTGAGCGTGACGATCGTTCTCCTCGCCTCCAGCGCCCAGGCGCCGATCGCGCTCGGAATCTATTTCTACTTTCAGGGCATGACCGGCCGTGGTCCCGGCGCTGCGCTCGGCGTCGTCGCCGTGGTCATCGTCGCACTCGGGACGTTTGCGTCCCAGCGGATGATGCGGGGGAGGGGGGCGCTGCGGGAATGACGCCGGGTCATTGACAGGAAGTCGCCCCGCCGGGTCTCGAGGGGGAGTGGGGACGATGCGTTGTTCGCGCAGCTGAATAATTTTGCAACTGGGGCACGGAAATCCGGATTTCCCCTCTATGCGCCCATTTCGCCAGTCTGCCGTCGCTCTCGCCGTGCTCGCCGCAGCTGGCTTCAGCGCTTCTTCGTTTCTCCTTTTTTCTTCCTCCTTTGCCCAAGGTTCGATCACGCCGACCGGGGCTCCGGGGTTGACCATGAAGACCCTCACGCAGATTGAGCCGCGGACGGATGTGTTGACCCTTCCCGGAAACGCTTCGTTCGCCTACATCATCTCGCAGCCCGGCTCCTACTACCTTTCCGCGAGCCCCGCCTACCAAACTAAAAATGGCATCGTCATCACCGCGCACGACGTCACGCTGGACCTTAACGGCTTCACCGTGCGCGCGCCGGGCACGGCGTCCAACTTCTCGGGCGTCTCGTTGAACGGAGGGAACGGCACCGTTAAGAACGTCCGGCTGCTTAACGGCACGGTGGCCGGTTGGGGCAGCATCGGCGTCAGCTTTACGCAAGGCGTCAACGGCGAAGTTCGCAACGTCCAGATCACGGAATGCCTCAGCACCGGGATGTTCGTGGGCGACCGGTTCACGGTGACGAACTGCGTCGCGCGCGGCAACAGCTCGAACGGCGGCGGCATCAGCGTGGGCGCGAATTGCGTCGTCGCCGGTTGCGTGGCCGAGGGGAACAGCAACGTCGGCTTTGGGGCAGGCACCGGCGTTGTGTTCACAGATTGCGTGGCCACCGCCAACGGCGCCGCGGGCTTCAACGCCGGCGACCAGGCCACCGTGCGCCATTGCGCCGGGCGGTTGAACACGAGCGCCATTTTCGGAGGCATCCGGGTGGGCCGCGGTTCCTCGGTGTTTGCCTGCACCGCGGCGAGCAACGTGGGCTACGGCTTCCAAACTGGCGAAGGCAGCGTGCTCGCCTACTGCTCCGCGGACGCAAACACCGGCGACGGCTTCCAGACGGGGACAAGCACTACGCTCGTTGGCTGCAATTCCAACCGGTCGAACGCCGTCGGCTTCCGGGTGGGCGAGGGCTCGCACATCGTCCAGTCCAACGCCTACTTCACCCACGGGAACGGCATCGAAGTGGGTCGCGGGACGACGGTGCGGGACTCGAACGTCTTTTACGGCGACGCCTCCGGCATCGTATCCTCGGGCCCCTACGTGGTGATCAAGGGCAACTCGGTTTCGAACAACGGGTCCAGCGAGAGCTATGGTATCGTGCTCTCCGGCAGCAGCGGCTTGATCGAGCAGAACTACGTTGCCGCCAACATTGGCTTCGGCATCGGCGTCGTGTCGCCCGGCGTTAGCAACACCATTGTGCGGAACACGGCGCGCTCGAACACGACCGGCGCCTACTCGATCCCCGGCGGAAACGATGCGGGTCCCGTGGGAGTTGCCCCCACGGCAACCAGCCCGTTCGCGAACCTCCAGTAGGCGAAGGCGATAATGGATTCCTCCGGGAGCCCGAGCTCTCCGCGACGGCATCGAGGCGGTTGGGGCAGTGGTCACAGACAGTCACGGCGTGACCCAAAGCTCCGGCGCTGTCGGCCGGCGCGCTTTCACACCATCAGCTGACGGGGCCAGCGTGGCGGGGTGGTCTCGCAGTTGATCACGTTCAAATCCAAAACTCGGTGAGCCGGCGTGACCTGCTCCAAGCCGACGCCCGCACGAAATCGATGGCATCGTCGGATCGGCTGAGCACGCTACGGCGTGGCTTCTGTCTCCAGCCCGTCCGCCGATTCGCACGCGCACTTCCACAGCACGCAGTGGGGGCTCGTGCTGGCGACCGGTCAGAAGGCCGATCCGCACCTCGCGGAGCGAGCCTTGGCGGAACTCTGCGGCTCCTATTGGCCGCCGCTCTACGCCTTTGCCCGGCGCAAGGGCAAGGCTCCGGCTGACGCCAAGGACGCGGTCCAGGGCTTCCTTCTGCAGATGATCGAAGACCGGCAGCTCGGCCAGGCCGATCCCGAGCGCGGCCGCTTCCGGACCTACCTGCAGATGACCTTCAGCCGCTACATGATCAACGAATGGGAGCGCGCCACGGCCCAGAAGCGCGGGGGCCTGCGGCCGGTGGTCGAGCTGGATGCCGATGCGGTGGAGGCGCGCGGTCTGCCCGAGCTGGCCACCGCGGCCACGCCGGAGCGCGCCTTTGAGGAGCGCTGGGCGCTGACGGTCTGGGAGCATTCGCTGGCCAGCCTCGCGGCGGAGGCGCAGGCGCGCGGGAAATCGAGCGCCTTCCAGACCGTGCGTCCGTTTTTAAGCAGCGAGGGCAATGCCGACGCGTACGCCGCGGCCGGCGCCTCCCTGGGGCAGGCGCCCGGTTCCGTGAAAACGCTGGTCCACCGCCTCCGCCGCGAACTCGGCGAGACCCTCCGCCGCGAGGTCGCCCGCACGGTCCTGGATCCGGCCGAGGTCACGGCCGAAGTGCAGCACCTGCGCAACATTCTGGCCGAGATCCTGCCGTGAACTCCCGCTTTCACGCAACCGCGCGCGAAATTCCCGGATGACTGACTGATGCTTGCTTCGAGCCGTCCCGCTTCCGTCATCGCCCGCTTGCTGGACGAGTCGGCCGAACCGTTTCCCGAAACCGGCGATCCCTGGGCGGATCTGCCCGACGACGCGCCCGCGAGCGGAGCGCGCTTTGGCGGCTACACGCTGCTCGGCGAGATCGCTCGCGGTGGCATGGGCGTGGTCAGCCGGGCCCGGCAAGAGGCGGCGCAGCGGATCGTCGCGCTGAAGACCATTGCCCCCGCGCTGGCGGCCGAACCGGGCGCGCGCGAGCGTTTCCGGCGCGAAGCCGAGGCGGCTGCGGCGCTCGACCATCCGAACATCCTGCCGATCTACGAAGTTGGCGAAGTGAGCGGCGTGCCGTTCTTCAGCATGAAGCTGGCCGAGGGCGGAAATCTCGCCGCCAGCCCGACGACGGACCCCCGGGCTGCGGCCACGCTCGTTGCCCGACTGGCCCGCGCCGTGCAGCACGCGCACGAGCGCGGCATCCTCCATCGCGACCTGAAGCCGGCCAACGTGCTGCTCGATGCCAACGGCACTCCCTACGTGGCGGACTTCGGGCTGGCCCGGTTCTTCGAGCGGACGGACGATCCGACCCTCACCCTGACAGGGCTGGGCACGCCGCAATACGTCTCGCCCGAGCAGGCCCGCGGCGACTCCAAAACGCTGACCACGGCGACCGATGTTTACAGCCTGGGGGCGATCCTCTACGCGCAGCTCACCGGCCGGCCGCCGGCCAGCGGCGAGACTGCGCTGGAGACACTTCGGCTCGTCATCGAGAGGGTGCCGACGGCCCCGCGGACGCTTAATCCAGACACTCCGCGCGATCTCGAAATCGTCTGCCTGAAATGCCTCCAGAAGACGGCGGCCGACCGCTACCCGAGCGCCGGCGCCCTGGCGGACGATCTGGAGTCGTTTCTGGCCGGCCGCAGTATTTCAGCCCGTCCGGCGACAACCCCGGAGCGTCTTCTGCGGTGGGCGGCGGCCAACCGTGCGCTCGCCGCCGCGCTGGCCGTCCTTCTGATGCTGCTGACCGCGGTGGCGATCGGCTCGTCGGTCGCCGCTGTGCGCTTCCGCGAGGCGACTCGCCGGGCACTCGCGGCCGAGGCCGACGGACGGGAAAAACTCCGCGCGAGCTACCTCGCCCAAGCCGATGCGTCGCGCCGGACGGGCCGCGTCGGACAGCGCAACGACGCGCTCGAAGCTGCGGCAAAGGCCGCCCGGCTGCGCCCTGGACTCGATGCTCGCAATGCCGCCATCGCCGCGCTCGGGCTGGCCGACTTTGCCGTCGAACGGGCTTGGAAAGTGCGCCCCGCGCCCAATCTCCCACTCGCCTTCGATGCGCCGCTCGAGCGGTACGCCGTTGAGACCGAGCCCGGTCTCATCGCCCTGCGGCGCGTGGCCGACGAGACGCTTCTGGGCACCCTCGCCGCGCCCGCGGGATCGAACCCCAAAGCGGTCTTTTTGACCCCGTTCACCGCCGACGGTCGCTGGCTTGCGGTGCGCCACGCGAACGGCGCTCTCCGCGTCTGGGATGTCTCAGGCACGCCCCGGCTGGCCTGGGAGCTGAGCGACCGACCGACCGGCGGGGTGAATGCGTTCTTCGCGCTCGATGCGGCGTTCCGTCCAGATGGCAAGGTCCTCGCTGTCGGGCTGCCAGCTGGCGGCTGCACCTTCCACGACGTTGAAACCGGCGCTGAAACTGGGCGTCTCTCCTTCGCGGGTGCGCCTTCCGCGGTGGCCTTCGACCCCTCCGGTGCGCGCCTCGCCTGGACGGTGAAAGGTGAAAAAACTGTCCAGATCGCCGACCTGAAAGCGGGCGCCGTTCTGCACACCCTCACGCTGCCCGAAGGCATCATTCCGCTGGCCTGGAGTCCTGACGGCCGCACGCTCGCGGTGGGCTGCCTTGACCATTCCATCACGCTTTGGGACACCTCGACCGGCCGGCGGCGCGCCATCCTGAGCGGACACCGCCAGCCACCCACGCAGTTGCTCTTTCACCCGTCGGGCCGCGGGCTGGTCTCGACTGGGATCGACAAGACCGTGCGCCTTTGGGATCCGCGCGCCGGGGTCGCCCTTATGCTGGCTACGGGTCTCGGCGCCGAGCCGGCCCTCCGCCTGTCGCCCGACGGCCGGCATCTCGCACTGACCGACTTCGGCACCGGTGCGCGCCTCGCCGCCCTGGCCTGGCCGGCAGCGTGGCGAGTGCTACGTGGACCCGCCGCCGGCGAACGCGCCGGTCTCGTCGCCGGGATCGACTTCTCGCCCGACGGCCGGCTCATCGCGACCGCCGGGGTCGGCGCGGTCCGGGTCTTCGACCTCGCCGGCGAAACCGAGATCGCCCTGCCAGAGATCGATCCGGGTCGGGAGAAATCCGTGCGCTTTACCCCCGATGGCCGGGCGCTGCTGATCGGCAGCCGGACGCAGGCTCTCAGTCGACTGACATTGGTGAGCGCGGGTGCCCGGGTGGAATTCGGTGCCCGCGAGCTCCTCGTGCCGGGCGCTGACGAGCTGCTGAACTCGCTGAGCGCCGACGGCCATTCGGCCACCTTCTCCTCGCGGGTGGGCGGCCAGTCGCGCGTCGTTTCCCTCCTCCGTCCGGACGTGGCCGGGCCCACTTTCGGCCCGCAACCCGAGGTCTGGCTGGCGGAGCTGAGTCCCAACGGACTCTGGCTGGTCACCACGACGAGCGGTTACGGAACTTCGGCCGCAGATCAGGGCCGCGTCTGGGACACCGGCACCGGGCGGGTTGCGCATGAACTCGGCATGGCCGCCGGCGGGCTCGCCTCGTTCAGCCCGGACGGGCGCTGGCTCATCGCCCACGGTTCAGCCGGCAGTCGCATCTGGCAGACCGGCACCTGGCAGCCCGGGCCGAGCCTCCCGCCCGAGATCGACCACGGGGGCAACACCTCCAGCTACTCGCCGGATGGAAGCCTGCTCGCCGTCACCGTCAACGAAACGGTGCGCCTCGTCCGAGCCGCCGACGGCACCGAACTGGCCGCGCTCGACCCACCCCTGCCCATGAACGGCGCTCGCACCCGCTGGAGTCCCGATTCCCGGCTCCTCGCGCTCCACGGCACCGACGGTTCGCTGCAGCTCTGGGACATCACCGCATTACGGGCGGAGCTGCGGGAACAAGCCTGGGAAACAGATCAGGGACTCCGGCAGAAATAGATACCCAGCGCTGTCCCGGACTTTTGGTGGCTGTCACGCGCGGTGAGCGCATTCGGGGCAGTTGAGAGCGGATGAGGCCTATCCGATGGCCGCGAGGATCGCGTCCTTCCGGGCCGGGAGGGCAACGATCTCGGGGAGGTCACGCTTCGCGATCTCGGGATCCTTCAGGCCGTGGCCGGTCAGGATGCAGACGATCGTCGCATTCTCGGGCAGCTCCCGGATCGGACAGGTGGCGCACGGTTCGCGTCCGCTCGAGACACAGCGCAGCAAGCCCGCGACGGACGCGGCACTGGCGGGCTCGGCGAAGATGCCTTCCTCGCGGGCCAGCCAGGACTGGGCCCGGAGGATTTCCTCGTCGGTGGCGAGGTCGATTGCTCCTCTGGATTCGGCGAGCGCGCCGCGGGCGCCGTCCCAGCTCGCCGGGTTCCCGATCCGGATCGCCGTGGCGATCGTCTCGGGGTGCGCGACCGGCGCGTTGTAAAAGATCGGTGCCGCACCCGCCGCCTGAATGCCAGTCATCCGCGGCAGACGCGTGGAACGTCCGAGCGCGTGGAATTCGCGATAGCCGCGCCAGTAGGCCGTGATGTTGCCGGCGTTTCCCACCGGCAGGAACTGGATGTCGGGGGCGTCGCCCAGTTCGTCGATGATCTCAAACGCCGCGGTCTTCTGACCCTCGATCCGGTGGGGATTGATCGAGTTCACGATCGCGATCCCGCTGTCCCGGTCCTCGCCGAGTTCGCGCACGAGCCCGAGGGCGTCGTCGAAGTTCCCTTCGATCGCGAGCACCTTCGCGCCGTAAGCGAACGCCTGCACCAGCTTGCCGAGCGCGATCTTGCCGGCCGGGAGCAGGACGATGCAGCCAATGCTCGCGCGGGCGGCGTAGGCGGCGGCGGCGGCGGAAGTATTTCCGGTGGAGGCGCAGACGATCGCGCGCGCGCCGGCTTCCACGGCCTTCGAGACGGCGAGCGTCATCCCCCGATCCTTGAAGGAGCACGTGGGATTCAGCGCTTCGTACTTTAGGAAAACGCGCGCCCCGCGCCCCACGAGCTCCGAGAGTTTCGGCGAGGGGATCAGCGGAGTGGATCCCTCGTTCAGGGAGATCACGGGCGTGTGCGCGGTGACGTCGGGGAGGAAGGCGCGATAGCGCTCGATCACGCCCGGACGGCGCTGAGGGACGGCGGCGTTCACGGAGGCAGAGATTCTACGCGAGCACGCGAAGCGTGATCTCGAGGCCTTCCGCGATCTCCGCGGCGCTCACGTTCAACGGCGGCAGGAAGCGAACGACGTTGGTGCCGGCCGCGACGACGACGAGGCCCGCGTCGGCGAGTTTCTTGACCCAGTCGCCTGCCGTCGCGTCGGCGAAGACGATGCCGATCATGCCGCCAAAGCCGCGCACGTGGGTGATTCCGTGGCGTCCGACAAGCGGCTCCAGCCCGGCGAGCAACTGCTCGCCGCGCGCGCGGATATTCGCGACCAGACCATCCCGCTCGATCACGTCGAGGACCACGTTGCCCGCGGTTGCGACAAGCGGCCCGCCGCCGTAGGTCGTGTTGTGCGAGCCCGGACCGAGGATCGACGCGTACTCATCGCTGATCCACGACGCGCCGATCGGCAGGCCGCCGCCGAGGGATTTCGCCATCGAAAGCGCGTCCGGCTGGAAGTCGGCGGCGCCCGCGATGCCTTCGAGCACGCGCTGGTAGCTCTGGTAGCAGCCGGTCCGGAAATGCCCGCACTGCACGGCATCGAAGAGCAGGAGCAAGCCGTGTTTCCGCGTGAGTGCGCGCAGGCCGAGGAGATAGTCGGCCGTCGCGGGCACGATGCCACCCTCGCCCTGGATGCCCTCAATGAGCACCGCAATGGTGCGCGGCGTGAGCGCGGCCTCGAGCGCGGCGAGGTCGTTGTAGGGCACGTGGACGAAGCCGGGAAGCATCGGCTCGAAGCCTGCCTTCATCTTCTCCTGCCCGGTGGCGGCGATGCCGGCAAACGTCCGCCCGTGAAAGGAATTCAGTGCCGTGATGATCTCATAGCGTCCAGTCGCACTGCCGGCCTTGCGGGCCAGTTTGAGAATGCACTCGTTGGATTCCGCCCCGCTGTTCGTGAAGAAGATCTTCCCGGTGCCACCCATGTATTCCACGAGCCGCCGCGCGAGCTTCGAGCCCGGCTCATTGTAGTACAGGTTCGAGGTGTGGATCAGCTTCCCCGCTTGTTCGGAGAGCGCACGGACCACGTCGGGATGCGCGTGCCCGAGGCAGTTCACCGCGATGCCGCCGCCGAGATCGAGGTAGCCCTTCCCATCCTCGTCCCACACGCGGCAGCCTTCCCCTCGCAGCAGCACGAGCGAGCGCCGGGCGGTGTTGAGGACGTATTTTTGGTAGGAGTCAGTGATCTGCGACATGGCGAATGGGCGGCGAATCTAATCAGCCCGCTGGGCCTTCATAGGCGAAACGCGGGAAAATCACGGACTCGTCCGGTCCGTCGAGACCGATCGCCCCGCGAGCATCAGCCCGGCAGGTCTCCCGTACTCGCCAGCGTGAGCCGTCCATGCTTGACCCCTTTCGCGCCGATCAGGCGGTCCGCCATTCGCTTCACGCTTCTAGTTGGGCCCCGAGCAACCAGAACCTCGAGGCAGTTGTCGTGATCCAGATGCACATGCAGAGCTGCCAAAACGAGTCCGGGATGATCGTGCTGGAGGCTGGTTAGCAGCTGTTGCACGTGTGATTTATGATGATCGAAGACCAGCGTGATCGTCGCCGCACACAGGGTGCGCCCGCCGTGGGCACGATGCTGCACCAGCTCGTCGCGCACCATGTCGGCGATCGCGAGCGAGCGGTTGTCGTAGCCTTTGGCGGCCACCATCTCGTCGAGCTCGCTCAACAACTCGGCCGGCATGGAGACGCTGAAGCGCGCGACGGGATCTTCCTTCATCCGTCATCGTTCCGCCATTCGGCACCGCGGGCAATGGCGAACGATCGAGGCGGGCTCCCTCACATGCTTCGTGTTACGCAGCGAGTTGACAGTAATACTTAAGCTCGCAACGTTCGGGCCGAAGGAGGTTTGCCGCCACGGTCTCTCCGACGGCTCCTGATCGTGACACAAACGCAATTTTATCTCACTCTCCTCGGCGCTTCCGGTCTCGTGCTGGGTTCGGCGCCCGCCCAGGAAACGTCCGCCGCACGCGAACCTCGCCGTGTCCTCGTGGAGGGACGGCTCAACGATCTCGTCGGCGAGGCCGCCTCCTCGAGCGAGGGGGTGGTCGGCGCGACGGAGCTTGCCCAGCGTCCGCTTTCCCGGCCCGCGGAGATCGTGGAATCCATCCCCGGTGTGATCATTTCCCAACACAGCGGAGGTGGGAAGGCGAACCAGTATTACCTGCGAGGCTTCAATCTCGATCACGGTACCGATCTCGCCACCAACCTCGACGGCCTGCCCATCAACAATCCTTCGCACGGTCACGGACAGGGCTACACGGACCTGAACTTTCTCATCCCGGAGCTGGTGCGGGAAGTGGACTACCAAAAAGGTCCCTACTTCGCGGAGGTCGGCGACTTCGGCTCCGCCGGCTCGTTCAACATCCGCTACTACGACAAACTGCCGTCTGGGCTCGGGCTCGTGACCGGCGGGACGCTCGGCTTTGCCCGGGCGCTCTTTGCCGCGTCGCCCAAAGTGGGCGCGGGCAATCTGCTCTACGCGCTCGAGTACGAGCACGCCGATGGGCCGTGGGTGAATCCAGACAACTATAACAAGTTCAGCGCCGTGCTCCGCTACAGCTCCGGCGATGACCTGAATGGCGTCTCCCTCACGCTGCTCGGCTATCACGGGAGCTTCAGTTCGACCGATCAAATTCCCCGGCGCGCCGTGGGCACGCTCATCCCGCCCTTTGGGGCGATCGACCCCACCGATGGGGGCGATTCTACGCGGGTGAGCCTAATCGCGGACTGGCGCCGCGGCGACGCCGCGTCGGCCACGAAGATCACGCTCTACGCTTCCTACTACGATTTGGAATTGTTCTCGAACTTCACCTACTTCCTCGACCATCCCGATCGCGGGGACCAGTTTTCGCAAAAGGACCAGCGCATCATTCTCGGGCTCAAAGCGAGCCAGACTTGGTTTCACGAACTTTTCGGCCGCAAGAGCGAAACGACCGCTGGCCTCCAAGTGCGTTTCGACTACATCCGCAATGCGCTCTTCCGGACCGAGCAGCGGGCGCGCTTCGAGACCACCCGGGAGGATCGCATCCTCGAAACCAGCGCGGCGCTCTATTTCCAAAACAAGACCCAGTGGCTGCCGAAATTCCGCACGATCGTGGGAGTGCGCGGCGACCTCTTTCACTTCGACGTGCGCTCCGATCTTGACGCCAACTCCGGCCAGCGCGCCGCCGCGCTCGTCAGCCCGAAGCTCGCGCTGATCTTCGGTCCGTGGGCGAAGACCGAGATCTACTTGAACGCCGGGTTCGGGATGCACAGCAACGACGCGCGCGGCGCCCTCACGCGCATTGATCCGGGAACGGGCGACAGCGTCGGCCGCTCCGCGCCGCTCGTGCGCACGAAGGGCGCCGAGGTGGGGGTGCGCAGCACCATTCTGCCTGGCTTGCAGAGCACGCTCACTTTCTGGGCGCTCGACATCGATTCTGAGCTGGTTTTTTCTGGCGATGCTGGCACCACCCAGGCCAGCCGGCCGAGTCGGCGCTACGGCGTGGAATTCGCGAATTTCTACGAGCCCGCGAAATGGCTCACCCTCGATGCCGATCTCGCCTTCTCCAGCGCGCGCTTCCGCACCACCGCGCCGGAAGGACCGTACATTCCCGGCTCGGTGAATCTCGTGGCCGCGGCGGGTGTCGCGGTCCACGACTTCGCGGGTGGGCTCTTTGCGAGCCTGCGCTTCCGCTATTTCGGGCCGCGCACCCTGATCGAGGACAACAGCGCCCGTTCGCCCAAGACCGCGATCTTCAACGCGCAGGTGGGCTACAAATTCAACAAGACTTGGACGGCCACAGTGGACGTTCTCAACCTCCTCAACGAGCACTCGAGCGACGTGGACTATTTCTACGTGTCGCGGCTGCGCGGCGAACCGGCCGAGGGCGTGGCCGATTTTCACGGTCATCCCAACGAACCGCGCAGCGTACGCGTGACTCTCACGGCGAAGTTTTGATGCAACGGTCCACGCCTGACGCATCCCCCCGATCCGGCTCTGGACGCGCCGCCTTAGCTAGCTGGTGCGGTGATCACAGCGGTCTCCAGCGAAGCCATTGGCCACGCGCAATAGTCCGCGGCGTACGCGGCGCTGGGTCGATGATTCCCGCTCAGTCCCACCCCGCCGAAGGGCGAGGCGCTGCTGGCGCCGGTGAGCGGACGGTTCCAGTTGACGATCCCCGCCCGCACCTCGTTGCGAAAGCGGCTCCAGAGTAGGTGCGAGTCACTGAGCAGCCCCGCGGCCAGTCCGAAACGGGTATTTCTCGCTTCGCGCAGCGCGGCGTCGAAATCCGGCACGCGAATGACCTGCAGGACCGGGCCGAAGATTTCTTCATCGGGTCGGTCCGCCACGCTCGTGACGTCGAGAATACCAGCGCTGAGGAAAGGGAGGCCGTCCGTGACGCGGCGGCTGAGGAGCAGCGGCCGGGCGCCTCGGGAGATCAGCGCGTCCTGCGCCGCGAGGATGCGATCCGCGGCCCGTTGGTGAATGACTGGGCCCATGAAGGGCGGCGGCTCATCCGCAGGGGCGCCGACCCGGATCGTCCCCGCGCGTTCGACGAGCCTCGCAAGCACGGCGCGGCCGGCTTCGTCATCGACCAGCACGAGTCGCCGCGCGCACGTGCAGCGCTGACCGGCCGATTGAAAGGCGGACTGAACGATGAGCACCGCCGCCGCGTCAGCGTCGTGCGCGCCGGCGACCACGAGCGGATTGTTTCCGCCCAGCTCGAGCGCCAGCATGATTTCCGGCCGACCGGCAAAGCGCCGGTGGAGCGCGAGGCCCACTTCGACGCTCCCGGTGAAGAGGACGCCATGGATGCCCGGAAGCGAGACGAGCGCCTCGGCGGTCTCGCGCGCGCCATGCAGGACCTGGAGCAATCCCTCCGGCAGACCCGCCTCGAGCCAGCAGGACGCAAGGAAATCGGCGGCCGTGGGCGTGCACTCGCTCGGTTTGAAGATCACCGCATTGCCCGCCAGCAGAGCTGGCACGATGTGGCCGTTCGGCAGGTGCGCGGGGAAGTTGAAGGGGCCGAGCACGACCATCACGCCGTGCGGGTGATGCCGCACCACCACCGAGGCCTCGGGCGTCTTGCCGTGCGTCTCGCCCGTGCGTTCCCGCCAGGCGCAGACACTGATTGGCACCTTCCCAATCACCGAAGCGATCTCGGTCCCCGACTCCCAGAGAGGCTTGCCTGTCTCCGCTGAGATCGCGCGAGCGCCTTCGTCGGTTCGCGCCTTCACGGCCGCGGCGAATCTCTCCGCGACGGTGACGCGATCCTCAAACGGCGTGAGCGCCCACGCGGGCTGCACCGCTGCCGCGGTCTCGACCGCGGCGCGGCAGGCCTCGGCATCGGCCGGGGCGAATTCCCGCACGGTCGCGCCGGTACAGGGATCGATCGAGCGCATCATCCGCCGGGGACTAATTCTCGAACGAGATCGCGATGATCGTATCGAGCGAGACGAGGAGCTTCTTGCCGCGCTGATCGAGGAAGAGCCAGGTGTGCTCAGACTTTTCGAAGGTGCCGTCGAGCAGGCGCACGCCGCTGCCTTCGCGCACGGTCACGACGCATTTCTTCCCGGACTTCGCCGCGGTTTCGCGGAGTGCGTCGGAGCGTGGATCGGAATTGTCGGCCGCGGAGACGGCCGGGAGGATCGAGAGCCCCAGGGCGGCGATCGTGAGGAGGAGAGAGCGGTGGCGGTTCATGGTTGGGGAGGATTCTGCGCGAGATGGAAAAGATAGCGAGCGGCGAGACGAGCGCGTTCCACGAGGCTGCTGATCACGAGATGTTCGTCGCTGCTGTGGAGACCGCCGCCGCGCGGGCCGAGGTTGTCCACGTTCGCGAGGCCCGCGGCGGCGAGCTTGTTCCCGTCGCACGCGCCGCCGGTATCGCCCGCGCCGAGCTCGAGTCCGAGTTCCCGACCGCAGGCCTGCAGATCGGCGATCATCGCATCCGATTCATCACTGGCGGGTTTCGGGGGCGAGGCGAATTCGCCCTTCACCTCCACATGGATGCCGTCGCGCGCACTGAGCTCGGCCACGATGTCGGCCACGCCGTCATTGATCCACTCCTCGTCGTCGAGCGCGACGGTGCGCACGTTGTAGCGCGCGGCCGCGTGGTCGGGCACGATGTTCACCGCGCCGCCGCCTTCGATGCGTCCGACATTCACGATGACCCCGTCGCGCTGGCCGTTGAAGGAATCGATCGCACAAATAAAGTCCGCCAGCGCCCGGATGGCGTTGCGTCCGAGGTGCGGATCGCGACCGGCGTGGGCCGCGCGGCCGCGCACGGTCACGGCGAAATTGCCCGAACCTTTCCGGGAGCGGACCAGCTTCCCGCCCGGGAGCGCCGGCTCGAAGAGCAGGCCGCGGCGATGCCGCTTCGCTTCTTCCGCCCAAAGCGCCCGGGACCGCGGCGAGCCAATCTCCTCGTCCGGATTCATCAGAACGGTCCAGCCGAGCGGACAGGCGGGTCCGGCGGCGCGCTCGAAGGCGGTCAGCGCGACGAGCAGCACGCAGAGTCCGCCCTTCATGTCGGCCACCCCGGGACCGCGGAGGAGATCGTCGCCCTCGCGACGCGGATGCTGGAAAGGATGCTCTGGCCCGAAGACGGTGTCGTAGTGACCGCCGAGGAGAATCTGCGTGCGCGCCTCCGGCCGCATCCGGGCCCGCAACGCGAAACGGCCATCGCCGAGATCCAGCTCTTCGAGCGCGGCCAGCGGCGCAAACTCCTCGCGGAGCGCCCGGCGCATCGCATCGAGCCCGGCGACGCTCTCGCTACCGGAATTGATCGCGCTCCAGCGCTCCACCCGCTCGAGCATTGGTTCGGCCTGCGTCTGGATCCAGTCGAGCGCGTCGTTCATGTCTGTTGAAAAGCGTAGATCGGGCCAAGCCCGAGAATTTGCGTGAGTTCGTCGAGCGCCGCCCGCGCTTCCCGGAGCAGATCCGGCGAGGCGACGTCATCCGGCGTCAGCGATTCCCGGTAATGTTTTCGCACCCAGCCGCAGAGCTTCGCGTAGCTCGCGTCATTGATGAAGACCCCGGGCGGGACGGCCGAGATTTCCTCCTCGGTCAGGACGACGCGCAGCCGGAGGCACGCCGGGCCGCCGCCATTCCGCATGCTCTGACGCAGGTCGAAACAGATGACCTCGCGAATCGGGTTCGCGTCGTCCGCCAGCAACCGGTCCAGCACCGCGCGCGCCGCGGGAATCTCCTGGCACTCCATGGGCGCGACGATCGCCATGTGGCCTTCCGGCAGGGAGAGGACCTGGGAATTGAAGAGATATGAGCGCACGGCTTCGGCCAGCGGGAGCTCCGAGCGCGTCACGAGGCAGGCGATCAAGTCCGTCCCGTTGGCGGCGCGGTAAAGCGCCCGGAGCTCCGCGACGGGCGCGTCGCCGCCGAGGAAAGCGTCCTCGTGATAGAGCAGCACGTTCGCGTTGCCCGTGGCGATCACGTCATTGTGAAAGACGCCGGCATCGATGGCGGCCGGAAGCTGCTGGGAAAAGAGCACCCGCCCGGAGGCGATGCCGTGCTGGCGCGCGATCCGTTCGCTGGCGGCCAGCATCTGGCGCGCGGGATAACGCGCGGGAATCGGCCGGTCGGGATGAGCGTCACTCCGTCCGAAGACGAATTGATGCAGCCCGCGCTCGCCGTGATTTGGCGCGAAACGGGTGTGATTCGCGGCGCCTTCGTCGCCAAACGCGAGGCCGCCTTCGATCGGCGGATGATGCGTGAAGCGCGCCGGATCCGGGAAGATCCGCCGCAGCATCGCCGCGGTCTCCGGCGCCTCGATCGAGCGATGCAGGTTCGCCGCGAGGTTCGCGGGCGTGAAGTGCACGGTACCATCGGCCGTGTCCGAGCTCGGCGTGACGGTCGCGGCGTTCGCCACCCACATGCTCGAGGCGGAAGTGCACGCGGCGAGCACCGGCGGTGCCTCGCGCCGCGCTCGCGCCAGCACGGCGGCGTCATCCGCGGCGTCGTAGCCCAGCCGGCGCAGCGCGGGAATGGACGGCCGCTCGAGCGGGGGAATGAGCGCCTGCTTCAGCCCGCGATCGGCCAGCGCCTTCATCTTCGCGAGTCCCTGGAGGGCCGCCTCGCGCGGGTGCGACGCCACGAGCCGGTTGGCCCGCGAGGCTTCGTTGCCGGTCGCGAGTCCGCCGTAGTTGTGGGTGGGCCCGACGAGACCGTCGAAATTCACTTCGTGGGCGATTCGGGGCATGGTCGGCGTCGTCAGGGACGGGAGGATTTGGTGCTCGAATGCAACGGCACGAACTGCACCCGGTCGCCCGGCCGCACCTGCAGTCGCTCGGCTGCGGCGGCTTCGAGGTCGATCGAGCCATCGGTGTTTTCGCGGGGCTGCGCGATGGTCGCGCGAAAGGCGAGTGACGCATTTGCGACGAGACACGGGCGCGTATCGGGCAGCGCGGAGGGATGCATCGCACGCAGCGTCGTGACGCGGCGCTGCTGGATCGTGCGCACGGTCGAGAGTTCGGCGCGCACGAGCGGGCCGGCGTCGAAGATGTCCACCTCGCCCGTCGTGTCGAAGCCCTCGTTCTTCAGCAGCCGGAGCGCGGGTTCGGTATCGGGATGGACGCGCCCGATGATCGCCTGGGCCTCCGGCGCGATGAGCGGCACGTAGATCGGATGCCGCGGCATCAGGTCGCGGATGAAGTCCTTTTCGCCCAGGCCGCTGAGGAAGTCGGCCGCATGGAAGTCGCGTTCGAAGAAATGATTTCCGACCGACGCCCAGAACGGCGAGCGATTGTTCGCGTCGAGAAATCCGCGCATTTCCGCGATGACGTAGCGGTCAAAGCGCCCGGGAAATTCCCCCATGAAGAGGAAGCGGCCGAGCGAAAGCAGGCGGCCGAGTCCGCCCGCGCGCAGGTCCGCGCGGAGGAAGAGCGAGCAGATCTCGCTCGGGCCCTTGTGATCGGTCTTCAAGTGGAGCACAGAAATGTGCTTCTGGATCCCCAGCGGCTCGTGTCGCATTTCCTCGTGGCGCAGTTCGTACGAGTAGAAGGGGTCAAACCCCCCGGTGCGCGCCATGATCGCCGAGGTGCCCACCAGCTCCAGCGTCCGGGCGTCTTCGAGTACGAAGAAATATTGCTCCGCGGCGGGAGCGTGGACCCGCATCCCGAAGGATTGCTTCGACTGGTCAAGCTTCGATCCGAGGATGCGATCCTCGTTCGGGAGCGTGGTCAATCCGCCGGTGACGGTGGCGATGAGCTGTTTCAACGCGTGAAGATCGCGCGGCTCGCCCGGTCGGAGCGTGAACGCTTCGGAGGCGGGGGCGAGGGGACTCGGCATGAAGGATGAGAGACCGCGTCTCGGGGGGGAAGCTCGCGGGTCCGAAAAGTAGCTCCGACCGGTGCGGGATGCCAGCTTTCCCGCTCCGGCGTGGCGGGACTGCGGCGTTTGCGTCGGGTCAGGATTCGCGGCGGAGTCTGCGCGAACCAAATTGTGCGAGCGGGTCGGAACCCGAGGGGTTCGCAGCCAGTAGCCAGGGAGCGCACGCTCCCTGGAATCGCGAAAAAACGCATCCCATCCCTGAGGGATGGCAGCACGTTCGGCGAGCGATGTGAGCCCGTCTCCGACGCCCCAAATTCTCGCGCTCCCGCTCAGTTCCTCGCAGACCGACCTGCCGTCGCGACGATGAGAATCGCGAGGACCCCCAGCGCGCCCAAGGTGATCTCGGTGACGACCGTCGCGCTGAGATCCGCCGTCTTCGGCACGAGCAGCCCGAGCGCCAGGGTGCCGGCCGCGAGTCCACCGAAGAAAAGCCCGAGACCCAGCCCGCCACGTCCCGCCGGGACCCGGCCGAAGACGAAGGGAAAGACGCCATTCGCGACGCCGGAAAAGATGAGCACGAATCCACCGAGCCCGACCAGAGCGACGGTTTTCTCCGTCAGCGACGGAAGGAAGGGCAGGGCGATGGCGGCTAGGATCGCGGCGAGCGGCATCACCAGATTGTTCCCGAGTCGCTTCGCCGCCGCGCCGGAAAGAAAGGCGGCCAGCGCGAGTACGACGAACGCGGCGACCATCCATCGATCCCGCTCCGGTCCCGTCACCGGACCAAGCACGCGTGGCAGGATCTCACCGAAGGCGAGTTTGTTCGCGATCCCGAAGGCCGCTCCGGCGATGACCAGCGCGAGCAGCTTCCACGGCGAGGCGGATTCCGGCGCAGCGGGTGTCTCCGGCGCGGGATGGTCATTAGCATCCACCACCCGGAGGAGTCCGGTGCAGCCCAGCATCACCGCCGAGGCGATCCCGAAGCAGACGATCGGGCCGAGCGAGAGGATGAAACTTCCCGCGCCGGGACGGAGCGCCGCGACCCCCGCGCTGAGGCAGGTCATCACCGCCGCCGCCCGCGGGAGCGACGCCGGCATCGAGTATCGTCCGAGCAACGCGAGCGTCGGGGTGCGGCAGACCGCCATCGCCATCGACCACGCGATGAGCAGCCCCGGCATCAGGGTGGACATGGCTCCGGCGGTGGTCGCGCGCGGCAGGACTAGCAGAGGGATGCCGGCGAGAAGTGCGCACGAAAGCAAGCTGCCGAGCGCGATGAAGGGCCAGCGCGTCCCGGCGGAGCGAAAAGTGCGGTCGGAAGCAAACCCGAAGAGCGGCTCGAGCAGGATCGCGAGGCCCGATTCGAGGAGCAGCAGCGTCGCGGCGAAGGCGGCGGAGATCCCGACCGACGTCAGTAACTGGGGCAGATAGAGCTGATACGCGAGCCACGAGAGCGACATCGCCGCATTGAGCAGCCCGAGTCCGATGACCTGCGGCCAGAGCGTGCGGTCGGAAGGTTCCAAAGAGGTCACGGTCCGTGTTTTACCTGATCGGCCCCGCCGAGACAAGCGAGCTCCGCCCTACGCCCGCCGCGTCCTCAACAACGCCAGCAACGCCGCGTCCCGTTCGGTCTCCAGCTCCTCCAGAGAGCGCCCCGCGGCCTCCTGCTCCACGCCGGCGATGAGGCGCTGCTTCAGCGCGCCGGTGAGCTCGGGCGTCAGGAGATCGGCCCAGCGTTTCACCTGGCTCGGGCCCAGATGATCGAGGTAATGCCGGATCCCGCCCGGACCGCCGCCGAGATGGTAAAGCAGATGCGGTCCCATCACCGCCCAGCGCGCGCCCGGCCCTGCCGTCATCGCGAGATCGATGTCCTCCACGCTCGCGACTCCCTGTTCCACCAGACTCACGGCCTCGCGGTAGATCGAGGAATTCAGCCGGTTTGCGATGTGGCCGAGGACCTCGCGCCGCAGCACGATGGGCTGCTTCCCGAGCCTCGTGAAAAAGTCGAACGCCCAGCGTACGGCCGGGCTGTCGGGCGTGTGACCGACTAGCTCGATCAGCGGCAGCAGATGCGGCGGGTTGAAGGGATGCGCGACGATCACCCGCTCCGGCGCCACCCGGCAATCGCGCACGATCTCGCTCCGCAACAGCGCCGACGTGCTCGATCCGATCACCACGCCCGGGCGCGCCACCGCATCGAGCCGGCCGAGAATTTCCCGCTTCAGCTCCTCGCGTTCGGGCGCGTTTTCCTGGATGAAATCCGCGTCCACCGCCGCCGCGAGATCGGCCGTGAAATGCACCTCTCCCGGCGCGTAGGTAACCGGATGCAGCTCGCGCAGCGCGCCTTCGGTCCGCGCGAGAAATCCCGTCACGCGCTCCGCGAGGGCGGGGGAGGGGTCCTGCGCGATGACCGTGAAACCGTGATGCCGGAAGAGCGCCACCCAGCTCGCGCCGACCGTGCCCGCGGCGCCGATCACGGCCACGCGCGAGACGATGGTCGGGGCGCCGACGGCACTCATCCTCAGTTGGCGGAGATCAGCTGGCGCAGCACGTAGGGCAGGATGCCGCCGTGCTGGAAGTAATCGATCTCGATCGGCGTATCGATCCGGCAGGAGACGGCGATGTCATCGACGTTCCCGTTCTTCCGGTGAATGCGCAGTGTTAGATCGCTCTGCGGGCGAAGGTTCGGATGCAGGCCGAGCACGTCGAAGACCTCGGAACCTTCGAGGTTCAGGGTCTTCGCATTGATCCCCTCGCGGAACTGGAGGGGCAGCACGCCCATGCCCACGAGATTGGAGCGATGAATGCGCTCGAAGCTCTGCGCCACCACGACCTTCACGCCGAGGAGAAACGTGCCTTTCGCCGCCCAGTCGCGCGATGAACCGGTGCCGTATTCCTGTCCGGCGATCACGATCAGCGGAGTCTTCGTCGCGGCGTATTTCATCGCCGCGTCGTAAATGCTCAGCTTCTCGCCGACCGGCTGGAAGAGGGTGTCGCCGCCTTCCTCGCCGGCGAGCATGAAGTTCTTGATCCGCACGTTCGCAAACGTCCCGCGGGTCATGATCTGATCATTGCCCCGGCGCGAGCCGTAGCTGTTGAAGTCGGCAAACTGCACGCCGTTCTCGAGGAGATAGCGGCCCGCGGGCGACGTCTTCTTGATCGCACCCGCCGGGGAGATGTGGTCAGTCGTGACGCTGTCGCCGAAGATCCCGAGCGGACGCGCGCCGCGGATCTCGCTGATCGTGCCCGGCTGCATCGAGAAATCCGTGAAGAACGGCGGCTCCTGCACGTACGTGCTTTGCCGGTCCCATTCGTACACGTTCCCCGCGGTGGACGGGATCTCGTTCCACTTCGGATTCTGCTCCGCGAAGTTCGAGTAGAGCGAACGGAATACTTCCGGCTTCAACGCGCTTTCCATCGCCTCGCGCACTTCGTGCAGCGTGGGCCAGATGTCCTTCAGATAGACGGGGCCGTTGGTGCCCATGCCGATGGGCTCCGTGGTGAGGTCCCGATCGACCCGCCCCGCGAGCGCGAAGGCGACCACGAGCGGTGGCGACATCAGGAAGTTCGCCTTGATGTTCTGATGCACGCGCGCCTCGAAATTGCGGTTGCCCGAGAGCACCGAGGCCGCCACGAGATCATGCTTCAGGACCGCTTCCTCCACCGGCGCGGCGAGCGGGCCGGAGTTGCCAATGCAGGTCGTGCAGCCGTATCCGACCGTCTGGAAGCCGAGCTGATCGAGGAACGGCTGGAGTCCCGTCTTGTTCAGGTAATCGGTCACCACCCGCGAGCCCGGCGCGAGCGAAGCCTTCACCGCGGGATGCGGATGCAGTCCCTTTTCCACCGCCTTCTTCGCGAGCAGGCCGGCGGCGAGCATCACGCTGGGGTTTGAGGTGTTCGTGCAGCTCGTGATCGCGGCGATCAGCACCGAGCCGTGGCCGACGTGCGCCGAGGCGCCGCCCGGCATCGTCACGTCCGCGCTGATCGTGCTGAAGTCACCCGCCTTCTTGCCGAAGCCGCTTTCCGCGACCGAGCGCGAAAATGAGGCCGTGAATTCGTTCTTCAGATTCGGCAGTTCGATCCGGTCCTGCGGGCGCTTCGGTCCGGCCACGCTCGGCACGACCGTCGCGAGATCCAGCTCCGCCTCGGATGAGTACGCGATCTGGCCCTTCTGCGGAATGCCCCACAGGCCCTGCGCCTTGTAGTAGGCTTCGTACATCGCGCAATGCTCCTCGGACCGACCGGTCGCGCGGAGATATTTCACGGATTCGCCGTCGATCGGGAAGAAGCCCATCGTCGCGCCGTACTCCGGCGCCATGTTCGCGATCGTCGCGCGATCCACCACCGGCAGCGCCTCCGCGCCCGGCCCGTAGAATTCCACAAACTTCCCCACGACCTTCGCCTTGCGCAGCATCTGCGTGATCGTCAGCGCGAGGTCCGTCGCGGTCACGCCTTCGCGGAGCGCACCCGTGAGATACACGCCCACGACATCCGGCGTCAGGAAATAGACTGGCTGGCCGAGCATCCCCGCCTCCGCCTCGATCCCGCCCACGCCCCAGCCCACGATTCCCAAGCCGTTGATCATCGTCGTGTGGGAGTCGGTTCCCACCAGCGTATCGGGATAGTAGACCCCGCCGTGTTCAATCACGCCCTTGGCGAGGAATTCGAGATTCACCTGGTGCACGATCCCGATCCCGGGCGGCACCACTTTGAACGTCTCAAACGCCTGCATGCCCCACTTCAGGAACTGGTAGCGCTCGCGGTTGCGGGTGAATTCGAGATCGAGGTTTTTGGCGAGCGCCTGGGCGTTGCCGGAGAAGTCCACCTGCACCGAGTGATCCACCACGAGATCGACCGGCACGAGCGGCTCGATGATCTTCGGGTTCTTGCCCGTCTTCGCCACCGCCGAGCGCATCGCCGCGAGATCGACGAGGAGCGGCACGCCGGTGAAATCTTGGAGAACGATGCGCGCGACGACGAAGGGAATCTCCGCCGTGCGTTCCGCGTTCGGTTTCCAGTTGGCGAGCTCACGCACGTTGGCCTCGCTGACCTTTTTCCCGTCGCAATTCCGCAGCACCGCTTCGAGCACGAGCCGGATCGAAACCGGGAGCGACGAGACCGGCCCGGCGCCGGCTTCCTCGAGCGCCGGGAGGGAATGAAACCGACCGCTCTGGCCGGCGCCGAAGGAGAATTCGCGGAGGGAGTTAAAGGCGTTGCTCATAAGGGAGTCCCAACCCTAGCGAATTTTCGCAATCGATCAGCAAAATTATGACCCCGGGGAAAAATTTCCCGTCGGCTTGGTACCCGTCTTGCGATTAACTCCTGGGCACTCGCCGGGCCCGCCGCCGCCCCGCCCGCTTCGTGCCGCGCCGACGGCCGAAAGGAGAGGGATTGCGACCCCGCCTCGTGGCCTGGGCCTGGAGGGCCAGTGGAAGGTAGCCGGTTGCGTCAACGACCGGAACGGCACCCCAACCACGTGGCGCCGCGGGAGCGGCGCCGGAGCGACCGGTCCGCGGTGGCCACCGGAATGCCACCCAACCACGTGGCGCCCCGACAGGGGCGCCGGAGCGAACGGGCCGCGCCGCAGTCTTGGTCTTGCTGGCCGACTCGATCCGCCTCCGATCGCGGTGCGGTGCCGATCTCCCTCTCAGCGACCGTTTGTCGCCTCAAGCCCGAGGTTTCGCTCCCGCTCAGCCTTTCGAAGCTTCGTCCTCCATCTGACGATCAACTCCGCCGCCATCGCCGGGTTCGCCGCCGCTGCCCCGCCCGCTTCTTGCCCGAATGGCCGCGGGAAGCGACCCCGCCTCGTGGCCGGGGCCTGGAGGGCCAGTGGAAATTAGCCAACGGCTGAGGTGCACCGCGCAAATGAAAATCTTAAGTTTTTGCGAGTTGGACGGTGAGTTTTTCGATCAAAGCGGGCAGGGGTGAGCCGCTCTTCTTGAGGGCCTGCAAGTAGCGCCCGTCATCGTAGGGAGTGCCGGTCTGCCAGCAGCGGTAAACGAAGCGGATCCACCGGAACGCGAGGGCGCGAAGGATCGTCGAATGCGCTTTGCCGCGAGCCTTGGCGTGGAGGTAGAAAGCTTTGGCCCAGAGGCACGAGCGCACACTCTGGCCCGCCCATTCGACAAAGCTCTGGCGCAGGAAGGCCGGCGCGCTCCAACGCCAATGCGTGTAGACGCTTTTGCCTCTCTTTTCGGTCACCGGCGCGACCCCGACATAGCGCTGAACGCTCGCGGCGCTCGTGAAACGCTCGTGTTGGGTGCCGAAGGCGGCGCACAAGCGCGGAGCGAGGGCCTTGCCCGCGCCCGGGAGCGAGGCAAACACGACCCGTTCGGGATGAGCGGAGAAGAGCGTGGCGATGGCGTGATTGAAGCGCTCGACGTGGGTGACGAGGACGCGCAACTCCGCGACCAGAAGTGCGAGCGAGAGTTCGTTTACCCCCAGGATGGCCGGGTTGGTGGAAAGCGGACGAGCCGCCGCTGCCAGCGCCAGGCGAGCTTCGATGCTCTCCGGTCGTCGCACGTTGTGCGCGTGGTAGAACTTGCGCAGCGTGGCCGCTTTGGCCTTCTGCAAGCGGGCGAGAGTGGGCCAGCGCGTGAGGAAATCCAAGGCGAGGGGCGCGGCGAGACGATCGCCGAGCATCGCGAGGGCCTGCGGGTAGGATCCCTTGAGCAAGCTGGTGACCGAGTTGGTCAGCAGCGTGATGCGATCGACGGCCTTGCGTCGCGCCTCACAATGGAGCTGGAGCTCCTGGGTCTGGAGGTCAAGCGGAAGGAGCGAAGTGAGCCGGTCGCGGTGGTGGCGGAGCAGGTCGAGGAGCACGAGAGCGTCGGGCACGTCGTCGCTGGCGCCACTGGGTCGGAAGGCTCGGCGGAAGTTCGCACTGGTGGCCGGGTGAATGGGGAAGACGGTGATGGTGGGATGCTCGAGGAGCGCGGCCACGACCGGGCCGCGGCTGGCCTCCAGCGCGATGGCGATGGGCTGGCCGCCGAAGCGGGAGCAGAGAGCGTCCAGCCAGGTGTGGAGCTGTTCGGCACCATGGTCGAACTGACCGGTTTCGGGCGGGGTCAGGCTGTCGGCCGCCTGGAGTGCGAAGGCGTGGCGGTAGTCACCCCAGTCCAGGCCGACATAGGCGGCATAAGACAAAGGTGCTGGGGGGAGGGGATCGGCTGGCGAGCGGTCGCTTAAAGCGGTGGGCGAAGGCGCGAGGGGCGTGTGCATGGGGATGGGGTTGTCAGGTGGGTGGTTGACGGAATTTGGCCTTCACGCAGCGGGCGGCAGATCGTATAGAGAGACGGGTTCAGACCGTCAGTGGCTGAGGATGCCTGTCCGATGCGCTGAGACCTGGCTGTCGCCGAAAGTTGGCTAAAATCCGTTGAAGCGGATGGTGGCAAATTCGTGCGACAGCCAGGCCAAATTTAAGGCAGCGCCGGCGGGGAAAAAAGGGCCGCGGCGGAGTTATTCACAGGCAGCGGTGAGGGCTGTGCGGGGGCCCATCCCCGCTGCCTATGAATAACTCCGGTGCACCTATACGGTGGCGTCAGCCACCGGAGTCGCACCCCAGCACGTGGCGCCCCGGCAGGGGCGCCGGAGCGAACGGGCCGCGCCGCAATTTCGGTCGTGCTAGCCGACTCGATCAGCGTTCGAAACGGGGGCGCTGCCGATCTCCGCCTCAATCCGCTCCGCTACTGTTTGACGCCCAGCGCTGAAGGTTCCGCCCCATCTGAGCCCTTCAAAGTTCAATGTTCAACGGGTTCGACGAGGTCAGCGGACCCTTTCGAAGGGTCGCAGCACCTTTAGGACGGGTGCCGAACCTCCTGCAAGACATCGCCGACCTCCCGGAAAGGTCCCCGTACCTTTAGAAAGGGTCGTCCGACCCTTCGAAAGGGTCGCCTCACCTTTAGAAAGCGTGGCGGACCTTTTGCACGACGTCGCCGACCTTCACAAAGGGTGGTCCGGCCCTTTCGAAGGGTCGCTGCACCTCTAGAAAGGGTGGCGGACCTCTTGCGCGAAAGCGTCGACCTATCGATCAGGTCACAAGACCCTTCAGAAGGGTCCTCGCACCCTTGGAAAAGGTCACGGACGTTCCCCAAGACGCCGTGGACCCTTCGAAAGGGTCACGGCACCTCTGGAAAAGGTCGTCGCACCCTTGGAAAAGGTCACGGACGTTCCCCAAGACGCCGTGGACCCTTCGAAAGGGTCACGGCACCTCTGGAAAAGGTCGTCGCACCCTCAGAAAAGGTCGGCGGCCTTCACCAAAACGCCTTCGAGTCTTCGAAAGGGTCACGGCACCTCTGGAAAAGGTCGTCGCACCCTCAGAAAAGGTCGGCGGCCTCCACCAAAACGCCTTCGACCCTTCGAAAGGGTCACGGCACCTCTGGAAAAGGTCGTCGCACCCTTGGAAAAGTTCGGCGGCCTTCACCAAAACGCCGTCGACCCTCAGAACCGGTGGCGCGACCTTTTCAAAAGGTGCCGTGACCCCGAAAAAAGGTCGCCGACTTTTTACGAAACGCCGCCGGCCCGCGGGAAAACGCCGCCGATATTTGGGAGAAGGTGCCAGCCTCGATCTGAAAGCCACGCAAATCAGCCGGCCTGAAAACTGGGAGACGTTTGACCAAATGCAGGTGTGCTCGGAGACTCCGCCGCGGATTGTCCGTAGCGGCCAGACGAATCCCCCACTGATGCAGCGCTTGGCGTTCCTCCTTCTGGCCTTCGGCACGCTTTTCTGCGTGCCGGTGGTCCAAGCGCAAGAGATGTCGAAGCTCGAAGCGGCCGCGGAACAGGGCGATGTAGTGGCGCAATACAACGTCGGCGTCAGGCTCGCTAACGGCCGTGGCGTTCCGAAGGACGAGGCGCAAGCGGTCCGCTGGTATCAGATGGCCGCGGATCAAAGCGACCAGCCCCAACGCGGCGGCAGCGGTTCTCGTCGCGAGCGGTTGCTACCTCGGAAGCGTGAACAGGTCCGCGTCCCCGTCCATGTGGTAACGTGTCACCGCAATGGCTTTCGTTCTCCAAGGGTTAGTCGGTTCCCAAATCGGCTTCGACGGGGCGATGGCGCTCGCCGCACCATCGGTCCTGCTTCCTCAGGGCTTTACTCTCGTTCCGCTCACTTCCAGCCTGAGAACGGCGAACGGCATTCCGCGTTGCCCAGTGACGGGAGCCTTTGAAGAAATGCCCAGTGAGGATGAGATCGTGCTCCCAGAGGAAATCGCAGCGCGTATCGCGCCGACCTGGGGAAAAGTCGCCTACCTCGAAGCTGAGTACTTCGGCGGCACGGGCTGGTAAGCGTCGGCAGTCTGGGAGGAAGGGCGATTGATCTTCGGCCCCTGGGTCGAATCGGACGCCATCAATCAGGCGCTCCGCTTGCTGGGCGTCAAAGTAAATGGTGGCTCCGATGAGTTTGATGCTGTGGGCCTCGGGCGCTTTCGTAACACGGACGATTGGAGGTGAGGCGCCACAGTGCGATAGCTGGGATTACTCCGGATATTCTCCAAGATCCCGTGACCCGTTCGGAAGGGCGGAGAGGGGAGCGGGTTCGCGGCGCACCGGGCGCGCAGGGGCACCTGAAGGCGTTCTATCGCGAGGGGGCCACAGATGGGCGGGAGCGGGCGAGCGGTCGCGGACGCAGACGATGGGGTAAGCCTGCGAAGCTGCGAGGGTGTGGGCAAACCCGGAAGCCCAATACGTGGGACGAGCCTGAAACCAAAACTCGTCTGCACAAGCCGGGCGCACCGCCCGCCGTGCGCCGTTTCAAGTGCGGAGACAACCCAGTCGTCGGATGCAGCACCTGGCTCCCGACGTGGCTGCCGTCGCGCTCCTTGGCTGCTTGGTTCCATTTACGCTTCAACGCGATGCTTCGTGCGGTAGCTGGATCCCTCAATCACGATCGTTTTGCGAGAATGCAAGAGTCGTGCGAGCGGCGGCGCGAAAACCGGATGAAGCGGCCGGTTTGAAAACCGGATCTCAAAGATCCGGCTCCCGCGGGACACGGCCGCGGTTCGGAATCCATGAAAACGCGCTGGACCTTCAAAATTTCAACGCGGCAGAAATATCGGTCCGCCGTGCGCGACAACCTCTTTGCCATACCCTATTCGCCGATTACGCCTTACCGCTCGCTGGACGGACCATCATTTGGTCGCTCAATCAGGTTGCACGCTCGCAAGAGCGGCGCGATGGAACTGGGCGGCAACGTGTTGGGGATCGAGAGCGGGCGGAAGCAGAGTGGATCGGTGACGTCTCAGGGATTGCGAGGTTCTCCGCGATTCACAACGACACAGAGTCAAAAATCAAACCGTAAACAAAAACAGAAGCGCACCGACATGAAGTTACCGATCAGCTCCATTCTCACCGCCACCGCAGCGCTGCTGCTCGGTTGCCTCGCCGCGCCCGTCAGTGCGGACATCCTCTACGTCACGACAAATAGCACGATCACAGCGATCACTGGCGCCGGAAGCGCTTCCGTCTTTGCCAACATCGGAGCTGTCTCCAATTACGGCCTGGCCTTTGACAGCGCGCGCAATCTCTACCAGACAAGCGTCCAAAACAGCTCGATCACCAGGTTCACGCCCGGTGGCGTGGGCTCGTCCTTCGGCGGCGGCACGAATCAGCCCATCGGCCTCGCGTTCGACGGCGCGGGCAATCTCTACGTGGCAAACTTCGGCAACAATACGATTGAGAGGATCACCCCGGGCGGCACGTTTTCCCTCTTTACCAGCTTGAGCCGCCCATCGGGCCTTGCCTTTGACAGTGCGGGCAATCTCTACGTGTCCAGCTCCACCAACGTGATTGAGAAGTATACCGCGTCCGGCGGCATCCTTTCCCCGGTCGGATCGGTCTTTGCCAGCACGGGATTAAGCGACCCGGACGGACTTGCCTTTGATCGCGCGGGTAATCTCTATGTGGCCAATGGCGCTCCGACAAACCTTGGCGGGAACACGATTATGAAGTTCACCATGGCCGGCACGGCCTCGCTCTTTGCGAGCACCGGCTTGAATAGGCCGCTCGGCCTTGCCTTTGACAGCGCCGGCAATCTCTACGCGGCAAACAGCGGTGGTAGCACGATTGAGAAGTTCTCTCCGACAGGAACCGACCTCGGTGTCCTCGCCACTGTCCCCAACATAGACAGCAGCCCGCGCGAACTCGCTTTTACCGATGACGCCGGCGTGCCGCTCCGGCTGGCAAACCAGGTCCCCGAACCGACCATTTGGGCGATGCTGGGCCTAGGCGCCGCGTTTCTCGTCGGCGTTAGACGCTTCCGCCACCGGGCTTGAGCAATTCGTTACCGCAGGGCGCGACAAGCCGTTCGTTCGTCAACCCAGCCTCGAGAAGGCTCCGCAAGGTTCCTATTGGGAGTGCGCGATGATTGTTATCTGACTTTTCGCAGGGGTCGCCGATCTCCTCCCAAACGTCCCGGACGGCAGCGCCTCGCGATCGTGTTTTCCGCCTTCCGCGTGGGAATGATCGTGCTCGGTCGCAGGTCGTGGGGCATGTGCTTTTGGTCAGGGGGGGTTGGAGGTACTCGTAGAACCACAACTTCTGCGATGAGGGACAAATCCGACGGACGAGGAACATTTGTTGTCTGCTCGGCCCCCAGCACTGACGTCAAATCGCAAGGTGCCCGGTTATGCAGCCGACGAGGCTTCGGCTTCGTTCCTTGCGCCGAGTGAGCGCCGTTTCCAGATGAAAAAGATGGCGGGGTAAAGCATCAACTCCAGCACTGCCGACGTCACCACGCCTCCGATCATCGGCGCAGCGATCCGCTTCATCACGTCGGCGCCGGCCTGCTCGGCGGGCGACCACAGGATCGGCAAAAGACCGAAGAGGATCGCGCAGACGGTCATGATCTTCGGACGGATGCGCTGCACGGCGCCTTCGATCACGGCGGCGTGCAGATCGGACTCGTTCTGCATCCGACCCTCCGCCCGGAATTTTTCCCAAGCCTGGTCGAGATAGAGCAGCATGACCACCCCCGTCTCGGCGTCGAGCCCGGCGAGCGCGATCAGTCCCACCCAGACGGCCACGCTGAGATTGTAGCCAAGCAGATAGAGGAGCCAGAAGGCGCCCACGAGCGAGAAGGGCACAGCCAGCAGCACGATCACCGTCTTCACGGCCGATTTCGTGTTCAGGTAGAGCAGCACGAAGATGATGAGCAGCGTCAGCGGGACGACGACCACGAGGCGCTTTTCCGCGGCTTTGAGATACTCGAACTGGCCGGCCCACTGGATGTAGTAGCCGGGCGGGAATTTCACCCGCTCTTGAATGCGGGCGGCGGCGGCGCGGACGTAGCCATCGATATCGCTGCCTTCGGGGTCGATGATGACGAAACTGACAAGCTGGCCGTTTTCGTTTCGAATGGAGGGCGGTCCGGTTTTGAAGCTGAGGTCGGCCACGAGGCCCAGCGGGATCTGCGGCATGGGTTCGCCTGGCGAGCTCGGATTTACGAGCGCGGGGGCGGGGATGAGCACGCGCTTGAGCGCTTCGAGGTCGCTCCGGTAGTCGCGCGAGTAGCGCACCGCGATGGGATACCGTTCCCGGCCCTCGACGGTGGTCGCGATCGTCTTGCCGCCGAGCGCGGTCTCGATCACGTCATTCACGTCCCCGACGCGCAGCCCGTAGCGCGCGGCAGCTTCGCGCTTCACGGTGAAGTCGAGGAAGTATCCGCCCGTCGTGCGCTCCGCAAAAACAGCGCGCGTCCGCGGAAGATCCTTGAGCGCCTGCTCGATCTCGACCGAGACCTTTTCGATCTGCGCGAGATCGGGACCGAAAACCTTGATCCCCAGGACAGAACGGAAACCTGTCGTCAGCATCTCCGTGCGCGTCTGGATGGGCATCCAAAAGATGTTGGCCATGCCAGGCGTCTTCACCTTTTCGTTCAGTTCCGCGATCAATCCGTCCCACGTCAGGCCGGGGCGCCATTGGTCGCGCGGTTTGAGGGTGACGACGGTTTCAAACATCGAGAGCCAGGCCGGATCGGTGGAGGTCTCCGCCCAGCCAGCCTTGCCAAAGACTCGCTCGATCTCGGGGAATTTTGCCAGCATCGCGTCCTGGATCTGCAGCACGCGCGAGGCCTCGCCGACGGACATGCCGGGGATCGCGGTGGGCATGTAGAGAATGGTCCCCTCATTGAGTGGCGGCATGAACTCCTTGCCCAATTGCGAAAACGGAAACCAAGTCGCGATCAACAAGAGGGCGGCCCCACCGAGCGTGAGCCAGCGGAAGCGCAAGACGAAGTGCGCCACGGGACGATACAGCGCGATCAGCAGGCGATTGACCGGATTTCTTGCCTCGGGCGTGATGCGACCGCGCACGAGCAGAAGCATCAGCACGGGCACCAAAGTGATGCCGAGCAGAGCGGCGAAGCCCATCGCAAAAGTCTTGGTGAAGGCGAGCGGCTTGAAGAGCCGGCCTTCCTGCCCGGTGAGCGAAAAAACCGGCAGGAAGCTCACCGTGATGACGAGGAGCGAGAAGAAGAGCGGACGGCCCACGAGTCGGGCGGCGCCAATGATCACGCGCGTGCGCTCCAGGCCATCGGGCTCGCGCCCATGCTCTGCGCGAAAGTGTTCCAGCGCCTTGTGTGCGCCTTCCACCATGATGATGGCGGCATCCACCATCGCGCCGATTGCAATGGCGATCCCGCCGAGCGACATGATGTTCGAGGTCAGCCCGAGCTGAAGCATCGGGATGAAGGAGAGCAGGATGGCCAGGGGCAGCGTGAGGATGGCCACGAGCGCGGACCGCACATGCCAGAGGAAGACGAGGCAGACGAGCGCCACGATGATGCTCTCCTCGATGAGTTTTTCGCGCAGCGTGCCGATGGCGTGGTGAATGAGTTCGCTGCGGTCGTAGGTCGTCACCACGCGCATACCCGGCGGCAACGAGGGAGCGAGCTCCGCGAGTTTCTTTTTTACGCCGTCGATGACGTCGAGCGCGTTGCCGCCGTAGCGCATGACCACGATGCCACCGACCACCTCGCCCTTTCCGTCCAGTTCGGCGACGCCGCGCCGCAAATCGGGACCGAGATGCACCTTGCCAACATTCCGCACGTAGATGGGCGTGCCGTTGGCGACCTTGAGCACGATGTTCTCAAGATCGGCGGTGGACTTGATGTAGCCGCGACCGCGCACGTAGTACTCGGTTGAGCCGATCTCGAAGGTTTTTCCGCCCACATCCGCGTTGCTCTGGCGGATGGCATTGCTCACCTCGCTCAGGGCAAGGCCATAAGCGGCGAGCGCAGTGGGATCGAGATCAACTTGGTATTGCTTCACGAAACCACCCACGGGAGCAACCTCGGCCACCCCTTTGACCGATTCGAGCGCGTAGCGAAGATGCCAGTCCTGAAAGGAGCGAAGCTGTGCGAGGTCATTCTGGCCCGTGTCGTCGACGAGGGCATACTCGAAAACCCAGCCGACCCCGGTGGCATCAGGGCCGATGACCGGATTCACTCCCTCCGGCAGCGATCCGCGGACGGAGTTGAGATATTCGATGACGCGCGAACGCGCCCAATAGATGTCTGTGCCGTCCTCGAAGATGACGAAGACGACCGATTTTCCGAAGGACGATTCGCCGCGGACGAAACGCACGTTTGGGGCGGCGATGAAGCGCGTGGAGATGGGAAACGTGAGCTGGTCCTCGATGAGATCGGGCGAGCGTCCGGGCCACTCGGTGTAGACGATGACCTGCACATCGCTCAGGTCGGGAATGGCATCGAGCGGCGTGTGCGCCACGGCGTAGAGACCCGCGGCCACGGCGAAGATCGCGAGGACGAAGACGAGGAACTTGTTCCGCGCACTCGTCTCGATGAGGCGCTCGATCACGTTCGGCGCCGGCTCGGGGGATGACGTTGCCATGGGGTCTTCTCCGCTCACGGTTTCGTCGTTGTGGCGGCCGAAGGCATCGGCGATGCCATCGGTGCCCGCTCAGGCCTCGGCGCGACGGGTTCTTCCAGCGCGGTGGCACCGATCACGCCCTGCACCTTGGCTTCGGCATCGATGAGGAAGTTGGCGCTGTTCACCACCCGCTCGCCTTCCTTCAGGCCAGCGAGCACTTCGTAGGCGTCGCCATGCTGTCGGCCGAGCTGGACGAAGCGAGGGAGCAGCCTGCCCCCGCCACGGTCCACGAAGACCAGGCTGCGCCCGCCGGTGGGCATCACCGCAGTGAAGGGGATGGTCAGCGCTTCGCCCCGCTCGATCACCACGGTCGTCTCCAGGAACATGCCGGGGCGCAGGCTGAGGTCTGCGTTGGCGAGATCGATGCGCACGCGGGCGGTGCGCCGCATTTCCCCCAGATACGGCTGGATGACCGCGATGCTCCCTTCGAAGGTCCGGCCTGGATAAGCTGCGCTGGTCAGGCTGACGGCCTGACCGCTATTCAGCAAAGGGAGTTCGTTCTCATAGAACTCCGCCCAAACCCAGACCGACGAAAGATCGACCACGCTGACGAGTCGATCGCCTGGCGCGACGCGCCTGCCCTGGTCGACCGTGACTTCCGCGACGAGCCCGCGGAAGGGCGAACGGAGCGTGAGGATATCCGCGGGCACGCGGGCCTTCTCCAGCTCCGCAATTTGCGCGGGCAGAATGTTCCATTGCGCGAGGCGGCGGCGCGAAGCTTCGAGAAGGCGGTCCGCGGTGGCGCGGGCGTCCGCGGATCCGGCGCGATCGCGCGCCTCGAGCAGCTTCACGAGCTCGGTTTCGGTCGCGAGGAGATCCGGGCTGTAAAGCGTGAGCAACGCCTGGCCTTCCTCCACGGGTTCGCCGGCGGACGCGACATTCAGCGTCTGGACGTACCCCTCGACGCGGGCGACAAATTCGAACAGGCGAGCGCGGTTCGCCGCCACCGTACCCACAGCGCGAATCGTGTCGCGCAGCGGTATGCGTACGGCCTTCGCGTAGGTGACGCCGAACTGCTGCTGGCGTTCCCGCGGCACTTCAAATTCACTTCCGTCGGGCGCGGTTGTTGCCGCGTTTTCCGGATGGTTCGGCTCGTTCGTTCCGCCCGCGACGGCCGCCCCGCGCTTCAGCACCGGGACAAGGTCCATCGCGCAGATCGGGCACTTCGCCTTCGGATCATGGAGATGCACCGAGAGGTGCATCGGGCAGGTGTAGTGATCGACTTTCGGGTCGGCCGCCTCCTTGGGTTCGGCCGCCAAAACGACGCTGAGGCCGGCGGCCAAGACAAGGAAGACGAGGAAATGGAGGAGAATTTTCATGGCTCAATGCGAGCGGCGGGAGCTCGCTTTCGCGCGGGTGGGGAAGAATCCGAGGTCAGCCCCGACGACTGCCTCGAGCTCGGCCAGCGCCATCTGCCGGTCGGCGAGGTGGTGCTGATAGGTGGTTTCAGTGTCGCGCAGCGCGCGCACCGCGGCGGTGAGTTCGACGAAGGTGAGCTTGCCGGCAGCATAGTCGATGCGGCTCGCTTCCAGCGCCTGCCGTGCGAGCGGGAGCAGCCGATCGCCGAAGAGATCGAGATGATGTTGCGCCGTCTCCACCCGAACGAGTTGGTCGCGGAGCCGGCCGAGCGCTTCGAGGCGCGTCTGTTCCAAAGCCGTCCGGGCGGCCGACTCGAGCAACTCAGCCGAACGCTCCGCGGCGCGATACTTGGCGGGATTGGCCCACGGCAAAGTGACGGAAATGCCCGCGCTCACTTCGCTGATGGCCTGCGCAGCGGAATTGTAGCGCTGCGCATTGAGCGAGATCGCGGGATCGGGGATCCAACCGCGCCGGGCCAGCTCGCGTTCCGCCGACGCCCCCACGCGGCGAAGCTCGGCCATGCGCACTTCGGGCCGCCGCGCGAGGGTGACCGCGCGCAGTCGCGCCGCCGCCAGAGCAGGCACCGAGGCGTCCCGCGGCTGATCCACGGGCGAACCCAGCACGGTGGCGGGCGGGCGGCCCATGAGGACATTTAATTCCGTCCGATCTTCGGAAAGCGTCCGCTCCAGATCGCCCCTCGACTCCAGAAAGCGGGCCAGCTCGCTCTCGGCATTGAGCACGTCTGCTTGGGAGCGCACGCCCACTTCGAATTTGGTTTGGGTACTTTCGATGGTCTCGCGCCAGGACCGCTCGACCGCGAAGCTCAGATCGATGAGCGCATGATCGCGAACCAATTTGAAATAGGCGGTGCGCGCCCGGGCGATGAGATCGAGTTCTCGCCGGCGCAGTTCCTCTCCCGCAATCGAGACTTCGATGGTCGCGAGGCGGGCGCGCACCTGATTGCGGCCCGAGATGGGAATCGATTGCTCGACCCCGACCATCTGATCCGTGAAGCCATTCGGCGCGATACTGACGAAGCGCGCCACGCGACTCGAAGCGGATAATCGCGGATCCTCCCACGCCGCGGCCTGGACGGGACGTTGGGCCAGGGAGGAAAGGCGGGCGCGGAGCTCGCGCAATGACGGGTTGCCGGAGACGACCGACTCCGTGACGAAGGAGAGGGAGAGGCCGCGCGCGCGGGCGGACTTGTCGGATTGGGCCGCGAGGTGGCTCGCGGGGAGCGCCCAGATGAGGGCGCAAGGAAGGAGAAAGCGGGTTTTCATGGAACTGAGCACGGGGATCTTCGAGGGTGAGCGTGTGCCGGGGGCACACTTCGCCTGGGGAAGTCCGGCTCAGTTCAATCGAATGCACGTCACCGCGACGCGCGGGAGGACGTGGGCAACTCTCCATGCGGTATCGATGGAGACTATCGCGCTGGCGAAAAAATCTGCCCTCGGCAGGAAGACCGGGGGAACGTCGATGGCAATGAATTCGATACTCCGATCCGCCTGCTCTGGAGATCGACTCGGCGTGGTGGAATGATCCTTGGAACCATCGCAGCCGCAGTCCTGCTCACAGCAGCAACGGATGCCAAGCTCCGCGGCCGCCACGCATTCTGCTCCTTTGACGAGGCACACCTTGCCCGACGCCAAGACGAACGGCCGCCCAGTGAAGAGAAGGACCAAAAACAGAATGGCAGGGAGTGGCTTCAATGCGAGATCGAACGTTGGAACGAATACGACGCCCCAATCCCTCAAGCATTCCAAGGAGCCTACGAAGATCAAATCGCTTCCAAGCGGAACTTCGAACTTCGCACGCGCGGAGACGAAGGCCGCGGGATCCGAATCGCTGGTTGACCTTCGAAACGGGGCTTTTCAGGCCGGGAAGCGGTGTTTGGTCTCAAATTCGGCCATTCGACCCAAAAACTGATCATTTGGGGTTTTTGGGGATCAGAGCGGTTCTGGGGCGATGCCGCGTCCGCGTAACCACCGCAGCCCAAGAGTCTTGGATGTGCAAGTTATCGACTTTCTTGGACCTTTGTGGACGCCCTTTTCCGGAAGGCTCAAAAAGGCTGTCAAAAAAAAGAACGATTATTTTTCCAGAGTAAATCGGGATTTGGGAAGGGGGGTCTACGCTATTTGTCCTACCCCCCTTGGTATTTTCTTCACGTCGCCCTTGGTGACACCCCGGCGGCCCCAATGGGTCGTCCGAG